>JBGAVM010000001.1:0-237010 GCA_044228125.1 Methylophilus sp.
TCATCAATAATCATATAGTAGTCACCATCAATATGCTGGAGTCGCTGCCTTATACGGAGCATCTGAAACGTGTTCCGGAATATGCTGGCGGACACCACGAACGCATGGACGGCAAGGGTTACCCAAAAGGGTTGAAACGTGAGCAAATGTCTATTCCAGCCCGCATGATGGGTGTGGCGGATATTTTCGAGGCATTGACTTCCAAGGATCGGCCATACAAGAAAGCCAAGACGCTTTCGGAGACGTTGGCGATTCTGGCCAGAATGAAGCGGGATCAGCATATTGACCCCGATGTTTTTGATCTGTTTATTCGCGAGAAGATTTATTTGCGTTATGCCGAGGAGTTCTTGGACAGGGAGCAAATAGACGAGGTGAATGAAGTAGAGATTTTAAACGGATCGGTTTAAATTTTTAAGGCATGGGAAGTGATTCCATCTGCGTCCATACGTAGATAGCTGCCTTGGTTGTACCAATCTCCCAATACCCAGCGCGTGCAGTGGTGGTCATCAATCTCATATTGATGCACGCCGGGACGGTGTGTGTGGCCATGAATCAATGTCGGTGGATACGCATAGTCGGTAAGCAATCTGCTAACAGCGTCCTGATTGACATCCATGATAGCCATGGTTTTGACAGATTTCTCTCTGTTGCTGGCAACACGCAGTTGCTGGATGATGGCGATGCGTTCCAAAAGCGGTTTTCCCAGAAATTCAGTTTGCCAGTCTCGCTGTCTTACCTGCTGGCGAAACTGCTGGTAGGCCAAATCGTCCGTGCATAATATATCGCCATGGCTCATGAGTACCGACGCACCGTAAAGCGTTATGCAGCAAGGGTCTGGTAGCAATCGGCTGCCGCTGATTTGAACAAAAGTTTCTCCAATCAGGAAATCCCGGTTGCCATGCATGAAGAATACCGGTACGCCTGACCGCGTCAGCGTGTGCAGGCCGGCTATGGTATCGGCATAATGGCCAGCCGCTATGCAGTCATCTCCGGGCCAATATTCAAACAAGTCACCCAGAATATAAAGCGCATCAGCCTGCGATGCTGTGCTGGCCAAGAATTCGCAGAATGCCGAGGTAATGCCAGGCCGTGTATCACACAGATGTAGGTCAGAAATGAATAGTGTGTGATGCACAGCTATGCGGGAACGTGTGAAAGTGGCTAACTTAAGTTAGCACACTTCTGCTTTTTCAATGACGACGGGCTCTACAGGCACATCCTGATGCCCGGCTTTGCTAGTGGTTTTGACGGCCTTGATTTTGTCTACGACATCCATGCCAGAGGTGACTTTACCAAACACGCAATAGCCCCAGCCGCTGGGTGTGGGAGAGGTGTGGTTCAGAAATTCGTTGTCTGCCACGTTGATAAAAAATTGTGCAGTGGCTGAGTCCGGAATGGAAGTGCGTGCCATGGCGATGGTGTATTTGTCATTGCCCAGGCCGTTGTTGGCTTCGTTCTTGATGGGCGCATCAGTACTTTTTTGACGCATATTGGCATCGAATCCGCCCCCTTGAATCATGAAGCTATTGATTACGCGATGGAAAATCACGCCATCATAAAAGCCTTTCTCGACATAGTTCAGAAAGTTTTGAACGGTGACAGGGGCTTTTTCTGCATCCAGTTCGATTGTAATGTCACCAAAATTTGTCGTTAGTTTAACCACGAATAATCCTTGTATTGAGTTGAAAGTTAGTGCGCAGGTTCAGGGATGAGTTTTACCTGCTTGATGATAATCGGCCTGATGGGCACATGCGAAAAACCGCCGACATCGCCTATTGGGGCAACGCCGATTTTTCGCACCACCTCAAAGCCTTTGGTGACTTTGCCAAATACGCAATAACCTATCAGTTCCGGTTCCGGACCTTGATGGTTCAGCGTGACATTATCAACCAGGTTGATGAAAAACTGTGAGGTGGCAGAGTTGGGATCCATTGTTCTGGCCATTGCGATAGTGCCAGGCTGGTTAGGTAGTTCGCTGCTGGCCTCGTTGATGATGGGGGCACGAGTGGGTTTCTCCGCTAAGTCACGCTCAAACCCGCCACCCTGAATCATAAAACGGTCGATGACGCGATGAAAAATGGTGTTTTCATAAAACCCATCTTTCACATATTGCAAGAAATTGGCTACGGTTTGGGGCGCTTTTTCCGGGTAGAGCTCAACGGTAAAATTCCCTTGAGATGTTTGGAATTCCACCTGTGGCCCCGCAAAGGCCGCGCCTGTACAAACCAATAAATAGGCGGCGATCAAGATATGTTTTAAGGGCATTATGCTGCGCCTTCGTATAAGATTTTCCATTGCTTGTTTTCATAGATCCAGTATTGACGCTTGCGCATCTTGTTTTGCAGGGAGGCGCTGCGGAAGTCCTGTTCGAAATTTACCACGATGATCTGCTGTGCATTGTTTTGTACGCTTGCAGGATAACCAAACATGCTGATGTGATCGAGGTCGATGCTGACTTTGGGCTTGCTGGCCTGGATACCGCGTTTGTAATCCGCCCATCGTTGCAAATTGCCATCGCTATAGAAGAATTGCCTGGAATAGTGGCTTAGGTAGGCGTCGGTGTTCTGGGATACCCAGTCTTTACGCCATGCCTCCAATTCAGCCAGCAGAGATTCCTTGATGTCATCCTGCTCGAGGTCGCCTGTTTGCCAAGCTTCGCTGTCTACGATGATCACGGGCGTATTGCCATGCTGCAATACAGGCGCCAGCGCCTTCAGGTCCGGGTTGCTCAGCACCACGCAGCCATCGCTGGCGCGCGGCGGGCGGCTGTAGGTGTCGCTGGGCGTGCCGTGCAGCCAGATGCCGGAGCCGCTACGGTTATGGCGCTGATCTAACTCGTTCGGATAGTTGAGCGGGTAGGCGCCATCGCCATAGAAATCGTCCAGTGGTTGTTTGAGTTTTGATCCGGCAAAATACAGCCCTAACGGCGTACGTTTATCGCCTTCCACATTTTTACCGGCGCCATTTTTACCTATAGTGACATAGTAATCTGCGGCATATTTCAATCCTTGCCCGGTTTTTTGATACACAAATAAACGCGACTGGGTAGTGTCCACCACGATCAGATGCGCTTGGGAATCGTCCAGCAAGGCCAGCAGGTTTGGCGTCTCGGGAGGTGCTTCGTTAGAAAAATAATGCTTGATGCGTATGCGCGCTTCTTCTCGTAGCCCTTCGATTTTATCCTGTGAAAGCTGGGGGCTCACGTCTGTGCTGGGGTTGCCAAACGCCTGTAGAGCCTGGCCTTGCGAGCTGATCAAGTCACCGCGAATCAAATGGGCCAGCTTGAAATTAGGCACTTGAATGATAAGCTGGTTGATGGTGTTCAGCGCCTGCCTGGTGTTGCCCTGCGAGATTTCCTGCAGGCTTTTTACCAGCAAGCTGTCAATCACATCTCGCCCAAGCTGACGCACCAGGTCTTTGCTGGACAAGTTGCCATGGTTGACCGCAGTTGCGTTCCATGGCAACAGCACGCTACCGGCAATGATGCAGTATTTGATGGTTCTGGATAGCCGCTTGTACAACATTACTCGCTTATTGACCCCTAGGTTAGTTAGAGGCAACTTCCTCATCAATCAGCCAAGCGCCATTTACTTTTTTCATCGCCAGTGTTTTGTCGGTGCGAATCGGTTTGCCATCGGCGCGATAGCTTTGTTTGAAGCTTACTTTGGCGCTGTCCGGGCCAGTCATGGTCACGTTTACGTTGCTCAGTTCCACGGCAATGTTTTTCGGTCTGCTGATGCGTTCACGGCGTGTCTGTTCCCAAACTTTGCGGCTTTGGCCTTTGGCTGGTTTAAAGCTGTCGGCATAGCTGTCCAAATATTTATCTACATTCTGGCTAGACCAGGCTTTGGCCCAATTGTTCACTGCGTCGGTAACCGCAGCTTCATCGTTGACAGGTGCTGCATCCGTTTTCGCAGTTTCAGGTTTCTTGTCTGCAGGTCGAATCGGCTGTGTGCCAGCTTTAATCGGTTTGGCAGGGTCGGCTTTTGCTGCTACGACCGTTTTGTTACCGGTGCCGAACAAGTCCTTGATCAGGGCTAGCTTGCTTTGTGCGCGTGAGTTGCCATTATCTAGTTGCAGTGCTTTATCGTAGGCTTCTGACGCCATGCGCGCGTAAATGTCGCCCAGGTTCTCGTGCGCAATCGCGTAGCTGGGGTGCGTTTTTATTGCGGTTTCCAAGGCCTTTTTGGCTTGATCGTATTGACCGCCTTCCGCATACAATACTGCCAAGTTGTTGTATGGCTCGGGTAGGCTGGGATATTTCTGCGTCAAGTCGTTAAAGGCTTTAATCGCTTCATCGCGTTTGCCGCTTTCGGCCAGGATGATGCCTTTCATGAACATGCCTTGCGCATCTTTGGGGTTGGCTGCCAGGTACGCGTTGATGCGCTCCAGCGCTTGCGCCTGCTGGCCCTGTTCAGCCATTTGCGAGATGTCTTTCAATTCATCGGCTGCAGCCTCTGCCGCAGTCAATGCCCCCAGCAGTAAAATTGGCGCTAATAGTTTTTTGAGTAAAACGCTCTTCATGGTCATTATGTTATACTGATTCTTGTTAAGAAAAGCCAATTCTACCAATTGCTTAGCTAACATCCAATAGTCCATCAGCTTTAAAGCGCAGATATTTGGTTTTATTGGAAAAACTTTAATGTTTATTGTTAATTTTCCCCATCGTTTTTATCCATGTTAAGCATCTACAACACACTTACGCGCCGCAAGGACGATTTCGTTTCCATCCAGCCAGGCAAAGTCCGCATGTATGTGTGCGGCATGACCGTTTATGATTATTGCCACTTAGGGCATGCGCGCGTCATGGTGGTGTTCGATATGGTTTCCCGCTGGCTGCGTGCCAGTGGTTACGATGTGACCTATGTGCGCAACATTACGGACATTGACGACAAAATTATCAAGCGCGCCAACGAGAACGGCGAAACCATTAACGCGCTGACGCAGCGCTATATTGATTTTATGAATGAAGACGCGAAAGCGCTTGGCATCATCCGGCCTGACATCGAACCGCGCGCGACCGACCATGTGCAAGGCATGTTGGATATGATTGCCAAGCTGATTGAAAAGGGTCATGCGTACCATGCTGCGAATGGCGATGTGTTCTACAGCGTGCGTAGCTTCGCCGAATACGGCAAGCTCTCTGGCAAGTCGCTTGAGGACTTGCGTGCAGGCGAGCGTGTGGAAGTGGACAGCTTCAAAAAAGACCCGATGGATTTTGTGTTGTGGAAATCCGTCAAGCCGGGCGAGCCAAGTTGGGATTCGCCTTGGGGCGCAGGGCGTCCTGGCTGGCATATCGAATGTTCGGTGATGAGCGAGAAACATCTGGGTGACCATTTTGACATTCACGGCGGCGGCATGGATTTGCAGTTTCCGCATCACGAGAACGAAATCGCGCAAAGTGAAGCCGCGCACGGCTGCGTGATGGCCAATACCTGGATGCACAACGGCTTTGTGCGCGTGGACGATGAGAAGATGTCCAAATCGCTCGGCAACTTCTTCACCATCCGCGAAGTGCTGAAAAAATACGATGCCGAAGTGGTGCGTTTTTTCATCCTGCGCGCGCATTATCGCAGCCCGCTCAATTATTCTGATCAGCATTTGGATGACGCTAAAGCTTCTCTTGCCCGGCTATATACGGCGCTGCGTGGTCGCGAAGTGAGTACTCACAAAATAGACTGGAATGAGCCTTATGCTGCGCGTTTCAAAGCTGCGATGGATGATGATTTCAATACACCGGAAGCGATGGCGGTGTTGTTCGATTTAGCGAATGAATTGAATAAAACCGGGTCATTAGAAGCCGCCGCATTGCTGAAAAATCTGGGTGGCGTGGTTGGTCTGCTGCAAAGAGATGCGAATGCGTTTTTGCAAGGTCAAGCTAAAGTAATTCATGATCTTTCTGGCGCTTTAGTGGGAAGTGGATCGGTTGTGAGCGGGGTTGCGTCTAGATACAGCCCACAGGATATTGATAAGCTGATTGGGGCAAGGTTGGAAGCCAAAAAAGCCAAAAATTTCGTTGAGGCTGATCGTATTCGTAAAGAACTCGCCGATGCCGACATTGTTTTAGAAGACACGCCACAAGGCACGTCTTGGCGTCGTGCTTGATTGACTAAAAACAAGATAGAAGGATTGTAGATATGCCCGTTAAATTGACTGCCCCGGAAGCCGCATCCCTATTGCCCGTCAGCGGCATCGAATTAGGTTTCGCCAAAGCGCATGTGCGCAAACCCGACCGCAAAGATGTGCTGGTGATGAAGCTGGCTGAAGGCACAACGGTTGCTGGTGTGTTCACGCTCAACCGCTTTTGCGCTGCGCCGGTGACGGTGTGTAAAGAACATTTGGCTGCCAACAACGGCATACGTGCGATTTTGGTCAACACCGGTTGTGCCAACGCGGGCACGGGTGAAGATGGCTTGACCCGCGCCAAGCAAAGCTGTGATGCCTTAGCCAAGTCGCTGAATATCCAGCCAAACCAGGTGCTGCCATTTTCTACTGGCGTGATTCTGGAGCCATTGCCTGTAGACCGCGTGGTTGCTGGGCTTCCTGCTGCCATTGAAAACCTGAAAGCCGATAACTGGCTGAATGCGGCTGAGGCGATTATGACCACCGATATTGTCGCCAAAGGCACCTCGCGTCAATTTCAGATAGATGGCAAAACCGTAACGATTACCGGCATCAGCAAGGGTAGCGGCATGATTCATCCGAACATGGCGACCATGCTGGGCTACATTGCGACCGATGCGGCAATCGGCCAATCCGCGCTTCAGACCATTATCAAGCATGCGGTGAATAAATCGTTCAACTGCATCACGGTGGATGGCGACACCAGTACCAATGACAGCTTGATTCTGATGGCAACTGGCAAAGCGGGAAATGCAATGATTGATGAAAATAACCCTCATTTCGCTGCAATTCGCGACAAATTAACCGAAGTTGCGATTGAGCTGGCGCAAGCAATCGTGCGTGATGGCGAAGGTGCAACTAAATTCATGACCGTGCGCGTGGAAGATGGCAAGAGCGAAGAAGAATGCCGTAAGGTGGCCTACGCGATTGCGCATTCCCCGCTCATCAAAACGGCGTTCTTTGCGTCCGACCCGAATCTTGGGCGTATTTTGGCGGCGATTGGCTATGCGGGTATAGATGATCTTGACGTGAACAACATGGAACTCTATTTGGGCGATGTGCTGGTAGCGGAAAAAGGCGGTCGCGCAGCGAGTTACCGCGAAGAGCAAGGCGCGGCGGTTATGAAAGAATCGGACATTTTGGTGCGCGTGGCGCTGAATCGCGGCAAGGCAGATTGCACGGTGTGGACGTGTGATTTCAGCTACGATTACGTAAAAATTAACGCCGATTACAGAAGTTGATGAGTAAACCCGACCAATTGGTTGAACGCGCCGAGGCCTTGATTGGCAAGCTGGAAGCCTTATTCCATGCGCCTTCCAGGGTGGTGGGTTGGAAGGCTATCGCATGGCGCTGGGTGATGCAGGGCAATCACGGTCATTTGCAAGCAGTTTCGCATCCGCATCAAATCTCGCTAGATAATATTCAATTTGTGGATGCGCAAAAGGCGGAAATCGTGCGCAACACGCGCCAATTTTTGCAAGGGCTGCCCGCTAACCATGTGTTGCTGACCGGTGCGCGCGGTACGGGGAAATCCAGTTTAATCAAAGGGTTGTTGAGCGCCTATGCCAAAGACGGTTTGCGCTTGATTGAGGTGGAACGGCAGGATTTGGTGCATCTTGACCAAATCGTCGAACAGGTGAGAAATCGTCAGGAAAAATTCATTATCTTTTGTGATGACCTGACGTTTGAGGCGAACGATACCGGCTACAAAGCGCTTAAAGTCGCGCTGGATGGCTCGATTGCGGGCGGTGCAGACAATGTGCTGATTTATGCGACATCCAACCGCAAAAACTTGATGCCAGAAATGATGGGAGATAATCAGCCGGTGCTGGGTGGGAATGGTGAAATTCGACCGTTTGAAACCATTGATGAAAAGGTCGCGCTGGCTGAGCGTTTTGGGCTGTGGCTGTCGTTCTATCCGTTCGACCAAGACGAGTATCTGAAGATTTGCGAGGGTTGGCTTGGTACGTTCAATGTGACGTGGGATGAGGCTGCAAGCCGTGCCGCGTTGCATTTTTCGCATCTGCGCGGCATGCGCAGCGGGCGCGTGGCTTACCAGTTTGCGCGTGATTACGCGGGCAGGTTAGGGTTAAAGGCGTGACCAAAATCACGCACGTTGCTGTTGGCGTGCTCATCAAACCCAATGGCGAATTTCTCATGGCAAGCCGTCCGCAAGGTAAGCCGTGGGCGGGCTGGTGGGAGTTTCCCGGTGGTAAGATCGAAGCGGGTGAAACGCCGGAACATGCGCTGATTCGTGAGCTGAAAGAAGAGCTAGGAATCACACCAACTCGCATCCAGCCTTGGCTACAGCGCGTTTACGATTATCCTGAAACGTACGATTCGCCTGCTAAAACCGTACATTTGCATTTTCATTTTGTGACCGAATGGCAGGGCGAGCTTACGCCGCACGAAGGCCAAGAGTTTTGTTGGCAGAATCCACAAGCCGTTTCTGTTTCACCCGTTTTGCCTGCCAATGCGCCGATTATGAAATCGCTGGCGCTACCGCCGGTTTATGCGATTTCCAATGTGGCCGGAATGGGCGAAACTACGTTTTTACATGCTCTGGAAGCCGCATGTAATAAGGGCTGCAGGCTTATTCAAATTCGCGAAAAGCAGCTGGATTTGCCAGATTTAAAGCGTTTGGCGCAACAAATGCTGGCGATTGCGAAGTCTTATGGCGCGAAAGTGCTGCTGAATACGCATGTAGAAATAGCGCGGGAGCTTGGCGCGGACGGCGTGCATCTGCCAAGCGCAGCGCTGATGCGGCTTGTCGAGAAGCCAAAAGGCTTGATAGTGGCGGCTTCCTGCCACAATGCCGATGAATTGGCGCAAGCGCAAAAGCTGGATTTGGATTTTGTCACGCTCTCGCCAGTGTTGCCTACGCTTAGTCATCCGCAGGCCGAAACGCTAGGCTGGGCGCGCTTTGCAGAGCTGATTCAAAGTATTGAAACTCCCGTTTATGCGCTGGGCGGCATGTCTGAAAGCCAATTAAATAGCGCCTGGGCGGCAGGTGCGCGCGGCGTGGCAATGCAGCGCGCAATCTGGTAGTTATTCGGCGGCTTCTTTTACCGGCACCGTGACAAGCTGGTCTGTAATTTTTCCGGCAGTATTTTTAAAACACAGTCGAAACTTGACTTGCTCGCCTGCTTTGAGTGGCTTGGGCAAGTCAAACAACATCAGGTGAAAGCCGCCCGGGGCGAGTTTTTCGGGCTGCTTGGCTTTTAATGTCAATTCGTCCAGCATGCGCATTTTCATCACGCCGTTGTCCATCGTCATGCTGTGGATTTGTACTTCACCGGCGGCTTCGGTTTCTACATAAACCAAAGTGCTGTCTTGCGGGCTGGTGAGTGTCATGTAGGCCACGCCTACGCTTTGGCCTGGGGCGTTGGCACGCACCCATGCATCTGAAATGGCTACGCCAGAGTCCGCGCCATTATTGGCTTTGCAGGCGGTTAGCAAAATGATAAATAGCAATAAAAAATAGCGCATTTTTAGTCCGGTTGGTCGGTTTCAAAATCTTCGGACGGCTGCTGGTCCGCAATCTTGTAATCTTCATTCGCCCATGCGCCCAAGTCTATCAGTTTGCAGCGCTGGGAGCAAAAAGGACGGAACGGGTTAGCGGGAGAAAATTCGGATAGTGCGCCACATTGCGGGCAAGCAACCATGCGGGGTTTGACCATATAGGATAGGTACTCCCTAAAGGTTGCAAAGCGTCATCACGAAGTCTACATCATGATCACACTGTTTGGGTTTTTGCACATAGTCCAAGCCATAAAAGCGCACGTTGATGGCGTATTTGTTAGCACTAACTTCAGGAAAGCATGGGCAGTCATCATCAATCTCGACGCGCAGCATTTGGGCAGGTTTTGCTCCTCCCAGCATTTGCTGGAAAAATCCGTGTTCTGCCCGACGCTGAACGGATTCTCCACTACCGCGTAGAATATGCAATATGGTCTGGATGGCATTATACATAGCCATTAATGGCGCCAGCCATTGCTCGAAATCCGCTTTGCGGCGCGTTTCCGGGTGATTGAGCCAGTGATGGTAGGAAGGGATATCAAATTCGCACATGCCACCGGGAATCAGCGCGCGCTGACGGATACTGGAAATCCACTCGTTATCACGGATATGCTGACCAAGCCGGTTACTGTCCTGTCGCAACGCAACTGCAGCTGCTTCGATTTCGCTGATAATGGATTCCAGCACCTTCTCCGCGATGACGGGGTTGCCGCGTAGCGCCTGCATGGCTTGCTTTTGCTTATCCAGCTCTTGTAGCAGATCTATGCGGATATCAATGCGATCTATGATATCCATAGTTTGGAATAAATAGACGAGGGCAGACTGGTGGTGCTGCGGGTGGCTGTCTTCTACATTCAACAGCACTTTCTTAAATAGGTCTTCCACACGCAACAGTGTGCGTACGCGCTCATTGAATGGAAACTCGTAGCCAGGCATTTTGTAATGATATTGCCACGTTATCGTAATAAATTGCGGTGGATTATCAGGTAGTTTTGCTAACTATGCAAGACTTAAGATATTTTTTGTGTAATTGTTCAATTTTTTTTGCCAATTTCTGCAAATCTTGGTCATTTTTCAACACGTCATCGGCGCGGCGTAAACGCTCCATGCGCGAGGTCTGTGTTGCAATGATGCGCTTTACTTCCGCCTCGCCAAGTTGACTGCGCGCCATGACACGTTGTATCTGGGTTTGCTCGTCGCAATCGATGACCAAAGCGTGTTGTATTAGCGGCAGATAGCGCGGGCTTTCAAACAGCAGCGGAATGACGAGCAATTGATAAGGCGCATCGGCATGCGCTTGCAGTTGTTTCAGCGCTTCGTCATAAATGGCCGGGTGCAAAATAGCGTTAAGTTTTTCGCGCGCATTGTCGTCCGAGAACACCAAAGCGCGCATGGCAGGCCGATTCAATGTGCCTTGCGGTGTGAGATAGGCTGCCCCAAATTCCGCGCCAATACTGGCTGTCAGGGCGGTCGGTTTGTCGGTTAGCGCGTGCGAGATGGCGTCTACGTCCACCACCGGCACACCCAGCTTGGCGAAGATGTTAGCAGCTTCTGACTTGCCGCTGCCAATGCCCCCAGTAAGCGCTACAACGTACATCAGGCGAGATAAAAACCGGCAAGCTGTTGGCCAAAGAACAGCGCGGCAATACCACCCAGCGCCAGGAACGGGCCAAAAGGAATTGCGGTGCCACCGGTTTTGCCACGGAACGCGATAAGGCCAATGCCGATGACTGCGCCGACCACGGAGCTGAGCAGAATCACGGCAGGCAGCAATTGCCAACCGAACCACGCGCCGATGGCGGCCAGTAGTTTAAAGTCGCCGTAGCCCATACCTTCTTTGCCGGTAACGATTTTGAACAGCCAATACACGCTCCACAGAATCAGGTAACCCGCGATAGCGCCGATGACGGCGGATTTCAAATCAGTAAAGCCGCCATTAAGATTGAATAGCAGGCCAAGCCATAGCAGCGGCAGCGTAATGTCATCCGGCAGCAGTTGGGTGTCGAAATCGATGAAAGTCAGCGTAATCAGCGCCAGCGTATAAATCCATGCAAAAAGCGTAATGCCGGTATAGCCGAACTTGTGGGCGACCAGCCCAAGCAGTGCGCCAGTCAGGGCTTCCACCAGTGGATAACGTGCGCTGATGGGCGTTTTGCAGGCTTTGCATTTGCCACCCAGCATCAGCCAACTAACAATCGGGATATTCTCCAGTGCGCTGATCTGATGCCCGCATTTTGGGCAGGCGGAGCGTGGCGATACGAGCGTGTATTTGGGTTGTTCCGGAACTTCCTGACCTTGCAGTTCCAGGCAGTTGGCATGCCATTCGCGCTCCATCATTTTGGGCAGGCGGTGAATCACTACATTGAGAAAGCTGCCGATCATTAGGCCCAAAATGACGGAAAACACCACGAAAGTGCCGGGCTGGCTGCGCAACACGTCGGAAATCGGTGAAAAAAAGTCCAGCATAGTGCCCCCTGTTTGAATGTAAACCGCCCGTATCATCGCATCGTTGTTACATCTATGCAACTTGCGATATTTTTTTGTGCCTCTGGCGTAAATATTGCTTGAAATTTATTGCAGCGTCTCCATCTTGGAGTAGCATGGAAATCGTAAGCCATGTGCTTAAAGAAAGTGATGTATATGACCGACTCGATTGTATTGCCTGAAGAACTGAAAGAGTTGCTCGATGTAGAGGCCTCTGGCCAGGACCCGTGGAATACGCCCATCATTTGCCGTGTGGAAGTGGATTTGCCCGGCTGGCTGAAACAGCTGACCGGTGAAGGTGATTGGGAAGTGTTCGACGAAGAGGAAGATGAGGCCTGCATCAGTTTTGCCATGCGCGAAAAAGCGCATGTGCATTCCAAAACGGCGGAAGTCACGCTGTATCACAACGGTTACGCCGTGGTAAACGTGGAAGGCAAAGCCCTGTTTGATGGAAGCCTGACCACCGGCACCAGCCAATGTGCGCACCTAAGTTACTACAATGCGGATAGTGGCGAGCAGATTTTGCTTAACTAATCTTGCGCAGCCGCGCGCGTTCATTATGTAAAGCCTTGCTTTGCAAGGCAGGGAATAAGCCTTGCAGGGCAGCAGTTTTGGTAATGGACACTAGAAACTTCTGTTAACGGCGAATTCCGTCAAAGCAACCAGTGTTTGTTTGTAAGGATTGTCCGGAAAGCGCGCGATAGCATCGCATGCTGCCTGCGATTCTTTTCTGGCGAGGTTCAGCACATAATCCTTGGCGCCGGAGCTGTTGACAGCTGCCAAGACTTGCGGAAGATCATCTAACCCACCATGTAAGATGGCGTGGCGGATGAGCTCGGAGGCAGCTTCATTGCCTTGTTGCATGGCATAGAGCAAAGGCAGCGTGGGCTTGCCTTCATTCAGGTCATCCCCCAGATTTTTGCCTATGGTTTCAGCATCGCCGCTTAAATCCAGCACATCGTCCACTAATTGGAACGCCGTGCCCAAGTGCATGCCATAGCGTGCCATATTTTCTTCGTCTCCCCGGCTGCACCCCGCGTGAATCAATGCGCCCAGTCTGGCTGCGGCTTCGAACAGTTTGGCGGTTTTGAAATGGATAACTTTGATGTATTCCGCCTCGGTAACATCGGCATTATGCACGTTCATCAGTTGCAACACTTCGCCTTCGGCAATCGTGTTTGTGGCTTCGGACAGTACTTCCATTACGCGCATGTTTTGCAGTTTCACCATCATCTGGAATGCACGGGAGTAGAGGAAATCGCCCACTAGCACGCTGGCTGCATTGCCAAACAGGTGGTTGGCCGTACTTTTGCCGCGGCGCATGTGAGAATCGTCTACCACGTCATCATGCAGCAGTGTCGCGGTGTGGATGCACTCAATGATGGCTGCGAGCTGGTGGTGTCTTGTATCTACTCTGCCTAGCATGCCGCCGGAAAGCAGTACTAGTGCGGGTCGCAGGCGCTTACCGCCGCCGCCGATGATATGCTCCGCAATGGTATTGATGAGCGCGACTTCGGAAGTCAGCGAACTGCGGATGACCATATCCACGGCTTGCATGTCTGCGGCGATCTGGGATTGGATATTCTGAAGTGTCACACGAAAAACCGTTTAAAATATGCGCGCATTTTAACATAGCCGCGGCAGGGGCTAGTTGTTGTTCCGGTGAGATTTTTACATTTTAAAATGTATCAATTTTGGTTTGCTTTATCGGGAAAATTGCGTATAATGCGCGGTTTACTAAAACGCATGGTTTAAAGGCGCATTATGTACGCAGTGATTAAAACAGGTGGCAAACAATATAAAGTGGCCGCTGGTGACAAATTAAAAGTGGAAAAACTGGCTGGCGACGTTGGCAGCAAAGTGGTGATCGACAAGGTATTGTTGGTGGCTGATGGTGATAACGTAACGATTGGCGCACCTTTGGTAGCTGGTGCCAAAGTGAGTGCGACTGTTGTTTCTCATGGTCGTGGCGATAAAGTGATGATCTTCAAAATGCGCCGCCGTAAGCACTATCGTAAAACCCAAGGCCATCGCCAAAGTTTTACTGAAATTCAAATTGACAAGATTGCAGCTAAATAAGAGGTAGATAGACATGGCACACAAGAAAGCAGGCGGTAGTTCCCGCAACGGTCGTGACTCACAAGCCAAACGTTTGGGCGTAAAAGCCTTTGGTGAAACCGTAGTTTCAGCAGGCAGCATCATCGTGCGTCAACGCGGTACAAAAATGCATGCTGGCGACAATGTTGGTATGGGTAAAGACCACACCTTGTACGCAAAAATTGACGGTAAAGTGACTTTTACAACCAAAGGCGCACTGAAGCGCCATACAGTAAACGTCGTCGCGGTTTAAGCGAATTTAACGCAAAAAGCCTCATCGCATGATGGGGCTTTTTCATTTATAGTGTTTCCAATATGAAATTTATCGACGAAGCAACAATCAAGGTGTACGCCGGCGATGGCGGGAACGGTGTTGCCACGTTTCGTCGCGAGAAATATGAGCCGATGGGCGGTCCCAACGGCGGCGATGGCGGCAAAGGTGGCAGTGTCTATGTGCAAGCTGACCGCAACCTGAACACGCTGGTGGATTATCGCTATACCCGCACATTCCGCGCACAGCGCGGCGAGAACGGCGGCAGCTCCGATTGCTATGGCGCGGGCGGTGATGATATGGTGCTGAAAGTGCCGGTAGGTACGGTCATCAGTGATAAAGCGACTGGTCAGATGCTGATTGATTTGAATACACACGATCAAAAAGTAATGATTGCCAAAGGCGGTAATGGTGGCTTGGGCAACATTCATTTCAAATCCAGCGTCAACCGATCCCCCAAACAATGTACACAAGGCGAGCCAGGCGAATCTTTCGAGCTGCATCTGGAGCTGAAAGTTTTAGCCGATGTAGGCTTGCTGGGTATGCCCAACGCGGGTAAGTCTACCTTCATTCGCAGTGTGTCTGCCGCCAAGCCGAAAGTGGCGGATTATCCGTTCACCACGCTACATCCTAATTTGGGCGTAGTCCGTGTGGATGCGAATCGCAGCTTTGTGATCGCCGATGTGCCGGGTTTGATTGAAGGCGCGGCGGAGGGCGCGGGTTTGGGGCATCAGTTCTTGCGCCATTTGTCGCGTACATCGTTGCTGTTGCATCTGGTAGACATTGCACCGTTTGACCCAGATGTGGATCCCGTGGCCGAAGCTAAAGCGATTGTGAACGAGCTGAAAAAATACGATGAAGACTTGTATAACAAGCCGCGCTGGCTGGTGTTGAACAAGATTGATATGATTGAAAATCCGCAGCAAGTGGTTGCGGATTTTGTAAAGAACTATGGCTGGGAAGGCCGTGTATTCGCCATTTCCGCCATCAGCGGTGTGGGCTGTAAAGAGCTGACTTACGCGATTATGGATTATTTGGAAACGGTCAAAAAAGCAGAACATGAAATCACTGCTGCAACAGAGTAAAACCTGCGTCGTCAAGGTGGGTTCCAGCTTGGTCACCAACAACGGTGAGGGCTTGGATCGTGCCGGTATCGCGGCATGGGCGGCGCAGATTAGTAAGCTCGTCAAGCAGGGCAAGCAGGTGATTCTGGTTTCCAGCGGCGCGGTGGCCGAAGGCATGCAGCGCCTTGGCTGGAAAAAACGCCCGACAGCCGTCAATGAGTTGCAGGCAGCAGCGGCAGTAGGCCAGATGGGGCTGGTGCAGATGTATGAACGCTGCTTTGCCGAACATGATTTACATACAGCCCAGTTGCTGCTGACGCATGAGGATTTGGCGGACAGAACGCGTTACCTGAACGCCCGCAGCACATTGCGTACTTTGCTGTCTCTGGGCGTCATTCCTATCATCAATGAGAACGACACCGTGGCGACGGAAGAGATTCGTCTGGGTGACAACGACACCTTGGGCGCGTTGGTGGCTAATTTGATTGAGGCCGATGCGCTGGTGATTCTGACCGACCAGCAAGGCCTGTATTCTGCCGATCCACGCAAGGACAAAAACGCGCAGTTCATTCATCATGCCATCGCTGGTGCACCGGAGCTGGAAGCCATGGCGGGCGGCGCGGGGACAAACATCGGCACGGGCGGCATGCTGACCAAGATACTCGCGGCCAAGCGCGCGGCACGCAGCGGGGCGCACACCGTTATTGCATCAGGCCGCGAGGCGGATGTACTGGTGCGTTTGGCAGCGGGCGAGGCGATAGGCACGCACTTGGAAGCTACGCAGATGAAGACCGCCGCGCGTAAGCAGTGGCTGGCGGATCATTTGCGCGTGGGCGGCGGCGTAGTGCTGGACGATGGCGCCGTAAAAGTGCTGACCCAAGGCGGCAAAAGCCTGCTGCCAATTGGCGTGATGGCGGTGCAAGGGCAGTTCGAGCGCGGCGATGTGATTGCGTGTCTGGATGCTCAGGGTAAAGAGATTGCGCGCGGGCTGGTGAACTATTCGTCTGCCGAAACCGCGCGGATAATGCGCAAGCCAAGCAACGAGATTGAAGCGATTTTAGGCTATGTGGATGAGCCAGAACTCATTCACAGGGACAGCCTGATTTTGATGTAAGAGGGATAACAATGAGTCAACCTTTAGTAGCAATTATCATGGGGTCGGATAGCGATTGGCCTACAATGAAACTGGCAGCGCAGATGCTGGCGGATTTTGGCGTAGCCTACGAGGCTAGAGTGGTTTCGGCACACCGCACACCGGATTTGATGTTCGACTTTGCCGAGAACGCCGCCAAGAACGGCTATCAGGTGATTATCGCCGGTGCAGGCGGTGCAGCGCACTTGCCGGGCATGGTGGCTGCCAAGACCACACTACCGGTGCTGGGCGTACCCGTGCCTAGCAAACACCTGCAAGGCCAGGATTCCTTGCTATCCATCGTGCAAATGCCCAAAGGTATTCCGGTGGCAACGTTTGCGATTGGCGAGGCGGGTGCGGCTAATGCGGGCTTGTTTGCGGTATCCATTTTGGCGAACCACGATGCGGCTTTGGCACAGAAATTGGCGGATTTCCGTAAAAAACAAAGCGAGAAAGTGCATGCAATGACGCTTTCTGAAAAGCCTTAAGAAATATGAGTGATAACAAAATGATTTCAGCCCCAGCCATGCTCGGCATGCTCGGCGGCGGCCAATTAGGCAGATTCTTCGTGATCGCAGCCCATGAGCTGGGGTATAAAGTCACGGTGCTGGATCCGGATAAGAACAGCCCGGCGGGCAAGATTGCCGATGTGCATTTGTGCGCCAATTACGATGATACAGCTGCCTTGGCGCAAATGGCGCAGACTTGTGCGGCAATCTCTACCGAGTTCGAAAATGTACCCGCGGAAACACTCAAGTTTTTAGCGCAGCATACGGTAGTGCATCCCAGTGCAGAAGCGGTTTCCATCGCGCAATATCGCGTGAAGGAAAAGAGCTTTTTCCGCGATAACGGCTTGCCGGTTGGCCCGTTTGTGGCGGTGGAAAAGGCCGAGGATATTCCGCAGGATGGCGACATGTACCCCGCGGTGCTGAAAGTGGCGCGTTTTGGCTATGATGGCAAAGGTCAGGCGCGGGTTGCCAACCATGCCGAAGCGGTGGCTGCTTTCAACAACTTTAAGCAAGAAGTCTGCGTGTTGGAAAAAATGCTGGCGCTGGATTGCGAGCTTTCCGTGGTGCTGGCGCGTGATGCGCAAGGCAATATCGCGGCTTTCCCAACGGCGGAGAACAAGCACCTTAACGGCATTTTGGACATCAGCATCGTGCCTGCGCGCGTTAGTGAGGTCCAGAAAGCCAAGGCGCAGGAACTGGCCAAGCAGCTGGCGACCAAATTGAATTATGTGGGTATTTTAGGTGTGGAAATGTTCGTGGTGGGTGGCAAATTGCTGCTCAACGAAATCGCGCCGCGTCCGCATAACTCCGGCCATTACACCATTGATGCGTGCGTTACCAGTCAGTTCGAACAGCAAGTGCGCATCATCACCGGCATGCCCTTAGGCAGCGCGCATCAACACAGCGCGGCGGTGATGGTAAACATTTTGGGCGATAGCTGGTTTCATGGAGAGAAAAACGCCGCCCTGGAACCCGCATGGAATAAGGCGTTCCAGCATGGTGCTTTGAAGCTGCATCTGTATGGCAAGCAAGAACCGCGCATGGCGCGCAAAATGGGCCACTTTACGATGTTGGGCGACAAGGTGGAAGATGTGCTTAATCAGGCCTTGGTTGCGCGTAGCGAGTTGCATATCGGTGAGTAAGCGCCGTTTTGCTTGAGAAACAAAAAAGCCTCGCATTTGCGAGGCTTTTTATTTGAGATGCCGGTATTACTCAGCTGCTTTTTTGGTTTTAGGTGCTGCTTTTGGTTTTGCAGCCGCTTTAGGTGCAGCTTCTTTTTTAGGCGCCGCCGCTTTTTTCGCTGGCGCAGCTTTTGGTGCTGCTTTGGCAGATTTAGCAACAGCGGCATCGCCTTTCATGCCTTTAATCGCTGCGCTCAAGCGCGCTTTATGGCGAGCTGCCTTGTTTTTGTGAATGATTTTTTTATCTGCAATGCGGTCGATTACACCTACGTTTTCGTTAAAAGCGGCTGCAGCGGCCGCTTTGTCGCCGGATTCAACAGCTTTGATCACTTTTTTGATTGCAGTACGCAAAGTGGAGCGCAAAGCGGCGTTGTGCGCATTCACTTTCACGGATTGGCGCGCGCGTTTGCGGGCTTGTGCGGTATTTGCCATGTGTTTGTTGTCCTGTTACTTGGTTAGCTAAAAACGAAACCGCGTATATTAGTGTTTTTTAATGAGATTTGCAAGTAATTACTTAGCGTTTTTGCCCAAAAAAACGTGGTTGGCATGCTAGAATCGCGGCTATGTTTTTTGCCTCATTGTTTTCAGCATGAATCTGCTCAAAGTGCTAGCCGGTGTCGGCAGCATGACTTTCTTGTCGCGCATTCTGGGGTTTGTGCGCGATACGCTGATTGCACGCATTTTTGGTGCAGGATTGGCAACAGATGCATTCTTTGTTGCGTTCAAGATTCCCAATCTGCTGCGCCGCGTTTCTGCGGAGGGTGCGTTCTCGCAAGCCTTTGTGCCCATCCTCGCCGAATACAAGACCAAACGTACACAGGACGAAACGCACAATCTCATTAACCATGTTGCTAGTCTGATGGGGGTGTTCCTGCTGGTGGTGACGATACTGGGCATGCTGGCGGCACCGTTGATTGTTGGGTTGACTGCGCCTGGCTTTGTGCATCAGCCGGGTAAGTTCGAGCTCACTGTCGAGCTGTTGCGCATCACTTTCCCTTATATTCTGTTTATCTCGCTGGTGTCGCTTGCCGGCGGAGTGCTCAATACCTACAGCAGGTTCCAGATTGCGGCGTTCACGCCGGTTTGGCTGAATGTCTCCTTTATCGTGGCGGCATTGTTTATCGCGCCGTATTTTGATAATTCCATCCGTGTGTTGGCATGGGCGGTATTCGTTGGTGGTGTTCTGCAGTTGTTGTTTCAATGGCCGTATTTGCGCCAACTGGGCCTGGTGCCGCGTTATGAACTGAATTGGCAGGACGAAGGCGTCAGGCGTATCCTGAAACTGATGGGGCCAGCAATCTTCGGGGTTTCCGTTGCGCAGATCTCGATCGTGCTCAACAATATTTTCGCTTCCTTCCTGCAGACGGGCAGTGTGTCCTGGCTCTATTATGCGGACAGGTTGATGGAGTTCCCCACTGGTGTCTTGGGTGTGGCGCTGGGGACAATTCTGCTGCCGAGTTTATCCAAAGCATTTGCCGAAAAAAAAGATGGCCAAAAAAACGAAGGTAAAGGTACAGAGGATGAATACAGCCAATTGCTAGATTGGGGCTTGCGCCTGACTTTTCTGCTGGCCGCGCCAGCAGCGGTTGCATTGGCGGTATTGTCGCTACCTTTGGTCGCCAGCCTGTTTCATTACGGCAAGTTCAGCATGCTGGATGTCGAGATGACACGACAGGCGGTTGTTGCATATAGCGTTGGCTTGCTTGGCTTGATTATGGTCAAGGTGCTGGCTCCCGGTTTTTATGCACGGCAAAACATCAAGACACCGGTCAAGATCGCCATTTTTACGCTGGTACTGACACAACTGATGAACCTGCTGTTCGTGTTTAGCTTTGGCCTCCATCATGCCGGTTTGGCGCTGGCGATTGGCCTGGGCGCATGTGTCAACGCGGGGCTTTTGTACTATCATTTGCGCGCCCATCAAGTCTATAAGCCGCTTCCAGGCTGGTTTGTGTTCTATGCAAAACTGCTTGCTGCATTGTCGTTAATGGCGCTGGCTTTGTATTACATCTCCAATCTGGCAGGTGATTGGTTGCATATGCGCACAGCAGTGAAATTAGGTTGGATTTCCTTGTTGGTGGTAGCAGGCGCAGTGGTGTATTTTGCTGCGTTGTATGCGCTAGGTTTCCGGCCGCGTGACTTCAGCAAACGTGTGAGTGTGTGATGCAGGTTTTTCGCCATTTTCCAGCATCGCCATGCCCGCCGCTCGCGTTGACCATCGGCAATTTCGATGGCATGCACCTTGGGCATCAGGCATTGCTGAAACGATTGCTAGAGACTGCTTCCAAGGCTGGCAAGATACCTGCGGTAATGACGTTTGAGCCCCATCCGCGCGAATTTTTCTCACCGAAAAATGCGCCCGCGCGGTTGACTACACTGCGGGAGAAGCTGGAGCTACTTGAGGCTGCGGGTGTCGAAAAGATGTTTGTCTGCGCCTTCAATCAACGATTTGCCGCGATTTCCGCACAAGATTTTTTGCACATTTTGCGCGAGAAAATGAATGCGACCACGATTTTGGTGGGTGAAGACTTTCGCTTCGGCGCCAAGCGTGCCGGTACTGTGGATGATTTTAAAGCGCATGGTTTTGACTTGATTCCGATGCCGCGTGTTGATCTCGATGGCGCGCGCGTTTCCAGCACACGTGTACGCGAGGCCTTGGCAGTAGGCGATTTAGTACTCGCATCGCGTCTGTTAGGACGTCATTACATCATCAGCGGCAAGGTCGTGCATGGTGCCAAAAGAGGGCGTGAGCTCGGCTTCCCGACGGCCAATATCCACATGCGGCACGAGCGGCCTGCCTTAACCGGCGTTTATGCAGTAAAATTACAAGGTTTGAACGCAATCGCCAATCTGGGTGTACGGCCAACCATCGAGGGCATTCCAAAACTGCTGCTGGAAACACATGTGTTTGATTTCGACGGGGATTTGTACGGTCAGCACGTCCGTGTGGAATTCCTGCAGAAAATTCGCGATGAGCGGAAGTTTGACAGTCTGAATGCACTCAAGGCGCAGATTGCCGACGATATAGCAGTGGCCAGAAATTTTTTTAAGCAATAAGACATGACCGACGAAAACAAAGACTCAAAATATAAACTGAACCTGCCGGAAACCAGCTTTCCGATGCGCGGCGATTTGGCCAAGCGTGAACCTGCGTGGCTAAAACAGTGGCAAGATAAAAAACTTTACGAGCGTATCCGCAAGGCGCGTAGAGGCGCAAAGAAGTTCATTCTGCATGATGGCCCGCCCTACGCCAATGGCGACATTCATATTGGCCATGCCGTTAACAAGATTCTCAAAGACATCATCGTTAAATCCAAAACCATGGCGGGTTTTGATGCGCCTTATGTGCCGGGCTGGGATTGCCACGGCCTGCCGATTGAGCTGGTGGTGGAAAAGAACCATGGCAAGAATATCGACCCTGCCAAGTTCCGCGAATTGTGCCGTGCCTACGCCGCTGAGCAGGTGGAAAAGCAGAAAAAGGATTTCATCCGTCTGGGCGTATTGGGCGATTGGGATCACCCATACCTGACCATGGATTTCGGCACTGAGGCCGACATCATGCGCGCCCTCGGCAAGATTTACGAGAACGGCTACCTGTATCAAGGCTCCAAACCGGTACATTGGTGCGTGGATTGCGGTTCAGCATTGGCGGAAGCCGAAGTTGAGTACGAGGACGTGAATTCGCCTGCCATTGATGTCGGCTTTAAGGTGGTGGATAACGCGGCCTTGAGCAAGGCATTTGGTGTCGAGGTAAAAGGCGACGCTTTCGCAGTCATCTGGACGACCACGCCCTGGACATTGCCCGCCAACCAAGCGGTGAGTGTGCACCCGGAGCTTGAGTACGACTTGATGCAAACCGATAAAGGCTTGCTGATTTTAGTACATGAGCTGGTGGAAAACACATTAAAACGCTATGACCTGGAAGGCGCATCCAGATTGGCTTCCAGCCAGGGTGGAAAACTCAGGGGTTTGATGCTGCAACACCCGTTCGATAACCGCCAGGTGCCCATCATTTGTGGCGAGCATGTGACCACCGATGCCGGTACCGGCCTGGTGCATACCGCCGCCGCACACGGTAACGACGACTGGCTGGTGATGCGCGCCAATTATCCGCTGGAAAAACCACGCGTACTGATTGGTGGCGATGGTAAATTCTTCAACAGCGAATTGGTCGAGCTGGCAGCGATTCGCGGCCTGCCGCGTCAGGAGGCAAACAAGGTTATCCTGAATGTGATGCAGGAAAACGGTACCTTGCTGGCCAGCGCGCGCTTGCAACATAGCTTTCCGCATTGCTGGCGCCATAAGACGCCACTGATGCAACTGGCGACGCACCAATGGTTCATCGGTATGCTACAGGAAGATGCCGTGGGCATCAGCTTGCGCGAGTATGCCAACAAAGCGGTGGATGCGACGCAGTTCTACCCAAGCTGGGGCCGTGCGCGCTTGGAGGCGATGATCAAGAACCGCCCGGATTGGTGCGTGTCGCGCCAACGCAACTGGGGTGTGCCAATGCCGTTCTTTGTGCATAAAGAGACCGGTGAGCCGCATCCGCAAACGCTGGAACTGTTGGAAATCGTCTGTAAACAAGTGGAACAGCAAGGCATCGAAGCCTGGTTCAGTCTGGAGGGCGCGGCTTTCCTGAACAAACATGCGCCTGCCAATGCTGACCAGTACAAAAAAGTCACCGATACACTAGATGTCTGGTTCGATTCCGGCGCAACGCACGCTGCCGTGCTGAAAAAGCGTGCCGAGTTACAGCATCCGGCGGATCTGTATCTGGAAGGCTCCGACCAGCATCGCGGCTGGTTCCAAAGCTCGTTGTTAACGGGCTGCGCCATCGATGGGCGTGCACCTTATGAAGCCTTGTTGACACATGGTTTTGTGGTGGATGGCAGCGGCCACAAGATGAGCAAATCCAAAGGCAACGTGGTGGCGCCGCAGAAGGTGATGGACACTTACGGCGCGGATATCTTGCGTCTTTGGGTGGCGTCTACCGACTATTCCGGCGAGCTGACGATTTCCGACGAGATTCTGAAACGTGTGGCGGAGGGCTACCGCCGCATCCGCAATACCTTGCGTTTCCTGCTGGCTAACCTGGCAGACTTTGATGCGAGTAAGCACTTGCTGAAACCGGCGGACATGCTGAGTATCGACCGTTATGCCTTGTATCTGGCAGATAAGTTGCAGTCCGATATTACGGCCGATTATGAGCGCTACGAATTCCACCTGGCCGTGCAGAAATTTGTCAGCTTCTGCTCGGAAGAATTGGGCGGTTTCTATCTCGACATTCTGAAAGACCGCCTCTATACCAGTGGTGAGAACTCACACGCACGCCGTGCAGCGCAGAGCGCGCTGTACCACATCACGCACTGCCTGATGCGCCTGACCGCGCCAATTCTCAGCTTTACCGCCGATGAGATCTGGCAAACGCTGAAAGTGAGTGACGAGACGACAGTGTTCGAAGAGGAATGGTACACACTTCCGGCGCATGGCCTGGAAGCTGCGCAGATATTGGCTTGGCAGGCAGCAGTTTCTGCCCGTAGCGATGCGCAGAAGGAAATCGAGAAACTGCGCGAGTCTGGCACAGTAGGTTCTTCACTGCAGGCGGAACTGGAATTCCATGCAGATAGAGATGTGCATGACGCGCTGGCCGCTTTGGGAGATGACCTGAAATTCGTCATGATTACCTCGGATGCCAAAGTCTATAAGGTAGCTAAAGAAAGCGACAGGAAAATCCTGGTGAAACCGAGCGCGCACAAGAAATGCGACCGCTGCTGGCATTATCGCGCCGATGTGGGAGCGGATGCTAATCATCCGACAATTTGTGGACGTTGCGTGAGCAATCTGTTCGGCGATGGCGAAAAACGTTCCCATGCATAGATGGTTTGGGCTCAGCGCGATCGTCGTCGCGCTGGATCTATACACCAAGTATCTGATTGAGAACGCTTTTCAGCTGGGTGATAGCAAGTTCGTCACCTCGTTCTTCAACTTAGTGCGTTTTCACAATGAGGGCGCTGCGTTCAGTTTCCTGTCCAATGCAGGCGGCTGGCAGCGTTGGTTCTTCACTACTGTGGCAGCCATAGCCGTCGTTGTCATCAGCTATCTTATCCGCAAGCATGTGCAGCAAAAACTGTTTTGCCTGGGTCTGGCTCTGGTGCTGGGTGGCGCACTCGGCAACTTGTATGACCGCCTGACGCTGGGTTATGTGGTGGATTTTTTGTACTTTCATATCAACAACTTATACTGGCCTGCCTTCAACGTGGCGGATAGCGCGGTGTGTGTGGGCGTAGCGCTTTTGTTATGGGATAGCTTCAAGCAGGATGCGCTAAAAGCGAAGAAAGATGCCTGACTGGAAAAAACTCATCGAAGGGAAAATCGGCCTAGCCAAAAAGGGCAGCAAGCCCGGCAAGGTCGGCGAGAATCCGCGCATTCCGGCCGGGCAGACGCAGGTCAAGAATTTCCCGATTCTGGATATGGGCATCAAGCCGTGGATAGGCACCGCAGAGTGGAAGTTGCAGGTGTTTGGCCTGGTGGAGAACGCGCTTAATCTGGACTGGGCGGCCTTTCAGGCCTTGCCGCAAATCGACGATGTGTCCGATTTTCATTGCGTGACGCGCTGGAGCCAGCTCGACATGCAATGGCGTGGCGTGCGGGTGCGTGATTTGCTGGCGTTGGCCAAGCCGCTGGAAACCGCCAGGTTCGCCACCATGCACGGCTACGACGGCTATACCACCAATCTACCTATCGAAGCCCTGCTGGACGATGATGTGCTGGTAGCGCATCAATGGAACGGTCAGTTGCTGACGCGTGACCACGGCGGGCCAGCGCGCATGGTAGTGCCCAAACGCTATGCCTGGAAAGGCGCGAAATGGCTCAAGGCCATCGAGCTGCATGCGAACGACCGCCCCGGTTTTTGGGAAGTGCGGGGTTATCACAATGATGCTGACCCCTTTAAAGAAGAGCGTTTTTCGGATGACGAATAATGCTTGATTTAAGCTTTGAGTTTACCGGCAAATGCTGGCTCTGGCAGGCGGAAAAAGGTTCCTGGCATTTCATCACTTTGCCGCAAGACAAATCGGAAGAGATCAAATACTTTAACGAGCACATGCACGAAAAGCAGCGCGGCTGGGGTGCGGTGCGTGTGCTGGTGACGGTAGGCAACACCCGTTGGGAGACCTCGATTTTCCCCGCATCGCAGCTGGGAGCTTACATTTTGCCGGTGAAGGCCGATGTACGCAAGAAAGAGAAATTCGGCGCGGGGGACCAGGTCAACGTGCATCTCAAAATCAATATCTGATTCATTATGTAAATCATTGCCCTGCAAGCCGCATCCATCTTGGCTTCCAGGGCATTTGTTTTGCTAATGAACGCGCGCGAGGGTTATTTCTTTTTGAAAACAGCTTGTCCGGCGCTGAATATGGCCAGGCAAATGGCACCGGCGACAATGCCAATCAAGCCGTTAAGCAAAATTGACCATAGCCCGAAATGCTCCACCCAAAGATGCAGCACAGGAATTCCATGCGTGAGAATCGCGCCGCCAACCAGGAACATCGCCGCAGTGCCCAAAAAGCTCAAGACCCGCATCAGATAAGGCACGATAGCAAGTAGCCATTGGCCGATTTTACGGATGATTTGCTTGAATACGCTGTTGCCTTTGCGCAGCATCATCCACAGGCCAAGGTCATCCATCTTGACGATGCCGGCCACTAAACCATATACGCCCACGGTCATGATGAGTGCGATGAGCGAAACCACCGCGGCTTGCTGGGCAAAGCTGGCGTGGCTTGCGGCGGCGCTGCCGAGCGCGATTACGATAATCTCGGCAGAGAGGATGAAGTCGGTGCGAATCGCGCCTTTGATTTTTTCTTTTTCCAGCGCCGCCAGATCGGCGTTCGGGTCTTCAATTGCCTGCTTGATTTCGGCTTCGTGTGTTTCGACCTCGTGTTTATGCAGAAACTTGTGCGCCAGTTTTTCCACGCCTTCAAAACACAGGAAGGCGCCGCCGATCATTAGCAAGGGCATGATCAGCCAAGGGGCGATATAGCTGATGCCTAGCGCGGCAGGCACCAGAATGAGCTTGTTGACGAAGGAGCCTTTGGCCACCGCCCATACGACTGGCAGTTCACGCGAGGAATCCACGCCGGTGACCTGCTGCGCGTTCAGCGCCAGGTCATCGCCCAGCACACCAGCAGTCTTTTTTGCCGCCACTTGCGTCATTACCGAAACATCGTCCAGCATGGTGGCGATGTCATCCAACAACGCCCATAAACCGCCTAAAGCCATGATTGCTCCCGTTAAAAGTTATGGCATTTTAACCAAAAATGCTAAACTAGCAGGATGTTGTCACAAAAATTATTCCGCTTGGTGAGCAAAATCGCGATGTTCGCGGTGTTGTTTGCATCGCTTGCACCTGGCATCTCGCATGCCTTGGCAGCACAAAGCGGCATCAATTCTTTTATGCAGCAAGTGTGTACCAGTGATGGCAAGAAAGTGACCATTCAGGTGACTACCACCAAAGGCAAGCAACTGGCTACCGAGTTCAGCGTCAAGCCGATTAGTGAAAGTTCATCCAAGAGCCTCACGCATCATCTGGAGCATTGTCCATTTTGCGCCAACCCAAGCACAGATGCGGCAGTTGAGGCGCCTCACGCGCCAATGGTGACTATGCTGGCCGCACAAGCCCAGCAGATTGCAGCAAGCAGCCAACCCGTTTTCCGCAATTTCTCCGCACTGCCCCCGCCTGCACAGGCGCCCCCCATCCTCTGATTTAAACCACCCGCACGCTATCGCTCGGCGATAGGTTTGTTATATACGCTCGCACATTTTTCCGGTGAGCTGGTTTAAATTGGAGTCAACTCAATGATTTATATACAGATTCAAGAAGTTATCAAAGCAAAAAAATCGGCCTGGGGCCGCAAAATCACCCTCAGCGAAATTGCGCAAGCTACCGGTATCAGCCGCACCACCTTGTTTCGCATGATGAAAAACCAGGGCTACAGCACGGTCACCGATCATCTGGACAAGCTCTGCGCATTTTTCGAGTGCGAGATTCAGGATTTGGTGCGGTACGTGCCGGATCACAAATTTCTGGCGCGCAAGACCTGAGCTGAAAGGGCGGAATATGCAAAAGAAAATGGCTTTGGTATTATTGCTTGCGGCTTATGGCAACCCGGCTTCAGCAGATCATCTGGAAACAGAAAAGATTGAGGTGACTGCCGTCAGGCCAGGTGTACCGGAGAATGTGCCCAACACGGTCGAGACTGTCACCAAAAAGCAGATTGAAGAAAGCGCGAACTCGGTGACTACGGCCGGTTCCTTGCAGTATCTGCCAAGCATCCACGTACGGGAGCGCTACATTGGCGATCGCAATGGCATCTTGGTGATGCGGCTCAATAGTTCGATCGCTAGTGCGCAGACGACGGTGTATGCCGATGGTTTGTTGCTTTCCAACTTTTTGAATAACAGTTTCAGTACGCCGCCGCGCTGGGGCATGGTTTCACCTGAGCAAATCGAGCGTATCGATGTGATGTATGGCCCTTTTTCTGCGCTATATCCAGGCAACTCTGCGGGTGGGGTGCTTAATATCACGACCAGTATGCCAGAGAAACTAGAGGCACATGCCAAGGTTGATTTCTTTACACAGAATTTCAAGCTTTACGGGGCGGATGAATCATTCAATGGTCATCACGAGAGTGCTTCAATAGGGAATAAATATCACGATTTATCTTTTCAGCTTAGCGTTGATCATCTTGATAGCGAAGGCCATCCACAAACTTTTGCAACTGCGACGCGCAATACGACAGGCGCAGGTAATCTGGGTAATTCCACGCTGGTAACCGGTGGCTATCGCGATACCGATCCGCAAGGGCAGGCGCGAATTGTGAGCGCAACGACCGGCATGGATACGACCGTGCAGGATAATGTTGTGCTAAAGCTTGCGTATGATTTTACGCCCACCATGAAGGGCTCTTATACCTTAGGCTATTGGCAGAACGATTCGGATGGGGATGTTGACGGGTATCTTAAAACGGCCTCCGGACAAACCCTATATAACACTACCACCGGCGGTACAACGCGCTTTGTGCGGTTTGCGGGCGATTCCAACTTTTATACGCTTACACCTACGGCTCCTAGTCATAGCGAATCTGCGCACTGGATGCATGGCTTGTCCCTCAAAACCAACACCCAGGGACATTGGGATTTTGAGGTGGTTTCGACCATGTATGAGCAAAATAAAGAACTGGTGCGTACGGCAGTGCAAACCAACGCATTTGATGATGGCGATAGTACGGTGAAACCAGGCGGCACCTTGCAGGATGGGAAAGGCACCGGTTGGAAAACTCTGGATCTGCGCGGCGATTGGCGCCCTGGCGGCGATATGAAAAGCGAACATCAGGTGAGTTTTGGCTACCATGTTGACCGTTACGAGCTGGAATCCGAAACACTCAATGTGGCAAACTGGCTGAAATCGGACAACGGCACGCTACGCACTAATTCATATGGCAAAACACAAACGCAGGCATTGTATTTGCAAGACGCCTGGCGTTTCATGCCTGACTGGAAGCTGACTGCTGGTGGCCGCTGGGAGCGCTGGAAAGCTTTTGATGGTAGTAATTTCAATATCTCCAATCCGGTCGCGTTCAGGCAGCTCAATTATCGGGATCGCAGTGAAAGCGATTTTTCGCCAAAGCTCGCATTAAGCTATCAAGCACGTTCAGATTGGCTGTTGAAGGCATCGTATGGCAAAGCATATCGTTATCCGACTGTGGCGGAGATGTTCCAAACGATTAGTTTACCGGGTAATGTGCGTGCGAACGATCCGAACTTGAAGCCGGAGCACGTTAATTCGGCAGAGCTTTCAGCCGAGAAGATTTTGCAAGCTGGTCTGTGGCGTACCTCCTTGTTTTATGAGGATAAAAAGGATGCACTAATATCCCAAACCGATACCACCAGCACTCCGGGCTTTAGTATCAGCAGCGTCCAAAACGTGGATAAAGTTCGCAGTGCAGGCTTGGAAACTGCCCTACAGATGGAAAATTTATTTATCCACGGCTTTGATTTTACAGGTAGCTTGACCTACGTGGATTCTGAAATCATCAAGAACGATAAGAATCCATTTACCGAGGGGAAGCCACAGCCACGTATTCCTGAGTGGCGTGCTACTGCGGTTGGTGTTTATCACGTGGATAATAAGCTATCCTTTAGCTTGGCCGGGCGCTATAGCAAGGCACAAGAAGTTAACCTGCTCTACAATACGGTGGATCCGAACAAATACGGTACAACAGTAAGCAAATATGTGGTGTTTGACGGCAAGCTGCTCTATAAAGCTACCGATAGATGGACGGCCGCATTGGGCGTGAATAACATCGGAAACTACAAATATTACGTGAATCCGAACCCATATCCACAACGTACCTGGTACGCTAACATCAAATTCGACTATTGATTATGAGAAAACTTTTTTTGCTCTTATACTTATTTGTCAGTATTCGTGCGTTTGCGCATGAGGAACACACCAAGCATCAGCCGCAAGCCGCGCCGATTGCGGTAAGTGTGGTATTCGATACGCAAGGCACGCTGTGGCGCGCTGGGGTCAAGGATGGCTTTGTGCTGGTGGATGCCAGCCGCGACATGGGCAAAACCTTCTCCGCGCCAGTGAAGGTTAACCCCAGCCCGCAAAAAATCGGAGCAGATGGCGAGGCGCGGCCCAAAATCGCTGCTTCGCCGGAAGGCAATCTCTACGTCACCTGGACGGAGGCGCTGAAAAAACCATTCTCCGGCTATGTCTGGTTTGCCCGCTCGGTGAACGGTGGCAAAACGTTTGAAAAACCCTACACCGTGCATCAGGACGAAGCCGAGATTACGCATCGCTTTGATGCGTTGCATGTCGCGCCCAATGGCGAGATCACGGTGCTGTGGGTGGACAAGCGCGATCTGGAAGCTGCCAAAAAAGCGGGCAAGAAGTACGATGGCGCGGCAATTTACTATGCGGTTTCCACCGACAAGGGCGCGACTTTCCAGCCGGAGAAAAAACTGGCGGATAGCAGCTGCGAGTGCTGTCGTATCGTTACGACTACTAAGCCAGATGGTACGGTAGTAGCGCTTTGGCGACATGTGTTTGAAGGTAGTGAGCGCGATCATATGATAGCTGAAGTGCCTGCCCTGGAAGGCAAGCAGGAAGCGGCTCCCAGGCGTGCCACTTTTGGGCATTGGGTGATAGATGGCTGTCCGCACCATGGTGCGGCACTGTCATCTGGCGGTGAAGGTGTTAATTGGTGGGGCTACCACATGGCCTATTACGATGGCAGCGAGAAAAAACCTGGCCTGTACTATAGTCGTATGGACGGCGTCGCTTGGGCCAGTTCACCTGCCAAGCTGTTTGGCAACTCCACCAATCAGGCGGGACATCCAGCGTTGCTTAGCTTGGCAGGCAAAGCCTATCTGGTCTGGCGCGAACAGAAAGATGGGGTGAGCAGCATCATGGGCATGCTGTCAGACGATGAAGGCAAAAGCTGGGGCAATCCGCAAACGCTTGCCAGCAGCAAACAGAAAGCCGATTACCCCTTCCTGCTGCAACATCAAGGTACGCCTTATCTCGTCTGGAACCTGGCTGTTGAAGGCTTGCAGATGGTGAATATTAAGGACAAGTTCGCGCAGTGATGCAAGGGTGGATTAACGCAGTGTCATCCGCCAGTTGCGAGATTTTTCAAGTAGTACAATCAAACTCTGCTAACGCGCCGAGATGGCGGCAATCACAATGATTACACCCAAAGTAATGTTGATGCCGACGAATCTGCGAATGGCGGCTAGGGCTTGAGCAGCCTCCTGCCAGGATGACACAGCGCAATGCTTGCGCAGTTGCGGGAACAGCCAGAGGTAGATATACAGGAACACCCCGGCCATTACTAGACCAAGCGCAAACATGATGTGCCATCCTAAAGGTGCGAATTTAAAGCCAACAGAGAGTAGCATGGTGATCCCGGATACAAGTATCAAGGTCACGGCAATGGCCATGTAAAGCAGGAAGCGCGCGAACGTGGCCACCCAAAGCTTGAGGCGTGATGGCGGTTCGAGCGTCTCGACTGCTGCCGGACGCAGACAGAAATAGGCGAAGAACATCCCGCCTACCCAGGAGATGACAGAAAGCAAGTGAACCAAAAGCAGTAATTGCCGAAGCATCGTCTGAACCCCCTCCATCCATTAGCCAGTAAAACCCAGTAATAGTCTCTGGTCGTATTTATCCTGCTATATTACCCAGATTATTTGATACAGGTTAAAAAGTTGGCAATAAGCCTGCTGATACCATTGAAAAACTTACAAGCCGCCCCACTTTAACGGTAACTAGAGATTGATGGGAGCAAACATGCGTTTTGATAAACTGACCACTAAATTCCAGCAAGCGATTGCCGATGCGCAAAGCATCGCGCTCGGTAACGACAACACGGCCATTGAGCCGGTACATTTGCTGCAAGCCTTGCTGCAACAGGAGGATGGCAGTACGGCATCCTTGCTTTCACATGCGGGCGTGCAGCTCAATTCACTGAAATCCAGCCTGAAAACCGCGCTGGATAACTTGCCAACCTCATCCGACACCAGCGGCGAGGTGGCGATTTCCCGCGATTTGAATAATCTCTTAAACGTGACCGACAAGCTGGCGCAAAAACGCGGCGATGCTTATATCGCCAGCGAGATGTTCTTGCTGGCATTGGCAGAGGATAAAGGCGAAGCAGGCCGCTTGCTGAAAGAAAACGGCTTGACTAAGGCTGCCTTGGAAGCCAGTATTCATGCGGTTCGTGGTGATGGTTCTGTGGACAATCAGGAAGCGGAAGGCCAGCGCGAGGCTTTAAAAAAATATACACTGGATTTGACTGAGCGCGCCCGCATGGGCAAGCTGGATCCGGTGATTGGGCGTGATGACGAGATTCGTCGAGCGATACAAGTTTTACAACGTCGCACCAAGAACAACCCTGTGCTGATAGGCGAGCCTGGTGTCGGCAAGACCGCGATTGTGGAAGGTTTGGCGCAGCGTATCGTCAATGGCGAAGTGCCTGATTCGCTCAAAAACAAGAAAGTGTTGAGTCTGGATATGGCCGCCCTGTTGGCAGGTGCTAAATATCGTGGCGAGTTTGAGGAGCGTCTGAAATCTGTGCTGAAAGAACTGGCGCAGGATGAAGGCCAGACCATCGTGTTCATCGACGAGATCCATACGATGGTGGGCGCGGGCAAGGCAGAAGGCGCGATGGATGCCGGCAACATGCTAAAACCGGCCTTGGCGCGTGGCGAATTGCATTGCGTAGGCGCAACGACCTTGGACGAATACCGCAAATACATTGAAAAAGATGCCGCGCTGGAGCGCCGTTTCCAGAAGGTGTTGGTGGACGAGCCGACTGTTGAAGCGACGATTGCGATCCTGCGTGGTTTGCAGGAGAAATACGAGCTGCACCACGGCGTGGAAATCACCGATCCGGCGATTGTCGCGGCAGCGGAATTGTCACATCGTTACATCACCGACCGGTTCCTACCGGACAAGGCGATTGACCTGATTGACGAAGCTGCGAGCCGCATCAAGATGGAGATCGACAGTAAACCTGAGGTCATGGATAAGCTTGACAGACGCTTGATTCAGCTGAAGATCGAGCGTGAGGCGGTGCGTCGCGAGAAAGATGAAGCATCGCAGAAACGTTTGAGCCTGATTGAAGATGAGATTCGTGCGCTGGAAAAAGAATATGCGGATCTGGAAGAAATCTGGAAAGCCGAGAAGGCGCAGGTGCAAGGTTCCGCGCATATCAAGGAAGAGATTGAGCGCATTAAATTACAGATGGAAGAAGCCAAGCGCAAGGGTGATTGGCAGAAGGTTTCCGAACTGCAATATGGCAAGCTGCCACAGCTGGAAGCGCAGCTGAAAGCGGCTGCCACTGCCGAGAGTCAGGCGCAGGCCAAACCGAAGATGTTGCGTACCGAAGTAGGTGCGGATGAGATTGCCGAGGTAGTGAGCCGTGCGACAGACATCCCTGTTTCAAAAATGATGCAGGGCGAGCGCGACAAACTGCTGCACATGGAAGATGAGCTGCACAAACGTGTGGTGGGTCAGGATGAGGCGGTGCGGCTGGTTTCCGATGCGATTCGCCGTTCACGTTCCGGCTTGAGTGACCCGAACCGTCCGTATGGCAGCTTCCTGTTCCTGGGCCCTACCGGTGTAGGTAAGACCGAGCTGTGCAAGGCCTTGGCGAGCTTCCTGTTCGATTCCGAAGAGCACCTAATTCGTATCGACATGAGCGAATTTATGGAAAAACATAGCGTGGCACGCTTGATTGGCGCGCCTCCGGGTTATGTGGGTTACGAGGAAGGCGGTACGCTGACCGAAGCAGTACGCCGCAAGCCATATTCGGTGATTCTGCTGGATGAAGTAGAGAAAGCGCATCCGGACGTGTTCAATGTATTGCTGCAAGTGCTGGATGATGGCCGTCTGACCGATGGTCAAGGCCGCACGGTGGACTTCAAAAATACGGTCATCATCATGACTTCGAATTTGGGTTCGCAAATGATCCAGAGCATGGCGGATCAGGATTACCAAGTGGTAAAACTGGCAGTGATGGGTGAAGTGAAAACGCATTTCCGGCCCGAGTTCGTGAATCGTATCGACGAGGTGGTGGTGTTCCACAGTCTGGGTGAAGCGCATGTGAAATCCATCGCCAATATCCAGTTGCAATTGCTGGCGAAACGTCTGGCTGCGATGGAGATGCAGCTGAACGTGACGGATGCCGCATTAGCTGAAATCGCTGCTGCCGGCTTTGACCCGGTATATGGCGCAAGGCCGCTGAAACGCGCCATCCAGAGCGAGATCGAGAATCCATTGGCAAAAGAAATCCTTCAAGGGAATTTTGCAGCCAAAGATGTAGTCACAGTAGATTATAAAGGCGGTAGAATGACCTTTACCAAAGCGAACTAAAGGCGTGAAAAAAGCCTGAACAAAAGGAAACCAATGGCCCGACGTGGTACCAGGTGTTGGCTAATTGCCGTACTGCTGAACAGCAGTGCGGCTTTTGCCTATACACAGGCCGAGTTGGAGACCTTCGATAACGAGCCGCCCCTGATCAAGGATATGCTGGAGCGGGCAAGCGTCAAAATGGCTGAAGACGACCCAAACGCTGCATGGGAGGCGGCCAATCTGTATTGCGAATCGGCGCGTTATGGTAGTGCAGAAGGCACCTACCGACTGGGTATGTTATATGCTTTCGGACGTGGGGTGCCACCCAATCGTGACTATGCGGCTAACCTGTTTGGTATCGCAGCGACGCATGGCCACTTCGAAGCGCAGAAGATGCTGGAGACGATTGAGATTCGTACTCAGGACACCCCGCCATGCGTAATGGGAGCAGTTGCACCCGAAAAAGGCAGTATGCCTCAAGCTGTTTCCGAAGGTTCCCCCGCCATCGATGCTTATATCGCCAATTTGCCGAAAGGCAAGCGTTGGGTGGTGGATCTGGTGCACAATATTTCCGAGTGGCACAAGGTGGATCCAAAACTCGTGCTGTCTATCATTACCGCAGAATCCAATTTCAAAGTGAACGCCAAATCCAACGCGGATGCGCACGGCCTGATGCAGCTGATTCCCGCGACTGCAGAGCGCTTTAATGTGAAGAACGCCTATAACGCCAGCCAGAACATCAAGGGCGGCGTGAAATATTTACGCTGGTTGTTGTCATACTTTCGCGGCGATGTTGCGTTAACAGTAGCAGCATACAATGCGGGCGAAGGCGCGGTGGATAAATACCGCGGTGTGCCGCCTTATCGCGAAACCAAAGCGTATGTAAAGAAAGTATTGGGGCTGTATCAAAACACGCGGCACACGTTTGATGAAAGCCTGGCAAAAGCATCCCCTGCGCTTACCCCGCGGCGTGCAAAAAAGAGAGGCTAAAATGAAGCTTATCTCAGTGTTTTTATTGGCTGTCATGTTTGCCATGCTTGGCGGCTGCGCTACCACAAACGGTCAACAAGGTCAGGTGGATCGCATTACGCCGGAAGAGCTGGCAGCGCTGATGCCGCCAGCCGTGGCGACTTATACGCTGGACGAGCTGACGCAAGACAGCAAAACCGGAAAAACGCCGGATGAGGTTATCGGAAAAATCAAAACCAGCAACTCGCGCTACGACCTGACAGCGGCGCAGATACTGGAGTTGAGCAAGCAGGGCGTGGATTTGAAAGTGCTGGAATATATTCAGGAAAGCAATGAAAAAGCCAAGCAAAACGCCATCGCGGATGAAATCAATAAGCGTGAGCAGGAAAAACGCGCGGCGATGAAACAACTGCAGCGCGAGCGTGCGCTAAGGTATAACGAGTACTATGATTTCTATGGCAACCCTTATTATCACCCTTATGGACCTTGGTATGGGCCACGTTTCCGTTGGGGCTTGCATTACGGCTACCCGTTCTACTGGTAGATTTTAAACCGGGCAGAATTTATAATGCCCCGGAGGCCAATATCCATGCGGTTTCCGGGGCATCGTTTTTATATCGCATCAGCAAAAAAGGGGCATTTCATGCGGCAGTTCACCCAACAAATCATCGTCAAGGCGCAAGGTCGCCGCATTTACGACATCACGCCGCAAGTGGTGCAATGGGCCAATCAGCAAGGCATCTCCACCGGCCTGCTCACGCTCTATATCCAGCACACTTCCGCCAGTTTGATGATCAACGAGAACTATGATTCCGACGTGCTGGTGGATTTGCAAGCGTTCTTCAACCGTCTGGTGCCCGATGGCGACAAGCTGTTTATCCACACCACCGAAGGCCCGGACGACATGCCAGCGCACGTGCGCACGGCCTTGACTCAAACCAGCTTATCGATTCCCGTGATAGACGGCAAAGTCGCGCTTGGTCAATGGCAGGGCATTTTCCTATTCGAGCACAGGCACGAGGCCATGACGCGGCGCGTGCTGATGCACATGATAGGCGAATGATTATTGCACGCTCATTAACGGTGCACGAACGCACTGTTTTTGCCCCGTATTTTGGCAGCGATGTGCTGCAAGCCGCACGCATTATCGATGGGCGCGTGCCTTTCTGGCTGCGGCGCGATATGTGCGCAGTGGTTCTCTACAACCGCATTTACCTGCGCGCCGGTGCATATCAGCCAGGCACGCCGCAGGGCATGGCGCTGTTGGGGCACGAGCTGATGCATGTGGCGCAATATCTTGCCGGAATGACCATCTGGCACTATGTGTGGTCATGCCGCCATGGGTATCGCAACAGTCCTTACGAGGTGCAGGCTTACGCTGCGGGCGACCGAATTCTGACGAATTTGCGCGCTTGAACGTAGCACGATATTTTTCACATCCGCCTGTTTTTCCCCTTGAAAACCCCTGCATCGCCCCTATCTAAGGCATGGCCTGTTTTTTGCTAGTTACCTGTAGGGGCTTTCGAAGCCAAGCCGCTGTATTTTTGACATGAATGATTATTTTGGGAGTATCTATGAAATTTTGGAGTGTATCCGCAATCCTGGCAGCACTATTGTTAACCGCTTGTGGCGAGAAAGCCGAAGCACCTGCAGAACCCGCATCGGCACCTGAAGCCAGTGCCCCGGCTGCGGCCGAGCCGGCAGCTGCAGCACCTGCTGCCGCAGAGCCAGGTGGTTATGTGCCCACACCGGAAGAGCGAGTGGAGGGTATTACCAGAACGCAAGAAGAACTGGACAAGATGTACGCCGAAGCCCGTGCGAACACTCCACTGCCAACCATCCCCGGCGAAGCGCCTGCCGCAGCTCCAGCTGAAGCCGCTCCGGCAGAGGCTGCAGCCCCGGTAGAAGAAGCCAAGAAATAATTTAGTTTGCTTGAAAAGCCAAAAGTGTGCCTCGGCGCGCTTTTTTGTTGCCTGATCTCACGTACGCGCCTTCATTGTAAAAACAGATGCTTTGGAAGCCAATCTGGATACGGTTTCCAGAGGCATGCTTTTGCTAATGAAGGCGCGTGGCTTTGAAGCAAAGGCCTTGCGCTAGCGCAGGCTGCTCCAGCCAAGCGGGTCGAACGGTTTGGAGTTTTTGCGCAGCTCGTAATACAAGCCGTCACTTTCATTGCCGCCGCTGTTGCCCACGCTGGCGATGGTGTCGCCGCTGTTGATCTCGTCGCCCACACCTTTGAGCACAGCCTGGTTGTTGCCGTACAGGCTCATGTAGCCGTCACCGTGGTCAAGGATGATGAGGTTGCCAAAGCCGCGCATCCAGTCGGCAAACACCACGCGGCCATCAGCCACTGCTTTGACCTCGCTACCGCCGCTGGCGCGGATGAACAGGCCTTTCCAGGTGACGCCGGTATCGGCGCGCGCGCTGCCAAAGCGGTTGGTGACTTCGCCGCGCACCGGCAGCCGCAGCCTGCCGCGCAGCTTGGCAAACTCACCGTCCAAATCGTTGGCGGGAAGCTGCTGGTTGGTGGCAACCACAGTGTTTTCTGGTGTGGATTCTTCCTCTGGCGCTTTTCCGGGCGTAGGTTTTACGCTTTTTGCCTTTTTCTTTTTAGGTTTGGGCGGAATGATTTTTGCCAGTCTTTCCACCAGGTTGGAGAGATTTTTCTCATCGCGCTTCAGCTTGTCGATCTGCTCCTTGGTGCTGGCTATCTTGGTGGAGAGCGTTTTTACGACCTTGGCCTTTTCCGCCTTTTGTTCTTGCAAGGTTTTGCGCTCGGTTTCCTGCTGGCTCTTGAGTTCGGTCACCTCTTGCAGCGCGGTTTTGGTTTCCAAATCGAGCGCTTTTAGCTTGTCCAGATTACCGTGCATTTCGCCAATCAGCTCGGCACGCGCCTGGGCGATGTAGCGGAAATATTTCACGTCACGCGTAATCTGGCTGGGACTTTTGTTCTGCAGCATCAGGCGCGCATAGCTCTGGCTGCCTTTGGTGTACTGCCGGTAGAGCAACTCGCCCAGCTGTTTTTGCTGCAAGCTTAATTTGTCATTCAGGCTGAGCGATTCTTTTTTCAGCGAATCGAGCTTGGCTTGGTTCTGGCGTTGCTGCTGAGTGATTTCGCGCAGTTTTTTGTTGGCCTGGCTGATGGCGGTTTCCGATTCCTTCAGTGCGTCCGTGGCGTCCTTGTGAGCGGCCTGGCTGGAATCCAGCTCCTTCTTCAGCGATTCGATCCTGGCTTTAACCTCGCTCAGATCTTCCTTGGCGGCTTCGATTTTCTTTGCCGCAATGCCGGGCAGGCTAAAGCCCAGCATCAGCAGTATCAGCAAAACCCTGAGCATCGCGGCTGGGGGCTCAAGCGAATGTAATCAGGCTGCGCCCGGTCATTTCGCTGGGCTGTGCAACACCCATCATATGCAGCAGGGTTGGCGCCAGGTCAGAAAGCGCGCCGGTATCGGCCAGTTTGGCCGACCGACCGATATACAGCATCGGCACCACGTTGGTGGTGTGCTGTGTATGAGGCTGGTGGTTGGCGTAGTCCACCATCATCTCGGCGTTGCCGTGATCGGCGGTGATAATGACTTCGCCGCCGATACTCTGCATGGCACTCACCACGCGGCCAATACAGGCATCCAGTGTTTCAACAGCTTTGATGGCGGCCTGCAGGCTGCCGGTATGGCCCACCATATCGCAGTTGGCGTAGTTGCAGATGATGGTGTTGTATTTCTTGCTCAAAATCGCTTCCACCAGCTTGTCGGTGACTTCTGGCGCGCTCATTTCCGGCTGCATGTCATAGGTTTCCACTTTTGGCGAAGGTACCAGGATGCGGTCCTCGCCCTCGAACACTTTTTCCTCACCGCCGTTAAAGAAGAACGTGACATGCGGATATTTCTCGGTTTCGGCAATGCGCAATTGCGTCAGGCCCAAGTTCTGCAAATGTTCGCCCAGCGTGTTCTTGACCGTGAACGGCGGGAAAATCGGCACGGCTTTCACTTCTTTCCTGTCGTATTGCGTCAGCGTGAAATAACCGGAAAGCTTGGGCACATGGCGGCGATGGAAACCGTCAAAATCCTCGGCCAGCAAGGCGTGGGTGATTTGCCGCGCACGGTCGGAGCGGAAGTTCATGAATACGACGCAGTCACCGTCTTCCAGCTTGATCGGTGCTTCGTGCGGGTCGCGAATCACGGTGCATTTCACAAACTCATCGGTTTCGCCGCGTGCGTAGGCATCCTGCAATGCTTCAGCAGCGCTGTCGTCCATAAACTCGCCCACGCCCTCGGTGACCATGGTGTAAGCGGCATCGACACGCTCCCAGCGTTTGTCGCGATCCATGCCGTAGAAGCGGCCACTGATGCTGGCGATCTTGCCGGTGCCGATTTTCTTGATGTGCGCTTCCAGTTTGTCGATATAAGCCGCCGCGCTTTTGGGTGGCGTGTCGCGGCCATCCAGGAAGGCATGTACATAGGCTTTATCGAGATTCTCCTTGGCGGCAAAGTCCAGCATGGCATGGATATGATCCTGATGGCTATGCACGCCGCCGTCTGATAGCAAGGCGAAGATATGCAAGGCTTTGCCGGTGGCTTTCAGGTTGCGCAAGGCCTTCAGCAGTTCAGGGTGCTGGAAGAACTCACCGCTGCTGATGCTATTGTTGATGCGCTCGAAATCCTGAAACACGATACGGCCTGCGCCGATATTGAGGTGCCCCACCTCGGAGTTCCCCATTTGCCCGTCCGGCAGGCCGACATAATGCTCGGACGCATTGATCAGCGTGTTCGGAAAGTTCGCTTTCAATGCATCCAGATTCGGGGTGTGTGCCAGCGCAATGGCGTTGTCCTTGGATTCTTCGCGATAACCAAAACCATCCAGGATAAGCAGAATAACAGGGGTAATTTGCATGATGGGGTCACAATCTATCTAAAATTCAGCCAAGCATCCATTATAATGGCGAGAAGATATTTCGGTGAATGATTCGCTTGAAATTTGGGAGAAATGCCCGAATTTAAGGTGCAAGAAGGAGTAATTTTGGAGTTCATTAAAGAAAACGCTTTGTTGATTGGCCTGGCAATCGGTTCCGGGCTGGCTTTGCTATGGCCATTACTGGAAAGGCGTGCCGGTGGCGCGCCCAATATTTCGGTGACCGAAGCGTTGATGCTGCTAAATCGCAGCAAACCGCTGGTGCTGGATGTGCGCGATGCGGCGGAATTTGCGGCGGGACATATTCAAGGTGCCAAAAACATTCCGGTGGCAGAATTAGCTGGCCGTATTAAGGAAATCGAAAAGTACAAGGACAAGCCCATATTGGTCAATTGTCAGCGCGGTATGCGTGCCAAAACGGCTTGCAGTATTTTGCAGGCACAGCAGTTTACGCAGCTGAACAACTTGAGCGGCGGGCTAGATGCGTGGGTAGAGGCAAAAATGCCGGTGGTGAAAGGGTAGCAGCATGGCTAAAATAGTGATGTATACGACAGCGGTTTGTCCTTACTGTATCAACGCCAAACGCCTTTTGGGCAGCAAAGGCGTGACTGAAATCGAGGAGGTTCGTGTAGACGTCGCGCCGCATCTGCGTGAGGAGATGATGCAGAAAACCGGCCGCCGCACCGTGCCGCAGATCTATATCAACGATCAGCATATCGGTGGCTTCGATGACCTGCATGCATTAGATATGGCGGGCGGGTTGGACCCGTTGCTGGCGACGAAATAATTTAATGCTTTCGACATGAAACACGGCTAAAATACACTGTTTCATTTATCCAAAACATCAACTTTAGGGACATCATGGCACAAGATAATAACGCCGCCCAAGGCGCACAAAACCAACCGGCTTTCGGTATCGAGAAACTGTATATCAAGGACGCTTCCATCGAGGTGCCTAATGCGCCGCAAATCTTTACCGAGCGTACTGCGCCGCAAGTGAATGTGGAACTGGGCAATGCTGGCCAGCGTCTGGATGCGGATATTTACGAAGTAGAGCTGAAAGTCACTGTGACTGCGAAGATCGGCGATAAGACCGCGTTTCTGGTGGAAGTATCTCAAGGCGGTATTTTCGTGATCCGTGGCGTGCCGGAAGAAAATATGGACATGATCCTAGGTGTGGCATGCCCAAATATCCTGTTCCCATATGCGCGTGAGGCAGTGAGCGATATGGTAACCCGTGCTGGTTTTACGCCGGTGCTGCTGAGTCCGATCAATTTCGAAGCCCTGTACATGCAGCAGCAACAGCAAGCTGCCGGTGCCGCTCAAGCTAACTAACCACAGAGGTTGCTTTGCGCAATCGTAAGCCAAATTTACATGCAACACCAAGCCTGTTACTAGGCTTGGTGTTTTCTTTTCTGCTAGTGATCCCCGCTTGGGCGGCTGATTTCCGCGCTGTGCTCGTTGCCAAGGCGGTTACCTATGATGCGCCTTCCGCAGAAGCTAAAAAAATGTTGATCTTCACTCAAGGCTACCCGCTGGAAGTGATTGTTAACCTTGGAGAGTGGTTGAAAGTCCGCGATGCGGCCGGCACCTTGAGCTGGGTAGAGGCCAAGCAGATGGTGCAGAAACGCATGGTGATTGCAACAGCAAGTACTGCAGTGCGCCAGGCGGATAATGCGGATGCACCACTGGTAGCTACGCTGGAAAAGGATGTGGCGGTAGAGCTGGTGGCGGATAATAAAAATGGCTGGGTCAAGATCAAGCACGCAGGCGGAATAAGCGGCTATGTGCAAAGCAGCCAGCTTTGGGGGATGTGACCGATGGCGAAAATAACGGTGCTGGGGGCAGGGGCATGGGGCACGGCGCTGGCCATGCAAATCAGCCAAAACCACAAGGTTAGCCTGTGGGCGCGCAACGCCGGCCATGTTTCCGGCATGCGCAAAGCGCGCGCAAACCCATTGTATCTGGGCGACTTTCCCTTCAACGATAACTTACAAGTGGAAGACGATCTGGCCGCAGCGCTGGCAGATGCCGACCTGATTCTGTCCGTCGTACCTACTGCCGGTTTTCGCAGTATTCTGCAGAGCATCAAAAAACTCGGCGTCAACAAGCCACTCGTTTGGGCACATAAAGGCCTGGAGCCTATCTCCACCAAGCTGCCTTATGAGGTTGCACAGGAAGAATTGGGCCAAGACGCACATTGGGGCGCGCTTTCTGGCCCTAGTTTCGCAGCAGAACTGGTGCGCGGCCTGCCAACGGCGGTCACGCTCGCGGCGAACGATGCCGAATTTGCGCAGGAATCCGCCAATCTGATTCATGGCGGCAATCTGCGCGTCTACAATAGCACCGACGTGATTGGTGTTTCCGTCGGCGGGGCTGTTAAAAATGTCATGGCGATTGCCGCTGGCATTAGCGATGGTATGGGCTTCGGCAACAACGCCCGCGCCGCGCTCATTACCCGTGGCCTGGCCGAGATCACACGTTTTGGTGTGGCGCTGGGCGCCAAAACCGAGACCTTCATGGGTCTGGCAGGCGTGGGCGATTTGATTCTGACTTGTACCGGCCAGTACTCAAGGAATCGTGAAGTCGGCCTGCAGCTGGCTTCCGGCAAGCCGCTGGAAGAGATTCTGCAAGGCTTGGGTCACGTGGCAGAAGGCGTAAACACCGCGCGTGAAGTGATGCGCCGTGCGGAAACCATTTGCGTGGATATGCCCATCACGCGCGAGGTCAATCTGGCGCTAACGCACGGAAAATCCGCAAGGGATGCGGTGATGGATTTGCTGGGGCGCGAGCAGAAGTCAGAATAATAATCAAGTGAAAAGGAAAAATAACGATCATGAGAGTATTGCTGCTATTGGCTGTAATGGTTTTGACTTCTTGTGCTACAAATTCCGTATCTTTAACAAAGTCCACTGCAACATTAGACACATCTAAGCAATCTTTAATACTTCTGGGGTTGAATATAGGTAGAGATGCTCCAAGCCGCTATATCCCAATACCCCAGTTTATTAGGGTTAAATACAAAAATGCGGATGGTAAAGATTCGATAAAGGCTTTCTGGATAAACAAAGACGCTGGAGAAGCGACGTCTGAATCAAATAACAAGTTCTTGCTGTCAATTTCCTTGGATCCAGGTAGCTACCAGTTAGAGACTATTGGCGGGCGTGCGAATGCTTTTCCGTTTATTGGCCACTTCCTGCTTCCATTGTTATTGAAGTTTGATGTACCTCAAAATTCTGTTGTTTATATAGGTCAAGTGAATGCTAAATTAAGACCGCGCGTTGGTGAGGAGTTTAGAGCTGGCTCGGTAGTGCCACTTATAGACCAAGCAGCTACAGGTATTTCGGGAAGTACATTTGATATTGAAATTGCAGATGGCGGTGATACAGAAATTAATAGTTTTAAAAATAACTTTCCAATATTAGAGAAAGTCGAGATTAAGAAAGAATTGCTTCCAGTATTTGATAGAGCTTATGTGCAAGCATGGTGGCAAAGTAATGGAGAAACTGAATCGCGAGCAGAAAACAAAGAAAAATAAATCAGAGGCAATTTTTAGATAAATTTAAAATCCATTTTCAAACCCCAGTTGCCGCCACGCCTCATAAATCAGCACCGCGGCGGAGTTTGACAGATTCAGGCTGCGATTCTCCGGCAGCATCGGTAGGCGTAACCTGAATTCCGGTGAAAACTCGTTGCGAATCTCCTCCGGCAGGCCGCGCGTCTCCGGGCCAAACACAAACACATCCTCATCCGCAAATTGCACGTTGGTATAGCGCTGGCTGCCCTTGGTGGTCAGCGCGAACATGCGCTTGCCCGCCAGCGCCGCTTTGCAGGCTTCCCAGTTCTCATGCACTTTCAGCGTGGCGTATTCGTGGTAATCCAGCCCTGCGCGTTTCAGTTGTTTATCCTCCAGCGCAAAGCCAAGCGGCTTCACCAGGTGCAGCTGCGCGCCAGTGTTGGCGCACAGGCGGATGATGTTGCCCGTGTTGGGCGGAATCTCGGGCTGGTAGAGGACGATATGGAACATGGCGCTATTGTACGCATGTACGCTTCATTATCAAAACCGATGCTCTGGAAGCCGCGTCCAGATTGGCTTGCGGGGCAGGTGTTTTGGTAATGAATGCGCGTGCATATGTGAGAGTTTATTTGTCGGGGGTAGCCCGACGGCTAATCACTTTCTTTTGTTTGTGCAAAAGAAAGTAATCAAAGAAAATAATCAAAGAAAATCACACCCCGCTGCCGCTAATATCCTTCGGTCTTAGCGCAACGCTGGTACGGCTGCGGAACTCGGATTTTCAATCCTCAAACAGTCCTCGCCGTTTCACCCAGCTTATGCTCAAGCCTCAGGCGCGGCAAGGGGTTATGGTATGTTCGCTGCTCCAATTGTTTTATGCAAAAACCTATGTGTGAATTCCTAAAATTACGTTTTGAATTTCCTTTGCTTTTGCGCCATCTTCACTTCCAGAATCGTTGCGCATATCAAGAACCATTTGAACAAAAGAGTTTCGCTGTTCTGGCGAGCCCATTGAGGCGCCTAGTTCCTCGAAACATGAAAATGCAGAAATTACTTTTTTTGACCCATAAAGACATATCCTTGCCTTTGCATCACCAGTCCTAGAAAAAAGCTCTTTCTGCTCGCTAGAGCCGCTTTTATAACGATATTGAGCTTGTTCACATACACATTTAAGGTAATCCATATAGGCTTTTGAACGCAAATCTCTTAAATGGCGCTGATTTTCAATATGTCGCGTGAAGAAGTATTGTAAAGATGCGCCGATAACCACTCCAAGAAAAGAAAATACTGCTGTTAGCATAATTACTCCTTATGACTTATTCATCAGACACAAAAATCACTAATCTCGTTTATTTGGGTAACGTTCTTGCAATCACCCAGCATTCTACTTGGCTTGCGCCGGCTTTTTTCAGGGTTTTGGCAAGCTCGTTAAGGCTGGCGCCGCTGGTCATCACGTCATCCACAATGGCGATGCGTTTGCCGCCAAAATCTGCATGCACGGCAAATACACCTTTGATGTTTTTGACACGTTCTTTCAGCGGCAGGCTGGCTTGCGGCGGCGTGAGTTTTTGCCGGATGGCGCTATGCGTGTCTAGCTTGTTCTTGTCTAGGTGCCTGGCGATTTCCAGCGCTTGGTTGAAGCCGCGTTCCTGTATGCGCTTGGGGTGCATGGGCATGGGAATGATCATATCGACATCACGGTTGGCAGTGCTTTGCGCAAGCAGTTGGCCGAAGGTGTGGCCGAGGTTGAGCATTTCCGCATATTTAAAACGCTGCAGCATTGCATCCACTGGGTAGGCATAGGTGAACACCGCGTGCGTAGCATCGTAATGCGGCGGATGGCTCAGGCATGCGCCGCAGGTGAGCCCGTTGCTGGCTAGCCCGCATTGCGGGCAGCTGCTGGCTGGGTGCCACGGTAAATCATTCAGGCAGGGCTTACAGATGCCAGTATTTTCTGCCTCGCCAGCGACGCAAAGCAGGCAATGTGGACGCAATAGCAACTCGCCAAAACGAGCAAAATTGAACATTTGATTATTTTTTATGCAATTGTAAATAATGATTTTGCTTTATGCTTGACAACGGTTAAAATGGCTCGATTGAGTCATTTAAATACATTAACTCCCTGCCATTATAAAGGTGGAATATGCTAGAAACTACAGAAGCTGCGATCATCAATACCGATGCCCTGAAACGCCAATCTGCATGCGGCTCGCAAGGCAATGAAAAATGGAGCGTGGCTGAGATTGAAGCGTTGTTCGAGCTGCCGTTCAGCGATTTGATCTATCGCGCGCAGACGGTGCATCGCGAGAATTTTGACCCGAATGCGGTACAGGTGAGTACATTGCTATCCATCAAGACTGGCGGCTGCAGCGAGGATTGCGGCTATTGCCCGCAGGCGGCGCGTTACCACACCGATGTGGAGAACGAACCCTTGATGGCGCTGGATGATGTGCTGGCTGCAGCGAAAGCGGCTAAAGACAGCGGTGCCAGCCGTTTCTGTATGGGCGCGGCATGGCGCAGCCCCAAGCAAAAAGATTTGGAACCCGTATTGAAAATGATTGCCGAGGTGAAAGCGATGGGGCTGGAAACCTGCGCCACACTGGGCATGCTGAAAGATGGTCAGGCTCAGCAGCTGAAAGAGGCGGGGCTGGATTACTACAATCACAATCTGGACACTGCGCCGGAATTCTATGGCGAGGTGATTACCACGCGCACATACCAAGACCGTCTGGATACGCTGGACAGCGTGCGCGAGGCAGATATCAACGTGTGCTGCGGTGGCATTATCGGTATGGGTGAAAGCCGCACGCAGCGTGCCGGTTTGATTGCGCAGCTGGCTAATATGAAACAGCCGCCGGAAAGTGTGCCAATCAACTTGCTGACACAAGTGGAAGGCACACCGCTACATGGCACCGATGCGCTCGACCCGTTCGAATTCGTGCGTACGATAGCGGTAGCGCGCATCACTATGCCGCAAAGCCATGTACGGCTTTCTGCCGGGCGCGAGAGCATGGGCGAGGCGGTGCAGGCGCTGTGCTTCATTGCGGGTGCCAATTCAATTTTCTACGGCGAAAAACTGCTGACCACCGGTAACCCGGATGTGGATGCGGATAATGCGCTGTTCGACAAATTGAAAATCAAGAAAGTCTAGATGCTGCAAGCGCTAAAAGCGGAACTGGAACAACGCCAGGCGCAAGGCCTGATGCGGCAGCGGCGCCTGCTAGATTCGCCTCAGGCCGAGCATATCGTCGCCGATGCGGCACCATATCTGTCGTTCTGCAGCAACGATTATCTTGGGCTGGCCAATCGCCCGGAGCTGATTGCGGCGATGCAGGAAGCGGCGGGTGACTCCGGTGTGGGCAGCGGCGCTTCCAATCTCATCACCGGCCACCATCGTTACCATGATGTGCTGGAAAAACAGCTAGCCGAATTCGTCGGTATGCCGGCAGCCATGTTGTTCTCCACGGGTTATATGGCTAATATCGGCGTGCTGGGCGCGCTGGCAGGTCGTGGGGATGCGATTTTTGCAGATAAGTTAAATCACGCCTGTTTGAATGACGGCGGTTATTATTCCTTGGCCGAGTTTCACCGTTTCCCGCATAACGATGTCGCGGCGCTGGAAAGGTTGCTTAAGGCAAGTAACGCCCGCCACAAGATTATCACTGCCGATGCCGTGTTCAGCATGGATGGTGATATTGCGCCGTTGCCGGAATATTTGCGCTTGTGTGAGCAATACGATGCCTATATGTACATTGACGATGCGCATGGCTTTGGCGTGCTGGGCGAGCACGGGCAGGGTAGTTTGAATCATTTTGGGTTAAAGTCGCCGCGCATCATCATGATGGCGACTCTGGGCAAGGCCGCTGGCGTGGCAGGTGCGTTCGTGGCGGGCGAGCAAGTGGTGATTGATTATTTGATACAGACAGCCAAGAGCTACGTCTACAGCACGCCTGCGCCGCCTGCCTTGTCTGCCACACTGTCAGCATCGCTGAAACTGATTGAAAAGGGCGACGATTTGCGTGCACACTTGCGGCATTTGATGGCGACCTTGAAGCAACATCTGCATTTGAAGACATGGCAACTCATGCCTTCGGAAACGGCGGTGCAGCCTTTGCTTGTGGGTAGCAATGATGCGGCTTTAAAGCTAAGTAAGTACTTGCAAAACCTGGGGATTTTGGTGCCTGCGATACGTCCGCCCACCGTGCCGGTGAATACGGCACGGCTGAGAATATCGCTTTCTGCCGCACACAAGGCTGAGGATGTGGTTAAATTGGCTGAAGCATTGAATCAGGCAGAAAAGGAGCTTGCGTCATGAGTGTGCATGTGGAGATCGTCGGCCAAGGCCAGCCGCTAGTATTAATACATGGCTGGGGCATGCATAGTGGGGTTTGGCAGGCTCTGGTAAAGCGCCTTTCCAAACAATACATGTTATACCTGGTGGATTTGCCGGGGCATGGACATAGCCGCCCGATAGAGCCATATCATCTACATGCATTGGCTGACGAAGTAGCAGAAGTTATTCCAGGTGTTTCCGACGTGCTGGGCTGGTCGCTGGGTGGACTAGTGGCGCAGCGCATTGCCTTGAATCAGCCGGACAGAATACGTAGGCTGATATTGGTTAGCTCGACGCCTTGCTTTGTGGAGCGTGCAGACTGGCAACATGGCGTGGACGAGACGATATTCACCGATTTTGCAGGCAAGGTGAATCAGGATTACAAACATACGATCATGCAGTTCTTGACGCTGCAGTGCATGAAAGCGCGAGATGCGCGCCCAACAATTAAACAGCTGCGGCAAAGCTTTGACGCCAAGCCCACGCCAACGCAAACGACGTTGTTACGCGCGTTGCAGATTCTGCTGGCAACCGATATGCGTGATGAAATTGCGGATGTGCGCAAACCAGTGCTGTTGATTCATGGTGACCGCGATAACCTCGCGCCCGTACAGGCCGCCCACTGGATGGCGCAGCAGTTGCCAATGGGGTTCCTGCGGGTGATTTCAGGTGCGGCACATGCACCTTTCCTGTCACATAGCGAGCAGTTTGTCGAAACATTAAATCAGTTTCTGGAGCCTGCTGCCTGATGTTGCGACAAGATGGTTATTATCTGGACAAGGCGCGCGTAAGAGCTTCGTTCCACCGCGCCGCCGCCAGCTATGACGCGGCGGCCATCGTGCAAAAACTGGTGCGCGATGAGATGGCAAGCCGGCTGGATTTGGTGAAGATCGCGCCAAGCACCATACTGGATGCGGGTTGTGGCACAGGTCAGGGCAGCCGGGTGCTGCACAAGCGCTTTGGTGGAGCTAATGTCATTTCGCTGGATATTGCACCCGGCATGCTGGAACAAACTCGTTTAGCGCAGCCGTTTATCAAACGCTTGCTAGGTGCGCAACCCGCCTTGCTGTGTGCCGATATTGAATCTTTGCCACTAAAAGATACCAGTGTGGATATGGTGTGGTCTAACTTGGCTTTGCAGTGGTGTAACGATCTGGATCAGGCGTTTGCCGAGTTCCACCGCGTGATGCAGCCGGAAGGTCTGTTGATGATCAGCACGTTTGGACCGGATACGCTTAAGGAACTGCGTGCTTCCAGCCAGAATGGTCACACGCATGTCAGCCGTTTTGTGGATATGCATGACATTGGCGATGCTTTGGTACGTGCCGGTTTCAATGCGCCGGTGCTGGATGTGGAGCACTACACACTGACTTACGATGACATCAAAGGCGTAATGCGTGATTTAAAAAGCATCGGCGCGCATAACGCGACGCAAGGCCGCGCACGCGGTTTATTAGGCAAAGGCTTTTTGCAACAGCTTGCGCAAAATTACGAGCAATTCCGCCACAATGGCAAGCTGCCAGCCACGTTTGAGGTGGTGTTTGGGCATGCCTGGAAACCAGTATCCATGCGCTCTGCAGGGCAAGGTGCTGTGCCTATTCAATTCATCAAACGCAAATGAGCGAAAGCGTATTTATCACTGGAACTGATACTAGTGTCGGTAAAACTTATGTCGCGGTTAAGCTGATACAGCAATATATCGCACAGGGCTATAAAGTCATTGGCATGAAGCCGGTCGCCGCCGGTTGTGAGATGATAGACGGTATCTGGCAGAACGAAGATGTTGCTAAATTGATGGCGGCCAGCAATGTGCAGGCGCCACGCGAGTGGGTGAACCCATATTGCTTTGATGAGCCGATTGCGCCACATATCGCAGCGACCAGGCATGGCGTGCAAATCGACATTGCAAAAATACAACAAGCTTATGAAAACTTACAAGGGTTGGCAGACATTGTGGTTGTAGAAGGCGCAGGTGGGCTATTGGTGCCTGTGGATGATGAGCGTACGATAGCGGATGTTGCTTTGGCATTGCATCTGCCGGTTATCTTGGTAGTCAGTGTCAAACTAGGTTGCCTCAATCATGCCGTGTTGACAGTGGAAGCGCTCAAGGCGCGCCAGATCAGGCTTTCCGGCTGGGTGGCCAACGTTATTACACCTTCGGAATATGCCTGGCAGAATATAGAAAGTCTGCAACAAAGGCTGCATATGCAGCCTTTGAACTTGGTTTAATTATGCTCAGGCGAAACCTGTGTTTTTCTGCATGAAAATATGTTAGGTTTTCGATAGCCCTAATGGGCTATTGAGGGACTAGTCTCATTTCACTAATATCCAAACCGTAGATTACGAAATAACCTTAGCGTTTCGGTTTCATTGGTTTTATTTTTTAAATTGCAGTATCAATATACGGAGGGTATATATATGAAAAAACTATTAGTAGCACTGGGCTTCGCGCTTGCTTCCGCAGGCGCACAGGCCGATATCGTGGGTGCCAACGCTTACGGTTCAGTATTGACCGGCGAAGGTACACAAGCCACCAACAAGCCATTTGACCCAAGCCCAGCTCCAGCTTTGATATTGGGTGCTGGTACAAACTTCCTGACCGGTACTTTGACTGCATGGCGCGATGGTACATTTTACGCAACATTCTTGGGTTCCGAGTCCGGCTTCAGGAACTTTTACATGGACAATGCTACTACCATCGTAGAGACAGGCGCTAATGTAGGTACAACAGCTTCTATGTACGTAGCGGCTGCAGGTACAATTGACTTTGGCTTTGGTACTGTAGCTCCGGTTGGTCATTCTTCTTTCGACAATGGCGATGTGAATACAGCAGATTTGGGTATTGGCTTCCTGAAAAACGTATGGGGCTTCAAGGATGAGGCAGGTAACCTGTTCGATTTCATCGTTGGTTTCAATGATGATTACGCAAGACATCGCGACTTTGACGACATGGTAATGGGCGTTCGCTTCGTACCAACTCCAGTACCAGCCGCACTGCCATTGTTGGCAACTGGCTTAGCACTGTTCGGCTTTTCCCGTCGTAAAAGTGTTTAATCAGACTTAACGAAAGTTTACTGATGTAAAAAAGCCTCCGCAAGGAGGCTTTTTTATTGGTCATTTCAATTGGTGGGTTGTGATTATTGGCTGGCTGCAATGCGTTTTTTCCGCCGACGGTACACAAACAGCAAAATCAAACCCGCGACATTGGGCAGCCAGATATACCAGTTCGTCCACGGAATGCCGTTAATCTTGAAATCGGAGATCGGCCAGAAAATCGGCGTTGGAAAGTACTCGAGCGAGTGGAACGGGAAATCCAGCACAATATGGAATGGCCAAGCCAGCATGGCAAAGGCAATGTCTTTGCGCCAAAGGCTCACCAGCGCAATGGCGCTAAAGCTGATGAGAAAGCTGTGGCCAAATGCGTAATTAGTGATGAGCCAATCCGGGATGATTTCCAGCGGTGGCTTGCCCGCTTGCCATGTGCCATTGAGCAGCCTTTGCACCAGAAATGCGCCAAACGAGATTAAATCCGGCATCGCGCCAAACAATAAGGCGATTTTGGCGTGGCGTTTATAGCCAAACAGGCCGTAGCCCCAAAGCGTGTGGCTGAGCGTATCCACTATGCGGTTCCATATAAATGATGCTGCCGGATATACCCAAGCACGCTGGCAGGAATCATCCCTTCCACAGGTTGTGCGGATGCCAGCTTGGCGCGAATTTCGGTGGAAGAAATATCCAGTGGTGGTATCTCGGCAAAATAGACTGCCCCGGAAGCCGCATCCAGCAAGGCGTTCAGGGTATAGGTTTTATGTGTGTCCAGCAGTTGTTGCAGTTCGTTCGATGGCTCCCGACTAGCTTGCGGGCGGGTCACCACCACGATATGCGCATAATCCGGCAGCGCTTGCCAGCGGTGCCATTTGGGCAAGCCCAGAAACGCGTCGTAGCCCATCAGCAGGCAGAGCGACGCTTGCCCGCCCAGCTCTGCACGTAGGCTTTGTAGCGTGTCTATGGTGTAAGAAGGCGCCTGGTTGTCAGTCTTTTGGCGCGCGAGTTCACGCAAATCCAACGTGAATTTCGGATTGCCGGCAATCGCCAGCTCCACCATCTCGGCACGATCTTGTGCGGAAACTTCCGGCGCGGTTTTAAGGGCAGGCACCGCGCTGGGAATGAAGCGGATTTCATCAAAATGCAGTTGATTTAATAACTGCCCGGCCAAGTGTAGATGGCCGTTGTGGATGGGGTTGAAAGTTCCGCCTAATAGACCCAATAGCCGCATGGATATTGGCTTTTAGGCACGTACCTGTCCATCTCCGAGTACGACGTACTTTAGAGAGGTTAAACCTTCCAAACCCACAGGCCCGCGCGCATGTAGTTTGTCGGTGGAGATGCCGATTTCCGCGCCCAAGCCATATTCAAAGCCATCGGCAAAGCGTGTAGACGCGTTCACCATCACGCTGCTAGAATCTACCTCGCGCAGGAATTTGCGCGCTTTGGTATAGTTTTCCGTCACGATCGCCTCGGTATGCTGGCTGGAGTGCTGGTTGATGTGCGCAATCGCTTCATCTACGTCGCTGACGATTTTGCAGGAGATGATGGCGGCTAGGTACTCGGTGTAATAATCTTCCTCGGTCGCCGCTTTTGCCTCTTTCACCAAGGCTTGGGTTTCGGCGCAGCCGCGAATCTCCACACCCTTGGAAACCAGCATGGAAGCCAGTTTTGGCAAGGCGGTGGCTGCGATGCTGCGCGCCACCAATAGCGATTCTGCCGTGTTGCACGTGCCCAAGCGCTGTGTTTTGGCATTCTCCAGAATGCGTACGGCTTTTTCCATGTCGGCATCGTCGTCCACATACACGTGGCAGTTGCCGTCCAAGTGCTTGATGACAGGAATGCGTGCTTCGTTGCTGATGCGCTCGATCAGGCCTTTGCCGCCGCGTGGCACAATCACATCCACAAATTGCTTCATGGTAATCAGTTCGCCCACCGCGGCGCGGTCTGTCGTTTCCACCACTTGCACGGCACCCGCAGGCAAGCCAGCCGTAGCCAGACCTTCATGTACCAGCTTGGCCAGCGCCTGATTACAGTGTATCGCCTCGCTACCGCCGCGCAGAATGCAGGCGTTGCCCGACTTGATGCACAAGCCAGCCGCGTCTACTGTCACGTTTGGGCGCGCTTCGTAGATGATGCCGATCACGCCCAGCGGCACGCGCATGCGGCCAATCTGGATGCCGGAAGGGCGATATTTGAAATCGCTCATTTCACCAATCGGGTCAGGCAGAGATGCGATCTGGCGTAAGCCTTCCGCCATGGTATGGATGGCTTTTTCGGTCAGCGTCAGGCGATCCAGCATAGCGACTTCCATGCCGTTGGATTTGGCTGCGTCCAGGTCTTGCTGGTTTGCAGCCAATAACTTCGCCTTATCGCGCATGATGGCATCGGCAATGGCCAGCAACGCATTGTCTTTGGTGTTGGTGACTGCGCGCGCCATCGCACGCGAGGCCTCGCGTGCTGCTTTGCCGATGGACTGCATGTATGCTTGAATGTTTTGCATATTAAATTTCTTTATATTCCAATAAATTATGCCCTTGCGCGTATTTTCGCCAGGCCAAAACATAACCGTGAAAGTTCCTGCCAGGCATCGCCTTCCAGTACACCTTTAGCCATTTTATCAATATCGCATAGTTTTTGTAATGCGGCTTCCAGTTGCCGGAAGCTGAAGCGCGCCAATGCCTTGCGCATCAAGTTCTGTCGATCGCCATAAATACGGGCACCGGCCATGGCTTGCGCCAGGTTCTGGCCTCGCGTTTCGGCGTACTTTAATGCAATTAATGGATGCAGTTGCCACAGCAGCGGATTCACTACTGCCAAGGCCTGTTCGCCCTCGTCACGTAAACCTTGCAGGATGCGCACCGCACGGGCACTGTCGCCCAGTAACACGGATTCGCCCAGCTGAAACGCGTCGAAACGCGATACATTCAGCACGCAGGCCACGATGTCGTCGTGACTGAGTTTTCCCGCCGGGTAGAGCAGGCCAAGCTTCTGGATTTCCTGATGTGCGGCCAGCAGATTGCCTTCTACTTGCTGTGCCATGAAAGAAAGCGAAGCAGGCTCTGCGCTTTGTTGCTGTTGCGCCAACCGTTTGGTAATCCATTGTGGCAGGTTTTCCGGCGTAATTTCCCTAAGCTCTATAACGACCGCAGATTGTTGCAAGATATTCCACCAGTTGCTATTTCTGGCATCCCGATCTAGCTCTGGCAGCAGGATGATGGTGGTGACGTCCTGAAAAGGCGATTGCGTCAGCTCGCTCAGCACCTTGCCGCCATCCGCACCGGGCTTGCCGTTTGGGATGCTGATTTCCAGGATACGCTTGGATGAAAAGAGCGAGATTGCCTGGCCGAATTGCAGCACCTGTTGCCAGTTGAAGTTGCGCTCGGCGGTAAGGCTGGTTCGTTCTTCCGCACCTGCCTTGCGCGCTGCAGTACGAATACTGTCCAGGCCTTCGGTTTTCGCCAGCGGCTCATCACCCACCAGCACGTAAACCGGCGCAAGTGTGGTAGCCAAATGTTGTGCTAACTGCGCGGGTTCGAGACGCATAATTTATTTCCTGATAGCTGACAGCCTGCGCATCAGATTATTCAACACGTCTTTTTGCATGTTCTCGTTTAACTGCTTTTCCTCTGCCTGTTTGGCGAGCAATTGCGAGTCCTCGTAGGAAAAATCCCTTCTGGCCTCAATGGTTTGTGGCGCGCTCCATAACTCATTGCCAGCCAGGCGTGTGCGGTAGTGAATACGGTAGTACAGCTCATACTCACGTACTACGCCTTTGCCACTTAACGACATGATGCGCTTTTCGCTTTCCTCGCCAATCAGTTCCAGCTGCAACTCCGCATTCTCGGCACTCTTGAGTATATTCACGTCGTTGTTTTTGAGCGTGCGGTCCAAGCGTTTTGAAATGACCAAAGTGCTTCCCTGAATGTGGATGCTCTTGAATGGAACATCCGTTGCGCCACGCAGGTGAAAGCCGCATGCAACAAGGCTGAGCAGGCATATCAACAACGCGAGTCGCAAGCTTTTTGTGAGCATCAAATCACCACGTTAATCAGTTTATTGGGCACCACGATCACTTTCTTGATTGCGGCGTCGCCGACGAATTTCTGCACATTCGGGTGTGTCAGCGCGACTTGTTCGATAGCCGCTTTATCCAGTGTCTTGGCAACCTGAATACTACCACGCAACTTACCGTTCACTTGCACCACCATCTCAATCTCATCGGTTTCCATCGCATTCTTATCTGCTTCTGGCCAGTTAGCCTTCAGAATGTCATCACCAAAGCCGAGTTCTTGCCACAGCGCTTGCGTGATATGCGGCGCGATGGGTGAGAGTAGACGTAGTAGAACACTAAAACCTTCTTGGGCGACATCTAAATCGTCTTTAGAGGCGATAGGTAATTTTTCCAGTGCATTTAGTATCTTCATTGTGGCTGATGCAACAGTATTGAATTGGTGTTTCGCCAAGTCTACATTTGCCTGTTTCAAGACCAAGTGAACTTCCCGCCGGACTTCTTTAGGATCCGATGATCTGGATCGAGAAATACTGACTTCTCCGATGCCGCTTGCCCTTCTATAGTCATAGCCTGATTCAGGCTTAGCTTCTACCACCTGCTTAACCAAGTATCCAAATGCCCAAACCCGCTTAAGGAAGCGATGGCTGCCTTCAACGCCGCTGTCCGACCATTCCAGCGTCTGTTCCGGCGGCGCGGCGAACATCATGAAGAAACGTGCGGTATCAGCACCATACTGTTCGATGAGCGCTTGCGGATCTACGCCGTTGCGTTTGGATTTGGACATGGTGCCCATGCCTTGGAAGTCAACAGGCAAGCCGTCTTTCAATGCCTTGGCGCCAGTGACTTTGCCGCTGGCATCATGCAGCAATTCCACTTCTTCCGGCGCAAAATATTCGATGCCGCCTTTGTCGGTGCGGCGCGAAAAGATATGATTAAGCACCATGCCTTGTGTGAGCAAGTTGGCGAACGGCTCATCGTAATTAACGAGGCCTAAGTCGCGCATGACCTTGCTCCAGAAGCGCGAATACAGCAGGTGCAAGATGGCATGCTCGATGCCGCCGATGTATTGATCTACCGGCATCCACTGGCTGGTTTGCTCGTCCACCATCGCTTCGTTGCTGAAACCGGAAGCGTAACGCGCGTAGTACCAGCTGGAATCCACGAAAGTGTCCATCGTGTCAGTCTCGCGTTTGGCGGGCTTGCCACATGTTGGGCAGGTGCAATTCACAAAATCCGCGCGCTTGTTGAGGGGGTTGCCGGAACCATCTGGCACACAGTCTTCTGGCAGTTTGACCGGCAAGTCTTTGTCAGGCACCGGCACGTCACCGCAAGTGTCGCAGTGAATAATTGGAATTGGGCAGCCCCAGTAGCGCTGGCGTGAGATACCCCAATCGCGCAGGCGCCAGTTGGTTTGTTTTTCGCCCAATCCTTTAACGTTTAAATCTACTGCGATGGCGCTCACCGCGGCTTCGTAATCCAGGCCATCGTACTTACCAGAGAACACACATATTCCATATTGAGCATGCTTGTCTGCCCATTGCCCCCAATCGCTTACTTTGGTGTTGTTATCGCGATTCATTAAGTAAGGTGCCCTCAAAATAGCAGCACCTCGCTCACTGACGCTCATTTTTCCAGAGTCTTTTTCAGAGGTATCTAGCGCAATGATTGCCCCTTTCCAAGACTCATGAACAATGACTGGCCTAATCGGCAAATTATATTTTTTCGCAAAGCCAAAATCCCGCTCATCATGCGCAGGTACTGCCATTACTGCACCTTCGCCATAAGTCATCAGCACATAGTTGCCGACCCACACTGGCACTTGTTCGCCGGTCAATGGGTGCGTGACTTTCAGGCCGGTGTCCATGCCTTCTTTTTCCATGGTCGCCATGTCGGCTTCCATCACCGAGCCTTGCTTGCACTTGTCGATAAAGGCTTGCAGCGCAGGGTTGTTCTGCGCGGCGTGCGTAGCAAGTGGATGTTCCGCGGCTACCGCGCAGAAGGTGACACCCATAATCGTATCGGCGCGGGTGGTGAACACCCACAGTTTGCCCTCGTCAATCAGTTGATCATCGTTGTTTTTGATGTCGTGCGGAAATGCAAAACGCACGCCCACGCTTTTGCCAATCCAGTTGGCTTGCATGGTTTTGACGCGTTCCGGCCAGCCCTGCAACTTGTCTAAATCATCCAGCAGTTGTTGTGCGTAACCGGTGATATTGAGGTAATAGCCAGGAATCTCGCGCTTCTCAACCAAAGCGCCTGTGCGCCAGCCGCGGCCATCAATCACTTGCTCGTTGGCAAGCACCGTCTGGTCGACAGGGTCCCAGTTCACCACCTGTGTCTTTTTATAGGCAACACCTTTTTCCAGCATGCGCAGGAACAGCCATTGGTTCCATTTGTAGTATTCCGGTTGGCAGGTCGCTAGCTCACGCTTCCAGTCAATCGCGAAGCCCAGCGATTTGAGCTGCTTTTTCATATAGGCGATGTTGTCATACGTCCATTTGGCAGGCGGGACTTTGTTCTGGATTGCCGCATTTTCCGCAGGCAGGCCAAATGCGTCCCAGCCCATGGGCTGCAGTACATTGTAGCCGCGCATCTTGTGGTGGCGGCTTAAGACGTCGCCAATGGTGTAGTTGCGTACGTGACCCATGTGCAGCTTGCCGCTGGGATATGGGAACATCGAAAGACAGTAGTATTTAGGTTTGTCTGCGCTGTATGTGGCCGTGAATGCACCTGTGGCTTCCCAGTGAGCCTGTGCTTCCTGTTCAACCTGCTTGAATGGATATTGCTGCTGCATGAATATGCTTACTTAAGTAAATTGAAAATGTTGTTCTTGATGGTGTCCATCTCGCCAAGGCCGTTCACTTTCACGTGCTTGGGGGCGCCTGCTTGGCCGCTCTTGGCCCAGTTGGAATAGTAATCCACCAGTGGTTTAGTTTGACTGTGATAGACTTCGAGGCGCTTTTTCACGGTTTCCTCTTTGTCATCTTCGCGCTGCACCAAATCTTCGCCGGTGATGTCGTCTTTACCCGCGACTTTAGGCGGATTGAATTTAACATGGTACGTGCGTCCGCTTGCCGGATGGCTGCGGCGCCCGCTCATGCGTTCGATAATCGCGGAATCTGGCACATCGATCTCGACGACGTAATCAATCATCACACCGGCTTCTTTCATCGCGTCGGCTTGCGGGATAGTGCGCGGGAAGCCGTCGAACAGAAAACCGTTGGCGCAATCCGCTTCTTTAATGCGTTCTTTTACCAAGCCGATAATCACGGCATCCGGTACCAAGCCGCCGCTATCCATATAGCTTTTAGCCTCCAGGCCGAGCGGCGTACCGGCCTTCACTGCGGCGCGCAGCATGTCGCCGGTGGAGATCTGCGGAATATTGAAATGTTCTTTGATAAAGGTCGCCTGTGTGCCTTTGCCTGCACCTGGCGCGCCAAGTAAGATGATACGCATGAAAGCCTCCCCTCGTAAACTTGCCATTATAACAGCGAGAGTAAAAACATAGCGTGTATACGATTGCGATGCGTGCAAGTTAATTCTATGGCCCAAATGGGCTAATCACATTCTTGATTTTGAGTGCGCTTTACCTGAACGGGCTATTGTTGAATTGGCCCGAGTGGTTAGAATCGTGCCTAAAGTTATACCAAACAGATTATTTATAACTAATTATATGGATCACAAGGGAATAATGATGAAAAAGTTGATAGTAAGCGTATTGGCGATTGGATTTTCGCTGGTTGCAAATGCGGATCCTGTGCAGTTGAAGTTCGATGGTATCAATACTGCGACAGCAACCAAGGTAAAGATTAACGGTACTACGCAGAATGTGTATATCGGCAGCTACAACCTGGTGGAAAAAATCGGTTCAGCTACGCAGTCATTGGTTGGTTTCTGTGTAGATCCGTTTGAGTGGGCGAGTAGCAGCTTTACCGCCTATGATAGATCTTCGCTGGATGCGACAGATTTTAAAACATCTGCAGGTGTAGTGCGTGCCGATGGCGCAGCACGAATGAGCAATGTGCAAAAGCTTTACGATAACGCATATGCTACATTGGGCTCTGATACCAAGAAAACTGCCGGTTTCCATTTGGCACTATGGGAAGTCTTTAATGACAATACCGATTTGGGTTCTGGATCTGTGAAAACAGTTTATGGTACCGATGCAACCGTTAAAAGCTGGGCACAGACATTTCTGGATGGCTTGGCCGGCTGGAGCGTGAAAAACCTTTATTCTTTGACAATGTACGCTAGCTTAGGTCACTGGACAGGGTTTGATTGGTGCAAGACATGGGTTCCCGGCAAACAAGATTTCTTGGTTGCAACGCTGAATCCGCCACAAGAGGTTCCGTTGCCAGCAGCACTGCCAATGTTGATCTCCGGTTTGCTTGGCTTGGGCTTGATGGGTAGCCGCCGCAAGGTTTAAGTGGATTGACGACGCGCCAGATAATTGGTGATCGTCACATAATCCTCAACAGATAGGTTCTCGGCACGCAGCTGAGAACCTATTTTTATTTGTGTGAAGTCTTCATCGCTCATGAAAGGCTTTAGCGTGTTGCGGATAGTTTTGCGGCGTTGTGAGAAGGCGGCTTGTGCGATCTGCCCGAAAAGCGCTTCGTCATCGGCTTGGTAGGGCAGGGTTTGGTGCGGCATGCAGCGCACAAAAGCGGATTCCACCTTGGGGGCTGGGTCAAAGGCTTCGGGTGGTACGGTAAGCAAATATTCCATTCTTAGCTTATATTGCAGCATGACGGAAAGACGGCCATATTCTGGAGTTGAAGGTTTGGCTACCATACGTTCGACAACTTCTTTCTGCAGCATAAAGTGCATGTCCGTGATATGGTCTAATTGTTCCAGCAGGTGGAATAGAATAGGGCTTGAGATGTTGTACGGCAGATTGCCGACCACTCTTAGCGGTTCGCCAAACTTGGAAAAATCAAACTTCAACACATCCGAATTGTGGATGCTAATTTTGTCAGTCGGATAGGTTTTCTGCATCCATTGGATAATATCCCGATCGATTTCTACTACATGGAGATGCCGGAGTTGCACCATAAGCGGCTTTGTGAGTGCTCCTAGTCCAGGGCCTATTTCTATCATCAAATCGCCAGCTTGCGGATTGATTGCGTTGACCAGAGATTGGATGATGCCTTGGTCTATAAGAAAATTCTGACCAAATTTCTTTTTTGCAATATGCTTCATGCTTGTTTACGCCTGGCCAAATCAGTCGCCAATGCAACAGCTGTAAACAAGCTACCTGCGTCAGCGCTCCCAGAGCCCGCTATGTCCAGTGCTGTGCCATGGTCTACGGATGTGCGAATAATGGGCAGGCCCAGAGAGATGTTGATGCCTTGACCAAAGCTGGCATGCTTGAGTACCGGCAACCCTTGGTCATGATACATCGTCAGGAACGCATCGGTGATTTTCAGGTTTTTTTCCGAGAACATGGTGTCGGCTGGGAGTGCGCCAGTTAGCCGAAAGCCCTCCTGGCGCAGTTTATCCAGAACCGGATTGATGGTTTCAATCTCTTCACGCCCTAGATAACCGTTTTCCCCGGCGTGAGGGTTAAGCCCGGCAATCATGATATGGGGGTCGCGGATGCCAAATTTATCAACCAAATCCTGATGCAGAACACGTAATGTTTTTTCCAGCAGGGGTGCGGTGATGGCGGCCGGCACTTCTATCAGCGGCAAATGGGTTGTGACCAGCGCGACCCGCATGCCACCGCCCGTCAGCATCATTACTACCTGTGAGGCCTTGCACAGCTCGGCCAGAAATTCCGTGTGTCCGGTGAACGGTATCCCTGCATCATTGATGATGCCCTTATGGACGGGGGCAGTCACCATGGCATCAAATTCGCTAGTCAGGCAGCCTTCCGCGGCACGGGTTAATAACTGAAGTACATAAGGGCTATTGCGGTTATCCAGCTTGCCTGCTTGAACTTGGGCCGCAGTTGGGATATGCAGTATGCTTATTGCGTTATCGCTATTAGTTGCCGGGTAATCTGTCACATTGAAATGCATGCCTAGGCTTTTGGCGCGCCGCATGAGCATATTCTTGTCGCCAATCAGTGTGATGCGGGCATCGAAATACTGTTGCGTGAGTTGTATGCAGATGTCCGGGCCGACCCCGGCCGGCTCTCCGGTGGTAATGGCAATATGAGGTGGTTTGTTAGTCAAGGCAAGTTGCTAAAACTTATCTTCCAGACGCAGTTCGACGTAGGCCTTGTCACGCAGCTCACGAATCCAGTCCTCGTAGGCTTCTTCCGATTTTCTGGCGCGGATTTCCTGACGTGCTTTCAGGCGGGTCGCTTCTTTGGTCATGTCCTGTTTACGACGCTCCATTACCTGAATGATATGCCAGCCGAAAGGAGTTAGCACTGGCGCGCTGATTTCGCCAACAGCCAGTTCGTTCATGGCCTTTTCAAAGGGAGGGACAGTGTCACCAGGATTGACCCAGCCCAAGTCGCCGCCATTGCCGGCAGTGCCATCTTCCGAATACTGGCGTGCTATATCTTCGAACTTGGTCCCATGTTCCAGGCGCTCCTTGATCGTATCCATTTTGTGTTTAGCTTCTTTTTCCGACATGACTTCACTGAGTTTGATCAGAATATGTCGTGCATGGGTTTGCTCCACTACCAAGGTGGAAACACCGCCGCGTTTTCCGGTTAATTTGAGAATATGGAAACCGTTGGGACTACGCACAGGTTTCGCAAGGTCGCCAGCCTGAAGGTTCTGTAATTGTTCCAGAAAGAGCGCGGGTATTTGCGATGCGCTCTTCCAGCCCATGTTGCCGCCTTCCAGCGCGTTAGGGGCATCCGACATGCTGGCGGATACCTGCTCGAAAGGGACGCCATTCTGTAGTTGTTTCATCACACTTTCAACTTTGGCTTTGGCTTTTTCCAGATCTTCCGGGCTGGCGTCCTCCGGTGTGCGAATCAGGATATGGGAAATTTGCAGCTCGGTTTGGTCATCCTTGTTGTTTGCCTGTGTCGTGAGGTAGTTGTCTATTTCACCGTCTGATACGTTAATGCGGTTTTCCACCTCCCTCTCACGCAATCTGGAGATTGTAATCTGATTGCGGATATCTTCACGGAACTTGCGGAACCCGATGCCTTCCTTGGCAAGCTCTGCCTTGAACTCCTCTACTCCCAGCTGATTTTGCGCAGCGATGCGCTCAATAGTTTTATCCAACTGGCCATCGTCTACCTTTAAGCCGGTTTGCGCGGCGTATTGCAGTTGCAGACTGTCAACGATCAGGCGTTCCAGCACTTGCTTTTCCAGTATTTCTTGCGGTGGGAGCTGCACCCCTTGTTTTGTAAGCTGGGCTGTCACTGTTTTGGTGCGATCGGCCAGTTCCTGTTCAGTAATGACACCTTGGTCCACAATTGCAATGATGCGATCCATCTTGACGACATCGTTAGTGTTTTCAGCGAAGGCGCTAGTTGCAAAGGCAACTGTAGAGATTGCCAAGATAAATAAAAAGAGTCTGGTAATGTGTTTCATCGGTAAAAGTTTTGTTGCCTGTAAATGTTTGGTATCTCGCTGCTGCTTAAATAGCCTGGAATATCACGCCTGAGCAAATTAAGCGGGTTGGAACCAATGGATGCTAGCCCGCCTAGTTCCAGCTGGAAGAATAGACCATAGTTTGCCTGTGCAGTTGCAGTTTCTACACGCTGCACTACAGCACGTGCTTGCCAACAGCCTGCGTCATATTCCAGCCCAGCTAAGCTTTCGACCAGCGCTTTTTCGCGAATAGAGTAATTTAAACGCCCTACGCCATACCAGCCATGACTTAACGGCCATTGGCTGGAAATGTTGACTTGCTCAAGCAAACCTTGTGTGTAGCGATAGGCGAAATTCAATAATTTACCAGGTTCCGGATTATAGCGCGCCAGCATATTGGTGCGCACCATACCAAAGTCATCCGTATTGTATTGCCAGAAAGCATCCAGGTTCCATTTGTTGGACAGACGGGCGGTCATGCCTGCAATAATGTCCGAGGAGTTGTCATCGGTGGCTTTGCCACCGGGTAGGGTAATTTTTTGGTCGTCGAAATAATAACGTTGTCCGATGGTGGCAGAAAAGCGTTCGATACCGCTATCACTGTCGACCATGCGCGAGGTTAGTGCTAGGCTTAGCTGGTTGGCATTGTTAATGCGGTCTTGACCGGTAAACTGATTCTCGGTAAACAAGGTAGTGAGGTTCAAATCAGCTAGTGCAGAATCAAAGACAGGGATGAGCTCCTGCTCTTTATGTGGGATGTATACATAAAACAAGCGGGGCTCAATGGTTTGTGTGTAATTGTTTTTAACGATTTTTACATCGCGCTCAAAGTACATACCGCTATCCACGCTGAAGATGGATAGTGTACGGGAATCGTTATTGTTGCTGACGGCTTGTCCGTTCACGATATAGTTGTTGTCGTTCAGACTGTAACGGGTGTGATGGACGCCGAGTTTTGGCTTGATAAAGCCATAGGCGCTTTCCAGAGGCAGGCTGACACTGGGATACAGGGTGAGACGACTGCCGGTGGCCGCGGTAGGCGCTTTGTTGTTGCGGTCAAAGTAGGTCCATTGGGAAAAGAGCTCGCTTTCGAAAATGCGGCCTTGTCGATCCGCGGTAAGCGTGAGTTGTGGCAGTCGTTCATAAGGATAGTTAGTGTCATCCAGAGTCTGATATTTCTGCATCAGACCGTTAAATCGCCAGATGTCGCCTGTATAGTCTACTCGTCCTTCTTGCGGCAGATTCACGCGGCTGGTGCTAATGATACGGGTAGACATTTCCGAGAAGTATTGGTCATCCGATACCTTTTCGATGTTATAGCCTGCAGACCAGCCGGATCCCAGGTTGTGGCCATGGCTGACGTTAGCGTAGTAGCGCTGTTTCCCGCTTAGGCTATCGTTGTTCAGGTATTCGACGCTGTCTATACCGGAATAGGTTTCACCCAGGTATCGGAACTCGCCCTGCATCTGAAGACCGCGTTTACTCAGATAGCGAGCGCCTACGGTAGCATCCATGTCCGGCGCGATATTGATGTAGTAGGGGATTAGCGTTTCAAAACCGCTGCGGCTGGTGGTGCCAACGATAGGCGCCAGGAAGCCGGATTTGCGTTCGTTATTGAAAGAGAAGCTCATCCAGGGGGTATATAGCAGCGGAATGCCCTTGAATTCCACATAAGCATTTTTGGCAGTACCGGATTCTGTGTAATCATTCAGCTCGATGTCACTGGCCTTGATGTACCAATCATCCACGCCGGGTTCGCAGGTCGTGTAGCGTGCGCCCAACAGGCGCTTCTTATCTTCCCCCTCAAACAGAATGGCCTTAGCGTCTCCCCGGGAGGAATTGAAGCGCGGGTCCAGTGATGACTGGCCAATTGGTCGGGCGGCTTCCCAGTAGCTATCCTGATATAGCCTGGGGTTATCGGTGAGGGTAGTTTGGCTGTTGAGTAACTTGGACTGGGTATAGACCGTGGGGTCGTTGCGTGGTTTAAGTTTACTTTCTTCCTGCTTAAGTGGCTTATTCAGGATGATGCTAGCATCACGCATCTCACCGATGCTTTCTGACAAGTGCATTTTGAGTGCAGGGCCTTTGATCTCGCTATCTCCGGTATCGATGCGCACATTGCCGTTTACTTGCAGTTCGTCATTTTCTATATCATATTCTATCGTGTCACCATAAATAGCTTGATCGTCTTCGCGAATCATGGCGTTGCCTTCGGCGCGCATTTTTCGGTCAAGGTACAAATGCAGCCTGTCGCCCTCGATCTCAATAGCGCCGGGCTGCACTTCCGGCTGGATAGTTTCCGGCACTTTGGAAAGCTCTAAAGTCATGGTTTCGGCCTGTGCAGCATGGATTGCACTCAAGCAAAGCAGGGCAAAAAAAGCCGCTGCGCGAAAATTGATGAAATGAGCCAGTTTCAATGAAAGAACCACATTCTTAGAATACGAAAGCGCGCTTTCATGTGAGGATTTCCTACGTTTTCAGCGCGAGTGTTAAAATCGCACAAAAGCGCGTTTTAATCAATCAAAAATTAGGTTTTTAGCAAGAGAAGAAGGATAGCAGTGGATAGAAAATTACAACTTGAGGCATGGTTGAAACAGGCCTTACCCGACCAGCCATTTACACTCACCACAGCATCGGCGGATGCGAGTTTCAGGCGTTATTTCCGCGTGCATCTGGCGGATAAGACGCTCATCGCCATGGACGCCCCGCCGCCGCAGGAAGACTGCCGTCCGTTCGTGCGCATTGCCTGCTTGCTGCTGGATGCTGGTTTGAATGTGCCGCAAATCATTGCCGAGGATGTAGAGCAGGGCTTTCTGCTGCTAAGCGATTTGGGCGATACCACGTATTTGTCGCAACTGAATCAGGATAATGCTTCCAAGCTCTATGGCGATGCTGCAGATGCACTGATTAAGCTGCAATTGGCCTCTAAACCCGATGTGTTGCCGCCATACGACGAAGCATTGCTGACGCGTGAGCTGAATTTGTTTCCTGATTGGTACATTAACAAGCATTTGGGCATTGCCCTGGAGGCCAAGCAGGATGCGGCGCTCAGGGCAGTGTTTGCAACGCTTAACAAGAACATTCTGGCGCAAGGGCAAGTGTATGTGCATCGCGACTACCACTCGCGCAACCTGATGGTGTGTGAAGACAACCCCGGCATACTGGATTTTCAGGATGCCGTGTATGGCGCAATCACTTATGATTTGGTCTCACTGTTCAAGGACGCTTACATTAGCTGGGATGAGGAGCAAATCATCGATTGGGCCGTGCGTTACTGGGAAAAAGCACGCAAAGCCAATTTGCCTGTTCCGCCGGATTTCGGCGATTTCTACCGCGATTTCGAATGGATGGGCGCGCAGCGTCACATCAAAGTGCTAGGCATTTTCGCGCGGCTGTATCATCGCGATGGAAAAGACGGCTACCTGAAAGACATGCCGCTGGTGATGCGATATCTGCGCGCTACTTGCGAGCGCTATGTGGAGTTGCGGCCGCTGCTTAAATTGCTGAATGAACTTGAAAAATGAAGGCCATGATACTAGCCGCAGGGCGCGGTGAAAGAATGCGGCCACTCACCGATCATACGCCAAAACCTTTACTTAAAGTCGGCGGCAAGCCGCTTATCGTCTGGCATCTGGAGCGCTTGGCCAAAGCGGGTTTCAAGCAAATCGTCATCAATCACGCACACTTGGGGCAGCAAATCGAGGATGCGTTGGGGAGCGGCGCGCAATGGGGCGTGTCCATTCAATATTCGCCGGAGAAAGTTGCGCTGGAGACTGCGGGCGGCATTGCCAATGCGCTCGACTTGTTGGGAGAAAAACCATTTTTAGTAGTCAATGGCGATATTTATACCGATTTCGACTTTAAAAACATTGCCCTGGAAGCCAATCAGGATACGGCTTCCGGAGGCATAAAAAACGTTCTTGCGCATTTGGTGTTGATTGATAATCCGCCGCAACATCCGAATGGTGATTTTGCGATAGACTTTCTTAATCAAAATCATGGCATGTTGCGGCATACAGGTGGAAAGATGCTCACATTTTCCGGTATCGGCGTGTATCACCCCAGTTTGTTTGCAGAAGTTACCAAGGGAGAGGCCGCAAAGCTCGCGCCTTTGTTGCGCAAGGCGATTGACAACAATGCCGCCAGCGCCCAGTATTATCAAGGCGTTTGGCACGATATCGGCACGCCGGGGCGACTTAAACAGTTAGACGAAAAACTATGCAAAATGTAAAAGAATTTCAACGTCGTCGCAGCCAGCTTTTAAAAAACATGAAGGCGGGTATCGCGATTATCCCGACCGCGGCGGAGGCAATTCGCAACCGCGACAGCCACTATCTGTACCGTTTTGACAGTTATTTCTATTACCTGACAGGCTTTACCGAGCCGGAAGCCTTGCTGGTGTTGGTCGCTGGCCAAGGTGTTAAAAGTGAGTCGTCAAAATCCATTCTGTTCTGCCGCGATAAAGATGTGGAGCGCGAAATTTGGGATGGCTTTCGTTATGGGCCTGATGCCGCCAAAGCAGAATTCGGTTTCGATGAGGCGTACAGCTTTAGCCAGTTGGATGAGATGATACCGAAATTGTTGGCTAACCAGTCAACGTTGTTTCATAGCCTGGGCGCCAATATGCGCTGGGACAGGCGCGTGACAGGTTGGCTAAATGCAGTGAAAGCACAAGTAAGAGCAGGTGTGAGCGCGCCAGAAAGCATGCGCGACGTGCATCAGCTTGTGGATAATATGCGTTTAATAAAATCGCCTTACGAGCTAGATTTGATGCGGCGATCCGGGCAGATTGCCGCAGTCGCGCACAACCGTGCCATGCATCGCACTAAAAAACTCAAGTTCGAATACGAAGTCGAAGCCGAATTTTTGCATGAGTTTCGCCGCCACAACACCGCGCCTTCGTATAATCCAATCGTAGCGTGCGGTGCCAATGCGTGTACTTTGCATTACAACGCGAATGATTGCGCGCTGAAAGATGGCGATTTGCTGTTGATAGACGCGGGTTGCGAGCTGGAAGGCTACGCAAGCGATATTACGCGCACGTTCCCAGTGAGTGGCAAATTCAGTGCGGTGCAGAAAGATGTCTACGAAATGGTGCTTGCGGCGCAGGTGACGGCGATAGAAAAAGCAAAACCAGGCGAACATTGGAATGCCCCGCATGATGCCGCGGTGCGTGTGCTGGCACAGGGATTGATTGATTTTGGTCTGTGCCAAGGCAGCGTGGATGCGGTGATTGAGAGTGGCACGTACCGTCAGTTTTATATGCACCGCACCGGCCACTGGCTCGGGCTGGATGTGCATGACGCAGGCGACTACAAAGACAAGGCGGGCGAATGGCTGAAGTTGCAAGCCGGAAACGTGTTAACCGTCGAGCCGGGTTGTTATATTCGCCCGGCGGACAACGTGCCAGAGGCGTTTTGGAATGTCGGCATACGCATCGAGGATGATGTAGTAATAACGGATGGCGGCAACGAAGTGCTGACCAAGGACGCGGTGAAAACGGTCGCGGAGATTGAGGCGCTGATGCAATCATGAGCGCGCCTATCGTGATTATCGGCGCAGGGCCGGTTGGGCTGACCTTGGCGCTGAGTTTGCCGCAGAGTCAGCCTGCTATTGTGCTGGAAGCGCGTCCACAAGCGGCTGCGCAAGATGGCCGCGCGCTGGCCTTGTCGCAAGGCACACGCCTGATTCTGGAGCGTTTGGGCGTGTGGGGCGCAATGGAGGCCGATACGGTGGCCATCAACACGATTCATATTTCGCAGCGCGGCGGGCTGGGGCGGACGGTGCTGAAGGCGCAGGAACACGGCTTGCCCAGCTTGGGCTATGTGGTTTCTTACGCTGCCTTGAGCAAGGCGCTGCACGCGGTGTTGCCAAAAGCTGCAAATGTACAGGTGATTTACGAGGCGGCTATGGAGCAGGTGTCGCCGGGCGAATCGGCGGCGGAGGTTAAATATACCCAAGGTGGCGAGACACACACGCTGCAAACGCCGTTGGCGGTGGTGGCCGATGGCGGGCGCAGTCTGGCGGGTATCGCGGGCGTCGAGAAAACGCAGAAATTCTACGGGCATGATGCGCTGGTGACCAAGGTGAGTGCCGAGCTGCCGCACGACCATATTGCTTATGAGCGTTTTACGCCGCAAGGCCCGATGGCGCTGCTGCCGAATGGTGCGCGGGATTTTTCGCTGGTGTGGACAGGTGAGAAAGCACGGATTGATGCGGTTCTGGCTTTGGACGATGCCGAATTTTTACGTCAGTTACATGTGGCATTTGGCGATCGTGTCGGGCGTTTCTTAAGTGTTGGCAAGCGCATGAGTTTTCCGCTGCAATATGCGACTTTAAAGCACAGTGACGCACCGCATGTGGCAGTGATCGGCAACGCTGCACAAACCATGCACCCGGTGGCGGGTCAAGGGTTTAACGTCGGCTTGCGTGACGCGGTGAATTTGGCCGAGGTGATTGCAAAAGCCGAAAACGCGCCCGGCAGCGCACAGATGCTGGCGGCATATCGCAACTCACGCCAGCGCGATACACAGCGCGGTTTGCTGTTCACCGATTTTCTGGTGAACGTGTTCTCCAATGATATTGTAGGCGTCTCGGCCTTGCGCGGCTTGGGCTTGAGTCTGGTGGACGTGATTAAGCCAGCAAAAAAACTGCTGGTAGAGAAAATGAGTTTTGGCGGATGACGAAACGAATTGAAACCGATGTGGTGATTGTCGGCGCCGGGCTGGTGGGCTTGAGTGCCGCTGTGGCGCTGGAGAATATGGGCAAGCGCGTGACGCTGGTGGATGCCAAACAGCCGGACTTTTCCCTGCCTGCAGAATGGGATCAACGCATTTATGCACTCACCCCCGGGAATGTGCAGTGGCTACAGGGTTTAGGAATATGGGATGCGGTGGATGCCTCGCGCGTGAACGCTATCCACAGCATGCGCCTGTGGCACGATGACGCGGCTTTGCAATTGGATAGCATGGACGCACATTTGGCGGACATGGGCGTGATTATTGAGCAGCAGAATTTGATGCACGCGTTTGGCGAGCGGCTAAAAAGTATCGGCCTGGAAGCCTTGTCTGGTGCGGTCTGCAGCGGCATCGAAAATACAAAAAACGGCATCACATTGCTTTTGAAAGACGATACACGCATTGATGCGCAACTGCTGCTGGGCGCTGATAGCGCGCGCTCCTGGGTGCGCGACGCGCTGGGCATCGGCACGCGCTTGCATGATTTTGAACAAACGGCGATCGTCGCGAATTTCAAGGCGGAGAAGCCGCATCAAAACGCAGCTTACCAATGGTTCCGCCCGCATGAAACCTTGGCGTTGCTGCCGATGTCCAATCAGCATGTTTCGCTGGTGTGGGCGATGTCAACGCAATTGGCGCACCAAAAGTTAATGGAATCTGCCGAAGCGTTGGCCGCGGAAATTGGCGATGCGACAGGGCATTTACTGGGCGAACTGATACCGGTGACAGCCGCAGCCGGATTTCCGTTGAGGCAGATTACGGCATCACGGTTTGTGGCGGAGCGCGCTGTATTGCTGGGCGATGCGGCGCATCAGGTGCACCCGATGGCAGGGCAGGGCGTGAATCTGGGTTTTCGCGACGTGGTAGAATTGACGCGCCAGATACAGCAGGCGCATGCCATGATGTCGCTGGGTGATGCGCAATTGCTGCGGCGCTATGAACGGGCGCGCAAGGCTGATGTGCTGGGCATGAATATGCTCACCAGCGGCCTGGATGCGTTGTTTGCGACGCGCTATCCCGGCGTGCAAAAGCTGGCGGATTGGGGTTTCAGGCAAGTGGGGCAACAGGGCTGGCTGAGAAAACGGTTGATTCAGCAAGCGGTCATTTAAATTTTTGAAAGACATTATGAAATTAAAACAAATTTTAGTCGGTACTTTAATGATGGCCAGTACTTGGGCGGTGGCGGATGAAGCCAGCGTGAAAAAGGCGATTGAAAGCGCTTACCCGAAATTCAAGGTGGATAGCGTCGTTAAAACACCTTACGCGGGCTTGTACGAGGTGTTCATGGGCGGGCAAATCGTGTACACCGATGAAAAAGTTTCTTTCCTGATCGCCGAAGGTCGTTTGGTTGACCCGAAAAGCAAGAAAGACATTACTGGTGAGCGCTTGGAAGAGCTGACTAAGATTGATTTCAACAGCCTGCCGCTGGAGCAGGCCATCAAAGTGGTGAAAGGCAATGGCAGCCGTAAATTGGTGGTGTTTTCCGATGTGGATTGCCCATTCTGTAAACGACTTGAACAAAAAGAATTGACCAATATCACTGATGTGACGGTTTATACTTTTCTATATCCGATTGAATCATTGCACCCGGATGCAGCCAATAAATCGCGTTCTATCTGGTGCGCAAGTAACCGCGTGAAAGCATGGAGCGACTGGATATTTAATAATAAACTGCCTAGCTCACAAGGCAATTGCGAGGTGCCGTTGGAGCGTGTAGGTGAGTTGGCGCGTAAATTTGGCGTAAACAGTACACCGACTCTATTTTTTGCGGATGGTCGCAGGATGCTGGGTGCGCAGCCTTACCAGGAAATCGAAAAATCGCTACAAAATGCTAACAAAAAATAAAAAACCGGCGAAAGCCGGTTTTTTATTTGGTTGCAAAGCTTATCCACCAACGGCTTGCCCCATTTTGAAGATAGGTAGATACATGGCTACGACTAGACCTCCAATTAACACGCCAAGTACTACCATGATTACCGGTTCCATCAAACTGGACAAACCTTCCACGGCATCGTCCACCTCACCTTCAAAGAAGTCGGCGACTTTGGATAGCATCGAGTCCAGCGCGCCGGATTCTTCACCAATGGCGGTCATTTGCAATACCATATTAGGAAACACCTCAGCATTCTGCATGGCGACGGTTAAGCTCGTACCTGTACTGATTTCACCCTGGATTTTCTTGGTGGCATCGTAGTAAACCCGGTTGCCACAGGCGCCAGCCACAGAGTCCAGCGCCTCGACCAACGGGACGCCAGCCGCAAACATAGTGGAAAGCGTTCTGGCAAAGCGTGCGATGGTGGCTTTACGGATCACTTCACCAAAAATAGGCAACTTTAACATCATTCTATCCATCGTGGCTTGCATGTCTTCGGAACGTTTCCAAGTGTAGAAAAAGAACCATAGGCCAAATCCGATAGAGCCGAAAATTGCCCACCACCATTCTACGAAAATATCGGATATTGCCATGACCATGACAGTTGGCGCTGGTAAATCTGCGCCAAAGCTTGAAAATAAGTCTTTAAAGGCTGGAATCACGAAAATCATGATGACTGCGGTGATGACAAACGCAACGATGATGATGGAGATTGGATAGATCAAAGCAGATTTGATTTTACCTTTGATGGCCTGGATTTTTTCCTTATAGGTAGCCAATCTGTCCAGCAGGGTGTCGAGAATACCTGCTTGTTCACCTGCGCCGACTAGATTGCAAAACAGGCTGTCAAAATATAGCGGATATTTACGGAACGCAGCGCTCAAACTGCTGCCAGTTTCGACATCGGCCTTGATGTCGCCCAGCAGTTTGGCGACAGCCGGGTTGCTGTGACCTTTGCCGACAATATCAAAGGCCTGTAGCAGGGGCACCCCGGATTTCATCATGGTGGCCAGTTGCCTTGTGAATAGCGTGATATCTTTGTCGGTGATTTTGCCCTTTGATGCGAAGCCACTTTGTTTCTTGACTTTGGTAACAGTAATGCCTTGGCGCCGTAAAGTAGCATTGACTACCGCTTCACCGGCGGCACGCATTTCACCTTTAACGACTTTGCCTTTCCTATCTTTACCTTCCCATTGGTAGATAATCTGTTTAGCTTGACTGGCTGCCATGGCGTGTCCTTATTAAGTGTGATCTTGTCAGGTTATTCATTGGTGACGGCTTCGACTTCTTCAATGGAGGTGAGTCCTTGGATGGCTTTCATTATTCCGGAACGGCGCAAATCGTTTACGCCTTCCAATTCGGCTTGGTCAGCAATATCATGTGCTGTACCATTTTTCATGATGATGCGGCTAATGGCATCAGTAATCGGCATGACTTGATAGATACCTACCCGTCCCTTGTAGCCGCCGGTACACATTTCACAGCCGCCTTCCTTGGCAGCATAGAGTTGGAAGGGTTGGTTGAAGTCCTCTTCGATAAAGCCTACTTGCAAGAGTGCTTCCTTGGGTGGTGTTTCAATGGGGACTTTACAGTTCTTACATAGTCGGCGTGCTAGACGCTGGGCGGTGATCAATGTGACTGCGGACGCAATGTTAAAAGGGGCTACGCCCATGTTCATCAAGCGGGTTAGCGTTGACGGAGCATCATTGGTGTGCAGGGTGGAAAGCACCATGTGGCCGGTAGATGCTGCTTTGATGGCCATGTCGGCAGTTTCCAGGTCGCGGATCTCACCAATCATAATGACATCTGGGTCTTGCCGTAGAAACGACTTGAGTGCGGCAGCAAATGTCAGTCCTTGTTTATCATTAACGTTAACCTGGTTGATGCCAGGCAAAGGGATCTCAGCCGGGTCCTCTGCGGTAGAGATATTGATATCCGGTTTGTTGAGGATGTTCAGGCAAGTATATAACGATACGGTTTTACCTGAGCCGGTCGGACCCGTGACCAGTACCAGACCATAGGGCCTGCTAACGGCTTTGAGTAAGGCTTCTTTTTGCGCTGGCTCATATCCCAATGCTTCAATCCCCAAAGTGGCGCTGGTCGGATCCAGAATACGCATGACGATTTTTTCACCATGGATCAAGGGCAATGTGCTGACACGGAAGTCAATAGCACGTGTTTTGGATAGCACCAGTTTCATCCGGCCATCTTGCGGGATGCGCTTTTCTGAAATATCCAGATTCGAGATCACCTTGATGCGAGATGCCAATTTCTCCTTGATGGCAAGCGGTGGTTGCGCGATATCGCGTAATACACCATCTATCCGGTAACGTATGCGGTAAAATTTCTCGTAAGGTTCGAAATGCAGGTCGGATGCGCCCATGTTGATGGCGTCCAGCAGAATTTTCTGTACATATTTTACGACTGGGGCATCATCTACTTCTTGCGAGACGTCAGCCTCTTCTTCGGTTGCATCTGCGCCAAGATCCAGATCGAAATCATCCCCGGTATCGAGTGATTTTAAGGTGGTGTCTTTGGACTCGACAATTTTGTCAATCATGCGTCCCAGTTTGTCGTCTTCGACAATCACTGGAGACAGTGTCATACCCATCTGGAATTGCACGCTATCCAGTGCATGCAGATTGGTGGGGTCGGAAATGGCGACAAATAGTATATTGTTGCGGCTTTGCATCGCCATTACACGATGCGTCTGCATTAATTTGACATCTATGGATTTTGCCGGTAGATAATCCGGGTTCAAGGCATCCAGATTGAAATAGGGAAAGCCAAACGCCTTGGAGGCAGTGTCTGCAATTTTATCGGCTGCAATTTTTTTGCTATTAATTGCCTGTGAGATAAAAGGGGCGCGCATGGTGTTCGCCTGGGTCTGCAATGCGTTGGCCTCCTCTTCTGTTAAGAGGCCCTCTTGCACAAGCATGCGGGCAATGCCACTTAATTTTGTCGTTGTAGCTGTAGCTGCCATTTTGAGTTCTGAATTAGCCGGTTACCCTGTAATTTAATGCGATTGATGACCTATTCTATATAAACTATTGTGGCAAAACAATATTTTAATTCGTGCATGCCTAGCGTTTTTACATGGATTCCTTGAAAAATCCGGAAAATTGGTACTAATACGACAGCTAGGGGCGTTTCAGGAAAATATGTTAAATAACCAAGTCATTATGCTTGACTTTTTACAATTTGTAACATATAAAGCGTGCAGGTGTTTGAATTCGAGCTTGTGCTAGCCGTCTTTAATTTAAGTTCTTGAATTTATTATTATCGCGACTTGAGTTCTTGAGACAAACTTTTTGGGGTGCCTCCCCGATGATTTATGTAAGGAAGTAGAAATGGCAACTGGTACCGTAAAATGGTTCAACGATGCAAAAGGTTTTGGTTTTATTACTCCGGATGATGGCGGCGATGATTTGTTCGCTCACTTCTCAGCGATTGTAGAGTCAGGTTACAAAAGTTTGAAAGAAGGTCAGCGCGTATCCTTTGATGTGACCGAAGGGCCAAAGGGTAAGCAAGCTTCGAATATCCAGAAAGCCTAATTTCAGGATTATTCCAAAATGGCTCGCATTGCGAGCCATTTTTTATGTTTTCAGATCGAACTCCGGCAGTTCGCTAAAGACGCGTTTTAAGCCTTCTGCCCAATGTTTGCGCAGTTGGTTAAAATAGGTATCGTCATCTGCGATACGACGCTTGAGGGACGTGTCGAAGCTGTCCGCTTTGTATTGCAATAGGTCAATGGGCAGTCCTACTGATAAATTGCTGCGTATAGTCGAATCAAACGAAATGAGCACACATTTCGTTACTTCATTCAGATTGGAACGGCTGCCGATAATCCGGTCAAGGATTGGTTTGCCATATTTGGTCTCACCGATCTGAAAATAGGGTGTTTCTGCAACCGCCTCAATAAAGTTTCCAGCGGCGTAAATATTGAACAGGCGAGGACGCTCGCTTGCAATTTGACCGCCTAGTAGGATGCTCTGGCAAAAATCTGCTGCATGTTTTTTAAGGTGCTCGGCGTCTTCTGCATGTACGGCTCTAAGCGCGTCGCCGACGATATGCGCGGCATCCACCATACTGGAGACAGTATGCATATTAGGCTCGATATTCTCGTTGATTTGCTTTTGCAGCAGACTTACCACTGCTTGAGAAATCGCCAAGTTTCCCGCGGTGAGCATGGTAATCACGCGTTCGCCAGGCTTGGAGAAAACGGTCATTTTAGGGAATGTGGCGACATGATCCACCCCCGCATTGGTGCGGGAGTCAGAGGCCATTACCAAGCCAGATTCGAGTAATACACCAACGCAATAAGTCATTTACAGGCGGGTTTAAGGATAAAATCGCATTTTAACCTTAAACCCGCTAATGTATCCAGAGCCGGGTGGGCTATTGCTGATTTTGGCTCATTTGCACTTTGACCTGTAATTCTTCGCTTCCGCCACCACGACGGATACCGGTAATCGGGCAAGCGTCCTGGTAATCCAGCCCTACTGCTAGCCGCACATGAATGCCGTTCGAGCGTTGCCCATTGGAGACGTCAAAACTATGCCATTGCCCAGCTACCCAGGCGTCAGCCCAGGCGTGGCTTTCCACAAGGTGACCGTCTTCGGTAAACAGGTAGCCGCTCACATAGCGTGCCGGGATGCCAACATAACGGCAACAGGCGATGAAAATGTGTGCATGATCCTGACATACGCCTTCACCTTTGCTGTAGGCTTCAGTTGCGCTGGTTTGCGTATCGGTTGCACCGCGACGGTACATGACCCGGTCACGAATCGCATGCATCAGGGCTTCCAGTGCAGTGGTATTCTTATTTCTGCCCAGTGTTTGTTGCGCCAGTTGACGCAGGGCTTCATCTACCATGGTCAATGGTGTGGCGCGTAGATATACCGTAGGTGCCAGCGGTTCCATTTGCGGTGCCATATCCAGGTCGGTTTCCACCTCGCCGGTAGCAGTGATGTTGATTTCCTGATGCGGTGAATCAATCACCAGGGTATGAATCAGGTTCCCGTGCGCATCCACATGCGGTAGCAATTTACCGTTTACTTTCAAATCCCAGTGCTTGACCTGTTGCCCGAACCCGCTTTGCGGAGTCAGGCGGAGATACTGGATTGTATAATCCACCGGATTTTCATATGCATAATGTGTTTTGTGCTCAATTTGTAGATGCATGATATGGCGAGCCTCTAGCTTGCTTTGGGCATGGAGTCAAAGAAAGTATGTTGAATCTCCTCACCCAATGCGTAATGCTGGTTAACAAATTCATCCAGAAACTCATGCAGGCCGTTCTGAAAAATATTTTCCATGCGACCATAATGCAATCTTGCATGCAGTTCGCCGGCTTGTCGCAGGCACTCGCTTCCCAAGTTGCCGCATAGCCTTTCAAGGATGAGCATGATTTCGTCAAAGCAAGCATGCAGCGATCTTGGCATATCGTCTCGTAGTACGAGCAACTCTGCCACTCTCCAAGGTTCAATAGTGTCGCGGAATACCTTCTGATAGGTTTCAAGTGCTGATACCGAACGTAACAAAGCGCTCCATTCATAATAGTCCACAGCCCCGCCAACTTCTTCGCCAGAAGGCAGTAACAAGTGATATTTCACATCCAGTAGACGTGCGGTGTTGTCTGCGCGCTCGATAAAAGTCCCCAAACGCACGAACTGATAAGCATCATCGCGTAGCATGGTGCCGAAAGTCACGCCGCGGAACAAGTGCGACCGTGATTTTATCCAGTCGCAGAACTCACTGATGTCGTCTTCGCGCAGGTTGTCTTTCAGCTTGGGCTGCAGTTCCAGCCACAAGGCATTGACGTTCTCCCACATTTCGGACGACATTGCCACCCGTACAGCACGCGCGTTTTCGCGAGCCTTTTCCAGTACATTGACGATACTGGAAGGGTTACGCTTGTCAAACACCATATACTGCAACACATTTTTGGCGTTGTATTTCTGATATATGCTGTTGTATGCGTTGGCGTCACCCGTTACCAAAATGGCTGGCTGCCATAGCGATGCCTCGTCGTGCGTGGCGCTGGGAACCAGCGACATGCGATAGGTCACATCCAGCGCGCGCGCCATATTCTCTGCGCGCTCGATGTAGCGCGCCATCCAGTAAAGATGATCGGCGGTGCGGCTTAGCATGCTGTCCCCTCATTTAAGACCCAGGTATCTTTTGTACCGCCACCTTGCGAGGAGTTGACGACCAGCGAGCCCTTGCGCAGGGCCACGCGGCACAAGGCGCCAGGTACCAGTGTGACGGTTTTGCCGGAGAGTACAAAAGGCCGCAAATCCACATGGCGTGGTGCAACGCCCTGGTTTACCAGTGTAGGGCAGGTAGAGAGCGCTAGCGTCGGCTGTGCAATATAGTTGCTTGGGTCCGAAAGTATTTTTGCCTTGAAATCAGCCAATTGCTGTTTGGAGGCAGACGGGCCAATGAGCATGCCGTAGCCGCCGGAGCCCTGCACCTCCTTGACGACCAGGCTTTCCAGGTTGGCCAACACGTATTGCAGATCTTCTTCAATCGCCAGTTTGTAGGTAGGTACATTGGAAAGGATAGGCTCTTCCCCCAGATAGAATTTCACCATGTCCGGCACATAGGTATAAGTGGCTTTGTCATCTGCAACGCCTGCGCCCACGGCGTTTGCCAGTGTCACGCCGCCAGCGCGATAAACCGACATCAGACCGGGCACGCCCAACATCGAATCGGCGCGGAAAGAAAGCGGATCAATGAAATCGTCGTCAATACGGCGATAAATTACATCCACCCGTTTTGGGCCTTCAGTCGTACGCATCCACACAGCCCCGTCTTTTACGAACAGGTCACGGCCTTCCACAAGTTCAATCCCCATTTGTTGGGCAAGGAAAGCGTGCTCGAAATAGGCACTGTTATATGCGCCCGGGGTGAGCAACACCACGGTTGGGTCTTGCATACCATTTTGCGCTACCGAGCGCAGATTGTTCAGCAGCACTTGCGGATAATGTTCAACAGGTGCAACCGGATACTGGCGGAATAAATCTGGGAAAAGTCGCATCATCATCTTGCGGTTTTCCAGCATGTAGGAAACACCGGAAGGCGTGCGCAGATTGTCTTCCAGCACATAAAAGGTATCTTCTGCCGTACGGACGATGTCGATTCCGGCAATATGTGCATATATGCCATTGGGCACACGGATGCCTTGCATCTCCGGCCGGTACATTTCGTTGGTCAGAATACTTTCCGGCATGATGCCTGCACGAATGATTTCCTGTCCGTGGTAAATGTCCTCTAAAAAGGCATTCAATGCCCGCACGCGTTGAATAGCCCCGGCTGAAAGCCGTGCCCATTCTTTAGAGGATAGAATGCGCGGAATTGGGTCGAACGGAATCAGGCGCTCGGAGCCTGCGTCTTCGCCATAAACATTAAAAGTGATGCCGACGCGGCGAAACAGCAGTTCGGCTTCCTGAGTTTTTTGATGCAGAAAAGTGCGGCCCTGCATGTCCAGCCAATTTTCAAAAGGCTGGTAGATGGCGCGCGTGCCAGTCTTAGGCAAACGCATTTCATCAAAAGCGAGATTGTTTTCATTGGTGTCCATACATTACTTTCAGCAATGTATGTGCCAATTAAAAATTATTTAACAATCAAATGGTTATCGATTGATGAAAAACACAACGCCCCAAATTGGGGCGTTGTGTTTTATTTGTCGCACTGAAAGATGGATTGATAAGGCTACATGTTGGCGATAATCTCATCACCAAATTCGGCAGTGCCCACCTGGGTGGCGCTTTCCATCTGGTTGGCGAAATCACCGGTCACGCGACCGGACTGAATCGCCTTGCCAACACCTTTCAAAATCAGGTTGGCGGCTTCTATCCAGCCCATGTGGCGCAGCATCATCTCGGCAGATAGAATCAGCGAGCATGGGTTAGCCAAGTTCTTGCCGGCGATTTTCGGTGCGGTACCATGTGTGGCTTCAAACATGGCTACGGTGTCGCTCAGGTTTGCGCCCGGCGCAATGCCAATGCCGCCAACTTGTGCCGCCAGAGCGTCGCTCATGTAGTCGCCGTTCAGGTTCAGCGCCGCTACCACGTCATGATCTTCCGGATGCAGCAGAATTTCCTGCAGGAAAGCATCGGCGATGCAGTCTTTAATCACAATGCCGTTTGGCAGTTTGCACCACGGGCCATTGTCGATTAGCTCTGCGCCAAACTCTTCTTTAGCCAACTGATAACCCCAGTCACGGAAGCCGCCTTCGGTGAACTTCATGATGTTGCCCTTGTGCGTAATGGTGACGGATTTGCGTTTGTTATCAATCGCATACTGAATCGCTTTGCGAATCAGGCGCTGGCTTCCCTCTATCGAGACCGGCTTGATGCCAATCGCAGAAGATTCCGGGAAGCGGATTTTTTTGCGTACACCCATGTCGCTCAAAAACTGGATGACTTTTTCAACTTCATCGCTACCCGCCGCCCATTCGATGCCGGCATAGATGTCCTCCGTATTCTCGCGGAAAATCACCATGTCGGTTTTTTCCGGGTGTTTCACAGGGCTGGGCACGCCGGTGAAATATTGCACCGGGCGCAGGCACACATACAAATCCAGTTCCTGGCGCAATGTGACGTTCAGCGAGCGGATGCCGCCGCCCACAGGCGTGGTCAGCGGGCCTTTGATGGAGATGACATACTCCTTGAGGGCTTGCATGGTTTCTTTCGATAACCATGTGTCTTTATCGTACATTTTGGTGGATTTTTCGCCCGCGTATACTTCCATCCAGGCGATCTTGCGGCTGCCGCCATAAGCTTTATCCACCGCGATATCTACCACCTTCTGCATTGGCGGAGTAATGTCTATGCCAATGCCATCGCCCTCGATAAATGGGATAATCGGATTATTCGGTACGTTCAGCGTGTTATCGGCGTTTACCGTGATTTTTTGGCCATGCGCTGGCACATTGATTTTAGAAGCCATTACAATTCCTTCATGCTAATTTTATTTAACAAACCTTTTAACGTCGTATGCCAGTTTAGCCCGCATGAAAAGCATGCCACGTTAAAAGACTTTATTCCGATTCCAGATGTCTATGCAGCTGGTCGGCTGGATACCGATTCGGAAGGCCTGCTTATTTTAACCGATGACGGCGCATTGCAACACAAGCTCAGCCACCCAAAACACAAAGAAATCAAGACGTACTGGGCACAAGTGGAAGGCGCGCCGACGGACGCCGACTTGCAACCGCTGCGCAAAGGCGTGGATTTGGGCGATTTCGTTACGCAACCGGCGCAAGTGCGCATCATTGCAGAGCCGCATGGATTATGGTCGCGCAACCCACCAATACGCGAGCGCAAAGCTATCCCCACCACATGGCTGGAGATTAAAATATCCGAAGGCAAGAATCGCCAGGTACGCCGCATGACGGCTAAAATAGGCTTTCCCACGCTACGGCTAATCCGCTACGCGATAGGGCGCCATACCATTGATGGTATCGAAAACGGACAATATCAAATCATCAAATAAGAAAGCACATATGAAACCAGTCGCCATCTTCCGCCACGCAGCCACCGAAGGCCCCGGTTACCTCGCCACTTTTCTGGATGAGCAGCGTATCCCCTGGCAGCTTATCAAAATCGACGAAGGCGAGCCGCTACCCGCATCCATATTGCCTTTCAGCGGCATGGTGCTCATGGGCGGGCCAATGAGCGTGAACGACGACCTGCCATGGATTCCGCCGCTACTGGATTTGATTCGCGAAGCGGTCAAGCATGACATTCCTGTGCTCGGTCACTGCCTAGGCGGCCAACTCATGAGCAAAGCGCTGGGCGGTTCTGTGGGCAGAAATCCAATCAAGGAAATCGGCTGGGGTGAAGTGAAAGTGAGCGACAATATTGAAGCCAAAAAATGGTTTGGCGAGCTAGAGTCCTTCAACAGCTTCCACTGGCATGGCGAAACCTTCACCCTGCCGCAAGGCGCAACCCACGTGCTTTCCAGCGCGCATTGCCAGAATCAGGCTTGGAGCATGGGCAAGCACCTGGCGTTTCAATGCCATGTGGAAATGACCGCCGACATGATTAAAACCTGGTGCGATGTGGGTGGGGTGGAGCTCAAGCAAGCCGCTGATTCCCCTGCCGTACAGCAGGCGGGTGCTATGCAACAGAACTTGAGCGAGGATTGTACTTCACTGAATCAAGTCGCCAAACAAGTGTATAGCGAATGGGTGAAAGGCCTGCAGGTTTAAGCGGGTTTTGTCCGTATTTTATTCATTATCCAAAGCATCGGCCTGAAAGGCGCATCCAGCTTGGTTTGCAGGGCAGCGATTTTAGTAATGAATGCGCCACTAGATTAAGCCCAGTAATTTGAGCTCCTCACGGATGCGTGCAGGGGAACCTTTAGGTTGAATTCCTGACCAGTATTTGTCGCGGACATTGAATTCAAAATGATCCCATTTTTTAGTTATTGGCTCACTATTTCGAAATGCGGTAATGCAAATTATAACCACCTCTTCGTCTCCTTCGTTCCATGCAATGGCAGCTTTTGTGCCAAATAAGTCAAACTCTTTGATGTTTGATTTTTCATTTTTGAAGATATCAAACCAAATCTCGTAATCGTCTTTGTATGTAGGCTTCGAGGGATTAGATACGGTCGTAGGGTTTAGAGATTTTCCTCGCACAACAAACCAAACAAGTAAGCTAATAACTAAAATGATAATTAGTAATTCCATGTGGTGATTCTTCTTTACGTTTTTTGAAATAACGACGCTGTTGTTGATAGCAGCATAAATGTGCTGTCACCCACTATAATGAGATTTTTTGACACTCTACATCACTTTGCAGAAATCCAAAACCAATCAGGTGCGCATCAACGCTGGGCTGTGGCGTAGCCGCATCATCAAGTTTCCAGATGCGGAGAGCTTGCGCCCTACGCCCGACCGAGTGCGGCAGACGCTGTTCAACTGGCTGGGGCAGGATTTGACCGGCAAGATGTGTCTGGATTTGTTTGCAGGTACCGGTGCATTGGGTTTCGAGGCGCTTTCTCGCAATGCCAAAACTGTGACGATGGTGGAGTTCTCTCCCGTGGCTTTTAAAAGCCTGCAGCAGAATAAAGCCTTGCTGAAGGCAGATGCGGCGCAGGTGCTGCAGATGGATGCGATGCAGTTTCTGGCTCAGGATACGCAAAAGTATGACGTGATATTCTGCGACCCGCCCTACAACAAAGACTGGCTGGATAAGCTGCTGCCATTGTTGAAGCAGCATTTGGCCGAAAATGGCGTGGTGTATGCCGAGGCGGAATATGCCGTGCAGGAAAGCGATGATTGGCAAATGCTGAAACATGGCAAAGCGGGCGCGGTGTATTATCATTTGTTAAAATCCAAACATTAGAGATTGGTGAAACTTATGAGTAAAAAAAGAATCGCAGTTTACCCCGGCACCTTCGACCCAATCACACTGGGACACGAGGATATTGTGCGCCGCGCGGCCAACTTGTTTGACGAGGTGATAGTGGCGGTGGCGGGCAGCACCAACAAGAACACCTTGTTTAGCCTGCAAGAACGTGTGGATTTGGCAAAAGGCGTTTTTAACGCCAGCAATATCAAAGTAGTGGGTTTTGATGGTTTGCTGATGCAGTTTGTGCAAGATCAGGGTGCACAGATGGTAATTCGCGGCCTGCGCGCGGCGAGCGATTTTGAATATGAGTTTCAGCTGGCAGGCATGAACCGCAAGCTGTACCCTAAGCTGGAGACGATTTTTTTGACGCCTGCGGAACAATATATGTTCATCTCATCCAGCCTGGTGCGCGAGGTAGCCAAGCTGGGCGGCGATGTGAATCAGTTTGTTTCACCGACGGTGGAAGCGGCGATTTTGAAGAAATTGAAGGGTTAGTTTTGGCGCTTTATATTACTGATGAATGCATCAACTGCGATGTTTGCGAGCCTGTGTGTCCGAACAATGCGATTTCGCAAGGGCAGGAGATATACCTGATAGATCCGGATTTGTGCACGGAATGTGTGGGGCATTACGACAAGCCGCAATGCCAGCAAGTGTGCCCCATTGATTGCATTCCTTTCGACCCGGAGCACAAGGAAACCAAAGATCAACTGCTGGAAAAATACCAACGAATCTGGCCAATGAAAAAGGAACAGGCATGAGAATTTTACACACCATGTTGCGCGTGGGCGATTTGCAGCGCTCGATTGATTTCTACACCAATGTGCTGGGCATGAAGCTGCTACGCACGCACGATTACCCCGATGGCGAGTTCACGCTGGCGTTTGTCGGCTATGGCAATGAGTACGACAGCACCGTGCTGGAGCTGACTTATAACTACGGAAAAACCAGCTACGAGATGGGCGGCGCGTTCGGGCATATCGCCATCGAAGTGGATGACGCCTATAAAGCCTGCGAGCAGGTGAAAGCCAAAGGCGGCAAGGTGGTACGCGAGGCCGGGCCGATGAAACACGGCACGATTGTGATTGCGTTTGTGGAAGACCCGGATGGGTATAAAATAGAGTTCATCCAGCGCGGGACTATTGAATACCCCAAATGACGGTATGGGCAAATTGCCGCGTTGCGCGGTACTCAAAATCCTCATGTACTTCGTGTACATTCCGGTTTTTGCGTTCCGTGCGCCTTGCACTTTATTCCATGCCATCATTTGTGCCGATGAATTGTTAATTGAATATGGCGGAAAATAAAGCCCAACTTATTCAAGCCTGCAGCCTCGCCCTACAAGGCGAGTGGGATGCCTCGCACCGAATCGCGCAGAATTATTCTGACAGTACCGCCAACTGGATACACGCCGTGCTACACAAGATTGAAGGCGATGTGTGGAACAGCAACTACTGGTATGCACGGACAACTGGCAAGCGTTACGAGGATTTTCGCGACGCGAGTGAAGAGCTAAAGGCGATTCAAAACATTCTTAAAGATATATCCTAGAAATATGTTCTGGAAGCCTCATGGATATTGGCTTCCAGAGCAGTAATTTTAAATGTGTTCAGTAGGGTCTAAGTAAAACATTCGCTTCCAGCCTTGCGGCTGCATAGAAATCCGCCAAGGGTAAGGCACTAGCGTAATGATGCTGTAATGCAAATGTGGCGGTTTGCCTGCCGCGTTGCCACTATCGCCGACCTGGCCGATTTTTTCACCATTCGAAACCCAATCAAGCCATTTCACATCACTCTGTTTTAAATGGGCGTAATAGTGGATGCGCCATTTGGCACCAAGCACCGCGACTACATTGCCACCTAGCGCGATTTCACCTTTGAATAGCAGCAACCCCGCGCCATTGCTCAATACCGGCGTGCCTTTGGGAGCGAAGATGTCGATACCTTTGTGCACACCAGATTTACCCCACGGGTGATGCCAGAAGCTGTGCGGGTTCCAGTCGCGTGCGGTTGCACTTTGCACCGGCACTGTATTTTTTGCTGACATTAGGCCCTGCGCGGGTAATAGCAGCTCGAGCAGGGTGATGGCGACACAGAGTTTTAGCCAGCGCGGCATCATGCGGTATAGCCCGCATAAGCCGGATTCTGCGTCGGTTTGTTGCTGATCTGGTACCAATCCACTTTACGGGTAATCACCATCGTCAGCGCCAATAGGCCAAACACGAGCAGCGAACCCATCAAGAGCGCGTTGTCTTCGGATTGCAGAATGCCATACAGCGCGCCATACAAAGCGGTGAGCAGCGTGGCGAATATTGCGCCGTTGATTTTGCTTTTCAGCGCATGGCTCAGGTAATAGCCCAGCAAACTCACGCAGGCAAAGCTGGCGGCAAAGTACGATGCGCCAAAGCTGACATGCTCGGACAGCGAAATCAACAGCAGGTAGAACATCGCCATTGCCAGGCCGACCATGGTGTATTGCGCAGGGTGGATACGCAGCTGCTTCATCAGCTCGAAAATGAAGAACCCGGCAAACGTGAGGCCGATGAACAGCAAGCCGTATTTGGTGGCGCGGTCGGAAAGGCTGTAGACGTTGATGGGTTCGATAAAGCCGATGTTAAGCGATTCCAGCATGCCATCGTTGGGTTTGTCCAGCATGCTGTTGGTCAATCGCGCCTGATTACTACTGGATAACGAGGATACCGCCCAATTGGCGCTAAACCCGCCCGGTGTGACTTTTTGTGTGGCCGGGTCTGGCAGAAAGCTGCCGCCGAATTGTGGGTGCTGCCAGCTGGATTGCAATGCCACCACATTATTGTCGGCAATCGGTGTAAAACCAAATTGCTCTGTACCGCGCAGATTCAGCTTGAACTCAAACGGGATAACTTGTTCGATTTCCGGGTTGATTTCACCAAGCGGCGCGTGAATGCCATTGCCAAAGGCGTTTACGCGGCTGCCTTGAATAAATTTGTACGGCGTTTTCCCCCACAGCAATTCTGGCTTGCCGTTAATGCCGCGCGTATCGCTAATCCCCATGCTCAGGTAAGCGGCTTGGAAGGTGATTTTCCCACCTTCGTGCCTAGGGCTGACTTTGAAGTGCGGCGGCAGACGAAAGTTGCCCTTGATTTGACCGCCCAGTTGGTACATCAGCACTTTGTATATCCCGGATTTTTTGAATTCGTTGGTAAATCCGCCACTCAGCTCCAGGTTTTCCGGTAGCATATAAGTCGTGCTTTCCTCGCGCATAATCTCAGTCTGTGCATTTTTGCCATAACCAGTTGTAACTGGATATTCCTCGTAATAAGGCACTATCAGCAATGGCCCGGTAATCGTCTGTTTGCCAGATAACCCATTTGCCACGCGTACTTTGGCGCTTTCCTGATTAGCTTGCCGCTCGATAATGATGGAGTTGATATAACTCACCGCCCACGACATAAGAATGGTCAGGAAGAACACTCCCATGACTTTAAAGATAAATGTTTTGTTCATTGCATGCTCCCTTGGTTGATGGAGTGTGCAGAATAATGGGCGGGTGTGAAGCCTTGATGCGCCGAATGTGAAGTGAGTGTGAAGAAACACGTCGCCAGCGAGTGTTTCTGAGCTCTAGGTGGATGGCAGGTGCAATACCGCTAAAACGCCGCCATCCGCGTGGTTCTGCACTTGCACGGTGCCGTCGTGTAGCAGCGCGACTTCGCGCACAAAGTTAAGGCCCAGGCCGGTGCTTTTTTGACCATTTTGTGGGCGTGGCAGGGAGTAGAACTTGTCGAATATTTTGTCCAGTGCGTAATCGGGAATGCCAGCGCCGTGGTCGCGGATGCTGATGTTCACGATTTTTTCACCGCTGGAGATGCCTACCTCAATGCTTGAATCGTCCGCGCTGAAATCCAGCGCATTTTCCAGCAGGTTGGTGATGGCTTGCGCCAGCAAAAAGGCCTCGCCCTGAATATCGATATTTTTGGTATCGGCCTGCAAGCCAAGCTGGATGCGGCGACTGACGGCCTTGTCTTGCAGGTGTCTAATCTGCGTTTGCACAAGCTCGACGATGTTGATACGGCTGGTTTGCGCGAGCTTTTGCTGGCTTTCCATCGTCGCCAGCCCCAACATGTTTTGTATCATCTGCTGCAGCCGCGCAGTTTGCGTCTGGATATTGCCGAGGAATTTTTGCCTGTCCTGCACGCGCATCTTGCCTTGCAACAGCTCGCTGCTGGCTTGAATCGCGGTAATCGGGCTTTTCAGTTCGTGCGTCAGTTGGTGAATATAATCCTGCACGTATTGCTTGCCGTCCAGCTCGGTGCGCATGGTGTGCATGGCTTTGGCCAGCTCGTCCAACTCATCATTGCTGGATGATGGCTGCGCGGCTTTTTTGCCTTGCGAGACGGCCACAGCGTAATCGCGCAGCCTGTGAATGGCGCGGGTGAAGCGCCAGGTGAACAGCACGCCGATGATGACGGAAAGCGCCAGCAACAGCGCGCCCCAGCGCAGAATCTTGGCTTGTGCGCGCTCGATGAACGGCAGCAGCGCACGGTTTGGCTTGGCCACGGTGAGCGCACCGATGATATTGCCACCATCCCTGATTGGCGCGGCGACATACATCACCGAGTCGCCGTTCTTGTCGCCTTCAATCTGCGGGCTGGAACGCGCGCCGTACTTGCCTCGCAGCGTCAAATAAACATCGTTCCATTTCGAGTAATCCTGCCCCAGCGCGAGGTTGGCGGAATCGAACACGACGATGCCGCTTTTATCTGTAATGTACACGCGGTAATCCGACCCGTATTTTGCAATGCCCCAGATGTTGGCCTGGCTGTTTTGCGCCCGATAGTTTTTCAGGCTTTGCGCAAAATTGCCGGACTGGATTTGCCCGGCCTTGAAATCCTCGGTGGCCAGCGCGGCCAGCACATTGGCGGTGTCCACCAGGCTTTCTTCCATGGCTTGGCGCACGCCGGGTTTTACCTCGTCCATAAACACGTTGAGCACAAAGAACGCGGCCAGGCCGACGATGACGAAATACCCCAAAAATATCTTGAGCGAGATTTTCATTATAAAAAACGCTGCCCTGGGAGGCAGTCTGGATGCGGCTTCCAGGCCGATTGTTTGTGTAATGAATACGCGCGCATATGAGACGGTTTCATTTCAACAGGCTATAACCCATGCCGCGGTGAGTGATGACGGCTTCGCTTTGCGTGTCGATCTCCCGCAGCTTGGCGCGCAGCGTTTTGATGTGCGCATCCACCGTGCGTTCCAGCGTGTCTTCGGCATCTGCCCATACCAAATCCATCAACTGTGCGCGGCTGTAAATGCGCGTCGGGTGCTGCATCAGCGTTTTCAGCAGGCCAAATTCATAGCGCGTCAGGTGCAGCCAAGCGTCACGATACTGGATGCGCGTGCCATCAGCATCCAGCACAAAATCATGGGCTGGCGCGGCTGTATGCGGTTCTATCCTGCGCAGAATCGCCTTGATGCGCGCCACGATTTCGCGCGGGCTGAACGGCTTGGTCACGTAATCATCCGCGCCGATTTCCAGCCCGACAATGCGGTCGATCTCGTGATTGCGCGCGGTGAGAAACAGCACCGGCACGTTGGAAAAAGCGCGAATCTGTTTGCAGACTTCAAAGCCGTCGATGTCCGGCAGGCCGACATCCAGCACCACAAAGTCGAACGGCTCGGCTTTGATGGCGGCTACGGCATCGCCGCCCAGCAGGCAATGGCGTGTTTGCAGATTGGCTTCCCGGCAAGCATACACCAGCGTTTCGGCAATCGCGGGCTCGTCTTCAACAATCAGAATGTGTGGCATGCCCGCATTTTAGACGAGTTTATATGGAATGCGTAGGCAAAAAAAACCACCCCCGGTTAGGGGGTGGCAGACTAGCGTGCAAATAATTAGGAGATACTAGTGCAATGGGGGATTACACCTGTTATTTGCACACTATGAAACGGTGCAAAACGATTAATTTGATTTTGACAGGGCGACGTACTCCAGTTTGCCGTTGATCAAGGCAAAACGTGCATCGGCCAGGTCACCATCTTTTTCTCTGACCGCTTCACGATAAACCCATACCACGCCACTCATCTCGCCATCCGGTTTGCGTAACACCAGCATCTCATCGGGGAACCCGAAGTTCTTGGCGATTTGCTCGGTAGGCAAATTTTTCAATGTCTTGTAAAGTTGATCCTTCGTTACTGCTGTACTTTCAGTTGCTTTCACGCTGGCGCTGGTGGCACTTGCCTCGAATGGGCCAATTGCTAGGCCGACTATCACCAAACCACCCAAAACAGTACTCTTAATTAAAGCGTTCATGATTGACTCCTTTTTGCTTTAGTTAACGATGGAGTCACTTTAACAACAGGGCGTTGCAGTTTAATGACGTGCCTGTAAGCAAATGTAATTTTTTGTTTGAGGTTGTAAGCAAACAGGCCACCAGCATTAACTTGGCGGCCCGTTTGTTACCGATGGATACAAATATCAGCTGAAGAAGTCTTTGGCTTTGTCTACCCAGCTCTTGTTGCGTGGGCTATGTTTTCCGGCATCCTTTTGCGTGCTTTCTTCAAATTCGCGCAGCAGTTTCTTTTGATGCTCGGTCAGTTTGACCGGCGTTTCGACCGTGACATGCACCATCAAATCGCCATGCTCGGAAGAACGCAATGGCTTGATACCTTTGCTGCGCAGGCGGAATACCGCACCAGTCTGGGTTTCTGCCGGAATTTTCATTTTGGCTGCGCCATCCAGTGTCGGCACTTCAATCTCGCCCCCCAAAGCCGCTGTCGTAAAGCTAATGGGCATCTCACAATGCAGGTTGCCGCCTTCGCGCTGGAATATGCTGTGTGGTTTCAGGTGAATAACCACGTACAAATCACCGGTCGGCCCACCATTGATACCGGCTTCACCCTCACCGGATAGGCGGATTCTGTCGCCTTCATCCACGCCCGCGGGGATTTTGACCGATAGCGTTTTTTGCTGTTTGACACGACCGGCACCATGGCAGCTCGGGCATTGGTCTTCGTGTTTGATCGTTTTGCCAGCGCCATGACACTTAGGACAGGTTTGCTGTACAGAGAAGAAACCTTGCTGCATGCGCACCTGGCCATGCCCGCCACAGGTGGAACAGGTTGAAGCGGATTTGCCTGTTTTGGCACCCGTGCCATGACAGCTATCGCATTCCGCCATCGCGGGGATACGGATTTTTGTCTCAGCCCCCTTGGCAGCGTCTTCCAGGCTGATTTCCATGTTGTAGCGCAAATCAGCGCCACGGTACACGTTGGAACGTTGGCTGCCACGGCCGCCGCCAAAGATGTCACCAAAAATATCGCCAAATGCGTCACTGAAGTTGCCGAAACCTCCTGCGCCAGCACCGCCAAACCCACCAGCACCCATACTAGGGTCTACGCCCGCATGGCCATATTGGTCATAAGCCGCACGTTTTTGGTCGTCCGATAAGATTTCGTAGGCTTCTTTGGCTTCTTTAAAGTGCTCTTCGGCTTTTGGGTTGTCCGGGTTGCGGTCAGGGTGATACTTCATCGCCAACTTGCGATAAGCCTTTTTGATATCTTCTGCTGTGGCGTCTTTATTGACACCCAGCAATTCGTAATAATCTTTTTTAGCACTGGCCATAATGTATCTATTTAATTAAGAATTATTTTGAATTAGTTTTTGGCACTTCTTCAAAATTGAAGATTGAGTCACCTTGTCGGTTCTCGCTTATGTCTAGCATCATATTTGGCGACACATTTCTCACTCTGCTTCTGAGGTCAGACTTTGCTGCAGTTAGAAGCTCAGGATTACCAAGATTCTTTAGTCTTTCTTCGGCACTAATTGTTATTTGATATTCACCACAATCTGTGCACAGAAAATGCTTTCTATGATTAAAGTCTCGATATTCAAATTTTGCAGGAATGTCACATAGTAGGCAGTCTTGATTTTGAACATTTCCCATTTTTAGCAGCTCCAAATAATCTAGAATACAAAAAGCCTAGAGTAAGTTAAATCACTCTAGACTTCGGTGGTTTACATAGTGGGTAGTCTTTTATCACTTCTTCGAACTCGGCATCGACGACGTCGCCTTCCACCGGTTTTTCGCTTTGCGATTCGGCGTTGGCTTGTGCACCACCTTGTTGCGCTTGCTGCTCGGCATAAACTTTTTCACCCAGTTTTTGCGAAGCTTCCATCAACGCATTGGTTTTGGCCTCGATGGCGTCTTTGTCGCCGTCCTTCAGTACATCTTCCACGTCTTTAATCGCCGCTTCAATCTTGGCTTTTTCGTCCGCATCCAGTTTGTCACCATGTTCAGAAAGCGATTTCTTCACGCTGTGTACCAAGCCATCGGCCTGGTTGCGCGCATCTACAGTCTCGCGCAGTTTCTTGTCTTCATCTGCATGGGCTGCTGCATCTTCTTCCATGCGTTTGATCTCTTCTTCGCTCAAGCCGGAGTTTGCCTTAATGGTGATCTTGTTCTCTTTGCCAGTTGCTTTGTCTTTAGCAGACACATGCAAGATGCCGTTGGCATCGATGTCAAAGGTCACTTCAATCTGCGGCATACCACGTGGCGCTGGTGGGATGTCGCTCAAGTTAAATTGCCCCAGCGATTTGTTGCCGCTGGCCATTTCACGCTCGCCTTGCAGCACGTGAATCGTCACTGCGTTCTGGTTATCTTCGGCGGTGGAGAACACTTGCGATGCCTTGGTAGGAATCGTCGTGTTTTTCTTGATGAGTTTAGTCATTACACCGCCCAAGGTCTCAATACCTAAGGACAATGGTGTCACGTCCAGCAACAGTACGTCTTTCACGTCGCCTTGCAGCACGCCGCCTTGAATACAGGCACCTACGGCCACGGCTTCGTCCGGGTTCACGTCTTTACGCGGTTCCTTGCCAAAAATCTCCTTCACTTTCTCTTGCACTTTTGGCATACGGGTTTGGCCGCCTACCAAAATCACGTCAGAGATGTCGCTTGGCGAAACGCCTGCATCTTTCAATGCAGTCTTGCATGGGCTAATCGTGCGCTCAATCAGGTCTTCTACCAGGCTTTCCAACTTCGCACGGGTGATTTTTACCACCAAGTGTTTAGGCCCAGTCGCATCAGCAGTGATGTAAGGCAGGTTCACTTCGGTTTGGGCGCTGGAAGACAACTCGATCTTGGCTTTTTCTGCCGCCTCTTTCAGGCGTTGTTTCGCCAACAAGTCGTTGCGCAAATCCAAGCCGTTTTCTTTCTTGAACTCATCCGCCAAAAAGTCGATGATGCGGTTGTCAAAGTCTTCACCGCCCAGGAAAGTGTCACCATTGGTGGACAACACTTCAAACTGGTGTTCGCCGTCGATTTCGGAGATTTCAATAATCGAAATATCGAACGTACCGCCACCTAAGTCATACACGGCAATTTTGCGGTCGCCTTCTTGTTTATCCAGGCCGAAAGCCAAAGCAGCGGCAGTCGGCTCGTTGATGATACGTTTTACTTCCAAACCGGCGATACGGCCAGCATCTTTGGTAGCTTGGCGTTGGCTGTCGTTGAAGTAGGCAGGAACAGTGATGACCGCTTCGGTCACTTCTTCGCCCAGATAATCCTCGGCGGTTTTCTTCATTTTACGCAGTACTTCAGCGGAGATTTGCGGAGGCGCCATTTTCTTGCCGCGCACTTCCACCCATGCGTCGCCGTTATCGGCTTTGGCGATGGTGTAAGGCATCAGGTCGATGTCTTTTTGTACTTCTTTTTCAGAGAATTTACGGCCAATCAGGCGTTTTACTGCGTACAGCGTGTTTTTTGGGTTAGTCACAGCCTGACGTTTTGCCGGAGCGCCAGCCAGAATCTCGCCGTCTTCCTGATAAGCGATGATGGATGGCGTTGTGCGTGCGCCTTCTGCGTTTTCAATCACGCGCGGTTTACCACCTTCCATCACGGCGACGCAAGAGTTGGTCGTACCTAAGTCAATACCGATAATTTTTGCCATGTTAAATAATCCTTTTAGTTCAAGTTCACTAATTTCAAATCTGATAGTTTCAAAATTGGGTTGGCTTGCTAGATTTCAAGCCCGGCCAGTGTCTATTTTGCTTTTGCCACCATCACCAGCGCTGGGCGCAACACGCGTTCGTTCAAGGTGTAGCCTTTTTGCAGCACGCTCACCACGGTATTCGCTTCCTGGTCGGAATCCACCATGCCAATCGCCTGATGTTTGTTCGGGTCAAACTTCTCACCGGTCGGGTTGATTTCCACTATGTTGAATTTTTCAAATACACTGGCTAATTGTTTGGAGGTCAGTTCCACGCCGTTTTTATAGCTTTCCACATCAGCCACACCCACGTTCAATGCGGCATCCAGGCTGTCTTTCACTGCCAGCAGTTCGCCGGAGAACTTTTCCAATGCGAATTTGCGCGCCTTATCAATATCTTCCAACGAGCGGCGGCGGATGTTCTCAGCCTCTGCACGGGTATAAAGCACCGCGGCCTTGGCTTCTTCCAGCGCAGCCTCCAGATCGGCGATGCGCGTTTCTGGTGTGGCGTTTTCTGTGGATTCTGGCGTAGTTTGATTTAGGAATTGTTCCTGATTGTTTTGATTTTCTTGCATGCTTTCCTCGTCATTGCTCAATATCCATTTCAGCAATATGGGGATAGCAAATCGGATTTCAAGTGTTTTTGATGATTTTTTTTAGATTTTCTAAAACTTCGTCCACAGCAGGGGGTGCGCCAATACCGCCAATGTTGACAGCAGGCGCAAATCTGCCGGCCATCACGCCGGTCAGTGCGGGGTTGGTGTCGGTGTAAATGGCAATCGTGGGAATGTTCAGCGCGACTGCCAAGTGCGATAATCCGGTATCCACACCCACAGCACCGACAGCGCCTGCAATCACCCCGGCAACCGCCTCGATACTGAATTTTGGTAGCACAACACAGTTCTCGACCTGGCCGGAAATCTCTATCGCGCGTTCCAGTTCTGCCGGGCTGGCCCAAGGCAATGCCAGCGCCAAGCCTTGTGCGTTGAGCGCTTTTCCAAGAGCCGTCCACTGGTCAATAGGCCACAGTTTGCTATCGCGGCTGGTGCCGTGCAGCCCGATAACATAGCCGCCCTGCAAGCCAATATCCATGCGGTCCGCAGAGGCGTCCTTTTTGGCGATACCATAGTCTGGCGCATCATTGGGAGCAGGGTAATCCAGGCTCATCGCTGCAAGAGTACGGTTGCGCGCTACTGCATGCTGCTGGTATGAGATATTAAAGCGCTTGTCATAGAACAAGCTGGCAAGCGGTTCGCGGATGGAGTGCCAGTCATAGCCCATCAGCGGACCGTTGGCATAATGTGCCAGCCATGCACTCTTGAGCAGCCCTTGCGTGTCTATCACCGCATCGTAGCTGCTGTTGGCCAGTGTTTCTTTCACTGCGCGGATTTCCTGCCATGCGACTTTGCTGAACAGCTGTTTGCGCCAGCGCCGCATCGCCACCGGAATCACGCGATGCACGGCAGGATGCAGCTTGGGAATATCAGCAAAGGATTCTTCTACTACCCAGTCGATTTGCGCGCTGGGGATGTGCTGCAGCATGTCATTCACCACCGGCAGGTTGTGGATGACATCGCCCATCGAAGAAGTTTTAACCAACAGAATTTTTTTCACGGCGCTATTTTCGCATACAATCCCGAAAATGCGATTTGCGTTTCTCATATTCAAATATTTCCCTTTCGGCGGCATGCAGCGCGATATGCTGCGCACCGCGCTGGAGCTGACAAAACGCGGCCATCAAGTGGAGGTGTTCACCATGATTTGGCAGGGTGAGCAGCCGGACAATATCAAAGTCCATGTGCTGCCGCAGCCCGGCCTGTTCAATTATCAGCGCTACCAAAAATTCATTGATGCGTCGTTCGCCATCATCAGGCAAAACCATTTCGATTATCTGTTTGGCTATAACCGCATGGCGGGGCTGGACGCTCACTTTGCCGCCGACCCATGTTTTATTGAGCGGGCACACCAACAGCGCAGTTTTTGGTACCGCATGCTGCCGCGTTTTAAATGGTTTGCCGCCTGCGAAAAAGCCATTTTCTCGCGCGATTCCAGCACCGAGATACTTGCGGTTTCGTTGACTGAAAAGCCCCATTTTCAGCACTGGTACGGCACGCAGGATGCGCGTTTCCACTATATTCCGCCGTTCCTGTCAGCCGAGCGCTTCCAACTCCAGGATAAAGCCGAGATGAGTGCCTATCTGCGCAAGGTGTTCAATTTCGGCGCGGATGATTTTGTCTACCTGCTCACAGGTTCCGGTTTTCATATGAAAGGCCTCGACCGCGCCATTCTGGCCCTGGCAGATTTACCTAAAGAAGATTTAGCTAATACGCGGCTGGTGGCCGTGGGGCAGGATAACCCAAGCGATTTCGAGAAGCTGGTGAATAAACTTGATTTGTCCGCGCATGTGGTTATCTCTAAAGGCCGGCCGGATACGCCGCAGCTGATGCAGGGTGCAGATGTCTGCATCCACCCCGCGCGGCGCGAGAATACTGGCCTGGTGATTCTGGAAGGTATGGCCTGTGGTGCGCCGATGCTGGTGACAGAAAGCTGCGGTTATGCGCATTACGTGGAGGAGGCCGATGCCGGCATCGTCAGCGCCACACCTTTCGACCAGCTGATATTCAACCGCCAGTTTCTGGAGATGCGCCATTCGCCCAAGAAACAGCAATGGTCTGCCAACGGGCTGCGTCTTGCCCGCCAGCTAATGCAGGAGAATGATGGCAGCGCAGAGGCTAACATCCTGATTGAATTGGCGCAGAAAAAACTAAGCCATGGCTAAGTCCATCCTAATGATTCCGGATAGTATCCGCCAGCACCTGCAGGGCGACCCGTTTGATGCCATGATGCAGCTGCAAGGCAAAGCCTTCCGCGATGTGCCCGGCCGTAAAACGATGCAAGTAACGATTGGCGACAAAAGCTATTTTGTAAAGCAGCATTTTGGCGTTGGATGGGGTGAGATCTTCAAAAATCTTATCACTTTTAAAAAGCCGATTCTTGGTGCGATGACCGAAGTCGCAGCGATTCAGAAACTGGATGCGATAGGCATCCCGAATACGCCGCTGGTGGCTTATGGTCAGCGCGGCTGTAATCCAGCAGCCATGCGGTCTTTCGTGCTGACGGAAGATTTGGGCGAGATCATCACCGCGGAAGAACTGAGTCAAGACTGGCAGCACAAGCCCGCCGAATTCAAACAGGCTTTGATACAAGCGCTGGCCGAGCTCGCCAAAAAACTGCACGGCGCTGGCCTGTGTCATCGCGATTTCTACCTGTGCCACTTTGTTGTAAAAGAAGGCGTGGTGAAGAAAGCCGAGTTCGAGCAAGGCAAACTCAATCTGCACCTGATAGACTTGCACCGCATGCTGCAAGGCCAGTCGTCTAATGGAAAAGCAGTGATGAAAGACATCGCTGGTTTGTTCTTCTCTGGCTTGCAAATGGGCTGGAGCACAGAGAATTTGGCACTGTTCAAACAGCATTACTTGCCGCAGTCGGATGACTTTTGGACGCAAGTGGAAGCGCGTTCGCAAGCGTTGCTGGTCAAGTTCAACAGCGAAAAGTTTCAGGCCAGGCTTGCGGCGGATAGAGATAAGATTAAATAAAGGTTTTGTGATATCGTTAGATTGGGCTGTGTATGCTTGTAACTGAAGCACTTGTTCGTGAAAACGCTACTAAATTAAAAGCGTTGTACGACCGGATTGATGAGACGCTTCCATTTCGCTCAAGCTCGAAAGAAGGCAGGACTGCTTGGGAAGATGCATGCGAAGAGTTTCATGCAAAATTCGACGATTTATTCTTTCCTGGTGGGTTAGAGGGGTGGCAAGATTTTCTTTCGAAAAAAAATGAAGGTGTTGATGCTGCGATTTTGTTTTTAGAAGTAGATTCTGTGGTTTTTCGTTCAGGATATATCAAGCAAATAATTTGGAAAAAAGTTAAACAAATTCAATTAACTGGAATACAAAAGTATCGATTAGAAAGTGTTGCGAGAGCTTATTTGAAAAAACCTCTGCGTCGAGAGTTCTGGCATATGGTTAGATATGCTCGCCTAAGGGGTTCGCCAGTTTTTTGGACAGAAATCGAAGAGCTGGCCTCGCAGAACTTTCGTTCAGAGGAGGCAGTCAGGGCGGGTTGGCTTATGTTGGCGTATCAAAATGAACCTGTACGCAATATGCTGAAGATAGAAATATTACGCCCTAGTTGGCAGATTGGGTATTTGCCACAGCGCGACCTTTGGCAATCAAAAAACCAATCCATTATCCGATAGTCACAGTGTGGTCTTCACGCTGTGTCTTCTCACCTTGTAGCGGTTGTAGCGCCACAAATATTGTTCCGGTTTTTTAGCTACTTGTGCCTCAATCGCCTCATTTAACAAGGCGGGCGTGGCAATGGAATCCACTTTGGTCAGGTGAATCTCATAGCCTTTGCCATTCGGCAGTCGTTCGCCATAGGCCATGATGACGGTGGCGCCGGTCTTTTCGGCCAGGCGGCTGGCCAGCGTCATGGTGTAGGCCGGTTTGCCAAAGAAATCCGCCCATTCGCCTTCGCCTTCTGCGGGAATCTGGTCGGGCAATATACCAATTGCCTCGCCGCGTTTTAGTGCGTGCATCAAGCTGCGCACGCCCTGCACATTTGCCGGGGCGAGCGTGACCTGGCCTTTGCTGCGCCCTGCGTCAATCAACGGCGCGAGCCAGTTCTTCTTGGGTGGGCGGAATAGCACGGTAATCGGGTGTTTTGACGCGTAATAAATTGAGGTAGTCTCGAAGCAGCCCAGATGCGGCGTGATGAAGATGAGGCCCTTGCCCGCGGCTAGTGCGTCTTTCACCAGATGCCAGTTATCGCAGTTCTTGACGTAGGAAAGTGCTTTTTCCTGCGGCCATTGCCAGATGGCGAGCGTTTCCAGGATGGCCTTGCCTGTCTCGCCGATATTGGTATTTATGACTTGCTTGAATCTCGCAGGGTCGGCACACAAGCCGCTTAGCGTGAGATTTTGTTTTTGAATGCGCGCTGAGGCGGGCGTGCACCAATGTATCAGCCAGCCCAGCCACACACCAAGACGATGGATGGTGCGCAGCGGTAATTTCGCAATGAGCCGTGAAAAGAGATTCAGCATATTGGGCGTTATTCTAGCCTTTCCTTGGTGCGATAGCGCAATTTATGGGGCGATTTGTACAGTAAAGCCTGATAAAATGCCTGCCAAATAAACGCAAGACGGAGTTTGAGATTGCTAACCTATATCGCCGCCAGATATGCAAAATTGCTGCAAAGCAACCAGCTGGATACTTTTGATAAGGTATGGAATTACAAGGCAGACTGGTTTGAGGAGCCCAACGAACGCCGCGGCGGCTGGAGTGGTGTAGGGCGCATCACGCTTAAAACCGAGGATGGCAGCGAGATTGGTGCGTATCTCAAGCGGCAAGACAACCATTGTCGCACCTCGCTGCTACACCCTGTGAAGGGTGTGCCGACATTTCAGCGCGAATTCGAGATGATGCATTATCTGGAGCAGCATGGCGTGCCCGCGCCCGAGGTGATGCTGTTTGGGCGTAACCCGGCAGGGGATTTAAAGACGACTCTGCTCACCAGAGAGTTGGCTGGCTATATGCCGCTGGAGGAGTTAACTGAAAAGCTGTTCGCAGACGGGCGCCCTGCATTGGCGACGCAGCGCGCGGTGATTCGTGCCGTGGCGGCACTGGCAAGGCAGTTGCATGCGGTCAAGATTCAGCATAGGTCGTTCTACCCTAAACACTTGTTCGTCAACATGGCGGATGCGAACGCGCCCAAAGTGGCGGTAATCGATTTGGAAAAATCGCGTGTCAACCGGGTGTCGTTCTTGCGCACACTGATAGACTTGGCAGTGCTGAACCGTCACGCCAAGCATTGGAGTAGATCGCGCAGGATGTGTTTCTTCCTGCAGTATCTGGGCATCCCTAAATTGACGCCCTACACCAAATGGTTATGCAGGCGCATCGTCAAGCGGTCTAACCGCGTTAAACGCAGCAAGTAGCGGTATAATCTCAACTTTAGTCTTAACTCTCATACGAGCAATCTATGGCAAAACCAAAAGAAGCACCTATCAAGCTGGAGTTCTCAAACAAGTACGACCGCGAGCACTCACAGTACTACTACGAAAAGCATCGCAGGGGTATTGAGCCTCGCCTTTCACATTGGCGCGATGTGCAGATGGCGCGCAAGGCGCTGAAAATTGCCGGTGAGCCGCAAAAGGTGCTGGATCTGCCTTGTGGCGCCGGCCGTTTCTGGCCAACGCTGGCCGAGAACCCGACCAGGACCATCATCGGTGCGGATAATTCTGCCGACATGGTGGCAGTGGCGACCGAACATTGCCCGAAGGAGATCGCTTCGCGCATCACCGGCATGCAGACTTCCGCTTTTGCCATCGACTTGCCGGACAATGCCGTGGATAGCATATTCAGTATGCGGCTGATGCACCATATCGGCCAGCCTGAGCATCGCCTGACGATGTTGAAAGAGTTCCACCGCGTTACCAAAGATACGGTAATCCTCTCCTTGTGGGTGGATGGTAATTTCAAGGCGTGGCAACGGGTGCGTTCTGAGAGACGCAAGCCCCGCGGACCGAACCAGAACCGTTTTTTAATCTCGGCTAAGCAGATAGAGCACGAGTTTGCACTGGCGGGATTCAAGATAGTCGATCATCTGGATTTTCTGCCGTATTACGCCATGTGGCGCGTGTATATCCTGCGTAAAAACTAGCATTGATTCAAGTTCAGCTCGACCATACGCCTTCACTGACCCTTCTTGAGCGGGTCAGGGTCATTCCCGGACGGCGCGAAGTCTATCGTGGAGAATGGAACGAGCAAGGTGTATTCACTAAGATTTTTCTAGGCAAGGATGCGCAGAAATACGCCAAACGCGATGCGGACGGCATTGCGATTTTGCAGCAGGAACATATTGCCACCCCTAAATTGCTGCATACTTGCACAGGCACGCTGCAAAGCGGTGAGCCCGTGCAAGTGCTTGTTCTGGAAGAGATTAAGTCATCTAAAAATGTCGAGGAACTATGGCCGACGCTCAAGCCTAAGGCGCGTCTAGAGTTGGCGAAGAAACTGGTGAAAGTCATCGCGCTGCATCACGATGCCAATATTATTCACACGGATTTACACCTCAAAAATTTTCTGGTCACCGATGATTTCATCTACACGTTGGATGGCGATGGCATACGCCAGCATGCCGGCCTGACCTACAAAAAGGCGCTGCATAATCTGGCCGAGATGATTTCCAAGTTCGATGCGCTGGAACAAGCGGAATGGCTACCGCAATTGTTGGAAGCATACAGTGCCATCATTAGTTGGCATTTGCCGATGGATGTGGGGCAGGTGGCACCGCTGGCAAATCATTACCGTTTGAAAGCGGTTAACAGCTATGCAAACAAGGTGTTCAGGAATTGTACTGACGTGTCTGTGAGCCAATCTGGATGCGGATTCCAGGCATGGTCAAATTCATTCTATTTACCCAATAATCTGGATTTTGATGCCTTGTTGGAAAGTGGTGCACGATTGAAAAGCGGCAATACCTGCACGGTAGGTTTGACTGAAATCTCTGGCAAGCAGGTCGTCATCAAGCGCTACAACATCAAAGATTTGGCGCATGCTTTCAGTCGCGCTTTGCGCCCGAGCCGCGCAGCGGTTTCCTGGGCCAATGCGCATCGGCTGAAACTGCTCGGTATCCCTACTGCTGCGCCGATTGCGCTGCTGGAGACTAGGGAATTTGGTTTTTTGCGCGGGAAAGCGTATTTTTTGACTGAGTTTGTAGATGCGCCGGATGCTATGGAATTTTTTACGCAAACGCAGGATAAAAAGGTACGTGCCGATGCGGTTAAAAATATCTGTACGCTGTTTTATCGTTTGTATCTGCTGCAAATCTCGCATGGCGATATGAAGGCAACCAATATCAAGATGCAAGACAAGCAGCCCACGTTGATCGATCTGGACGCGATGCGTCAGCATCGTCACCCTTGCTTGAAAGCGCATGTGCGTGATTTGCGCCGTTTTATGCAAAATTGGAAAAACCAGCCCGCGTTGTATAATGCGTTTGTTAAGACTTTTCGCGCCGTTTATGCAGATGCCCAGCCTTTGGAACTGGCGGGCGTTTTTGAAAATGTCGCTCGATAACTATATCTAAGATAACTCAATGATTGTATTAGGGATTTCTGGCGCGCTGGGGCATGATGCCTCGGCTGCAATTTTGGTAGATGGCAAAATCATCGCGGCAGCGGAAGAAGAGCGCTTTATCCGCGACAAGCACGCCAAGAATCATTGGCCGTACGAAGCCGTCAAATTCTGCCTGAAGCAGGCAGGCGTGAAGCCGGAAGAGGTGGACATTGTCGCGTTTCCGTATGGCGAAATCCCCATCACATCCGCTGCCCGCTGGCATTACGCCAAACGTTACTGGTATGCGCCGGATCGCGCGCTGGATGCCATTTTCAACGGCAATCGCCGTTTCCGTCGCAATCGCGACAAGTCATTGAAATTGATGCAGGAACTTGGCTTGACCAAGGCCAAATACGTTCCGGTCGAGCACCATCTGGCACATGCTTCCAGCGCGTATCATTTAAGCGGGTTCAAGGAAAAAACCGCGATCATCGGCATCGACGGCAAAGGTGAATACGCAACTACGTTTTTTGGCTACGGCGAGGACGGAAAAATCCATAAAATTAAGGAGTTTTACGATCCGGATTCGCTGGGCGGCATGTACGGTGCGATTACCGAATATTTGGGTTTCGAGATGCTGGATGGTGAGTTTAAGGTCATGGGCATGGCGCCGTATGGTGACCCGAACAAGTACGACCTGAGCCGCTTGGCCAAATTCGAGAACGGCGAGTTGATCGTGAACACGGACTACGTGAATGTGGTCGGTTTGCGGCGCTACAAAGAAAATGGGAAAGGCTTCTATTTCACGCCAAAACTTATCGAATGGCTTGGTCCCAAGCGCGAAGGCGACGAGATTGACGACCCGTATATTCATTACGCTGCCAGCGTGCAAAAATTGCTGGAAGACTTGGCGCTGCAGATGATTGAATATTACCTCGGAGACATTATTCGTGAGACTGGAAAAATCGCCTATGCGGGTGGTGTGGCGCTCAATGTGAAGCTGAATCAACGCATTATCGCGTTACCGCATGTAAAAGAACTATTTGTACAGCCTGCTTCCGGTGATAACGGCACTAGTCTGGGAGCCGCCACCTATGCGGCGTTTCAGGCAGGCGATGCGGTGCAAAAAATGGAGCATGCGTATCTTGGCCCATCGTTCACCAACGAAGAATGTATCACGGCATGTGAACAGCACCCTGCCAAGCCAGTGTTTACACGGGTCTCGGATGGCCCTAAAAAAGCTGCGGAATTGCTTGCCGCTGGAAATCCGCTCGCATGGTTTCAAGGCCGCATGGAGTTTGGCCCGCGAGCACTGGGCTGCCGCAGTATTCTGGGCGACCCAAGTTTCCCCGGCGTAGCGGACCGTATCAATGCGCAAATCAAATATCGCGAGCGCTGGCGGCCATTCTGCCCGAGCATGCTGGACAGGGTGGCGGAAGATATTTTGCAGACTTCGCACCCGGCACCTTATATGACCTTTACTTTTGATGTTGCCGAGCATTGGAAAAAGCGCATCCCCGAAGTGGTGCACGAAGACGGCACGGCGCGCGCGCAAGTGGTGACGCGCGAGACGAATCCACGCTACTACGCGCTGATCGAGGAGTTGGAAAGGTTGCGCGGCAATGCGGTGGTACTGAATACTTCGCTCAACCGGCGTGGTGAGCCAATGATTTGCTCGCCTACCGATGCGCTGAATATGTTCTATGGTTGCGATTTGGAGTACCTGATGCTGGAAGACGTGCTGGTAACGAAAAAATAATCAGGAATTTGGCGGGATATGTGGCAATGAACAATATTTATAAAATCTTCAAAGGATTGCAGAAAATATATCTGCTGACGTATTACTGGTTGAAGAACCAGTTCTCTCATCAGGCGGTGACAGCCAACACCTCGGTCGTGGTTAGTTTGACCTCATACGGCAAAAGGCTAACAGGGGTGTATTTAACAATAGAATCTATTGCAAACGGCCACATGAAGCCTGGAAGGCTGATTTTGTGGGTGGACAATGAGGATGATCTCGGCAACTTGCCAAATAGTCTTAAAAGGTTGCAAAAAAGAGGGCTGGAAGTTCGATTGTCAAAAAACTATGGCCCACACACCAAATACTATCCATATGTGAAGCAATATGCTGGGGATAATCTTCCATTAGTGACTGCCGATGATGATATCTTTTATCCGAGATATTGGCTTGAAGGCTTGTACCAGGCTTATGAGCGCGACAATACAGTTATATCTTGCTATCGCGCGCACTTAATGTGTTTGGATAGCGAATCTGGCAAGGTGGCGCCGTTTTATAAATGGGGCATGTGTTTCAGTGATATCCCCAGTTATATACATCATGCTACCGGGGTTTCAGGGGTGATTTATCCGCCGAGGCTACAGAAAGCTTTAGTTGATTCTGGCGAGCAATTTATGGACTTGTGCCCTAAAGCAGATGATATCTGGCTGCATGTAAACGCAATCCGTAATGGCTACAAGATTAAGCAAATATTCAAAAAAGACTTGCACTTCAGAACCATCCCTTTTACCCAAAAAGGGGGGCTTATTCAGCAAAATGCTCATCAAGGCTTGAATACTATGCAGGCAGATAAAACCTACACTGCGGCCGATATCGCCATTCTGCGACAGGAAAAGACATAACCTTCCCCATTTTGAGGCATTCTTAGCCCCAAATACGTGCAATTTTGTATGCCTAGAGCAACCTCCGGCGCCAAATTGCTATATAATGAAATCGTAGTAGAACGCATGCTGGCGACTAAGTGGCGGCTGTTGAGAGACCATAGCCAGTGAACATAATATCAAGTAATACCTCAAAATTATGAAACAGTCTCATATCGAAGTCACCGAACGTATTATAGAACGTAGCCGTCCTACCAGAGCTGCCTACTTGCAACGCATAGATGCGATGTTAAGTCGCAAGAAAGGCCCTGACAGGCTTGGTTGCGCCAACGTGGCGCACGCATTTGCCGCCTTGCCGCAGAACGACAAGCTGAAGATTTACGCTGAAAAGCCAATCCATATCGGCGTCGTTTCAGCCTACAACGAAATGCTGTCAGCACATCAGCCTTATGCGAGATACCCGGATATTATCCGGGACGAGGCGCATAAGCACGGTGTGACTACCCAGATGGCAGGCGGTGTTCCGGCGATGTGTGACGGCATTACCCAAGGCGAACCAGGTATGGAGCTTAGCCTGTTCAGCCGCGACACCATTGCCATGAGTACGGCAGTTGCGCTTTCACACGATGTGTTTGATGCGGCGTTGCTGCTGGGCGTGTGTGACAAGATTGTGCCCGGTTTGCTGATTGGTGCGCTGCATTTTGGCCATTTGCCATGTGTGTTCGTGCCTTCCGGACCAATGAGTACCGGGATTGATAACACCTCAAAATCCAAAGTACGTGAACAGTATGCGCAAGGCCTGGTGGGGCGTCCTGAACTGCTGGCTTCAGAATCCGCGGCATATCACGGCGAAGGTACCTGTACATTCTATGGCACGGCGAACAGCAACCAGATGTTGCTGGAGGCGATGGGCTTGCATGTACCGGGTGCGGCTTTTATCCATCCATCGGATGGCATGCGTGAGATGCTTACCCGCGAGTCAGTCAGAACGGTAATCAGGAATGCCCAGAAAGACAGTTTCACTCCTATCGGGCGTCTGGTGGACGAGCATGTGATTGTCAATGCAATGGTGGCTTTGCTGGCAACTGGCGGTTCCACTAACCACCTTATTCACTGGGTAGCGGTTGCGCGCGCTGCCGGTATTATCATTGACTGGACGGATTTCTATCATCTGGCCAGGACAACGCCATTATTGGCAAGTGTTTACCCGAACGGCAAGGCCGATGTGAACGAGTTCCAGGCTGCAGGCGGTCCCGGTTTTGTGATTCGTGAACTCATTGAATCCGGTTGCATGTACCCGGATGTATTTACCGTATCAGGCAAGGGCTTGCGTGAGTATGGTAAAAAACCGGAAGTGGAAAAAGACCATCTGGTATGGCGTGATTATCCCGTAGAAAGCTTGGATGAGACTATTGTGCGTACGGCTGCACACCCATTCAATGAATCAGGCGGTTTGCGTTTGCTGAAAGGCAACTTGGGGCGTAGCGTCATCAAAATTTCTGCCGTGCCGGAAGATCGTCACATCATTGAGGCGCCTGCAATCGTATTTGATGCGCAGGAAGAATTGTTGGCTGCTTTCGATCGTGGCGAACTGGAACGGGATTTTGTTGCAGTGGTGCGCTTCCAGGGCCCCAAAGCCAACGGTATGCCGGAATTGCATAAACTGACGCCGCCAATGGCAGTGTTACAGAACAAGGGCTTTAGAGTCGCTATTGTGACCGATGGTCGTATGAGCGGCGCGTCAGGCAAGATACCGGCTGCGATTCACTTGACGCCAGAAGCTTCTGCAGGTGGCGCGATTGCCAAGATTCGTACCGGCGATATGATCCGTTTGAATGCCGCTGTCGGGCAGTTGAACGTACTGGTAGATGAAGATACTTGGGCAGAGCGTGATGTGGAAGAACTGTCCGATGCCAAACGTAACCATAATGCGCACGGATTGGGTCGTGAGTTATTTGGAGGCATGCGGAGAAATGTGACGTCGGCCGAAGAAGGTGCGATTACCTGGTTGTAACGTACTTTTAAAGTAGCGTTTTCGTGCTGTGCTTTTTGTTACACCTCAACGTGTTAGGACAGTTGCTCTGAGCAAAGCGAAGATTCAGTAAATTAAATGTTTTTTTAATTAAGTAGAAAATTTTAGAGATGAACACACTAGACTTAGCAAACCATGGCCCGGTGATTCCGGTGATTGTGATTAACCGTGCGGAAGATGCCGTACCGATGGCAGAAGCCTTGCTGGAAGGCGGTATCAAGGTGCTGGAGGTGACTCTGCGTACCTCTTGCGCGCTGGAAGGCATGGAGCGTATCGCTAAAGCCTTACCAGAAGCCATTGTGGGTGCGGGTACCGTGCGCAACACCAAAGACGCGCAGGCGTGTAAAGACGTAGGCTGCCAGTTTGCGGTAAGCCCGGGCTATACCAGCGAGTTGGGTCAGTTCTCCCGCAAAATCGGCCTGCCTTTGTTGCCGGGCGTGTCTACTGGTTCCGAAATCATGATGGCGAATGCCGATGATTACTATTTCTTAAAACTGTTCCCGGCTGTGGCTGTGGGCGGTATCAATTTGCTGAAAGGCTTTGCGGGGCCATTTGGCGATGTGAAATTCTGCCCGACAGGCGGTGTTACCGTGGAAAGCGCGCCACAATTTCTGGCGTTGCCTAACGTCGTTGTGTGTGGCGGCACATGGCTGACTCCGGCGGATGCGGTTTCACGCGGTGATTGGGCGCATATTACTAAACTGGCGAAAGAAGCCAGCGCAATTACTGCCGCTAAATAGTCGCCAGCAGTTATAATCAAGGCTTGGATATTCCAGGCCTTTTTTATTGGATTTCAGGGTGATGGATTTAAAGAAATACAAAACGATTGTATTCGATTGCGATGGCGTGGTGCTGAACAGCAATAAAACCAAAGTGCAGGCTTACTATGAGGTAGCCAAGCGCAATGGCGGTACAGATGAGCAAGCGCAAGCGCTGGCCGACCATCATGTGCAAAAGGGCAGTTTCCCGCGTAATGGCAAAATCGCCTGGTATCTCGAAGAAATTCTAAAACAACCGGCTACGCCGCAAGCCATGCAGCCCTATTTAGATACGTTCGAAATTGTATTGGATGCAGCTTTGATGACGTGTGAAGTGGCACCGGGTTTGCAGACACTGAAAGCGACAACGCCGCAGGCAAGGTGGATGCTGCTTTCTGGCGGCGACCAGGCCGAGTTGAGGAAAATATTTGCGCGTCGCAATTTGGCAGATATGTTCGAGGCAGGAATCTTCGGCGGCCCAGATATCAAAGAGACCGTGTTGGCGCGCGAAAAAGAGAATGGCAATATTCAAATGCCAGCATTATTTGTGGGAGATAGCAAATACGACTATCAGGCCGCTACGGGTGCAGGACTGGATTTTGTTTTTCTAAGCGGATGGACTGAGGTTGCAGATTGGCAGAAATTTTGCGCGGAAAATTGCATCGCCATCAGGCGCAATCTGGCAGAGTTATTAGAATCTACGATGCCCAAGATCTAATCGAGAGAATTTAAGAATATGCAAGAAAAAGCCAAAAGGGTTTATTTATTTTTTGTGATCCTCTCGGCTATCCATATGATGGTAGTTGCATGGGGTTTCTTTGAACACGCTACGGAAGGCCTGTCTTGGGGCGTTCCAATGCTATTTAATGTGCTGGTATGGGTTTGCTATAGCCTGATTTATGTGTCATTGCTGCTCATTCCGCTTTTTGGGGTAGTAAAGCTGTTTGGGTTTTCCGGCAAAATCACAGCAGCGTTTGCGATTGTTATGTCTAGCATTGCAATGCTGCTGCTAAGTGCAGACTTGATGATTTATGACCTGTATAACTTTCATTTCAACGGGTTTATCTGGAATTTGGTGACGACCAGAGGAGGCATTAGTTCGCTGGGTAGCGGAACTAATACTTATTTTGCAATTGTTTTCTCGGCATTGGTGACTATAGGCATACAGTGCGTGCTTTGGTTGATAAGTGCCTGGCTTATCAAGACCACGGATTTTAATCTCGAATGGAAGCATTTGCTATGGTTTATATTGCCTTGGATGGCAGTGCAAACGGGCATTTACGGTGTGGCAGACATCAAAAATAACGGAGCAGTATTGGCAAGTGCTCAGGCTTACCCGTTTTATAAAAAAGTAACTTTCAGGAGTCTTGCCAAAAAGATAGGAATAGATGCTGTACGTAAAAACGACAGTCAATTATCGATTGATACCTCGCGTATTCAGTATCCGTTAACAAAAGTAGTATTTTCCAGTGTTGCTCATCCGCCAAATATTGTCATTCTGGCCGCAGAATCTTTGCGCTGGGACCGCCTAACACCCGAAATCATGCCCAATGCCTGGCGCCTGGCTCAGAAAGGCCTGCATTTTAGGCAGCATTATTCGTCCGGAAATGGTACGCGGGAGGGCTTGTTTGGGATGTTCTACGGCTTATATGGGTCATATTGGAACAGCTTTCTGTATGCGCAGCAGTCTCCATTATTGATAGATAGAGCCCAATCGCTAGGGTATGAGTTTGATATGAGGACTAGTGCGAAATTTTCTTATCCGGAATTCAACAAAACTTTATTTGCCAAAGTGCCATTGGCAAAATTGCACGAAGAGGATGATAACAAAGCGCCTTGGGAGCGCGACCGTGATAATGCCACGGGGCTGATTGATTTTGTGCACAAAGCAGATAAAACCAAGCCGTTTATGACGTTCTTCTTTTTTGAATCCACCCACGCGCGCTATGATTTTCCGGAAGAAGCTGTAATTGCATCACCTTACCTGAAGGACGTGAACTATTGGGGGATGAGTCGCAAATCTCTCGCTCCAAAGATTGGTGAGTTGAAAAACCGATACACCAATTCTGCACACTGGATTGATGTCCAAGTGGGCAGAATTTATGACGCGCTGGAAGCAGAAGGATTGTTGGAAAATACTGTGATTATCATTACGGGAGACCACGGAGAGGAGTTCTTAGAGAAAGGTTTCTGGGGCCATAATTCAAGCTTCGTGGAAGAGCAAACCCATGTTCCAATGGTCATGTGGGTGCCGGGACAAGCGCATCAAGAGATTGATTACATGACTAGTCACCTAGATATTGGTACAACTCTTTTACAGCTATTAGGGGCGCCTAAAGACAGTCATGCTTATTCACTAGGAAGCAATATCCTGGAGGCTGCAGACAGGAAATATATTGTAGTTAGCGATTGGCATTCGATTGGGGTGATGGCGGCTGACATGAAGTACCGCATTCCATATTCCAATAAAGGCTTTGAGCATTGGGAGCCTGTAAGCGCAAAGGATGAGCCGCTAGATGAAGCGCGGTCAAGCGCTTTATTGAAAACGCATCAAGGTACGATTCTGGATGCTGTTAAAAACAGCAGTCTGTTCTTGCAAAGAAAGAAATAATTTCGGAAACGATTTGTAGCGGGTAACTTGCTTTAATCAATTACCCCATGAATTTTGCTATATATCATGCCGGCCAGTTCAAAGTCTTCATGATAGTCAATATCAACAACCATATGGTTGGTTTCGAACAGATAAGGGTTCACGCCGATATGGTAGTGAAAGCGATTGACGGTTTCTCGCTTCAAAATAAACAGACTCCACAGCACAGAATACAATTTTGGTAAATCCTGCGAGACTTTGTGCCAGTAGCCAAAAGCATAGTTTACAGGATTACCTTTTTCATCTAACAAGTGTCCCTTGAATGGTTTTACCGCGACCAGAGAGTCGTACTCGTCTCGTACTTTTTGCCAGGTTTCCAATGCCTCTTTAAACTGATTGAACAAAGGGGAGGTGACTTGTATCCACATGATGTCGTCATTGCCGGGCAGAGGATCCGTCAATGCTTTCACCAAGTCGGGCTGGAATATTTTGTTGCCGGTGAGCGACGGGTCGCGCAACATGAAATGAAAGCCGTATTTCTCGCACAATGGACGAACTTTTTCTTCGTTTTCTGACGACACGTATACGTTTTCCGGAGATTCAAAAGTCAGGATTTGTTTGGCTTTAATGTCAAACAGAGAATCTTCCTTGTAAAAAGGGCGGATGTTTTTTAGCGGGATGCGTGTGGAACACGTTTGAAGCGGAATAATGATTTTCATGCGATAACGTCAATCTAATGGGTTGGGTTATTCTGAGCCAAAGAAAAGGCTTCATCAAGGCTTATTTTCGGAATAATTTCGTGCGGTAAGGCGCTGTGCTTTGACAGGTTGTATATGCTAAAACCTAGCGTCTGGCTGGCTTGTTTTGCCAATTCAAAACAGCCGCGTATATGCGGCTCGTAATCTTTCAAAAAATCGGGGGCAGGATTTTTCTCATCGGCGTAAAAATGTGATTTCCCGGTACCTCCCAAGTCCATACCAATAATGAACTGCTGCCGATACCCTAAACCATATGCTAATTGCACTGCCCAAGTCGCGACCGTTTTTCCGGAAAATACCCCTTTTTTCAAATTGCTACAGAAGCCGATAGATCGAGAATACTCGAGCAAGCTTTTATCCAAAAAAACATCAGTGTCATCACGGTGCATGGCGAGAAAAGTAGCTTTATCATGTCTGGCGATATTAAATTGACGCGAGATAGATTCGATCAGGTAAATCTTTCCTGTGCGCAACAGGGAGGAGTCTTCTTCACAGATGCGTGAAAGGCCCTCGTATGAAAAGAAACAATTTGCGCCGGAAAGAATGGCATCCCTGACGCATTGCCATTGGCGCTCAAAGACGCGGTGATCCACAATGATGCAATGGGTGGGCTTGATATGGGATTCATTGAATTTTTTGATGGCACAATTCAGGCTTATCGAGTCGTAGTTGGCAATTTTGGTCAAATCGACTTCAGCCAAGGATGGGCCTGATGCGACAATGAAACAAGAGCCGTCGATTTGATCGTGAAAGCTCGATGCATAGGGAATTTCCGCGATTTCACTCTTTTTCCATATAACTTTGCAGCTACTCTGGCTGCGCTTGAGATCGAAGTCCGGGTGACAGTTATACTGATGCTTGAAACTCTCTCCAAGTTTGAGGCGGCGGATAATAGACTGCAATTTCAACATACACTACATACCTTTACGGCACAATACCACGATTTGATTACCTGCCTTATTCTCAAAGCGTTTAATTTCTTCAAATTGTTTTTGCGAGGCGAACAATGCGGGTTTGCTGTGCTCATCCGCCTCGGTACGCATGACAAGACAGTCGTATGGAGAGCTTGTGGAAGGATTTAATATATGGGCATATGTTTGCGAATCCACATCATCCCCACGACCTGCCCAAGTGGCATCCGCATAGTACCTTAGACGTGCGCTGCCAAAATAAACATTTAGCCCCGGTTTGTTCTGTTTTACCCATGTGACTGCCTGTTGTTCATAGTTGTAGTCACTACGCTTGTTGCCCAGGTTTTTTACAATACCCACCGAAACCATAAGAAAGGCAACGATGAGAAGTAATGTTTGCCAATGACTTGAAGCCTGTTTGGCCTGGTGCTGCCTAATGAGCGAGGCAAGATAAAATGCCACAAAAATAATGATAATAAAACCCAGTGCAACAAGATATCGACTGGAAAGCACAAAGTTTCTAATAATGATCACCAGCGCATTGGTGGATGCGATGGATCCTGTTAACAAGAGGATTGCTTGGGCATCACTTCTGGGTAGCATGAATAATTGCTTTCTGGCAGCTAGCATTAACAGGCTGCTTAATGGTCCGGCAACTTTAAATCCCTTGACCAAAGTGATGCTGATTAAAACGACAAACAATCCGAATTTGGCATAGTCTTCCAGAAATTTACCTAACACTTGTTGGGCGAAAATATCTAACTTCTCGGCGAAATTTGCGGCGAGCGAGAACTCGCTGGTGGGAGAGAGCAGTTCGGTAATTTCACGCAAGCGTCCGAGGCTGGATATGCCATATTGGCTGGTAAACAGAAATGTCGTGACGGCTATGAGCAAGATAAGTAACAGATGATTCGCTACAATGAAACGTCTGAAACGGACGGAGATGTGCTGGTCGCCTGAAATCAGGAGATACACAGGCAAAAACATTGCATAGGCAATCGCCTCGATTCGGAAAAGCGTGGCAAGCGAAATACATAGCTGCCATCCAAACGCATCTAACAGGCGGTGGCTGCGTGTATAACGGACGAATTGGACTAGACTCAAGAGAAAGAACGCCCAAAAACCTTGGTCGCGTAGCAGCATTGCCAGTACATCGCCGGTGATATATGGGCTACTAAACAGAATGAGTGCCCCACAAATGATGGTAAGTCTGTCTCCGCCTGAGAGTTGAATCAGTTTTGCCAAGCCAAAGGTCGTGGCACCCTGGCGATATTGACCAGCAGCAAAGCGTTTGGCCACTTCCATATAAAGCGTAGAGTCATCGTTGATCCAGCCATGCTGTATGTACATTACGCGAATGGCGACAAGTGCCGCAATCAGGCTTAATAGCCAAGTCAGCTGATTTTCTGTCAATAGTTTTAATTTATTAACCATAACGCGTTAACAGTTAATGTGCGAGGTGACTATAGCAGGTGAAATCCCCCGCAGGCAATTCAAATGTCCCAGTGGGCATTCCCGCTTAAAGCATGGACTGCATTCCAAACTGAGATATTCGATAACTGCATCAGGGTGCATGGGTGGTGTGTGGTAGGGGTCGCTGGAGCCGAATATGGCAATCAGTTTTTTGTCGAGTGCCGCAGCCACGTGCATCAGGCCGGAGTCGTTGCTGACTACGGTGTCACAAAGCGACATGATGTCTATCGCCTCGCCCAGTTTTGTTTTCCCGCCTAAATCCACGCATTTGTTTTGCGTCAGCTGGTTGATTCGGCTGGTGACGGGAACATCCTTATCTGAGCCGAACAGCAATACTTGCCAGCCATTTCTTAGTGCGTGATTAGCCACTTCGGCATAATATTCCGCCGGCCAGCGTTTGGCTTCGCCGTATTCCGCGCCGGGGCATAACCCAAGTATCTTGCTTTTATTGCTCAAAACACCATGCCTGGAAGCCAGTATCCATGCGGCTTCTGGCGAGGCTGTCAAAGCAGGTTGTGGTAGTGTTTGCGGTAAAGTAGCGCCTTTATCCAACCCCAGTGCAACAAAGCGTTCTACGGTTTTTTTGAGTTTGGTTTTGTCTAGCGGACGGATGTCGTTAATCAGGCCGTAACGCATCTCACCCAAAAACCCCGTGCGTTTGGGGATGCTGGCAGCCCACGGCAACAGGGCGGATTTGAATGAGTTGGTGAGAATGATGCTTTGCGTATAGCCTTGGTTTTTTAGCGCTTTTCCAAAATGCAAGCGCTCAAAAAAAGCGAACTCGCCATGCTTGAAAGGCAACGCGATTTTTTCGCTGACTTCCGGCATGCGTTCGAGCAAAGGCAGCGTCCATGCGGGTGCGGCAACGTCAATCTGGCAACCTGGCTGATTAATTTTCAGTGTTTTAAAGAGGCTTTGCGCCAGCACCATATCGCCCACCCAGGAAGGGCCAAGAATCAGAATCTTCTCAGCCATCAGGCATTCATTTTGTTGATGATATTGCTGGTGCTTCGACCTTCTACAAGGTCGATCAGGGCGATCTCTCCGCCCCAGCTTTGCACTTCTTTTCCGCCCACGACCTGGTTTGCCGTATAGTCGCTGCCTTTGGCGATCACGTCAGGTTTAACGGCGTTGATGAGGTTTAAAGGCGTGTCTTCGTCAAACAGAATCACGGCATCTACGCTTTCCAGCGCTGCCAATACGCGTGCACGGTCATTTTCGTGTACTACAGGGCGTGTCGGGCCTTTGAGCGCGCTTACCGAGCGGTCGGTATTCAGCCCAAGAATCAGCCTGTCACCGCGTTTTTTTGCGGCTTCCAGATAGGTGACATGCCCGGCATGCAGCAAATCGAAGCAGCCATTGGTGAACACAATCTTTTGCCTGGCTTGCCGCCATGCTTTTACTTTGACAAGCAATTCGGGCAAGTTGCATATCTTGTGCGCCTGTTCGCTGCCTTGCCTGGTTGCCAGCGCATCCAGCAGTTCGGCCTGTGTAATGGGGACTGTTCCCAGTTTGCCCACGACCACGCCTGCTGCGATGTTGGCCAGTTCCAAACTGTGCAAAGGCGATAGGTGATGGATCAACCCGGCAGCGAGTGTGGCGATTACGGTGTCTCCAGCGCCAGAGACATCGAACACCTGTTGAGCCGTGGCTGGCAGGTGATGCGCGGCTTCGTCAATCAGGCTGATACCTTCTTCGCCGCGCGTGACGGCCAGAAAATCCAGTTTTAGGGAGGTTTTCAATTGCCCGGCTTTTGCCAGCAAATCTACATCCAGCGTTGTGGTGTTGCATGCTTCTGCCGTTTCTTTTTTGTTGGGGGTCAACGCGGTCGCGCCTTGATACTTGCTGTAATCCTTGCCTTTCGGGTCAACCAGCACGGGGATGTTTTTTGATTTACATTGCTGGATAACCTGCTGGCAAATCTGTGTACTCAGCAAGCCTTTGGCGTAATCGGAAAGAATGACAATCGCTGGCTTCTGAGCGATTTCGGTTTCAACCGCAGTTAGCAGGGCGCTGGTTTCTTCCGCGGAGAAAGCCGTGTTGTCTTCTTGATCCAGGCGTAGCATTTGCTGGTGTCCGCCAATGACGCGGGTTTTGGCGATGGTGGGGCGGGTTGCGCTGGTGATGAATCTGGCTTGCGTGCCGCTCTCCGACACCAGACGGGTGAGGCCTGCGGCTTCAGTGTCGTCACCTACGCAGCCCACCAGATGCGTACGAATCCCCAGTAATGCCAGGTTGGCAGCCACATTTGCAGCGCCGCCCGCGCGTAATTGCTCGCTTTTCACCAGCACGATGGGCACCGGCGCTTCTGGCGAGATGCGCCCGACTTCGCCCATCAAATAGCGGTCAAGCATGGCATCGCCGATGACAAGCGCATGTTGCGGAGTATTGCCAAAGCGCTTGACGGTATCAATGAGTGGCTGCTGCATTAGTCGGACTCGATGATTTCGCACAAACAATGGCCAATAAAAATATGCGCTTCCTGTATGCGCGCAGTGATATTGCTAGGCACGACGACGTTGTGCGTGCACAAGGCATTCAGTTTGCCGCCCGTGCCACCGGTGAGGCCAATCGTGGTTGCGCCGATTTCATTGGCTGCTTCAATGGCACGCACCACGTTGGCGCTATTGCCGCTGGTGGTCAATCCAATCAGCACGTCTTTAGGTGTGCACAAGGCCTCTACCTGGCGGGCAAAGATATAATCATAGCCGTAATCATTGCCAACGGAAGTCAGGATGGAAGTGTCCGTGGTCAAAGCGATGGCGGGCAGGCCTTTGCGCTCTTTCTGGAAGCGCCCGACGATTTCTGCAGCGATGTGCTGGCTATCTGCAGCACTGCCGCCATTGCCACACAACAGTATCTTGCCGCCATCTTTAATACGAGCTTGCAGCAACTCCCCGACCGTGGAAATGAGCGGGAAAGAAGCTTGCAAAGCTTCGTACATTTTCATATGTACGGCATGCTGCGTCTGTAAAAAGTTTACGTATTTCACTTCGATTCCCTAACAGTAAGGATCTGGTTTCATTAAATAATTCTGCACATAATCACGCACGCCATCCTCCAGGCTGGTCATTGGCGCGGTATAGCCGGCAGTGTGCATTTTCGCCATCGGCGCTTCAGTGAAATACTGGTATTTCCCTTTCAGATCATCCGGCATTTCAATGTAGATGATATTGGGCGTTTTACCTAGGCTGGTCATGACATTGGTCGCCAAATCCCTGAAGCTGCGTGCTTTGCCTGTGCCGATGTTGTATATGCCGTTTTGACCATTGCCGGCGAAAAAGTGCGCGATAATGGCGGCACAATCTTTCACATATACAAAGTCACGCTGTTGTTCGCCATCCGCCACACCGGGCTTGTCGCTTTTGAACAGCTTCATTGCTCCCGTTTCGCGGAACTGATTGAAGGTGTGGAAAGCTACGCTTGCCATGCGTCCTTTGTGATACTCATTGGGACCATACACGTTGAAGAACTTGAACCCCGCCCAGCTTGGTGGCGTAGGCTGTTTTCTTGCAATCTGATTCAGCACCCATTGGTCGAAAAAGTGTTTGGAATAACCATAGCCATTGAGCGGACGCAGGTTTTCTATACTCACATCGTCATAACCCGCATCGCCATTGCCGTAAGTGGCGGCAGAACTTGCATAGAAGAACGGTACTTGGTGCCGTGCGCACCAAGTCCACAAGGCTTGGGAATACTGGATGTTGTCGGCGACCAGTTTGTTGAAATCACGTTCGGTCGTGGCGCTAATCGCACCCATATGAATAATGGCATCTATATCGGTGCGGCCGTCTAGCCAGGCGAGCAGCTGGTCTTTGTCCAGATAGTGTGCATAACGACGCTTGACCAGATTCTGCCATTGGTCTTCATGGGTGATCCGATCCACGATGACTAAGTCACTGCGCTGGAGTTGTGTATTGAAATGCCAGGCGATGATGCTGCCGATCATGCCTGCGCCGCCGGTAATAATGATCATGGCTGAATTATAGCGCTTTATTCAGTCTAACCCAAAACACCCCTGATTTTGGCATATGTGCGGCTTACCCACTTTTCAAAATCATCCACAAAGGTAAACGCCACCGGGATAATCAGCAGGCTGAGCACAGTCGAGGTCAGCAGGCCGCCAATGACGGAAACTGCCATCGGGCCGCGGAACGAGTTGTCGCCTGCGCCCCAGGAAAGCGCAATCGGCAGCATGCCTGCGGTCATGGCGATGGTGGTCATCACAATCGGACGGGCGCGTTTGTGGCACGCATCCAGCAAGGCTTCCAGCCGTGTCATCCCATGATCGCGGCGTGCCATGATCGCGTATTCAACCAGCAGGATGGAGTTCTTGGTGGCAATGCCCATCAGCATTACCAGCCCGATCAGTGAAGGCATGGAAAGCGGGTTCTGCGCGACCATCAGCCCCAGGAATGCGCCGCCCAATGAAAGTGGCAGCGCGACCAGAATTGTGACAGGCTGCAAAAAGTCCTTAAACAGCAATACCAGCACGAAGTAAATACAGATCACCCCGGTGAGCATGGCGAGACCAAAGCTCTGGAATAGCTCCGTCATCATTTCGGAATCCCCCATCTCGGTAAAATGCACGCCGGCAGGCAAACGCTGGATGCTAGGTAGTTGCTTGGCTTGTGTGCTGATGTCGCCCAGTGAGGCGCCGGATAACTCAATATTGAATTGGATGTTGCGCGTGCGGTCGAAACGGTCTATCACTGCCGGGCCACTTTGCATTTCCAGCGTGGCGACCTGTTCCAGTGGCACCGGCCCACGGCTGCCCGGTACGGCGAGCTTGCCGAGTACGCTCAGGTCATGTTTGGCATCCTCGTTGATTTTCACCACAATGGGCACCTGACGTTGCTCCAGGTTCATTTTCGGCAGCAACTGGTCGTAATCCCCTGCGGTGGCGATACGCAGCGTTTCACCGATGGCGGCGGTTGTGACCCCCAGATCTGCGGCTTTGGCGGAATCGGGCGTGACAATGATCTCCGGCCGCACCAGCGCTGCTGTGTTTCCGATGTTGCCGAGACCTTTCAGTGTGCGCAGGTCGCGCTCGAAGGCGCGTGCAGCCTCGCGTAGCAGGTCACCATCGTCGCCGGTGAGCGCTACCATGTATTTCTCTCCGGAGCCGCCTAGTCCGACCGTGATGCGTGCGGCAGGCAGGTTTTGCATCTTCTCGCGAATTTCTTTTTCAATGACTTGCTTTTTTGGCCGCTGACCACGCGGATCCAATTGCAAGGTCAATATGGCTTGGCGCGTCTCGTTTGCCACGCCACCGGCAAAGGGATCACTGCCTGCCGCACCGCCGCCTACGGTGGTGTAAACGCTTTTCACATGCCTGACTTGCATTAAAAGCTTGCGTGCATGTTCGGCGCTGGCAGTTGTCTCTGCCAATGTGCTGCCGGGTGCGAGCTCAAGCCTTACCTGGCTTTGCGAGTTGTCATCGGCGGGCACGAAGCCGGTGGGCAGGAACTGGATCAGCCAGAGGGAGAATACAAAAAATCCGATAGCGAACGTTGTGCTCAGGAGGCGATGCTGGATGCACCATCTGGCAATGCGCATGTAGTTGCGCATCACGATGCCGTCTTCATGCTTGCCCTTGCTGTCACGTATCATGTAGGCAGCCATCATCGGCGTAAGCAGGCGAGCGACAACCAGGGAGGCAAATACCGCAATGGCGGCCGTCCAGCCGAACTGCTTGAAGAACTTGCCCGGAATGCCGCTCATGAACGCGGTAGGCAGGAATACGGCAATGAGGGTGAAGGTGGTTGCAATGACAGCCAGACCGATTTCTTCGGTCGCTTCAATGGCCGAATCGCGTGGCGACTTGCCACCGCGTACATGGCGCACGATGTTTTCCACTTCCACAATCGCGTCATCCACCAGAATACCCACGACCAGCGATAACGCCAGCAGCGTGACCACATTGATGCTGAAACCAAACGCGCGCATGCCGATGAAAGCAGGAATGACGGAGAGCGGCAGCGCAACGGCAGAGACAAACGTCGCGCGGAAATTGCGTAAAAACAGCAGGACGACAAGCACGGCCAGCGCCGCCCCTTCGTAGAGCATGGTCATGGAGGCATTGAACTCTGTCTGTACCGGCTCTACAAAATCGAACGCTTTGGTTAATGAAATATCCGGATGTTGTGCGCGGATTTCCTCCAGCGCCTGGTTGATCCCGGCCCCCACTTCGATTTCGCTGGCGCCGCGGCTGCGTGTCACTTCAAACCCCAGCACCTTTTTGCCGTTTAGCAGCGCTGCGGTCTTAGGTTCGGCAAACGTATCTTTGATTGCTGCGATTTCATTCAGGCGGATTTTGCGCCCATCGCTCAAAATAATGTTCATGGCGCCGAGTTCGTCAGCGCTTTTTACCGTCGCAATGGTGCGTATTGGTTGCTCGCTACCGCTCAGTTTTGTGATGCCGCCGGAAGACTCCAGTTGAATAGCGCCGAGTTGGCGGGAGATGTCGGCTGCCGAAGCATTCAGAGACTGCAGTCTGGCAGTATCGAGCTCTACCCACACTTGCCGTGTGACACCGCCCACACGCACTACGCTGCCCACGCCTTTTACCGCCAGCAGTTTCTTAGTGAGCGCGTCGTCCACAAACCATGAAAGCGCCTCGTCATCCATGTGGCTGGACGCGATCGTGAAAGCCAGGATGGGCGAACCCGCCAAATCCATCTTGCGCACGATAGGCTCACGCAAATCTGCTGGCATATCGGCGCGCACTTCGGCCACGGCAGAGCGCACGTCATCTACAGCTTCCTGCACGGGTTTTTCCAACCGGAATTCCGCGGTAATCGTGACATTGCCATCCTGGAGGCGGGTATACAGGTGCCTTAAGCCTTGCAGCTTGGCCAGGCTGTTCTCGATCTTGCGGGCTACCTGATTTTCCAGCTGGGTGGGCGAGGCGCCGGGCAGGGCAGCGGTGACGGTGACGGTGGGCAGATCCAGATCGGGGAAGTTCTGGATCTTCATCGCATTGAAACTCATCAGCCCCGCCAGCGTGAGCAGGATGAACAGAATCATCCCGGGTACCGGGTTCTCAATAGACCACCTGGAGATGTTCCAGTTTGTGTCGGCCTGGCTCATTTGCTGAGTGCTCCGGAAGGCGCATCCATATTGGCTCCTGGGGCACCTTTAACCACGTTGACCAAGTCGCCATCGGATAAAAATGCACCGCCGGATTGCACATAATCGCCATTCTCATCGGGCAGATTCAGCACTTCTACCAGTTCGTCTTGGCGCGTGCCAAGCTGTATCTTGGCTTGCTTGATATGCTGCGTTGCGTCCACTTGCATCACATAGCTAAAGCCGTCACGCATCACAATCGCGGTCGCTGGCAGGGTGATAGCCTCGCTCTCGGTCAATAGCAGCTTGCCTTTGGCGAACATGCCGGGCTTGGCGCTACCTTTGGCGATGTCCACATAGACGATAGTGTTGCGTGTCGCGCTGTCGGCCACCGGCGCGAGCGTGCGCACTTTGCCGCGAATTTCGCTGTTGTCCGGCAAGGTCAGCGCGACTTCCATGCCGGGCTGAACCTGAGAAATATCAGAGGAATTGAACTCACCGCGCCATTCGATGCGGCCTTGGCGCACCATGCGGAACAGCTCCATGCCGGGCGAGGCGACTTGCCCGATAGTGGCAGCGCGGGCGGAAATCACACCGTCATCCGGGGCGCTCAAAACGGTTTGTTTCAGGCGAACCTGCTGCACGGTCACTGCGGCCTGTGCGGCTTGCAGACGCGCTTTGGTACTGGCTTCCAGCGTCAATAACTGCTCGACTTGCTGTTTGCTCAATGCGCCGGAATCGGCAATGGTGCGGGCACGGCTAGCGTTGCCTTCGGCTTCCAGCGCGGCGGCTTTAGCGTCGCCCATGCTGGCCTGCGCCTGCGCCAGGTCGGCCAGTATCGTGCTGTCGTTAAAGCGCGCCAACACTTGTCCGCGTTTCACGTTATCGCCCACGTTGACCAGCACTTCCTTGAGTGCAAGGCTACTTACTTCCGCGCCGATAATCGCCTCCTGCCACGCGGCGACGGTACCATTGGCAGCAATAGTTTTATTTAGCATCGTGCGTTGTGGCTTGACCGTGGTGACGGTAAGTGCGGGTTTTACGCTTTGCTTCGGCATCTGCGTTTCATCTTTTTTTGCGGTTTCCTGCATACCTGGGCTGGTCATTTTCGTCAGCCACCACAAGCCGAGCAGAATCGCGGCAGTCAGCAGTCCAACATATAACTTTTTAGTCGGTTTTTTATTGTCCAGCATTTGTTTTTCCCTCTTTTAAGGCATCGCCAGAAGGCGCATGGATATTGGCTTCCAGGGCAGCGTTCTCAGTCAGGCTCATGTCAGGAATCGGCATGTTCTGCTCCCAGCCGCCGCCCGCTGCACGATACAGATTCAGCCACGCGTTGGCACGGCCTTGCTGCAAGCCAAGCGCGTTTTTCTGGGCACTCATCAGCGCGCGTCTGGTTTCTTCCACATCGATCTTGCTGGCAAATCCGGCCTTGTATCGGGTCTCAGCCACGTCAATATTGGCTTGCAGCTTTTGCAGTGCAATCGCCACGTCTTTTTGCCTTTCGCCAGTCGCATGTAGGTTCACCAGTGCACTTTCGGTTTCCTTCACTGCGGTTTGGATAACGCCGCGGTATTTTGCGGCGGCTTCGGCATAGCGTGCTTCGGTTGCTTCTTGGTTGGCTTTGATCACGCCGCCATCAAAGATCGGCAGTGTGACGCTGATCGGCCCTATTGACCAGACGCGACCTTGGCTTTCGAAGAAATCAGAGGACATACGCATCCAGCCGATGGAGCCGTTAAGCGTGACTTTGGGTAAGCGGTCCGCTGCCGCCTTTTTCACATTCGCTGCTGCGCGCACTAGGTCAAGCTCGGCGCGATAGACATCCGGCCGCTGTGCAAGCGCTTGCGCAGGTACTTCATTAATGACAAACAGCTTATTCAGGTCGACTTTGGGCGCGGTTTCCGTAGCTTCTTTAAGCTTCTGCCTTACCGTATTTTCATCCATGAAGGTCAACGCGACCATGTTCTTGATCTCGAGCTCACACTGCCCGGCTTGCTGCAAGGCTTGCTGTCTGGCATCTGCCAGATTAGCCTGTGCCAGTGCAAGTTTGGCGCTATCGGCAAAGCCTGCGCCGAAAGCGATCTCGATCAAGCGTGCAGTTTCCGCATGCGATTGGGAGATGCCATTCTGGAACTCCGCTTGCTGCTGGCAAAGGGTGTAATTGAAATAGCTGGTGGCGACTTCTGCGGCTATCGCGACGCGCGCCTCATGCCAGCCAGCTTTTGCGGCATCCTCTTGCAATAATGCGGCTTCCGTTAGCGCTTTGTTGGCACCGTAAAGGTCAAGCTCCCATGCGGCTTGCAGGCCGATTTGTGTAGTGTTCACCGGTACATTGATAAAGCCGAAGTTGCCTTGGCCATTGCCGGAAAACTTCATATCTTCAGGTTGCTGCAAAGCGCGTGAGGCACTCGCATTCGCATCCAGCTTAGGCAGCCGGGCGGCATTGGCGCGTACGCGGTTGGTGCGCGCATCGGCCAAGTTTGCTAGCGCGGTGGCAAGTGTAGGCGCGTTTTTCTGAGCACTACTGATAAATTCCAACAGTACAGGGTTAGGGTAACGCTGCCAGAACTCGTTCAAGTTACTGATTTCGCCGCCATGCGGCAATGGAGCTTGCCAGTTTTCGGGCAATTTTGTTTCCGCCACTGTTTGTCGTGGGTTGAATTTCTGGACGATTTCGTCCAGCATGGCGCAGGCTGTGCTGGTAATGCATAGCAGTAAAATGGTGAATGTTCTTAAAGTGTGCATGCGTACAAAAGTGCGGACACAAAGTCTCAAGCGTAATTTATTCTGGTAAGCGATACAACCCTACTAGCGTTGGCGTTTACTATACAGAGCATTGTGCCATGCGTCATATCAAAGATGTGTGAGCGATTGCGCTCGCTGCCGTGTCCGGCTTGATGCTTCTTGGGCTTTTGCGGCGCCCCACTCGTTAGAAACCCAGCCGTGCAGGTTTTCCAGCGCGATTTGTGTCAGCGCGTGTATCCACGGGTCGCTGTCATTTAGCGCGGGAATGTAGTTGTACTCACCACCGCCCGCCGCGGTGAAGGTGTGTTTGCCTTCCATGGCAATCTCTTCCAGCGTTTCCAGGCAATCCGCGCTAAAGCCGGGGCAAACCACATCCAAACGCGGGGTTTTGGCTTTACCCAAATCTTCCAGGAGTGGTGCCAGATAAGGCTGCAGCCATTCCTGCTTGCCAAAGCGCGACTGAAACGCGACTTGATACTCGCCGGACTTTAAACCTAGCCGCTCAGCCAATAGGCGCGCAGTCTTGTGGCATTCGCAGTGGTACGGGTCGCCCTTAGTCAGGTGAAATTTCGGTACGCCGTGAAAGCTCATCACTAGCTTTTCGCCGCGCTCAAAATTCGGGCGGCGGTTGATCATCCAGTACGCCTCAATATGCTTGGTCAGCGCATCAATATAAGCGGGGTGGTCATGATAATGTTTTACGGTGCGAATCGCCGGCACATTGCGCATTTTCAGTAATACGCGCCACACCGCATCTAGTGCGGCGGCGGTGCTGCTAGCCGCATATTGTGGATACATGGGGATGATTAAAATGCGGTCGCAATGCGCCGCCTTCAGTTTTTCCAAGGCTGATTGCATGCCGGGGTTGCCATACGTCATGCCGATTTCCACCGCAAAAGGCGAGTTGATTTTTTGCCCAAGGTAACCTTGAAGCAGCTTGGCCTGGCGCTGTGCATACACCAGCAATGGCGAACCTTCCTTCATCCACACTTGCGCGTATTTTTCGGCCGATTTTTTAGGCCGCGTGTTCAAGATAATAAGGTTGAGGATAAACCACCAAATCACACGCGGAATCTCCACGATGCGTCGATCACTCAAAAATTGCTTGAGATATGGCCTGAGCGCTGCACCAGTTGGCGCATCTGGCGTGCCTAAGTTAGCCAGCAGAATGCCGACTTTCAGCTGATCGCCGTGTTCGTATTTAGGTTCTGGGTTGAAGTATGGCATTGACTTAAGTAGAGCTTTCTTGCTGCTGTGAGTTGTTTTGTGCGGCAATTGTGGTTTCTAAAGGCAACTTTGTTTTAATTTTTTTCCATAAAGCCTTAAGCAAAACCCAAGATTGTACGACGACAGTGTAAATAATAAATAAACGCCATATAAGCGCAAAAAGACCAAATTTTTCATAGTCGTATGCATAGTAAAGCAAATCATCTATGGGACTGCCAGACCAGTCAGGCGGTGCAGATTCAAAAATGGAGATTACTATTAAGATGGTAATTATTAAGCCTATTGTGATAAAAAAACCTTTAATGTATCCCCATAGTTCTTTCATAACTTTCCCTTTAACTTAATTGCTTGAGAGTGCACTCGATAAAAGTTTCGCCGTCACATCGACAATCGGAATTACACGTTCATACGCCATTCTAGTAGGGCCGATGACGCCGAGCGTACCGACGATCTGGCCATCTACCTCATACGGTGCAGTGACCATGCTGCATTCATCCAGCGGGCTGACACCGGCTTCGTTGCCGATAAACACTTGCATGGCTTGCGCTTTCTGGCTGTAATCCAGCAGTTGCAGCAGTGATGTGCGTTGCTCGAACAGGTCGAACAGTTTGCGCAAAGTGGCGACATTGGTGCTTAAGTCATCAATTTGCAGCAGGTTGCGTTCCCCGGCAATCACTACGTGCTCCTGCTTGCCAAGCGCGTGGTTGCTGGCTTCCACGGCAGCGGCCATCAGGCGGCTGATGTCGGCCTGCATAGTTTTTAGCTCGGCGTTCAGCCTGGTTTGCACGGCTTCAAAAGTTTGGCCGATATAGTGTGCGTTAAAGTAGTTGCTGGCTTGGGTCAGCTCCGCTGCGCTGTAGGCTTTTTCAGTGGCCAGTACGCGGTTTTGCACGTTGCCGTCGTTGGTAACGATAATCAGCAGGATGCGTTTTTCCGCCAATGGCAGAAATTCCAGATGCTTCAAAGCCAGGGACGCGCGCTTGGGTAGCATGACTATGCCGGCGAATTGGGTGAGGCCGGACAGCATGCTGGCAGCGGTTTGAATCAGCTCTTGCGCGTTGCCAAGCCTGGCGGGGTTGAGCTCGCTTTGCAGTTGTTCTATTTTCTTGTTTTCCAGCGGTTGCACAGTCAGCAGCGTATCTACAAAAAAGCGGTAGCCACGCTGCGTGGGGATTCTGCCGGCAGAGGTATGCGGGCTGGCGACAAAGCCCAGATTTTCCAGGTCGCTCATGACGTTGCGTATTGTCGCGGAGCTGACATCCAGCCCGGAGTGCTGCAACAGCGTGCGCGAGCCGATGGGCTGGCCTTCGCTGATGTAGTGCTCAATCAGGGTTTTCAGGAGGATCTGTGCGCGCTTGTCCATGGTATCGCGCTATTTTAGAACAAAAACCCATGAATAAGTGCCTACGCGAGCGAATTGCTGTGCTGCGCGCCTTGTACTTCATCTCGCTCACCGACTTATTCAGCCTTTCTTATCGTTTTGTGATTTAATAACGTCATGACGCAAGCATTCAAAAATATCGGCATTATCGGCAAATACATGAACCATGACGCTTTGCAGCAAATGCAAGGCGACCTGGCCGATCTGGCGCGGCATTTAAAGGCGAAGAAACACCATGTCTGGGTGGAGCAACACACTGCCCATCATGCGGAACTGACGGGTTTTAACACGGCGTCGCTGACTGAAATCGGTGCCAAGGTGGACATGGTGATTGTGATGGGGGGCGATGGCACCATGCTAAGCGTGGCACGCGCTTTGATGCCGCATCCTGTGCCGCTGGTGGGCATCAATCGCGGGCGATTTGGCTTTCTGACCGATTTGCGTGCGGAGGATATGCTGCACGGTATCGACCAGATCCTGGCAGGCCAGTATCAAAGGGAAACCCGCATGTTCCTGACTGCGCAGGTTTTCCGTGGCGGCCAGCTGGTGCATCAGGGTGTGGCGATGAACGACGTGGTGGTGAAAAGCTCCCTACGCCTGCTGGAATTCGAGGTGCGTATCGATGACAAATTCCTGCACAAGCAGCGCGCGGATGGCCTGATTGTCAGCTCGCCCACCGGTACGACTGCTTATGCCATGAGCGCGGGCGGGCCTATCCTGCATCCGAATGTGGAGGCGATCGCACTGGTGCCGGTCAGCCCGCATACCTTGTCCAATCGGCCGATCGCCGTCAATAGCGCCAGCCGGATTGAGGTCACGGTAGTGCAGGCCGATGACGCGCAAGTGAGCTTTGACGGGCAATTGCAATTGGAAGCGGAGCAGGGCGACAAGGTGGTTATCCAGCGTGCGCCGCAAATGATTACGCTGCTGCATCCGGCAAATTATTGTTATTTTGAAATGTTGCGCAACAAATTAAACTGGTCCTGATAAGTTTATGCTGCAAAGCCTTTCCATCCGCGATTTCATCATCGTCGATACGCTCGATCTGGAATTTTCATCCGGCTTCACCGCGCTTACCGGCGAAACCGGTGCGGGAAAATCCATCCTGATCGATGCGCTGTCGCTGGCATTGGGCGCGCGCGGCGATGGCGTGGTGACACGCACAGGCTGCGAGAAGGCGGATATTTCCGCCACGTTCGACATGACGGAACTCGCAAGCGCCTGGCTGGAAAGCAACGAGATTGCGGTGGATGACAACCTGTTGTTGCGACGTGTGCTGTATGCCGATGGCCGCAGCCGCGCCTTCATCAATGGGGTCTCTGTCACCGTCGCCCAGCTCAAGGAACTGGGCGATTTGCTGGTAGATATTTACAGCCAGAACATGCACCACAGCCTGCTCAAAACTGCCACGCAGCGCCAGATTCTGGATGAGTTTGCCGGGCTGCAGGCGCAAGTGCAGCAAGCAGCGGCATGCTACAAGACTTGGGCAGAACTGGATAAACAGCGCAAAGCTTATGAGCAGAACGCGGTTGCTTATGCGGATGAATTGGCTGAGTTACGTGACAAGAACCGTGAGTTGGCGCAGCTGGAGTTGAGTGCCGAAAATTGGGCAGAACTGCAGGCGGAACATGCGCGCCTGAGCCATGGCGCGGCCTTGCTGCAAGGGGTGGAAGCCAGCGCTAGCCTGCTGGGTGAGGCGGAGATCAATGCGCGTGACTTGATTGCGCAGGCGCACAGTCAGTTGCAGGCGGTGGCGGAGTATGACGCGCAGCTCAACGAGCCGCTGGAAGCCATCAATAATGCGCTGATCCAGACCGAAGACGCCAGTCGCTTCCTGAACCGCTACCTACAGCGTACCGAGCTTGACCCGGAACGGCTGCAGGCGGTGGAAAGCCAGATGCAGGTGATTCACGATACGGCGCGCAAATATCGCCTGCGGGTGGAGGAGATCGCCGATGTGCTGGCGCTTGGCCAGGCCAGAATGGCTGAGCTGGAAAGTTTTGCCGATGACTGGGTGCTGGCCAGGCGCTGCCAGGAGGCGGAAAGTGCCTACATGCAGGCAGCTAGCATCTTGAGTGAGGGGCGCGCTCAAGCGGCAGTCGAGTTGTCGGCGCAGATTACGCAGCATATGCAGACGCTCGCTCTGGCAGGCGGACAGTTTGCGGTAGAGCTGGTATCGCAACCTCCCTCGGCGCATGGTCTAGAGTACGTGGAATTCATGGTGGCCGGGCATGCTGGCGTTACGCTGAGGCCTCTCAACAAAGTGGCTTCCGGCGGCGAGCTGTCACGCATTAGTCTGGCGCTGCATGTGACCACGGCAAAACAAGGCGCAACGCCTACCATGATCTTCGACGAAGTGGACGTGGGCATCGGCGGCGGCGTGGCGGAAGTGGTCGGGCGTTTACTCAACACCCTCGGGCAGCAGAACCAAGTCTTGGTCATCACTCACCTGCCGCAAGTGGCGGCGCAGGCGCAGCACCATTTGCAGGTGCGCAAAACCCAGCTGGACGGCCAGACGCTGAGCCATATTCAGCAACTCAGCACGCTGGAGCGGATCGAGGAGATTGCCCGCATGCTGGCGGGTATCGAAATCACCGAGGCCGCGCTGAGCCATGCCCGCGAGATGCTGGGCATGCAGATGCAACCATAAGTCTTTGGCTTAATTTTCATTGCTAAAACACCTGCCCTGCAAACCAGTCTGGATGCGGCTTCCAGAGCGTCTGTTTTTATAATGAACGCGCGCGAGGCTTGGCTTAACTTTGTTTGACGATAGACCAGCGGCGCACTTTTTCTTCGAAAGGCAATGATGCGTGCGCCGGGCTGGTGGAGGGTAACTGATGAGTCGGTATTTCAGGAGTTGGCCGAATGTGCTTGCGGAACAGCGCAGCCGCGGTGGCACCGTTGAAACAGATCAGGCGGATTTGCGGATGTCGCGCGAGAAAGCCGGCAATGTCGTTCGGTACTACGCTACCCGGCTGGATGGCGCCATCCAGGCTGCCGGGACGGTGAGCCGACGCACATACGTCCCACAGCGCAATTCCGGCATCCATCAGCGTCTGGCAGCGTTGTGGGTAAGGCGTATCGGCCGGGATACCCAATACCGCTTCTATCACCCGCCAGAACGCATTGCGCGGATGGGCGTAATATTGTTGCCGCCTTAGCGATTCCTGCCCGGGCAACGAGCCAAGTATCAGTAACCTGGCGTTAGGGTCGGTGATTGGTGGAAAGCTTTGGGACAGCATGAAGGAGTAATTTCCTGCGGGAGCGGGTGAAATGGCCGCGGTTATAGCAAGTTGCGGTAACAGTGATACTTAATGCCCGGAAACCTTGCACCGGTCTTCAATCACTGGGCCTTGGTCGCTATTGCGGCAGCATTCGCAACACAGAATGGAGCCTTTGTAATCCTTTTTGGCATAAAAATTCCAGTGTTTACCAGCGGTCTCGCATTGATCTGCTTCAGCGCCGGCTTCACCTTCTTTAGGCACCAGTTTTTGCCCTGGATTCTGGCTCACCAGTTTTTTGCGGGCGTCTGCATAGTTTTTTAAAGTCATGCCCCGGCCTTCATATTCAAAGCATTCCAGCATGGCTTTGTGCTCCTCTGCGCACACCTTTTCTTTCTTTTGGTCGTTTTTTTCGCTATTGGCTTTACTGTTGTCAGGGTTGCTTGCGCCACTCTCCGGCAAGGCGGTATCTTCAAAAACGACCGAGTCCTTGATAGGCTCTCCCGAACCATCCTTGGCAATTACATAACATTCAATCACTCCGTTGCCGACAGGCAGGCTGTGGCTGTATCTGTAAGCGCCGGCAGAATTCACTTTTTCCTGGCAGGTTTCGGCGAGTAAAGGTGTGCTGAACAGAGCAAGTGCGGTCGTGAATAAATAACGGTATAGAGAATGCTTCATAGAGTTATCCCCAAAGTTTTTTTGACCTATCTGTCAACTCGGCAGCTTCCACCGCTCGCCAGAAAGCAAGGGTGGCGTTATCTATTGTAAATTGACACGGTTCCGCCCGGCGCGTTTCGCTTCGTATAGCGCGTTGTCAGCACGGCGCAGCATGGTTTTCAAGTTGTCATCGGGCAGTACGGCGGAGACGCCAATGCTGACAGTAACTTTTTTGCCACCAATGGTTTTGAGATTGGCCTGCTCGACAAGATTGCGAATACTTTCCGCGAGTATATTTCCTTGTTGTAGATTCGTTTTGGTGGCGATAATGACAAACTCATCTCCACCCCAGCGTGCAACCATGTCGCTTTTACGCGTATGTTTTTTCAGGATATTTGCTATTGCTTTTAGCGTATCATCCCCAGTTTCATGGCCGTAATGATCATTGATCAGCTTGAAATAATCCACATCAATCAATATCAATGAGAACTGCTCGTGGTAGCGATCCAGCTGGCATTTTTCATACTCAAACACCTCCTCAATGCGCTGACGGTTGTGCAGGCCGGTGAGGTGATCATGAAAAGTCAGCGTGCGTAAATGCTCTTTTTCCAGCTGCAAGGTTTTATTGGCTTCTTGCAGTTCCAGCGTTCTTTGGTGTACTTGTTCATCCAGTTGCTGGTTGATTTTGTGTAATTGTGTGTGCTGCTGCCACACCATTTTTTCGTGAAACTCGAAGATCACCAGCAGTGTCAGCGTGTGCAGCGCGCCAGTCAATATGTCCAAGTTGGAATATCCGGAGTCTGACATCAGCACATGTGTGATAACGACCGATGCTAGCATGGCGAGCACCCACCAGACGCCATTTTTTCTACCTTTAAAAAACAAGACTGCTGCCGCCAACACACAGAAAAGCACAAAGCGTGTTTTATTGTACGGTGCAAGAATGAAGACGGCCAGAATGATCGCCCAATATAGGCAGATGGCCACATTACCTATCCAATTGATATTCTGGGGGTTACGGCGCAAGTAATGGGCCATGACTAACGCAGTGATTGCAAAGACTATCTCGGAGAAGCCCATTAGCAAGGAATATTGCAGACGAATAACGCTCATGGAGCCGGCAACAATTGCACCTACCCACAACGCTTTATGGAGGAAAGCGAGTTTTGATTGGTCTATTGCTTGTGTACCTGGCTGAATGAGTTCAACCATATTGCTAGCTTGATTGGACATGATGCTAGTCTCTAATAATAAGGGAGGAATTCAGGCATTGTGCCTGAATTGTAGTTATTTGGCTATTTCTGCTGCTTCCACCATCACTTTATACAGCTGTGCTTCCTGTGGAGTCTTGATGTGCTCACCAATGGCAATCTGGTTGCGTTTGCCGGGCTGCACGCCGTTGATGATCATGGAAGGGCTCTGGCCAACGGCACGGCCTGTTTGCGCGTCGTATTTGATGACGCGTACCTGTACACGGCCAACGGGAACAGACGTGGCATTCTCCACTACCGCGTACAGATTGCCACCGTTATCCGCTAGTGCGCCGGAACGAATGTATTTACCCGGGTTGCGCGGCAAATCCAGCTTCACAGCGCGCGCGCCGGCCTGCTGGCCGATCTCGGAGTTAGAGCTGGCGGCGATTTGGTAATGTTGTAGTGCGGCATCCGTATCGCCACGCGTTTCGGCAATATCGCCCAGCAAGGCATGACCGGGCGCCGTGGGCAGCAGTTCATTAGCGCGTTTCAAAAACGGTTCTGCTTCAGTTTTTTTGCCCATATTGAACAGTGCAATACCGCTCTGCACGTGGGGTTTGAAGTAATCCGGTTGCATTTTGATAGCTTTGTCATAAAAACCCAAGGCTTCCTGGTTTTTCTTCTGGCTTAAAGCAATGTCGCCTAACAGCTCCTGAAAACGCGCTTCGCGCGGCTCAATCTTGATGGCATCCTGCGCCAGCTTGGTTGCGGCGGCGGCATCGCCTTTCTGCAAGGCTTTCACCCCTTCGTCATAGGCTTTGTAAGCGACTTGCGTGGCTTTGACTTTGGCCATTTTTTGCGCATAAATTTCTTTGCCCCATTCGCCGCCTGCTCCGAGCTTTTTCAAGGTTTCCTTGTTGGCAGCGACACGCTCTGGTGAGGGCGGATGGCTGGCGAATAAGCCTTCCAGCCAGTTGGTCTGCTTGCCTGTGCTCAACTTCACAAATGTCTCTTGCAATGTCACTGCCGCAGCTGGGTCATATCCGGCTTTTTTCATGTATTGCATGCCGTAATGGTCAGATTCGCTTTCGGCATCGCGGCCGTATTTCGTCATGGTCAGTTGTGCACCCAACTGGCTGGCGCCAACAATCAGGTTTTGGTAATTGTTATCTCGCGTGGCCAAGCCAACAGCAATCATGGCGCCTTGCAGGAACACGCCGCGTTCTACGCTCTTGGCGCCATGACGGGCTGCCGCATGCACAATCTCGTGTCCCATCACGGCGGCCAATTCGGCTTCGCTGTTCAGCTCGTACAATATCCCGCGGTTAAAGGCGATCTTGCCACCCGGCATCGCCCAGGCGTTGGGTACGGAGTCGTTGAGCACGACGAATTCATAAGGCAGCTCCGGTCGATCGGAAACAGCAGCCAGTTTTTTGCCGACTTGCTGCACATAAGCGGTCAGCTCTTGATCCAGAATATAATCGCCGCCCTGTGATTGGCGTGCGGGGGAGTAATTTTGTGTGCCAATGGCGATTTCTTTTTCTTGCGAGATAAACTGGAATTCTTTTTTCTTGGTGACCGGATTAGTACCGCAGCCAGCCAGGCTGATGCTGATAAACAACGCAACAAACAAGGCATGGAATTTTTTCATCGCGCTACTCCAAAACTGACAAGACGTGTTTAACGCATGACTTATCGTTTATGAGGACAAGGTTTTTTGGTGCAATCTGCGTAGATATACAGAGAATGTTCGTGGATCTTGAATCCACGGCTTTCAGCCGCCTTGTGCTGTAGTTTTTCGATTTGCTCGTCACAAAATTCCTCCACATGACCGCATTGCAGGCAAACGATATGGTCATGGTGATGTCCTTCGTTGAGCTCGAACACCGCCTTCCCACTTTCGAAATGATGCCTAACTAGCAGGCCGGCTTGCTCGAACTGTGTCAGCACACGGTAAACGGTGGCCAGGCCGACGTCATCGCCGGCGTTAATCATCACTTTGTAGACGTCTTCGGCTGAAAGATGGCGCTGGTTGCTTTTCTCGAACAATTCCAGAATTTTCAGGCGTGGGAGCGTCGCTTTCAGCCCCGCATTTTTCAGGTCTTTTTGGTCATGCATGTCGTCAATTCTCGCGGAATCCTACAGTCGTGGTATATTAACGCCATTTTTGTGACATGTCTCTAAAAATCCCGCACGATACCATGCGTTATTTTCTTGTAATTATTATTTGTTTGCTCACGGCGTGTGGCTCGGCTTTGCCAACGGTCAAGCCCTACAAAATGGAAATCCAGCAAGGCAATGTGGTGACTTCCAAAATGCTGTTGCAACTGCGTCCGGGCATGACCAAATCGCAGGTGCGTTTTATCATGGGCACGCCGCTGGTGGTGGACAGCTTCCATAAAAATCGCTGGGATTATTTCTATCAGTTGCGGCAGGCTGGAAAGATTGTCGAGCAACGTCGCGTGATTCTGGAGTTTGAAAAAGACTTGCTGGCGCGTGTGCGTGGCGATGTGATCCCTGCTGGCTCCCAGTCTGCCGAAGGCGCAGCTGATACAAATGCGAATAAAACGATTGAAGTGGCGCCTGCCAAGCCTAAAGAGAAAAGCTGGACAGAAAAGCTGAAGTTCTGGAAAAAAGACGAAGTTCCGGCCGATGCCGCCAAACCTAAAACTGAAATGGAAGTCAAACCGGAGCCTAAAGTCGAACCTGTGACAGAACCAGCCAAAGAGGCGCCTTCTGCCGAGGTGCCGTCAGTCTTGGCCGTGCCGGTGACACCGGGAGGCGTACAGCCTTCTGCAGATGCCCCTGTAGAAATCCCGAAAGCGGTTGAGCCAAAAGCTGAGCCAATGAAAGCAGAGCCGTCGAAGCCGGAACCCATGCCAGAGGCGGAACCAGCCAAACCTGTGCCAGCGCCTGCAGTGGTGGAGCCGGAGATGCCTGTTGCAGTGCCGGACAAGGATGAGCGCCTGATTTTCCGCATGGATAGGACATTGCGCACACCAGCGGTTGAGTCACCGCCACCCGCGCCGGTTGAAGCGCCCAAGGCGCCTGCCAAAAAAATAGAGCCTCCGCCACAGGAAGAAGGGCCGGGTTATTTTGAGCGTATTCTGGAGCAGATTGGTTTCTAATAATGACAACTAAAATCGTAATCGCAGGTGCCAGCGGGCGCATGGGGCAAGCGTTGCTGGCCGGCGTGTTTGAGGATGCTGATCTGGAGTTGTACGGCGCGCTGGATCGTCAAGGCAGCGCCAGCATTGGCCGCGACGCAGGCGAGCTGTTTGGCAAAAGCACAGGCGTTTATATTAGCGACGATATTGACCAGACGCTGGAAGGCGCGGACGTGCTCATCGACTTTACCCGCCCGGAAGCCACGATGGAATATCTGGAAACCTGCGCCAAACACCACGTCAAACTGGTGATTGGCACCACAGGTTTGACGGTGGAACAAAAAGCCAAAATCGCCGAAGCCGCCAAAACCAACGCCATCGTCTTTGCGCCTAATATGAGCGTGGGCGTGAACCTGCTTATCAATCTGGTGGAACAAGCTGCAAAAGTGCTGAAAGATGACTACGACATCGAGGTGGTCGAGATGCACCACAGGCACAAGGTGGACGCGCCTTCCGGCACGGCTTTAAGGCTGGGCGAAGCAGCAGCCAAAGGCATAGGCGCAGATTTGAAAGACTGCGCCATCTACGCCCGCGAAGGCGTTACCGGCGAGCGCGAGGCAGGCAAAATCGGCTTCGCCACGCTGCGCGGCGGCGACGTGGTGGGTGACCATACCGTCATCTTCGCTGGCACCGGCGAGCGCGTAGAACTCACCCACAAAGCCAGCAGCCGCGCCACATTCGCACAAGGCGCGCTACGCGCCGCGAAATTCTTGGCTGGTAAAAAAACCGGCTTGTACGATATGCGGGATGTGTTGGGGCTAGATAAATAGTGATTCCATTTGCTCTTGTGCTAAGAATCGGATGGAAGTAGAAGACTGGATTTCTTTGCTATCAGCCTTGATTATCGCTATCGGCTGGTTTGTTACAGCTCGGCATAATAGAGCCAAGGACGTTGCTCAAAAAAGGCTTGAATATCGTTTGAATGCATTAGAGGCATTTCTGCCTGTATGGTCTGCTATTAGGAAAGATGGAAATGCGTTCTCACAACCTGAGACCCAAGCTCAATTCATGAATTCCATAGACAAATTTCAAATTTATGGACTTGATGACGAAAATGAATTGATGAATCAGCTAGTTTTAGCGATTGAGAATAAAAATCTTGATGATGCGAATAAATCACTTGGAAAGCTAATTTCGCTGGTTCGTTCCCGCATTAGGGGAGAGTTGGATATAAATGGAGCAGCCAAAAATTATGCAATGCAAACATTAAACCGGAATTACCTTATCGGGCTGCTCGCCATATTCTGCGTGGTGTTTGCGTGGTCGGCAATTCATCCGCATGACTATTTCACCTGGTTTTTGGAAGTTGCTCCGGCGCTGATTGCGCTGCCGATTCTGTTTTTCACCTACAAAAAATTTCCGCTCACGCCCTTGTTGTATGGCTTGATTTTGTTTCATGCCATTATTTTGATGGTGGGTGGGCATTACACTTATGCCGAAGTGCCTTTATTTGACTGGCTGCGCGATATGTTCGATTTGGGGCGCAATTATTACGACCGTGTCGGGCATTTTGTGCAGGGTTTTGTGCCCGCCATGGTGGCGCGAGAGATTCTGGTTCGCAAACAAATCGTACGCAGCAAAGGTTGGTTGTTCTTTATCGTCAGCTGCATTTGCCTGAGCATCAGCGCGGTGTACGAGTTCATCGAATGGTGGGTAGCAGTGGCTTCCGGCACGGCGGCGGATGCTTTTCTCGGCGCGCAGGGCGACGTATGGGATACGCAATGGGATATGTTTTTGGCGCTCGTCGGTGCGATTTGTGCGCAGCTGATACTATCAAAAATCCACGATCGTCAGCTTGAACGATTGGCCTGATTTAGGCTATAATCTCGCAATTCTTGCAACGGGAAGAGTTCAACAGACTCCTCCCGTTTTGCATATCTGGCATCGCCTCATGATGCACATATTTTGAATTGAAACAATAGTTTAGGAGCGCTTAGTGGCCACAACACGTCCAGAAAACTCGCAGCCGGCAATATTGGTATTGGCTGATGGAACGGTGTTTCATGGTGCTTCTATTGGCTCTGCCGGCCACACGGTGGGCGAGGTAGTATTCAACACCAGCATGACCGGCTATCAGGAAATCCTGACCGACCCATCCTACACCGAACAAATCGTCACGCTCACATACCCGCACATCGGCAACTATGGTACCAATGCGGAAGATATCGAGTCCGAATTTAAGCGATTACCTGAAAGCTAACAATATCGTGGCGATTGCAGACATCGACACCCGTGCTTTGACACGTATTCTGCGTGAAAAGGGCGCGCAGGCAGGCTGTATTATGGCGGGCGATGTGGATGCCAACAAGGCGCTGGGGCTGGCGAAGGGCTTCCCGGGCTTGTCTGGCATGGATTTGGCCAAAGTCGTGACTTGCAAAACCGCTTACGAATTCAGCGAGCCGGAGTGGCAACTGGGCAAAGGGTTCGCCAAAACGGCTGAGCAACAATTCCATGTGGTCGCGTTTGATTACGGCGTAAAGCGCAATATCCTGCGCATGCTAGTGTCGCGCGGCTGCAAGGTCACTGTGCTGCCTGCGCAATCCAGCGCGGAAGAGGCGCTGAAATATAAGCCTGACGGTATTTTTCTGAGTAATGGCCCGGGTGACCCGGAGCCGTGCGATTACGCCATCGAGGCGATTCAAACGCTGGTAGAAACCGGCATCCCGACTTTTGGTATTTGCCTTGGTCACCAGTTGCTGGCGCTAGCAAGCGGTGCCAAGACGATGAAAATGAAATTCGGCCACCACGGTGCCAACCACCCGGTGCAGGATATTGAAACCAAGCGTGTGTACATTACCAGCCAGAATCACGGCTTTGCGGCTGACCCGGCGACACTGCCGAAAAATGTAAAGGTGACGCATGTGTCTCTGTTCGATGGTAGTTTGCAAGGGATCGCACGTACAGATAAGCCCGCATTCAGCTTTCAGGGCCACCCTGAGGCAAGCCCAGGGCCGCACGAGATGAGTTATTTGTTTGACCGCTTCATTAGCATGATGCAGGAAAGGAAGGCTGGCTAATGGCTAAGCGTACTGACATTAAAAGTATTTTGATTATCGGCGCTGGCCCGATCGTGATCGGCCAAGCCTGTGAGTTCGATTATTCTGGCGCGCAAGCTTGCAAGGCGTTGAAAGAGGAGGGTTATCGCGTCATCCTCGTCAACTCCAATCCGGCGACTATCATGACCGACCCGGAAATGGCCGATGCGACTTATATCGAGCCAATCACTTGGCAGATGGTGGAAAAGATCATCGAAAAGGAGAAGCCGGACGCTTTGCTGCCCACCATGGGCGGTCAGACTGCGTTGAATTGCGCGCTGGATTTGGACAAACACGGCGTGCTGCAAAAGCACAATGTGACGATGATTGGCGCTTCCAAAGAGGCGATTGATAAAGCGGAAGACCGTCAGAAATTCAAGGAAGCGATGACCAAGATTGGTCTCGCTTCAGCAAGGTCTGCGATTGCGCATAGCCTAGAAGAGGCGCTGCAAGTGCAAGCGAATATCGGTTATCCGGCCATTATTCGTCCATCTTTCACGATGGGTGGCAGCGGCGGCGGCATTGCCTATAACCGCGAAGAGTTTATTGCCATCTGTGAGCGTGGCTTGGATGCATCTCCCACCAACGAGTTGCTGATTGAAGAATCGTTGCTCGGCTGGAAAGAATATGAGATGGAAGTGGTGCGCGACAAAGCGGACAACTGCATCATCATTTGCTCAATTGAAAACCTCGACCCAATGGGTGTACATACCGGCGACAGTATCACGGTAGCCCCTGCGCAGACGCTGACGGATAAAGAATATCAGATCATGCGTAACGCCTCGCTGGCAGTGCTGCGCGAGATTGGCGTAGATACGGGCGGCTCCAACGTGCAGTTCGCCATTAACCCTAATGATGGCCGTATGGTGGTGATCGAGATGAACCCGCGCGTGTCGCGTTCCTCCGCACTGGCTTCCAAAGCGACAGGTTTCCCGATTGCCAAAGTGGCAGCCAAACTGGCTGTGGGTTACACGTTGGATGAACTCAAGAATGAAATCACTGGCGGTGCAACCCCGGCCAGCTTCGAGCCTTCCATCGATTACGTAGTTACCAAAGTGCCGCGTTTCGCTTTTGAGAAATTCCCGCAGGCGGATAGCCGTTTGACGACACAGATGAAATCCGTGGGTGAAGTCATGGCGATGGGTCGTACCTTCCAGGAATCTTTCCAGAAAGCCTTGCGTGGTCTGGAAGTCGGCGTCGATGGTCTGGATGAAATTACCTCGGACGTAGACAGAATCACCAAGGAAATGGGTGAAGCTGGCCCTGAGCGTATCTGGTATGTGGCCGATGCATTCAGAACCGGCATGAGCATTCAGCATGTGTTTGATATTACCAAAATCGACCCGTGGTTCCTGGTGCAGATCAAGGATATCGTAGACCGAGAAGATGCGCTGAAAGGCAAGCATATCGCCGATTTGGACAAAGAGATGCTTTATCAGCTTAAGCGCTGCGGCTTTTCAGACCGTCGCTTGGCTAAGTTGTTAGATACCGACCAGCATGCCGTGCGTGCTTATCGTCAGGCTTTGGGCGTGCGTCCGGTCTACAAACGTGTGGACACTTGCGCGGCGGAGTTTGCCACTAACACGGCTTATATGTATTCCACTTACGAGCCTTTCTGTGAATCCGAGCCATCGACCAAGAAAAAGATCATGGTGTTGGGCGGCGGGCCGAACAGAATTGGCCAAGGAATCGAGTTCGATTATTGCTGCGTGCATGCGGCATTTGCAATGCGTGATGACAGCTATGAAACCATCATGGTCAACTGCAATCCTGAAACGGTTTCTACTGACTATGACACATCCGATCGTTTGTATTTCGAGCCGGTGACACTGGAAGATGTGCTGGAGATCGTGCATATCGAAAAACCGGTCGGTGTGATCGTGCAATATGGCGGCCAAACACCGCTGAAGCTTGCGCGTGATCTGGAAAAAGCCGGTGTGCCTATCATCGGTACTACGCCGGATGCGATTGACCGTGCGGAAGATCGCGAACGCTTTCAGCAGATGCTGCACGACTTGGGCCTGAAACAGCCGCCTAACCGCACCGCGCGTGCACCGGAAGAGGCAATTCGCTTGGCCACAGAAATCGGTTATCCGCTTGTAGTGCGCCCATCTTATGTGCTGGGCGGCCGTGCGATGGAAATCGTGCATGAGCAAAGCCAGTTGGAGCGCTACATGCGCGAGGCGGTGAAAGTTTCCAATGAGAGCCCTGTTTTATTAGACCGCTTCCTGAACGACGCGATTGAAGTGGATGTGGATGCGCTTTCCGACGGTGAGGATGTGCTCATCGGCGGCATCATGCAGCACGTGGAACAGGCTGGGGTACACTCCGGTGACTCGGCATGTTCGTTGCCCCCTTACAGTTTAAGCAATGATTTGCAAGACGAGCTGCGTCGTCAGACCGTGCAGATGGCCAAGGCGCTGGGCGTGAAAGGCCTGATGAATGTGCAGTTTGCTGTGCAGAATACCGGCCAGGGCGATGTCGTGTATGTGCTGGAAGTCAATCCGCGCGCCTCGCGTACCGTGCCATTCGTTTCCAAGGCTTGTGGCTTGCAGCTTGCAAAGATTGCAGCACGTTGCATGGCGGGCCAAACGCTTAAGTCACAAGGCGTGACCAAAGAAGTGGTGCCGCCGTATTACTCAGTCAAAGAGGCGGTGTTCCCGTTCATCAAGTTCCCGGGCGTGGATACGATTCTGGGGCCGGAAATGAAATCCACCGGTGAGGTAATGGGGGTAGGTGCAACCTTTGCCGAAGCATTTGTCAAATCACAATTGGGGGCATCTGTACGCATGCCTACAGGTGGCAAGGCGTTCATCAGTGTGCGTAATGAAGATCACCAGAAGGTGGTCGATATTGCCAAAGATTTGGCCAAGCTCGGCTTTACCTTAGTGGCTACTAAGGGCACGGCACGCGCTCTGGAAGAACACGGATTGACAGTGACCCCTGTGAACAAGGTGGCGGAAGGCCGTCCGCATATCGTGGATATGATCAAGAACGACGAGATCAGCTTTATTGTCAACGTGACGGAAGACAAGAAAGCGATTACTGATTCTTACGAGATTCGTCGCAGCGCCTTGCAGAACAAGGTGACTTACTATACAACGCTAGCCGGGGCGCGTGCAGCGTGCATTGGTATGTCACAGAGCAAGGAAATGCAGGTGTATTCAGTGCAGGAGTTGCACAAGTCACTTAAATAATTTATTGATAATTTAGTTGAAAAGTTTTAATCTGTTTGCGTGAACCACGCTCTTGGCGAGTGTGGTTTTGTTTTTATGTAAAGGTTTTAATATGGCAGTAAATCAAATTCCGGTCACCGTGCGCGGTGCCGAGTTGTTAAAAGAAGAGTTGCAGCGTTTACGCGGTGTGGATAGACCCAACATCATCCAGGCGATAGCCGAGGCGCGTGCGCAGGGCGATTTGTCCGAGAATGCGGAATACGAATCCGCTAAAGAACGTCAAAGTTTTATCGAAGGACGTATCGCCGAGCTGGAAGCCAAGCTGAGCAACCTGCAGATCATCGACCCGGCTACATTGAATGCGGATGGCCGTGTCGTGTTTGGCGCGACGGTGAAGATTGAAGAGTTGGATTCCGGCGATGTCAAAACCTACCAGATCGTGGGCGATGACGAGGCTGACATCAAAGGTGGCAAAATCTCCGTGAGTTCGCCTATTGCACGCGGCCTGATTGGCAAGACGGAAGGCGAAGTTGCCGAAGTGTCTGCACCTGGTGGGGTCAAGGAATATGAAGTACTGGAAGTGCAATATATCTAAGTGAGCAGAACCGTGCAGAAACTTTCATTAATCGTTGTCACGCTTTGGGTTGGTGCGCTTTGGATGACGGGCATCACCGCCTACACCTTGTTTCAAACGCTGGATGATACAAAACTGGCAGGTAACTTGGCTGGCAAACTGTTTGAAGTCGTCAGCTACATCGGCATTGCCAGTGCAATTTTCCTGATGATTGAGCGCTTGTTATCCTACAGCACGGGTGCGCTCAAACAGAGTTATTTTTGGACAGCTTTTGTGATGTTCCTGCTGGTGTTGGCAGGCCATTTTGGTATCCAGCCATTGTTGGCGCAGCTCAAAGCCAGCGCCATGCCGGCTGATGTGATGCACAGCGTGTTTGCCGACCGCTTCAGAACTTGGCATGGGGTTGCCAGTATCGCTTATGTGTTCGAATGCCTGCTAGGAATTGTGCTGGTACTGAAAGTCCGCTGATTCGCTTATAAATCAACACTAACTTTGTTGCCGCTTTCTCGTCGTACAATTCGTACTGTCTTTGTCGTAGCGCCTTGTTATTGTCGATTTAGCAGGCGAATCTTAATTGAGTGCTAGAACCTCGGAATCACCACTTTTGCTTTTTCTTTGATGGTTTCGCTGGCGCGATAGAAAATAAATTGTTTGCCGATGTGATGCACTTGTGTCGCACTAGTTGCGCTGGCAATTGCGTCGTACATGGCTTTGCGGGCATCGCGGTCGTCACCCGCCACTTGCACTTTAATCAGCTCATGCGCGTTCAGGCTGCGTTCGATTTCCTGCAATACGTTTTCAGACAAGCCCTGATTGCCGATGATGACCACCGGATTGAGGCTATGCGCAAGGCCGCGCAGGTGGGAAATTTGTTTGGTCGTTAATGTCATAATCGCTATTTTAACATGCCTCGCCATATCTCGCCTCGTCATATATTCCTACGCATGCGCGCGTTCATTGTGGAATATGCTGCCCTGCAAGCAAGGCAGGATGTGCTTTCCAGGCCGATAATCTTTATAATGAACGCCTATGAAACCTAGTAGAACCAGCAAGGCGTGGATGCAGGAGCATCTGAACGACGAGTTCGTGAAGCGTGCGCAGAAAGACGGTTACCGCGCCCGCGCCGCTTACAAGCTTATTGAGATCGACGATAAGGATAAGCTCATCAAACCCGGCATGACCGTGGTGGATTTGGGTGCCACGCCCGGCAGCTGGTGCCAGGTGGCGGTGCAGCGGCTGAAAGGTCAGGGCAAAATTATCGCGCTGGATATTCTGGAAATGGCGCCGATTCCGGGCGTGTTGTTCATCCAGGGTGATTTTCGCGAAGAAGCCGTGTTGAAGCAATTGGAAGCTGCGATAGAAAACAAGCCGGTTGACCTTGTAATTGCCGATATGGCCCCCAATATCAGTGGAGTGAAAGATGTGGATCAGGCGGGTGCCATGTATCTGACCGAACTGGCGCTAGATTTTTGCCAGCACTGGCTGAAACCGGGCGGCAACTTTCTGGTCAAAGTGTTCGTCGGTAGCGGCTTTGATGAGCTTGTGAAACAGATGCGCACGCAGTTTGACAAGGTGGTGACACGCAAGCCGAAAGCTTCTCGTGATCGTAGCAGCGAAGTCTATCTGCTGGGGCTCAATAAAAAGCCTTAAGCGCTTGATTTTGAGTTAGAATGCAAAAAAGTTTCACGCCAAAAAGGAATTGTATCAAGTGAAAAATACCGTAAGAACCGTCATTCTCTGGATTGCCATATTTTCCGTGCTGACCATGGTGTTCAACCAGTTTGTGGATATGGGCAAAACAAAGGGTGAGATTGTCTACTCGCAGTTCATGCAAGAAGTGAAGGATGGCAATATCGACAAGGTGCAGATCGAAGGCCGTACCGTGCATGGCACTCGCCGTGATGGCAAGGAATTTACAACTTATGCACCGGATGACCTGTGGATGGTCAGCGACCTGCTGAAATATAAGGTGCGCATTGAAGCCAAAGCGCCACAGCAGCGCTCCATCCTGCTGGAGATCCTGATGTCCTGGTTTCCGATGCTGCTGCTGATTGGGGTGTGGATTTTCTTCATGCGCCAGATGCAGGGCGGCGGCAAGGGTGGTGGCCCATTCTCATTTGGTAAAAGCAAAGCACGCCAGTTGGATGAATCCAACAACAGTACCACATTTGCCGATGTAGCAGGCTGTGATGAGGCCAAGGAAGAAGTGTCCGAGCTGGTGGATTTCCTGAAAGATCCGGGTAAGTTCCAGAAGCTGGGTGGCCGCATCCCGCGTGGCGTGTTGATGGTAGGCCCGCCGGGCACTGGTAAAACCTTGTTGGCGCGTGCGATTGCGGGCGAGGCAAAAGTGCCGTTCTTTACTATTTCCGGTTCCGACTTCGTCGAGATGTTCGTTGGTGTTGGTGCTGCGCGTGTGCGTGACATGTTCGAGACTGCCAAGAAGAACTCGCCATGTATCGTGTTTATCGATGAGATTGATGCGGTAGGCCGTCATCGTGGCGCAGGTACAGGTGGCGGCAATGATGAGCGCGAACAGACGCTGAATCAGCTGCTGGTGGAAATGGACGGCTTTGAGGCCAACTCCGGCGTGATTGTGATTGCCGCGACCAACCGCGCAGATGTGCTGGATAAAGCGCTGTTGCGCCCAGGCCGTTTTGATCGCCAGGTGATGGTCGGCTTGCCCGACATTAAAGGCCGCGAGCAGATTCTGCTGGTGCATATGCGCAAGGTGCCGATTGACCCGGACGTCAAGGCTGACATTATCGCGCGAGGTACGCCTGGCTTTAGTGGTGCGGATTTGGCCAACTTGGTGAATGAGGCTGCCCTGTTCGCCGCGCGCCGCAACAAGCGCACGGTGGATATGCAGGACTTTGAAGATGCCAAAGACAAGATTTACATGGGTCCGGAGCGTAAGTCCATGGTGATGCGTGAGGAAGAGCGTCGCAACACGGCTTATCATGAATCCGGCCACGCCGTGGTGGCCAAAATGCTGCCCAAGGCTGACCCTGTGCACAAGGTCACCATCATGCCGCGTGGCTGGGCGCTGGGGTTGACCTGGCAGTTGCCGGAATTTGACCGCATCAGCAACTATAAGGACAAGATGCTGGAAGAGATTTCCATTTTGTTCGGTGGACGCATCGCGGAAGAGATTTTCATGCACCAGATGTCTACCGGTGCCAGCAATGACTTTGAGCGTGCGACCAAGCTGGCACGTGCGATGGTGACCAAGTACGGCATGAGCGAGGTGCTGGGTACGATGGTGTATGCGGGCGATGAGCAGGATTCGTTCTTTGGTAGCATGTCATCGCGCACCGTATCTGAAGCTACGCAACAGAAGGTGGATGCCGAGATTCGCCGGATTCTGGATGAACAGTATGCTGTGGCACGCAAGATTCTGGAAGAAAATCGTGACAAGGTGGAAGCGATGACGTCGGCTTTGCTGGAATATGAAACGATTGATGCCGACCAGATCAATGACATCATGGCGGGATTGCCGGTGCGTGCGCCAAAGCCGAAGGAAAATAAGAGCAGCGGTGGGGCAAATTCCGGAGGGGCTTCTGTAAATACCGCTCCACAACCTACCGCAAAAGGTGAATAACATTAGGAGTTAAAGCAAGGGTTGGTACGCCAACCCTTTTCTTTTTATGCAACTGCATTGTGGAAAATTTACCCTAGATTTGACGGTGCCGCGCGTGATGGGTATTGTCAATGTGACGCCTGATTCTTTCTCGGACGGCGGGCGTTATGCCAGCACGCAAAAGGCGGTATCTCATGCTTTGCAATTGGTGGAAGAAGGCGCAGACATACTGGATATTGGTGGCGAATCCACGCGTCCAGGCGCGGCACCTGTACCTTTGCAGAAAGAACTGGGCCGTGTGATGCCTGTTCTGGAGTCGATTGTAAAACAGGTCAATATCCCTATTTCAATCGATACCAATAAGCCACAAGTCATGCAAGCGGCGATTGCCGCCGGAGTCAGTATGGTGAATGATGTGTGTGCGTTGCAAGAAGATGGTGCGCTGGCTGCTGTGGCTAACTCTGATGTGGCGGTGTGTCTGATGCATATGCAGGGTACGCCGCAAACCATGCAGGAGCATCCGCACTATGACGATGTAGTACATGAGGTGACAAGCTTTTTGACGGCACGCCTGCAAGCCTGTCTGGATGCGGGTATCCAGGTATCGCGTATCGCACTTGATCCTGGCTTTGGCTTTGGCAAAACTCGGGCACACAACATTCTGCTTGCCCGTGAACTGGGTGCCTTTTGCGCACTGGGGCAGCCTGTGCTGGTTGGTCTGTCACGTAAATCCGTGCTGGGGCAGGTGACAGGCAACGATGTGGGTGCAAGACTGCATGCCAGCGTGGCGGCGGCGGTTATCGCGGCGATGAATGGTGCTAAAATCCTGCGTGTGCATGATGTGGCGGCGACCAAAGAAGCGCTAAAAATTGTTTCAGCAATAGAGTAGATTTTATGAGTAGAAAATATTTCGGTACGGATGGGATTCGCGGCAAAGTGGGTGAAAGCACCATTACGCCGGATTTCGTGATGCGTTTAGGCTACGCTGCAGGCCGCGTCCTGATTGGGCTGGAGAGCAACCTTGCCAAAGGCGCGCATCCTGCTGTGTTGATCGGCAAGGACACGCGCATTTCCGGCTATATGCTGGAAGCCGCACTGGAAGCGGGACTTTCGGCAGCCGGTGTGGATGTGCTGCTGACCGGCCCGATGCCAACCCCGGCGATTGCCTATCTCACGCGTGCGTTACGTGCGCAGGCAGGCATCGTTATTTCAGCATCGCATAACCCTTATTATGATAACGGCATCAAGTTCTTCTCTGCGCAAGGTACCAAGTTGCCGGATGAAGTGGAGCTTGCAATTGAGGCCGAACTCGATAAGCCGATGCAAGTCATGGAATCGGCCAAGCTGGGTAAGGCGCGAAGAATTGATGATGCGGCTGGGCGTTATGTCGAGTTCTGTAAAAGCACTTTCCCAAACAACCTGGACTTGCGAGGCTTGAAAATCGTGCTGGATTGCGCACATGGCGCGACCTATCACGTTGCCCCGCCGGTATTTCATGAATTGGGCGCAGAAGTGGTGACCATTGGTAGCCATCCCGATGGCTTGAATATTAACCACGAGGTTGGCTCTACGCATCCCCAAGCGTTGCAGAAAGCGGTTGTCGAACAGCAAGCAGATTTAGGGATTGCCTTCGATGGGGATGGCGATCGTGTCATGATGGTGGATGCAAAAGGCAGACTGCTGGATGGCGATCAACTGCTGTACATCATTGCGCTGAGCTTGTATGGCAAAGGCAAGCTGAAAGGCGGCGTGGCGGGCACGTTAATGACCAACCTGGCGCTGGAGCATGCGCTGGCCAAACACCAAATTCCGTTCGCACGCGCCAAAGTGGGTGACCGTTACGTGCTGGAACTGCTGCAGCAAAGGAACTGGAAACTGGGCGGCGAGAATTCCGGCCACATTTTAACGCTGGATAAACACACCAGTGGCGATGCGATTATTGCCGCGCTGCAAGTGCTGCAGGCGCTTCAAGTGAGCGGCAAGACACTGGCGGAAATGGGCGAGGCGCTGCCTTTGTATCCGCAAGTGCTGGTGAATGTGACCACAAAAACCAAGCTGGACTTGACGGTCGCGCCTATCCAGGCCGCCGTACAGGCTGCCGAGAAAACCCTCAATGGCGCGGGGCGCGTGCTATTGCGCGCTTCTGGTACCGAGCCGAAAATTCGCGTGATGGTGGAAGGCCAAGATGCAGCTTTGGTGAAAAAATTGGCCGAAGATATTGCGGAAGTCGTCCGCCAGCAAGCGTAAATGGTATAAATCGTTTATAGAACAATCTCTTAGTCAAAAAACATTCATCAAAATTTCATCGCACTGACATTTGCGATGTTTATAGTCGCATCATCTAACATTGTAGGCGTTAGCGATGCACTTTAATCAAATTCGTTTTTACTGGAACCGCATGCAGGCTTTGGATGGCGCGTTATGCGTGTCGATTAGCCAAACAGGCCAATACCGATTGGTGCGCGATGTTTTTCGCGCCATCAGCCGTCTCGGGGATGGTGTGTTCTGGTATACCTTGATGTTGCTGATTCTGGCGACGCAACAAGCGGATGGTATCAAACCCGTTTTGCATATGCTTTGCGTGGGGCTGAGCGGCACGCTGATCTACAAATGGCTTAAACAAAAAACGCATCGCCCAAGGCCATATCAGGTGCGTCAGGATGTGTATATCACCGGCAAGCCGCTGGACAGGTTCAGTTTCCCATCCGGGCACACGCTGCATGCGGTGTGTTTTGGCCTGGTGGCGATTTATTATTTCCCGTTGTTATCCATTGTGGTGATGCCATTCATACTGATGGTGGCAATGTCGCGCGTGGTGCTGGGGTTGCATTATCCTAGCGACGTGCTGGCAGGCGCGGCTATTGGTTATGTTTTGGTGCTTGGTTCGTTTAGTCTGATTGCCTAGACGGCAATTTTCTAAAGAAATTAAATCAGCTCACTGGCCGGATTGCCGCTGTAGTAGTGGTCGATAGGCGTCGAAACTCTTATCCGCAAATCTCCCAGACACTGCGCGCGCCAAGCGCTCAACTCAGCCGCGTTAAGATTGCCCAGTTCCGGCTCCCAATTGGGCCGCTGGCCATTCAATGCAAGGTGGAAATTGCCTAAAGCATGCTCGGTTTTAGTCAGGTAGTAGCCCAGATTTTTAACCAGTTCCATATCGCGCAGCTTGATGAGGTACAACAAGCCATGCGAGATGCGGCTGAAGCGCAACAACCTGTCGAGTATGGACAAGCGGCGCAGTTGCTTTTTGGCCTCTTGCCTGTGTACGCCAAAGGTTTTGGCTGCATAGCTGGCAAGCGTTTCCATATGCGCGTTAATCAGCCTGTGCGGTGGGTGTGCAATATGTTGGCTGATATGGCCATCCATCGCCCATTCCGAAGCCACATGCGTCACAATCGTGCGGTTAAGCCATTTTGCCTCGTGCGCAGGCACAAAATGGTTGTGCGCAATCACATCGACAAACAAATGGCTGGCGTAGCCCACCGCGATGGCCAGTTCCTGCTCGGTTTCGGCGTTTTCCAGCATTCGCTCGGAAATATGCCATTGATGCGATGTGCTGAAAGACTTGGAAATGACGGCCAAATCCGGCAGGCAAGCGCCCGCCAACACCAGGTGCGGAAACTGTTGCATGGCTTGACGGATTCTTTTGTCCAGCAGAGGCGGAATACACACCAGTAAATGCTGGGAGAAATAAATGTGCGTATAAAGCCCCCATGCATTGGCATCTAGTGCATACAGGCTGAATGAGGCCGCCCATAACATTTTGATATGAAAACGCTTTTTCATGGCGCGTAATTTGGCATCGTTAGATGAAATCGATGTGACAAGTAAATGATATTTTTGTGAAAATGCCTTTTTCGGTCATCAAATTGTCATCTTGGGTCATTAGCATGCACAAAAAATCAGGGTAATCGCATGAATATATTATTGATTTCTGATGTTTATTTTCCGCGTGTGAATGGGGTTTCCACCTCGATACGGACATTCACGCACCAATTGCAGCAGCTTGGGCACACCGTGCATTTGCTGGCGCCGGATTATGGCGTGCAAACCGAAGATGAAGCGTGGATCACACGCATTCCGGCGCGCAGTATTTATTTCGACCCGGAAGATAAATTGATGCGGTACCAGCAAGTGCTGGCGCAAATTCCGGCGCTGCGGGAAAAGCGTTTCGACGTAGTGCATATCCACACGCCGTTTGTAGCGCATTATGCCGGGTTGAAGATTGCCAAGGCGCTCAATCTGCCGGTGGTGGAGACCTATCACACTTTTTTCGAAGACTACTTGCACCACTATCTGCCGTGGATCCCCAAGAGCATGGCAAAGCGTATCGCACGCTGGGTATCGAAAAAACAATGTAATGCGCTGGATGCGGTGATTTCGCCTTCGCAGCCCATGCTGGATGTGCTGCGGGAATACGGCGTGGTGACGCATGGCGAGGTGATTGCGACAGGTCTGCAGGAAGGCAGCTTCGCCAAGGCTGATGCCACGGCCTTTCGCGAGAAGTACGAGATTCCTCTGAATCGCCCGGTGTTACTGTATGTAGGGCGCGTGGCGCATGAAAAGAATATCGATTTTCTGTTAAGAAAAGTCAGCTTGCTCAGGCAGCAGATGCCGGAAGTCTTGCTGGTGGTGACGGGCGAAGGCCCGGCAGAGATGCATTTGCACAAGCAAGTGAAGTTGCTGGGCATTGAAGGTAATGTGCGTTTCATCGGCTATCTGGATCGGAACACCGAATTGAATGCCTGCTATAAGGCGGCAGACGTGTTTGTGTTTGCTTCCAAAAGCGAAACGCAGGGTCTGGTACTGCTGGAGGCGATGGCGCAAGGCACGCCAGTGGTGGCGATTGCCGAGCTGGGAACCGCGTCTATCCTCAGGGAAGGGCACGGTGCAAGGATTGCGCCGGATAACGAAGAGTCGTTTGCGCAAATCGTGCATGAACTGTTGATGCAGCCATCGGCGCGCATTATTTTGGGAGAGTCTGGTAAGCAGTATGCAAGCCAGCACTGGTCGGCTGCAGCCAAGGCCAGACAATTGGCCGGGTTTTATCAGCTTTGCCTGCAAAATAACAAGGGCGCCTGAGCGCCCTTGTTGAACCGCATCGTTGGTTTACAGGAATGTTTTCCCGAAACTGAAGAACAGTGCGGCAATCAGCGCAGATGCGGGAATAGTGATGATCCACGCCCACACGATGCGTGAAGCCAGGCCCCAGCGCACGGCAGAGGCTCGGCGGGAAAGGCCAACTCCCACAATCGCACCGGTGATGGTGTGCGTGGTGGAGACTGGAATGCCCATGCCAGTTGCCAAGAATAGTGCGATGGAGCCGGAAGTTTGCGCGGCAAAACCACCGGTTGGGCGGATACGGGTGATGCCCATGCCCATGGTGCGCACGATACGCCATCCGCCAAACAGTGTACCTAGCCCCATGGCCAATTGGCAGGAAATTACCACCCAAGTTGGAACGTGGAAATCACCTTTCAGGTAACCGTTGGCAAATAGCAGCACGGTGATGATGCCCATGGTTTTTTGCGCATCGTTGGCGCCGTGACCCAGGCTGAAGAGCGAAGACGAGATAAACTGCAGCTTGTTGAATCGGCTTTCGGTTTTGTACGGCTGCGACTTTTCAAACATCCACAACAGCAAAATCGACAAGATCAGCGCCAGCAACATGCCAAATAAAGGGGATAGGAAAATAGCCAGACCGGTAATCATCAGTTTTTCACCAACGATAATCCCGCCCATGCCAGCTTGGGCGAACCCCGCGCCCAGTAAGCCGCCAATCAGCGCGTGCGACGAGGAGGATGGGATGCCGAACCACCAGGTAATGACATTCCAGCTAATCGCTCCACCCAGCGCGCCGAATATCACAGCGTTGTTGACGATTTCCGGATTGATGATACCTTTGCCGATGGTATCTGCCACGTGCAGGCCAAAGAACAAAAAGGCAATAAAGTTGAAAAAAGCCGCCCAAGCCACGGCGGCTTGCGGGGTCAGCAAACGGGTGGAAACCATCAGCGCAATCGAGTTGGCCGCGTCGTGGAACCCGTTCATGAAATCGAACGCCAGCGCCACGAGCACCAGCAGTCCCATAATTAAAATGGCGTGTTCTATCATGGTGAACCCGCCTTAGATGCGCTCGAGCACTACGCCATGAATCACGTCCGCGACATCTTCGCAACTATCTATGGCTGCTTCGAACAAGTCGTACAGCTCCTTGGCGCGAATCAGGTTGCGTGCATCAGTCTCTTCTGCAAACAGGCGTTTCATGCCGGCGCGCATCACGTGATCGCCTTCACCCTCAATTACGCTGATGTCCTCGCACAATTTTAGAATACGGTCAGCATTCTTCATGTCAGAAAGCAGAATCACCACGTCGCGCACTTTCTCGGCAGCGCGCAGCAAAATTTGCCCCAAAGCGGCCATTTCCGGCGTGAAAGCCACCTGACCATATACGAATGAACGTTGCGGGATGTCTTCGCAAGTGTCCACGATGTCATCCAAAGCGCTGGCTAGTTCGCGAATCTCGCGGCGATCAAACGGAGTGATGAAGGTTTTGTGCAGGCTCAACAGGATTTCTTTGGTGTATTCATCCGCTTCGGATTCGTGTTTGCGTATTTCCTCGAACTGCTTTTGGAAAAGCGTAGGATCATCGGTGGCTGACATGGTAGCCAATGTTTTTGCGCCTTTCACTACGCATTCGGCCAAGTTGTTGAAAAGAATAAAATAATTCTCGTTTTTTGGTGATATTGACGACACCAAACGGCTCAATACGCCATTCGCCATGAAACTCTCCCTGAGATGTTGATTTTGCGCTAATGTATAACTTTATGTGCTTGCACACCTTGGCAAGTATTACAATTTTATTACAAATTTATGACAAAGGGTTTTTTAAAATGCAAGTGACCATCTACCATAACCCGGCGTGCGGCACCTCGCGTAATACATTGGCGATGATACGCCAGAGCGGTGTAGAGCCAATGGTAATCGAGTACTTAAAAACCCCACCAAGCCGTGATGGACTTAAAGCGCTTATCGCACAAATGGGGGTGCCGGTACGCAGTATTTTGCGCGAAAAAGGTACACCTTACGCCGAGCTTGGGCTGGCCGATGAAAGTTTGAGCGATGATGCTTTGCTGGATGCGATGATGGCGCATCCTATTCTCATCAATCGCCCTATTGTAGTCACACCTAAAGGCGTGCGATTGTGTCGGCCTTCCGAGGTGGTATTGGAGATTCTGGAAAATCCGCACATTGGCACCTTTGTCAAAGAAGACGGCGAAGTCGTTAAATCCTGACCCGTCAGGTATAATCGCGCCTTTAAGCATTTAGCAAGAAAGCATCATGGAAGCCGAAAAACTCAATCAGATCGCCAATCGTCTGGACGATTTGTCCTCCCGTCACCAAGCCCTTCGGGGGTATCTTTGACTTTGAAAATAAAAGTCAGCGTTTAGAAGAGGTCAATGGCCTTTTAGAAGACCCGAAAGTCTGGGACGATGCCGAAAAGGTGCAAAAGCTCGGCAAGGAAAAACGCAGCCTTGAGCTGGTCGTCAATAGTCTGCAACAGGTGGAAAGCGGTTTAAAAGACGCGCGCGACCTGTTTGAAATGGCGCGCGAAGAGAATGACGATGCCACACTGTTGAGCATAGACGCGGATTCCGCCGAGATTGAAAAAACCGTGGCAGAAATGGAATTCCGCCGCATGTTCTCTGGCGAGCTGGACAGCGCCAACTGCTTTGTCGAGTTTCAATCCGGTAGCGGCGGCACCGAGGCGCAGGATTGGGCAAGCATGCTGTTGCGCATGTATCTGCGCTACTGTGAAAGAAAAGGCTTCAAAGTCGAGGTGCTGGAAGAATCCGAAGGCGATGTGGCGGGCATCAAAGGTGCGTCCATCAAGGTTTCCGGCGATTATGCCTACGGTACTTTGCGCACCGAAAACGGCGTGCACCGCCTGGTGCGCAAATCACCTTTTGACAGTAACGCCAAACGCCACACCTCGTTCGCCAGCGTACAGGTTTTCCCCGAGGTGGATGACTCGATTGAAATCGACATCAACCCGGCGGATTTGCGCATTGACACGTATCGCGCCAGCGGTGCGGGTGGCCAGCATATCAACAAAACTGATTCCGCTGTGCGCATTACCCACTTGCCTACCGGCGTGGTGGTGCAATGCCAGAACGACCGCAGCCAGCATCGCAATAAAGACGAGGCGATGAGCATGCTGAAAGGCGCGCTGTATAACTTGGAGCTACAAAAACGTAACGCCGAAAAGCAAGCGCTGGAAGATGCCAAGACCGACATCGGCTGGGGACACCAGATTCGCAGCTACGTGCTTGACCAATCGCGTATCAAAGACCTGCGCACCAATGTCGAGATCGGCAACACGCAAGGCGTGCTGGATGGCGACCTTGACCCCTTCATTATGGAAAGCCTGAAACAAGGCGTGTAGTACACTTTCTCTCTGCAACTAGGTTTGATTTCCCTAGTCTGGGCCGGATGGGAATTGCCTCGTATTTTCTGGTTTATTTATCGCTTTGCTAATTCTCGCGCTGAGTAAAATCAGCAGTATGAAATTGTCACGTGAAAAACAAGCCGCAGAAGCCTATCTGAAGTTTCTTGGAAAAAAGGGGGCATCGGCTGGTGTTCTATATAAACGTTCTCTTTTTCTGGATAGTCTTGTGGCGCTGCTTGCAGAAAAATCGCAGGGCAGACCTGAATATGGCAATGCGTTGACTGAGGTATTAAAAACAGTCTCAGAGCAAGATATGTTGGATTGTCAGAATATCGCGCGGGAGTTTTTCCCTTTCTGGATGAATGACATCAAAGCGATTGCCGCTTTTGAGCAGCATTACGGATACGATATCCAGCCGATAAAATGGCAGCCGTTGCCTGCTTCTCTTGATAAATTGACAGAAAGTCTTGAGCACGAAGTTTTTAGCGAAAAAGACGGGTTGACACTTCTGCGTTATTCCCGACATCTGACCAATATAGGGGCCGAGCAGTTGGTGATAGACACGCGTATAAAACTGGCCAAGGTGGTATTGGTGCGCCTGCGGGATGCACCCGTCAAAAACAACAAAACCTACCGTATGGCAGTGGACATGGTCTTACCTTTGTTTAAAGTGGAGGAAATCAAGGTGCTGTTTCTGGATGTAGTGCGGGAGTTCTTTTACTTCTGGATGGAGTCATATCAAGCTGCCAAGCAGGCTGCCTGAATATCTGTTTTTTCGGCGTTTGAGCTAAATCACTTCCGGCATGCCTATCAGGAATTTGACGCGCTCTACATCCACATGCAAAAGGTTGGCGATGTCCTGAAAATCATCCGGTAATGCGGCATTGTCCCAACCATAGGCGGAATGGCGAGCAAGATTCACGGCTAACGCTACATTTCTTGCACGCGCATCATCAACGCTTTCATCTTCCATCAATTTGGCCAGCAAAGGAGGAAGGTGGAAAGCTTCTACCATCGCCTTTTGCAGATCCATAATTTTGAATCCTAGAATTTCTTCTTGCACGGTCTTACTACGTAGTGTAGCGTCAGATTGCTGCACGGAGAAAATAGTACTCATCTTGTCCGGTGCAAAGCACCACAACATCATTTCGGCCAGATCATGCAGGAGCGTGGCAGTACGTACCTCATCTGGATGCAGATCCATGCGCATTGCAGCCCAGTCGGAGGCATAATGTGCGGCGCGATGGGCGCGTTTGATCAGCCTTAACAAATGTGTCAGTGCTAGCAGATTATTCTTCAGGTGATCTTCAACCTGAGGTGCGGGAAGCAGATTCTGATAAAAGGCATCTGTTCCCATCATCAGGATAGCCTGTTCTACTTGAATCAAATCCTGAAGCTGATGTCGGCCTTGGTGTGATTTTGCGTATCCAATAATGCGGAATACCATAAATGGATCATTGAGGACGATGGCGGCAATAGCGCGTGCACTGAGTTTGTTTTCATCGTCCTGAAGCTGGGATAATTCGCGGCATGTGTGCCTGAGCACAGGGATGGAGGTTTTGCTTAGAAAACCGACCCAGCCGGGAATGTCGCCATGTACAATCATCATTCATAATTCTCCTTGAATACTCGCACATTAATCTAACCATGCGGGTTTCAATGCATGGAATAAAGGCAAAAATCCGGCGCAAATAAAAAGTATGCGGAAAATGTTAAAATGAACGTTTTACCTTTTTAAAGTTTGAGTGCGGCATGACGGACGAAATATTTCCCATTGATGAAAACCACGTGATTGCGGAGCGCCGCGAGAAATTAAAGGCGATTCGCGCACAGGGCGTGGCATTTCCTAATGATTTCAAGCCGACGCACCGCGCTGCCGCGTTGCAGGCGCAGTATGGCGCTGTGGATAAGGAGACGCTGGATCCGCAGGCGATTCCGGCGACGATTGCAGGCCGCATGATGCTCAAGCGCGTGATGGGCAAGGCCAGTTTTGCCACGATTCAGGACGCAACCGGCCGCATTCAGCTTTATATTGCGCGCGACGAGATTGGCGAGGAGATGTACGAGCGCTTCAAGCATTGGGATATGGGCGATATTGTTGGTGCGTCTGGTCGTTTGATGAAAACCAAGACCGGTGAGTTGTCGATTCATGTCAGCGAGTTGCGCTTGTTGACGAAATCGCTGCGCCCGCTGCCGGAAAAATTCCACGGCTTGCAGGATCAGGAAGTCAAATACCGTCAGCGCTATGTGGATTTGATTGTGGCCGAAGACACGCGCGAAACTTTTGTTGCGCGCAGCAAGGTGGTGTCGGCGATTCGCGCTTTTATGACGCAGCATGCGTTTCTGGAAGTGGAAACGCCCATGCTGCACCCGATTCCGGGTGGCGCGTCGGCCAAGCCGTTTGTGACGCATCACAATGCGTTGGATATGCAGATGTTCATGCGCATCGCGCCGGAGCTTTATCTGAAGCGCCTGGTGGTGGGCGGTTTCGAGCGCGTGTTCGAGATCAACCGCAATTTCCGTAACGAGGGCTTGAGCGTGCGCCATAACCCGGAATTCACCATGATGGAGTTCTACGCAGCGTATACCGATTACAGATGGCTGATGGACTTTACCGAGGAATGTATACGTACCGCTGCGATAGCCGCACGCGGTACGGCGGTATTAAGCTACAACGGCCGCGCGCTGGATTTGAGCAAGCCGTTTGCCCGCTTGACGATTGTGCAGGCGATTCAGCAATACGCACCACAATATACGCTGGAACAGTTGAATGATGAGACTTTCTTGCGTCACGAGGTAAAGAAATTTGGCGTGGATGCCATGGCGCACTGGGGTTTGGGTGCATTGCAGTTGGCCTTGTTCGAGGAGACTGCCGAAAGCCAGTTGTGGGAGCCGACCTATATCATTGATTATCCTGTGGAAGTCTCGCCCTTGGCGCGCGCGTCCGATGTGAATCAGGAAATCACCGAGCGTTTTGAGTTGTTTATCACCGGGCGGGAGATTGCCAATGGTTTTAGCGAGCTGAACGATGCTGAAGACCAGGCGGCGCGCTTTCAGGCGCAAGTGGCGGCAAAAGAAGCGGGCGATGACGAGGCGATGTATTACGATGCCGATTTCATTCGCGCGCTGGAATATGGCATGCCCCCGACGGGTGGCTGCGGTATCGGCATAGACCGCTTGGTGATGCTGGTGACGGATAGCCCCAGCATCCGCGATGTGATCCTGTTTCCGCACATGCGCCCAGAATCTTGAATGTGACAAATGTATGACAAAGCCGTGCCCAAGAGGTACGGCTTTTTCATTTTTGTCACATAGCTGTCACATTGGGTTCTTAAAATGCACAGGATTAAATCAAATGCAAATGAACCAAGGAGACTAGGGCATGTTGAAACGTAAATTTGGAATCACAATGTTGTTGTTGGCTGGCTTTGCAAGCGGCTATGCGCACGCGGCTGACAAGATCATCAAAATTGATGGTTCCAGCACGGTATATCCGATCACCGAAGCGATGGCGGAAGAGTTCCAGAAAGCGCAAAAAGTAAAAGTAACAGTGGGTGAATCTGGTACCGGTGGTGGCTTCAAAAAATTCTGTCGTGGCGAAACTGATATTTCTGATGCATCACGTCCTATTTCGCAAAAAGAAATGGATGCATGTAAAGAAAGTGGTGTACAGTACATTGAGTTACCAGTTGCCTATGATGCATTGACGGTGGTTGTGAACTCCAAAAATGACTGGGTAAAAAGCCTAACAGTAGAAGAGTTGAAAAAAATCTGGGCGCCAGGATCTAGCGTTAAAAACTGGAAACAAGTCAACAGTGCATACCCTGACAAAGCGATGGGGCTGTATGGTCCAGGTACTGCATCGGGTACTTTCGATTATTTTACCGAGGCGATCAATGGCAAGGCTAAAGCTAGCCGTACCGATTACACGCCTTCAGAGGACGACAACGTGCTGGTGCAGGGCGTAAGTGGCAATGTGGGTGGCATGGCTTATTTCGGTTTGGCTTATTACGAAGAGAATAAAGACAAGCTGCGTGCAGTACCGGTTTCTGCAAAAGCTGGCGCACCTGCTGTATTGCCTTCCGCAGAAACAGTAAAGGATGGTACATACCAGCCATTGTCCCGTCCATTGTTTATTTATGTCAACGCGACAGCCGCAGCATTTAAACCAGAAGTTAAAGCATTCGTAAACTTCTATCTGGAAAATGCGCCACAATTGGTGCAGGAAGTAAAGTATGTGCCATTGCCTGCGGAAGAATATGCAGCGGTAAAAGCACACTTTAAAGCTATGAAACCAGGTACAGGTTTTGGCGGCAAAAACGAAGTCGGCATCAAAATCACCGACTTGTTGAGCAGAATCAAGTAATTTGATAGACAGGCGCTTTCTCAAGATGATTGGGAAAGCGCTTTTTGCTTTTTAATTAACCGAGGTTTTGGATTTATTCATGATGATTGCGCCAGCGATTACACCCAATGAATTAGCGATTAGCCCGCGTTTGGCTAAAAACGTGCGCAGAAATTTCACCGAGCGCGTGATTGAGTTCATATTGATGCTGGCTGCATTGTCTGCGGTCGCAACCACGTTCGCCATTGTGGCGATTCTGCTATATGAGTCTCTCGGATTTTTCAAAACGGTTTCGGTGTGGGAGTTTTTTACCGCAAAAGAATGGACACCGCTGTTTGAGGATGCGCATTACGGTATCGCGCCTTTGGTGGCCGGTACGTTAACCACATCCGCGATTGCGCTTGCCGTGGCCGTGCCTATCGGTACGATTGCGGCGATTTATCTGTCCGAATTCGCATCTTACAAAACGCGTGAAATCGTAAAGCCGATTCTTGAGTTGCTGGTGGGCGTGCCAACCGTTGTGTTTGGCTATTTTGCCTTGCTGTTTGTCACACCGCTGTTGCAAAAGGTTTTTCCCGAGCTGCCGGGTTTCAACATGCTGGGCGCGGGCATCGTAATGGGCATCATGATCGTGCCGTATATCGCATCCGTAGCGGAGGACGCCATGCGCGCCGTGCCAATGAATATGCGCGAAGGCTCATATGCCATGGGCGCAACACGCTTTCAGACAGCCGTTCGCGTGGTGACGCCTGCGGCCATTTCCGGCATCGTTGCGGCTTACATTCTGGCAATCTCCCGCGCGGTGGGCGAAACCATGGTGGTGGCTGTAGCCGCCGGTCAACAGCCTAACCTGACGTTTAACCCAATGGAAAGCGCAGCCACAATCACGGCCTATATCGTGCAGGTGGCAATGGGCGATTTGCCGCACGGCAGCATCGGTTATCAAAGTATTTTTGCAGCAGGTTTGGTGTTGATGGTCATGACCTTGTTTTTTAATATCATCGGCCACATTGTGCGCAAGAAATACAGAGAGCAATACTAATTCTATAGAGATTTTGCATGGAAAACCAAAATACAACTTCGACGGCACCAGCTAACGCTTCTTTGGTCAGAAACCTGCAGGAAGTGCGCGACATGATTCGCCGTCACAAACGCAAAGACATCATCTTTGCCGCAGTGGGCTTGCTGGCGCTGATGCTGGCCTTGCTGACGCTGCTGACATTGTTTGCGGATTTGATTATGGACGGGTATCCCAAATTTAACGCGGATTTCCTGACCGAATTCCCGTCACGCCGCGCGGCGCATGCAGGCTTGCTCTCCGCTTGGGTGGGATCCTTGCTGGTGATGTTGGTGACTTTTTTGACCGCAGTGCCAATGGGCGTGGCAGCCGGGCTTTACTTGGAAGAATATGCGCCTAAAAACTGGTTCTCCGACCTGATTGAAATCAATGTGGCCAATCTGGCAGGCGTACCTTCAATTGTCTACGGCTTGCTGGCTTTGGGCTTGTTTGTCTATGGACTGGATTTGGGTCAAAGCATACTGACAGCCGGTTTGACATTGGGCTTGCTGATTTTGCCTATCGTGATTGTCTCCACACGTGAGGCGATACGTGCGATTCCGGCTTCGATTCGCGAAGGCGCTTATGCCGTGGGCGCAACCAAATGGCAAGTGGTGAAAGACCATGTGTTGAAATATTCGCAAGGCGGTATCCTGACAGGCGTGATTATCGGCATGTCGCGCGCACTAGGTGAAACAGCCCCTATTATTACGATTGGTGCGCTGACATTCATTGCCTTTTTGCCGCCGTCACCGATTACTACAGAAGCACCGTTCCTCAATTTCGAATGGCTCAGCTCCGGCTTTACCGTGCTGCCTATCCAGATGTTCAACTGGCTTTCCAGACCGGATCACGCGTTTCATATCAATGCGGCGGCAACAGGCGCCATCATTATTCTGGTGACATTGTTGATGAACGGTACGGCCATATATTTGCGTTACAAAATCCGTAAAAACATTAAGTGGTAAGTAAACCGATGGCAACTACATTACAAGGGAATTTAAGACAAATGGATCAAGCGTCACACGTGACAAAAGCAGAATCGCGCAACCTGAATTTCTATTACAGCAACGGCGCGCATGCACTCAAAGGCATCAATATGCCGCTGTACGAGAACAAGATCACCGCGCTGATTGGCCCGTCCGGTTGCGGTAAATCGACCTTTTTGCGCTGCTTCAACCGCATGCACGATCTGTATCCGGGCAACCGCTACGATGGCCAAATCGTCATGCATCCGGACAATACCAATATCCTAGCCGATGGTGTAGACCCAATCGAAGTGCGCATGCGCATCAGTATGGTGTTCCAAAAGCCCAACCCTTTCCCAAAATCCATTTACGAGAATGTGGCTTACGGCTTGCGCGTGCGCGGTGGCAAAAACAAAAAAGTGATTGATGACAAAGTGGAGCAAGCCTTGCGCGGCGCCGCACTGTGGGATGAAGTGAAAGACCGCCTGGATGATTTGGCGTTCAACCTTTCCGGCGGCCAGCAGCAGCGCCTGTGCATTGCGCGTGCTTTGGCGACTGATCCCGAAATCATGCTGTTTGACGAGCCAACCAGTGCGCTGGATCCGATTGCGACTGCGAGTATCGAAGAATTGATGACCGAGCTGCGCAATAAACTCACAATTCTGGTGGTAACGCACAATATGCAACAGGCTGCGCGTGTTTCCGATTACACCGCTTACATGTATCTGGGCGAGTTGATTGAGTTCAGCAAAACGGATGATATTTTCATCAAACCAAAAGACAAACGTACCGAAGACTATATTACCGGGCGTATTGGTTAATTTTTCGAAGAGAGCAGACTTATGTTGGAATCCAATTTACACCGCTCCAGCCAGTTCAATGAAGAGCTGGAGCGTTTGCGCCAGGATGTACTAAAAATGGGCACATTGATTGAAGCGCAAATCAAAATGGCGACTCAATCCTACACGCACAATGATGTCGGCGCAGCACAGCAAGTGCTGGAAAACGATCATCAGATTAACGAGCTGGAAAAAGCCATTGATGACGAATGTATCCATATTATTGCCAAACGCCAGCCAACAGCTTCTGATTTGCGCCTGATTATGAGTATCGGCAAAATCGTGACAGATTTCGAGCGTATGGGTGACGAGACCAAGAAGATTGCCAAAAGCGTGCTGCGCTTGCAAAAGCCCAGCCATCAATCCCCTGTGGATATGATAGGCGTGCGCCATCTTGCAAGAATGGCCACCAAGCAACTGCAAGGCGCCTTAAGCACATTTTCCAGCCTGGACGTGGCCGAAGCAAGAACGGTGATTAGCTCAGATGATACGCTGGATGCCGAGTTCAAGGCCACCGTGCGACAGCTTATTACGTTCATGATGGAAGACCCGCGCACCATTTCCGCCGCGCTGGAGATGATGACTATGGCGCGCGCGCTGGAGCGCATTGGCGACCATACCACCAATGTGGCGGAGCAAGTGATTTATATCGTCGAAGGCCGCGACGTACGCCATACAAGCTAAGTTGGTATTTTTACAACGCAACACCAATAAGCCGTGTGTGTCACACGGCTTATTTGTTTTTGTCATCTATTTGTCACACAGGCCTAGGAAAATATCAACTTTAGACAAGGGCTGAAATTTTTGGGCTGGAATTTTTTAACGGGAGCTTATTAGAAATGAATCAATTTAAAATGCGCAGTTTGGCAGCAGTGGTTTCAGGCGCACTGGTGCTGGGTTTTGGTATGGGGGCTAAAGCTGATTCGACTGACGACATCATCAACGCGCTGATTGCCAAAGGCGTGTTGACCGAGGAAGAAGGCGCGTTGCTGCAAAAAGGCCGCGAGCAAGAGAAAGAAGTCAAATCGAAAAAACCGGACTTGAAATTCAAAGATGGTTTGGTGATGGAGTCTCCTGACGGTAGTTTTAAAGCCAAAATCGCCGGGCGTGTACAAGCAGATTACCGTGTCTATGATTACAACGAAGGACGACACAATGCAGCGCCAGTGGGCGCGGGAAATTCCGTTGGAAGCGTAACAAATGTCGCAGATACCTTTGATATTCGTCGTGCACGTATTGGTTTTGAAGCCAGGTATAAGGATTATTACGAAGGCGTTCTGTCCGTGGACTTGGTAGGGGCAAACAGTAGCGGCACTGCTACAAGTGTTTCTGTTGTCGACCAAGCCTATTTAAACGTAGCTTGGTGGCAACCGGTGCAGTTCCGTTTTGGTGTATTTAAAGCACCAATGAACTTGGAGAAATTGACCAGCTCGAATAATATTGATTTCATGGAACGTTCTTTTGTTAACGCACTGGCGCCAAACGAGCAGTATGGCGCGATGGTACATGGTGTGCCATATACTGGTGTGACTTATCAATTGGGGGCTTTCAATGGCGGCCCTACCCGCGCAGCTGAATCGGATATGCGTGAAGACGAGAAAGAAATCGTTGCACGCGCAACTATCAACCTTGCAGAGATTATGGGTAATAAAGACATGATCTCTCATATTGGTGTTTCGTATTCTAAAGGCGACTTGCCCTTGCCAAATGGCTCAGCAACTACAATTGGCGCTGCTGGCCGTACTGAGGCTCGTGGGGCCACCTTCTTCCAGGCACCACGAGTAACTGGCTTGGCATTTGATGATGTAGAACTTTCTCGCTTGGGTTTGGAAGCAGCCGTTGCTTACAACCAATTTAAAGTGCAGGGTGAGTGGATGAGAATGACCAATGAGTTCTCAACACAAGCTGTGGCTAATGGACCTAAGCGTAATTATGACCTTGACACTGATAACTGGTATCTGGAAGGTTTGTGGACGATTACAGGTGAAAAATACGCGGAAGGCTATAAAAATGGTGTGATGGGTGGCATTAAACCAGCTAAAGATTTTGATCCAGCTACTTTCTCTGGTGGTGCTTGGGAAGCCGGTTTGCGTTATAGCGAGTTTGATGCTTCCGATTACAATGCGGCTGGTGTAGGTTTGGGTGTAACTGGTACTGCTGATGCTAGAATTTCAACAAAAGCCGCAGGCTTTGCCAAAGCCGAATCGTGGACAGCTGGTATCAAGTTCCTGCCAAACTCCAACATGCGCTTTATGTTGAACTACGTAGACACCAACTTTAAGGACGTGATTGGTGGCGCTTCCGGTGGTGTGATTGTAAATAACAAACGTGTAGATGACGAAAAAGCTGTCATTATGCGCGCGCAATGGATGTTTTAATTCCTAGTTAAGTGTGGCTCCCAAGCCATATAGCCTCAAGCCCGCCTTGCGCGGGCTTTTTTTATGTCTGAATCGAATAAGTTTATACCCAAACAATATTTTAACTGGGGTGGTGTATTTGCTTATAATGACGCCCAATATTTATGGAAGCATTGAAATGCGTCATTTTTTGTTAGCAAGTCGTAGTCTGATAGTCTTTATTGTTATTTTGATTTTGGCAACAGAGGCTGCCAGAGCTGATACGATAGAAGATAACCGTATATGGATGAGTTTTACGCTCATGAGTAAACCGCCCAAAGATGAGGGCTGGGGCTGGTCTGTTGATGTGCGCTCTCGTTGGCGTGAGGGAGGGGATGAACTGGATCAAGTTTTTATGGTGCCTTCGACATATTATCAATTCAGTTCCAAGTTCAACCTTGGCTTGCTTATTGACCATGTAGTCAATCACCCGGCAGGTAAGGTGGCATTTGACGAAAACCGTCTGGCTACACAAGCGATATACAAATTTGACGATGTTGGCAATGTCAAATTGCAATCTCGCACACAGCTTGAAATGCGTCATCGAGAAGATTTTAGCGATGAAGCATACCGTTTACGCGAACAACTACGGGCATCGGTTCCATTGGGGTTCAACCCCAAACTGTCCATTGTGGTTTACGATGAGATATTTTTTAATCTCAATAGTACGCGCTGGAAGGTCGATCGTGGTACTGACCAGAACCGTGTTTTTTTTGGGCTAAACTACAAATTGGATGATGCGCAGACGGTTGAAGCGGGCTATCTGAACCAATGGGTCAACAGCAAGCCGCAAGATAGGGAGAATCATGTTCTGTCATTTAGCTACAAATATACTTTGTAGGTAAGTATTGCGGGTAAAAATGTTAGAATCCTGATTGATTAACTTCACCAGATTCTGGCCAATGTACAAACATCCTGAAATTGATAGAGACACAATGACACCGCAGCAGGCGCTGGATATCCTGATTGAAGGAAACCACCGCTTTATGCACGATCTGGATGCAGACAAAAACTTCCCATACCTGATCGCCAAATACAAGGACAGGCAGCATCCTTTTTGCTCATTCTTGAGTTGTAGCGATTCTCGTGCGCCGGTAGAAATGTTGTTTGATCAATCGCTTGGAGATGTGTTCAGTGTGCGCTTGGCAGGCAATATTGCTTCTGACAAAGCAATCGGCAGTTTGGAGTTTGCTAGCAAATACTTGGGTTCCAAACTAATCGTGGTGTTAGGCCATACCAGCTGCGGTGCGGTAAAAGCCGCATGCGACAATTTCCGCGAAGGCCATATCGGCGAAATTATCAATCATATTCGCCCTGCAGTGCGGCAGGAAAAAACCGTGTTGAATCAAAGAGATTCCAGCAACGAGGATTTTGTCGCGAAAGTCTGCGAGCTGAACGTGAAAACGCAGATCAAGCAAATCCTGCATAGCAGTGACATTATTGAGGATTTGCTGAACGAAAAGAAAATTGGCCTGATTGGTGCTGTGTACAATCTGGCTACGGGCAAGGTAGAGTTCTTGCAGGATACTTGGCGGGGCTAGGCTTAGCTAATACAGTCTAGCGCTTGCCTTCTTTGGCCATATTGATACTGTATTTCGGTATTTCTACCACCAAGTCCTCTTTCCCTACAATCGCCTGACAGGAGAGTCGTGAAAGCGGCTCCAGCCCCCAGGCTTTATCCAGCAGGTCCTCTTCATTTTCCTGTGCAGGATTCAGGCTCTTGTAGCCCTCGCGCACAATCACATGGCAGGTCGTGCAGGCGCATACTTTATCGCAGGCATGGTCTATGTCTATGTCGTTATTCAGCAAATTGTCACAAATGGAAACGCCTGGCTGCGCTTCAAAGGCGGCGCCTTCCGGGCATAACTCTACGTGCGGTAAAACGATAATCTGTGGCATAGGCTTTTATATATTAATGTTACAGCTCGATAGAGTCCAAATCTTTTCCAGCCAGGGCGCGCTTGATGCTGACATCCATTCTACGTGCGGCAAAAGTCTCCGTAGCACGATTCAGCGCTTCTGTATCCTTGCGGATAGCATCGCTGGAAGCCGCATGGATACTGGTTTGCAGGGCATCTATTTTGGCACGGATTTGCTGTTTTTCGGTTTCGTTCAGCAGTGTGCCATCCGTTTCCAGCGCCGCTTGTGTAGCGCTAATCAGGGCATTTGCATCCACTTGCGCTTCTGCTAGTGCACGTGCCTGCTTGTCGGATTCTGCTGCGCTGTGTGAGTTGCTGAGCATCCGGGCGATTTCCGCTTCGTTCAGGCCGTAGGAAGGTTTGACCATCACATGCGCTTCCACGCCGCTGGTTTGTTCGCGCGCGCTGACGGAGAGCAAGCCATCCGCATCTACCTGATAGGTGACGCGGATGCGTGCAGCGCCTGCAGGCATGGGCGGAATGCCGCGCAAATCAAAGCGTGCCAGTGAGCGATTATCGGCGACCAGTTCGCGTTCACCCTGCACCACATGAATGCTCATGGCGGTTTGGCCATCTTTATAGGTGGTGAACTCCTGCGCACGTGCGATGGGCAGCGTAGAGTTGCGCGGGATGATCTTCTCGGTCAAGCCGCCCATAGTTTCTATGCCCAAAGATAGTGGTGTCACATCCAGCAACAGCAGGTCATCGTCCCGCTTGTTGCCTACCAGCGCATTGGCCTGAATGGCTGCGCCCAGCGCGACGACTTTGTCCGGGTCAAGATTGGTCAGCGGCGATTGTTGAAAGAATTCAGCTACGGCATGGCGCACATGCGGCATGCGCGTCGCGCCGCCTACCAGTACCACGCCTTTGATGTCAGACACCTCCAGGCCGGCGTCACGCAAGGCCTTGCGACTAGGTGTAAGCGTTTTGTTGACCAGCGTTTGCGTCAACTCGTTAAACTGCGCCACCGACAATGTGACATCCACCATTTGCCCGGTGCTCAGTCGGCAGACAATCTGGGCCTCGTAATTATCGGTCAGCCATTCCTTGGCTTGGCGCGCTTTGGTGAGCAGCAGACGGGTATCTGCTTCGTTCAGCGGGATAAATTTATCGCTGCTTTGTCGAATCTGGTCCAGCGTCCAGCAATAGATGCGGTGGTCAAAATCATCGCCACCCAGTGCGGCATCGCCGCTGGTGGACAATACTTCGAATACGCCTTTGGTCAGCCGCAGGATAGAAATATCAAATGTGCCACCGCCCAAGTCGTAGATGGCATAAGTGCCTTCTGCGGTATTATCCAGGCCATAAGCTACTGCAGCGGCAGTCGGTTCGTTCAGTAGCCGCAGCACATGCAGGCCGGCCAGTTGGGCTGCATCCTTGGTGGCTTGGCGTTGTGCGTCGTCAAAATAGGCCGGCACGGTAATCACAGCGCCAACCAGTTCGCCTCCAAGTGCTTTTTCTGCACGGGTTTTCAACACCTTCAGAATCTCGGCGGAAATCTCGACCGGATTTTTAATGCCGGCACAGGTTTCGATGCAGACTTGTGCATTGTTGACGAATTTATACGGGATATGCGCGCGGTCGGAGATGTCCTCCAGTGCGCGCCCCATAAAGCGCTTAACGGAGACGATGGTGTTGATGGGGTCAATACTTTGCTGTGCCTGCGCATCATGGCCAATGACCACAGTGTTATCGGTCAGGTAGCGCACCACGGAGGGCAGCAAGGCGTGGCCATGTTCATCCTGCAGCACCGTGGCCATGCCGCTGCGTACCGTGGCGACCAGCGAGTTGGTGGTGCCCAAGTCGATACCGACCGCCAGCTTGTGTTGATGCGGGGCAGGGGTTTGGCCTGGTTCAGAGATTTGCAGTAAAGCCATTTAGCCTTCTAGTTTTTCAATAACATCGCGGATATCCGCTTGCACTTTTTCCATAAAAATCAGCTTGCGCGTGCTGTCCGTTGCGTCGCCCAACTGTTGTTGCCTGAATTGTTCAGAGAGCGTTTGCTGCAAGCTTTTGCTCTCAGTGCGTATGGTACCAAGCAGTGCGTCCAATGCGCTAATATCTTTGGCGTTTTCGGCATCTTCTATGGCTTCTCGCCATTCCATCTGCTGCATCAAAAAATCAGCGGGCATTGCGGTATTCGTTTCAGCAATCGCAGTGATGCCTTGCAGGCCCAATAAATACGCGGCTCTTGACGCAGGGTGTTTAAGCGTTTTGTACGCCTCGTTGGCCGTGGTCGCGGTCTGAATTGCCGCCAGTTTTTCGGCATCGGTCGCGGTCACGAAACGGTCCGGGTGCGATGCGCTTTGGATGGCGCGGTAATTGGTTTCCAGCGTGGTGAGGTCGATATTGAACTGCTGAGGCAACTGAAAAAGTTGGAAATAATTTTGCATGATGTAACTAATTAGAAAATGTTGAGGCGAGATTGATGGCGAGGCGCACGGAACACAGAAACCGGAATGTACATGGAAGTACATGAGGATTTCGAGTACCGCGCAACAAAGTCAGCGGCTCGTATCAGCATTTTATACAGTGAAGGATTCTCCGCAGCCACACTCACCTTTAACATTCGGGTTATTGAATTTAAAACCTTCGTTCAATCCTTCTTTGGTGTAATCCAGCTCTGTGCCATCAATATAAGCCAGGCTTTTAGGGTCTATAATGACCTTTACGCCATGGCTTTCAAACTGCATGTCTTCAGGCTGCATTTCGTCCACGAATTCCAGTGTATAAGCCATGCCGGAGCAGCCTGTGGTTTTCACGCCAACGCGCAAGCCGATGCCTTTGCCACGGTTTGCCAAAAATTTTTCGACACGCTTTGCGGCAGTTTCTGTCAGTGTAATTGCCATCTTGCTTATTTACCTTGTTTTGCTTTCAAATCAGCCACTGCCGCTTGCTTTTGTTTTAAATCAGCGACGGCTGATTTTATTGCGTCTTCTGCCAGCACGGAGCAATGGATTTTTACAGGAGGCAAAGCCAACTCCTCTGCGATGTCAGAATTCTTGATCGCATAGGCTTCGTCAATCGTGCGGCCTTTCAGCCATTCGGTCACCAATGAGCTGGAAGCGATCGCCGAGCCGCAGCCATAGGTCTTGAATTTGGCGTCTTCAATCACGCCTGCGTCATTCACCTTGATTTGCAGTTTCATTACGTCGCCGCAAGCCGGTGCGCCGACCATGCCGGTACCGACCGTCGGGTCATTCTTATCCAAGCTGCCTACGTTACGTGGGTTCTCGTAGTGGTCTAAAACTTTATCTGAATATGCCATTTAATACTCCTTAGTGGTAAGCCCACTGTACTTTGCTAATATCGATACCATCTTTAAACATTTCCCAAAGCGGTGATAGTTCGCGCAATTTTGCGATTTTTTCTTTCATCAATTTAATCGTGTAGTCCACGTCTGCTTCCGTGGTGAAGCGGCCAATGCTGAAGCGTATCGAACTATGTGCCAGTTCGTCGCTGCGGCCCAAGGCGCGCAGCACATAGCTTGGCTCCAGGCTGGCGGAGGTGCATGCTGACCCGGATGATACGGCGATATCTTTTACCGCCATCATCAGCGATTCACCTTCCACGTAGTTGAAGCTCATGTTCAAATTGTGCGGTACGCGGTGTGTCAAGTCACCATTCACATAGCTTTCCTCGATTTCAGACAAGCCTTTCAGTAAGCGGTCACGCAGCATGCGGATACGCTCGTTCTCGGCATCCATTTCCTCGCGTGCGATGCGGAATGCTTCACCCATACCCACGATCTGATGCGTTGGCAAGGTACCGGAACGCATACCACGCTCATGGCCGCCGCCGTGCATTTGCGCTTCAATACGGACACGCGGTTTACGGCGTACGAACAAAGCGCCGATACCTTTCGGCCCATAGGTTTTATGTGCGCTAAAGCTCATCAAATCTACCGGCAGTTTCTCCAGGTCGATTTTCACTTTCCCGGTGGCTTGCGCTGCATCCACATGGAAAATGATGTTGTTCTCGCGGCAGATATTGCCGATACCTTCGATGTCCTGAATGACACCGATTTCATTGTTCACAAACATGACGCTGGCTAACACGGTGTCCGGGCGAATCGCAGCCTTGAATTTTTCCAGGCTCACCAGGCCATCGGAATCCGGCTCCAGAAAGGTCGCCTCAAAGCCTTCGCGTTCCAGTTCGCGCACCGGGTCAATCACTGCCTTATGTTCTGTCGCTACTGTAATGATGTGCTTGCCTTTGGTGGGTGCATAAAAGTGTGCGGCGCCTTTGATGGCCAGGTTATTGGATTCTGTCGCGCCGGATGTCCACACGATTTCGCGCGGGTCTGCGCCTACCAGTTTGGCTACTTCGTTGCGTGCGTTTTCCACGGCTTCTTCTGCCACCCAGCCGTAAGCGTGGCTGCGTGATGCCGGATTGCCGAATTCTTCCGTCAAAAAGGTGACCATTTTGGCGGCCACGCGCGGGTCAACCGGCGTGGTGGCGGAGTAATCTAAATAAATCGGTTTACGTTCAGTTGTCATCTTTTGCTCTAAAAATCATGCCGCAATTGCGGAATATTGTTTCAAACGCGCTACTTCTTGCTGCAGCACTGTTAAAAATCCTTCTACTTCTTGTGCTGTGTTGTCTGTGCCAAAGCTTACGCGCACCGCGCCGCGCGCCAAATCCTCTGCTACGCCCATCGCCAGCAACACGTGGCTGGGTTCACCACTGTTGCTGGAGCATGCCGAACCGCTGGCGACGGCAAACCCAGCTTTGTCCAGCGCGGTCACCAGGGTTTCGCCTTCGATATGCTCGAACGCAAAGAATGTGGTGTTAGATAATCTTTTTGCATTCTCTGCAAAAATGGTTGCATTCATGCCCCTGAGAGCCGCATCCAGCTTGGCTTGCAGGGCAGCGGTTTTTTGCTGGTAATCAGTCAGGTTTTTCACAGCCAGCTCGCACGCTACACCAAAACCGACAATCGCCGCGACATTTTCCGTGCCGCTACGCAAACCGCGCTCCTGGCCGCCGCCATACAGCAGCGGCTCAATATCCACGCGCTTATCCAGCACCAGGGCGCCTGCGCCTTGCGGGCCGCCAATCTTGTGGCTGGAAATCGTCATGGCATGTACGCCAAGCGTATTAAAATCTACCGCCACTTTGCCTAGCGCTTGCACTGCATCGGTATGCACATGCACTTTTTTTGTCCTGGCCAAGGCCACAATATTTTGCACATCTTGCAATGCACCGGTCTCGTTATTGGCCAACATCACGGAGATCAAGCTGGAAGGCGCATCCAGCAAGGCTTCCAGAGCATCCATTTTCACTCGGCAATGTGTATCTACCGGGATGCTTTTTGCTTGCCAGCCATGTGTCTGTAGCGCCTGTGCCGGTTTGCTGACACATGGGTGCTCAATCGCGCTGGTTAAAATCTGGCCTTTATCAAAGCCATTTCTTGCCAAGCCGGCGGTGATGCCATGCACGGCAAAATTGTTTGCCTCGGTGCCGCCGCTGGTAAACACGACCTGACTTGCCTGCACGCCCACCGCTTTGGCCACCTGCGCACGCGCGGCTTCCACAGCATCGCGCGCGTTACGGCCAAATACATGGCGGCTGGTGGGGTTGCCATGCTGCGATTGCATGAAAGGCAACATCGCATTCAGCACTTCCGGCCTGATGGCGGTGGTGCTGTTGTGGTCAAAATAAGCGTTAGCCATTAACTTGCAGCGCCTCAACGTTGTCGCGTAGCCCGCGCGCTGGGAAGCTGACCTTGCTCTCGCCTGTTTGCTTGGCATGCTGCATGCGCACCATGTCGGCAAGCGTCACGCCGGATAAGTAATCCAGAATCTTCTGGTTCAAGGATGCCCACAAGTCATGCGTCATGCAAGGACCATCTTCATGGCAATTCTCATTGCCGCCGCACTGGGTCGCGTCTATCTGCTCGTCCACCGCGGTGATGATGTCGCTGACAGAAATATCCTGATGCGGCTTGGCGATACGGTAGCCGCCACCTGGGCCGCGTACGCTCATTACCAGACCCTGCTTGCGCAGGCGGCTGAACAACTGCTCCAGATAGGATAAAGAAATATCCTGACGCTCGCTGATGCCAGCCAGTGTCACAGGTTTTTCCGCCTCCAGCAGCGCTAGATCCAGCATCGCAGTGACGGCAAAACGGCCTTTGGTAGTGAGTCTCATAATAATGAAATTTTATAATAGCCTACTGTTTTAGTCAACTATTAAGCGGTTTGGTTCGGCTTACTTGGATGACTTGCTTTTAGGCTTTTTGCTGGCAAACGCTTCGGCCACCTGGCTAACTGCCTGCGTGTCCAGCAGCGAGGCCAGCTGAGTCTTCAGCGCTTGCAGCTCTTTTTCCTGCGCGGCAGAGTGATCCAGCAAGGTGTGAATCGCCTTGGTCATTGGGTCTTCATCATCGCTCACCACGGCATATGCGCTGAATTTGGCTTTCTGGGCTTCGGCTTTGGCTTTCTCTTCTTCCAGAATGCGCGCGGGGATACCCACCGCAGTCGCGCCTTCCGGCACATCTTTCACCACCACGGCGTTGCTGCCGATTTTCGCATTCTTGCCCACGGTAATCGGCCCCAGTACTTTAGCGCCCGCGCCAATCACCACGCCTTGTTCCAGAGTGGGGTGGCGTTTACCTTTGTTCCAACTGGTGCCACCTAAAGTCACGCCATGATACAGCGTGCAGTCATCGCCAATCACCGCCGTCTCACCCACTACTACGCCCATGCCATGGTCGATAAATACGCGGCGGCCAATCGTCGCGCCCGGGTGAATCTCGATGCCTGTCAGCCAGCGGCCAATATGTGAAAACATGCGGCCCAGCCAGTAAAAGCGCGCCTTCCACAGCCAATGGGAAAAGCGGTGGATAATCAGCGCATGCACGCCGGGGTAAGTGGTCAGGATTTCCCAATGCGTACGCGCCGCTGGGTCGCGGTCGAACACGATAGCAATGTCTTCTTTGATATGGCTGAACATAATGATGAAATTATGCCATAAATGCGTATTCTTGACTATTTTACTGGGGTATAACTGAAAATTGACGCAGGAGGGCAAGTCTCATTTTTGGGGTTGATTTAGCTATTAGTTTCAACCAGGTCCCGATAGACGTGCCAACTTGCGTGTCCAACCACTGGCATGGTGAGAATCAAACCAAGAAAGCTTGTCGCAAGACCGAAACCCACCAGTACGACAATACAAAAAGCCCAAAGCAGCATGACAACAGGGTTGCGCGCACATGCGCGCAGGCTGGTGATGGCCGCAGTAGCTGCGCTGGCTTTGCGATCCAGCATCAGTGGCATGGCGACCACGCTGATGGTATAGACGAATGCCGCAAAGAATCCACCGACAGAAAAGTAGATAAGCGTAAAAGCAGGCTGTTTGAATGTAATTACATTCAGTGCTACGTCAGTAAAAGTAGGCAGTGCGCCATTGAAAAAGTGTGAAAAGATATACAGTGACAGGCCTGTCCAGATGAGCAGGATAGCTAGCAACAGTACTGCAAATAGAAGAACGTTGATCAGGTTCGGGCGCCAAGCCGTCAGCGTGGGGGTAAGGGATGGCTGCTCGCCCAGCTCGATGCGCCGGCTTAGGTCATACAGCCCCATGGCGAGGAAAGGCCCAAGTAGAAAGAAACCCGTAGTTAGTCCGGCCAGTAGCCAGTAGTTTCCAGAAAAAACGATATGGATGAACAGCCCTGTAATAGCAAAGACAGCGCCATAGAAAAGGCTGGCCCAACCGCCTGCATGGGTGTCTTCCACGCCGGCATGCAGCCAGTCGATAATCCTACTGGTTTTCACGTGACGTATTGCCGGAATGCTTCCGGAAGCGATTTTTTCAGCTGGTATATTGCTTTTGCTCATGGGGGTAACCCTTATATTTAAGTTCAATGGGCTGTTATCGCCTATCAGTGATTTTGAACAAAATTAGCTCACGTAGCGCGAACTGGTATACATCATCCACCGCATGAAAATATATCACATTCCTTCAATCTTGCGACTTTACTTATATGGATAAGGTTTCGCTGATGCGAGGAATGTTTAATATTTCGTATGCTTTTTCGGGTTGATGCTCAGGGTGAGGATGCCGCGCAGCAGGTTAATCTCTTCCTTTTCCAATCGGGCTCTTGAATATAAGCGGCGCAGTCGTTCAAACAGTTTTTTCGGTGCGTTGGGGTTGATGTAGCCGATGTGCAGCAGCGTCTCCTGCAAGTGCGCGTAAAAGCCTTCAAGCTCTTCGTTGCTTGCAAGTGATGCCTCAGGAGCCGCATCCAGCTTACCTTCTAGGGCATGCATTCTGAGCTCGTAACACATGATTTGCACGGCCATCGCCAGGTTGAGCGAGCTGTATTCCGGGTTGGCGGGGATGATGCTCTGCAGCTGGCAGCAATCCAGTTCCTCGCCGCTCAGGCCGCTCATTTCGGTGCCAAACACGAGTGCGACAGGCTGATTCTGCGCGATGGAAAGCGCTTGTCTGGCGGCTTCTTTGGGTTGGACGATTTCGTGGCTCAAGGTGCGTTTGCGGGCGCTCAAGCCAATAGCAAAGCCACAGCCGGCTAGTGCTTCTGGCAAGGTTTGTGTGACGATTGCATTTTCTAGAATATCCGTCGCGCCCGCAGCAAGCGATGTGGCTTGCGGGTCGGGAAAGAATTTTGGCTGCACCAGGTACAGATGCTGCAAGCCCATGGTTTTCATGGCGCGGGCGGTGGAGCCGATGTTACCTGGATGGCTGGTTTGGCATAAAACGATACGAACGTTTTCTAAAGTATTGAGCGACAATTTGGGGAAGCGCCTAAAAATGCTAAAATGGCATTTTATCAGGTCTTTAGTTCGTTCTTATGCATCCAATACTTATCAATGCCGTCAAGGCCGCTCGTGAAGCTGGCAAGATTATTAACCGTGCCAGCCAAGATGTAGGCTCCTTGAATGTGCGCAGCAAAACCGTCAACGATTTTGTCAGCGAGGTGGATCAGGCGGCAGAAGCTGCGATTATCGACATTTTGAAGGATGCTTATCCAGACCATGGTTTCCTTGGCGAAGAGAGTGGCAAGACCAATAGCGATGCGGAGAATGTCTGGATCATTGATCCACTGGATGGTACTACCAATTTCCTGCACAACTTCCCTTGTTATTGCGTGAGTATCGCGTTGCAGCAAAAAGGTGTGCTGACGCAGGCAGTGATTTATGACCCGGTGCGTAATGATTTATTCACCGCGACCAAAGGTCGCGGCGCTTTCCTGAACGATAAGCGCATTCGTGTGACTAATCGCAGCAAGCTCCAGGATGGCCTGATTTCAACGGGCTTCCCCTTCCGTGACTTCACGCATCTGGATACTTACATGGGCATGCTGAAGGATATGATCCAGAAAACCCGCGGTATCCGCCGTCCTGGCTCTGCCGCGCTGGATCTGGCATATGTCGCCGCCGGCTTTACCGACGGTTTCTTCGAGATCAATCTATCCACTTGGGATATTGCTGCTGGCGGGTTGCTGGTGCAGGAGGCGGGCGGTATCGTTGGTGATTTTGAGGGCAACGAAAGCTGGCTCACCACCGGCAATATCGTGGCAGCCAACCCCAAAGTGTTTGCGCAAATGCTACAGACGCTGGCGCCGCACTTGACGCCAAGCCTGAAAACGCCTGCCTAATGTTAGTGCAGGTTCCTCTGCACGATTTCGGCCATCTTTAATAATTTTCCGCTGTCCTTCTGGCAGGCGATAGCCATCAGTTCGTGCTGATAGTCAATATCGGTTGCCAGCCGCTGTGCGTCAAACGGGCCGACCAGTTCGCGAAACTGCACCAGAAATTGTGCGTATAAATTTGAAGGATTTGCCTGTTTTCTCATCGTTAGCTCCCATGGATTGCCAATAATCTATGTCCTGCACAATCCATACCAGCGTGACATGCGTTGCGTTGGGATGTAACGTAATGATTATTAAAGTAAAAAATTAGCATTGCTGATTGGAATGGTTGCTATCATGTCGAATTTTCCGCAATCGGTGATGAAAACCCCGACAGCAGGGACACCTCTTCTGACCCAGGCATTATGCCTGTAAAATGCGGTTTTCGATTACTCAAGGCCATCGTGACAGCTCAAGCACCTACCGCAGGACATACGCCCATGATGCGCCAGTATCTGGCGCTAAAGGCGCAATACCCGGACATGCTGCTGTTTTACCGCATGGGGGATTTCTACGAGCTGTTTTTTGACGATGCCGAGAAAGCTGCTCGGCTGCTTGGCATCACACTCACCCGCCGCGGTGCCAGCAATGGCGAGCCTATCAAGATGGCGGGCGTGCCGTATCACGCGGCGGAACAATACCTCGCTAAGCTGACGAAGTTGGGCGAAGCGGTGGCGATTTGCGAGCAGATCGGCGATCCGGCAACCAGCAAAGGCCCGGTGGAGCGCGCTGTGACGCGCATTCTCACGCCCGGCACGCTCACTGATGCGGCGCTGCTGGATGAGTCGCGCGATCGGCCGCTGCTAAGCGTATACCAGCAGGATCGTGTGCTTGGCTTGGCGCGCTTGAATCTGGCTTCCGGTGAATTTGTGCTGTCGGAAATTGCAATCGGCCAATTGAATCAAGAGCTTGAGCGCATTTCTCCCGCGGAAATCGTGTGCGCGGACGGCGTGGGTTTTGACGCGATAGAACACTACAAAGCGCCCAAAAAGCGCATAGCGCCATGGCAGTTCGATTTCGACAGCGCCATGATGGGGCTGACCAAGCAATTCAATACACAGGATTTGGCGGGTTTTGGCTGCGCGGAAATGCCAACGGCCATTTGCGCGGCAGGCGCGCTGCTCGATTACGTCAAACACACACAAAAAAGCACACTGCCGCATATCGTCGAGCTGCGCGTGGAGCAAACCAGCGCCTACATCCAGCTGGACGCGGCGACGCGGCGCAACCTCGAAATTGACACCACCATTCGCGGCGAACCCAGCCCTACGCTGTATTCGCTGCTCAACACCACGCAGACGGCCATGGGCGCGCGCTTGCTGCGCTTCTGGCTGCATCATCCGCTGCGCGACCAGAATCTGGTCGCCAAACGCCATGAAGCGGTTGCGGAGATTTTAGAAACAGGCCTGCAGACCAGTATCCATGCGCCTCTTGGGCAGGTGGCCGATATTGAGCGAATCACAACAAGGGTCGCGCTGAAAACTGCGCGGCCGCGCGATTTGTCGGGACTCAGGGACAGCTTGGCGCAATTGCCTGTGTTGCAGGCTGCGCTTGCACATGCACAATCCGGCCTGTTGCAAACCTTGCGCGAGCATCTTGTTGCGCCGCCAGAAGTGATGCAAACGCTGCAAGCCATCAAGCCAGAGCCCGCATCGGTGCTGCGTGAGGGTGGTGTGATTGCCGATGGCTTTGATGCCGAGCTGGACGAGTTGCGCGCGATGCAGACGAACCATGGCGATTTTCTGTTGCAGTTCGAGGCGGCAGAAAAAGCGCGCACCGGCCTGCAAAATCTCAAAGTCGAATACAACTCGGTGCATGGGTTTTATATCGAAATCAGCCGCGCGCAGGCCGAAAGTGCGCCGCCGGAATATCGCCGCCGCCAGACGCTGAAAAATGCGGAACGCTTTATCACGCCGGAATTGAAAGCGTTTGAGGACAAGGTGCTGAGCGCCAACGAGCGCGCGCTGGCGCGGGAGAAGATGCTCTACGAGCGCGTGCTGGACGCATTGGCACCTTATATCGTTGCCCTGCAGACCAATAGTGGTGCGGTTGCCAGCCTGGATGTTTTGTGCAGTTTTGCCGAGCGCGCGCAGGCGCTGAATTATGTGATGCCGACCTTCAAAAGCGATGTGGGTATCGAGATTATTGCGGGTCGCCACCCGGTGGTGGAAAGTATCACGCAGCCTTTCGTCAGCAATGATGTTTCGCTGAATGCTTATCGCCAGTTGCTGCTGATTACCGGGCCGAATATGGGCGGTAAATCCACCTTTATGCGGCAGACGGCGCTGATTACTTTATTGGCGTATTGTGGCTGCTTCGTGACGGCAACTTCGGCTAATTTCGGCGAAATTGATCGCATCTTTACGCGAATCGGCGCTTCGGACGATTTGGCGGGTGGGCGTTCCACGTTCATGGTGGAGATGACCGAAACCGCGAATATTCTGCATAACGCGACGGAAAAAAGTCTGGTGCTGCTGGACGAGATCGGGCGCGGCACCTCCACTTTTGATGGCCTGAGTTTGGCCTGGGCTGTGGCCAAACAATTGCTGGAAAAGAACAAATCCCTCACCTTATTTGCCACGCATTATTTCGAGCTGACGCGCATTGTCGAGGAACACAAACACGCCGCGAACGTGCATCTGGACGCGGTGGAATATGGCACGGGCGCAGACCAGAAACTGGTGTTTTTGCACAAAGTGGAGGCGGGCGCGGCTAACCAGAGCTACGGTATTCAGGTGGCGCAGTTGGCGGGTATTCCCAAATCGGTGCTGGCGCAGGCCAAACGCAAACTCACGCAACTTGAGAATGCGCAAATTGCGCAGAATACGCATCAGGGCGATATGTTTGTCGCGCAGGCGGAAGCTGCACCGCAGCCGCTACACCCCGCGCTGACTGAACTGGAAACGCTGCAGCCGGACGACCTGACGCCCAAGCAGGCGCTGGAACTGCTGTATAAAATCAAAAACATGCTGTAAGCCGTTTGGTAAAAATTACGCAATATCTTGTGTTTTATTGTAGATTTTACCCAGAATATTGTGGATAATGCAGCATGACCACGGACACCGTATTCGCCGCGCATCCCTACACCTCGGTTCGCATCAAGGGCGAGCTATTAGGCCAACTTCCACAAGATTTATACATCCCGCCTGATGCGCTGGAAGTGTATCTGGAAACCTTCGAGGGGCCGCTCGACCTATTGCTTTACCTGATCCGCAGGCACAACCTGGACATTCTGGATATTCCGATGGCCATACTGACCGCGCAGTACATGGCTTATGTGGAAAAGATGAAAACCGTGAAACTGGAGCTGGCTGCGGAATATCTGCTGATGTCAGCCATGCTGATTGAGATCAAGTCTCGCATGCTGTTGCCAAAACCTGCTGAGATGGCGGAGGAAGACGATCCAAGGGCAGAGCTGGTGCGCCGCTTGATGGAATATGAGGCGATTAAACTTGCTGCGCAACGGCTGGATGCGATGCCAAAAGTCGGCGAGGATATTCACGTGGCCAGCGCCTATTACCAGCATATCGTTGAAATCCGTCCGCCGGAAGTTAGTCTGGATGACTTGTTGGATGCTTGGAAGAACGTGCTGAAGCGCGCCAAGCTGAATCAGCACCATAAACTTGGCCGTGCCGAACTCTCGGTGCGTGAGCACATGAGCCAGATTCTGCGCCGTCTAAAGGCCGAAGAGTTGATCGAGTTCTCCCAATTGTTTGATTTGGTGAATGATGGGTTGCCCAAACTGGTGGTGAATTTTCTGGCGATTCTGGAGCTGGCGAAAGAAGGCTTGGTGCGCATCACCCAGCAAGAAGCGTTTTCGCCGATTTATTTGCAAGCGAGTACTATCGATTAAGGTGCTGAATGAGAGAACCTGAAAACATCACCGAGATGAAACAGATTTTGGAAGCGGCTTTGCTTACCGCGGGCCAGCCCTTGAATCTGGATGACATGCTGAAACTGTTTGCAGGCCGCATGGAGCGCGCGACTTTGCGTATGCTGCTGGACGAATTGAAGGCCGATTGGGCGGATAAAACGGTGGAGCTGGTGCAAGTGGCTTCCGGCTTCCGTTTTCAGGCCAAGCCACAATTCAGCGAACATATTGCGCGGCTTAATCCGGAGCGCCAGCAGAAATACAGCCGCGCGGTGATGGAGACGTTGGCAATCATCGCATATCGCCAGCCGGTGACGCGTGGCGACATCGAGCAGATACGCGGCGTGGCGGTTAACCCGAACGTGATTCGCCAATTGCAGGAGCGCGACTGGATCGACGTGGTTGGGCAGCGTGAGGTGCCCGGAAGGCCATCGCTGTATGCAACCACCAAGCATTTTCTGGATGACATGAACTTGCGCTCGCTCGCCGAGCTGCCACCATTCGAGGATTTTGCGCAAAGCGAAATGCCGCTCGATTCTTAGATTGTCCGCCACATATCGGGTAAAATAGCGTTTTGGTTCTGAAAAACGTTATGGCACGTCCACACAAATCCCCCAGCCCTGTTTCACGCCGACCTGTTGTTAAAACAACCGGCCTGGAAGCCGCATCCAATAAGGCTTCTGGCGATGCCATTTCCGAGCCTGCCATTCAAGAGGGTGCGCAACGCTTGCACAAGTTGCTTGCGCTGGCTGGCTTGGGTTCGCGCCGCGACATGGAAAAGCTGATTGAGGCTGGTCGTGTGAGTGTGAACGGGCAAGTGGCACAAGTTGGGGCATCGGTGACCGAGCATGATGTAGTGCGTGTTGACGGCCGGCCGGTACGCCTGCCTTTCGAGCCGGAGTTGCCGCAAGTGCTGCTTTACCACAAGTCTGAAGGCGAGTTGGTGAGCACGGATGACCCGGAAGGCCGTGCAACAGTGTTCAGCAAGTTACCGCGCATCAAGCAAGGCAAGTGGATTGCCATAGGCCGTTTGGACATGAACACCAGCGGCTTGCTGATTTTCACCAATTCCGGCGATTTGGCGAACCGTTTTATGCATCCGCGTTATGAAGTCGAGCGTGAATATGCGGTGCGCATTCTGGGCGAGCTGACCGAAGGTCAGCTTTCGCAGCTCACGCATGGCATTGAGTTGGAAGACGGCCAGGCGAATTTTGAGAACATCTACCCGACAGGCGGCGAGGGCGCCAACAAGTGGTATCAGGTCGTCATCAAGGAAGGCCGCAACCGCGAAGTGCGCCGCATGTTCGAGGCGCTGCATACGCCTGTCAGCCGCCTGATGCGCGTGCGTTTTGGCCCAATTGCGCTGCCGTCACGCGTCAAACGCGGGCAGATGCTGAAACTGGAACAGAAAGAAGTGGTGAAACTGCTGGAATGGGCAGAGTTGCCAGTGCCGAAAAAACCGCTCAAGCAATTATCGCCACGCGAAAAAGACAAAGCGACGACAGTGTTTACCGCAAAAGTGCGCAAACAGCGTGGCAGTGTGCTGGATGCCGCTCCCAAAGGAAGCAAAACGCCGAGGGAAAACGGCAGGCCTGAGAGCCGCATGGGGGCTGGCTCGCAGGGCGGTGTCAGAAAAGACGCTGGTAAAAATGCCAGCAAAGACGCATACAAGCCGACGCAAAATCAGCGCATTCGCGGCAACGCACCTGCCATGCAAAAAAAGAGCGACCGTAATCGCGGGCGTGGTTAGTTTTATTTGCTGGCATCGCCAGTGGGGCATACGAACTCACACTTGGGCTCGCTGCGCCCCACCCAGCTACCATCCGGGCATTGCTTGGCATCCTGTGTGCACATAATTTCGCCGCGGTCTGGCGGGCGATTTGCATGGGTGGTTTGTCTGCTGTTTTTGCGCAAGCACACAGGCTGCAGACTAATATAAAGCTTGTCCATCTCAAAGTTTTCGCCATAGCCGTTCCATTTCCAGATAGGTGAACGAGGCTGACCAGGTGATCAGCACAAAGCCGGTCAGGGCTTCCGTGCCAAGCATGAAGCGAATCGGGCCGTTGGGCGTTAAATCGCCATAGCCCACCGTGGTGAATGTGATTGCGGACAGGTAGATCACATCGAATAGATGCCAGTGCGTTTGACCGGCCAAAGCGCCGGAATTGGGCAGGTCGAGCAGGAGCCATTCGATGACGCCGAAAATCCAGATTTCGGTGACATGCAATGCCAGGATGGCGGCAATCACGAAAATCACTTTTACCCGCGCCGGGGTTTGAATCTGCGGCAATTTGCGCGAGACAAAAATAAGGCCTTCAAAGTGCAGCAATACGCACAACCCAATGGCTAACAATGTAGCGAATATCACAGTACTGTTAATCAGCCAGTTGGAGTAGGTGTGTATCATGATAGCCGGATTTGTTCCAAATCTGCTTTGGTTAGCAGAAATACGAATTCATTGCCGGATGATACCTCCAGCCATACAAAAGGCACATCCGGGTAAGCGCTTAGCAGGGCATCGCGGTTATGGCCGATTTCCACGACTAATATGCCGTTGTCGTTCAGGTAGTTGGCCGCCTCGTGTAACAGGGTATGCGTATGATCTAGCCCGGCCTCGCCGCTACCCAGCGCCAGTTGTGGCTCTTGGCGGTATTCTTGCGGCAATTGCGCCATGCTGGGCGCGTCCACATAGGGCGGATTGCTGATGATCAAATCATATTGTTTGCCTTTTAGCGCACCAAACATGTCTGACTGGATGGCGGTGATACGGTCCTGCAGGCCATATCGTGCGATGTTGATATTGCAGACATCGATTGCAGCGGGTGAAATATCCACCACATCTACTTGCGCATTCGGATAAGCATCTGCCAGCAATACTCCCAAGCAGCCGGAGCCAGTACAAATATCAACTATACTTTCCAGCATCTCGGGGAATTCGATCCAGGACGCAAGGCCTTCCGGCAGTAGTTCTGCGATGAATGAGCGCGGTACGATGACACGTTCATCTACGTAAAATTGATAGCCTTGTAGCCAGGCCTCCCGCAGCAGATAAGCGGTGGGAACGCGTTTTGTTACGCGTTGCTCGATCAGAAAAGCCAAATGCTGGCGTTCCTTTTGTGTCAGGACAGCATCCTGGAAGTTGTCGAGCGTATCCATTGGCAAATGGAGTGCACGCAGCACCAGCCAAATGGCTTCGTCATAACTGTTGTCTGTGCCGTGGCCGAAGAAAATTTGCGCTTCTTCAAAGCGGCTGACTGCGAAACGCACCCAGTCACGTATTGTGAGCAGTTCATCTGCAGCGTGTGGATAGAATGTCATTTCAGCAGCTTTTCCAAAGTGATGCGGTAGGTGTCCTTGAGCGGCTCAATATCAGCCACTGCCACACACTCGTTGAGTTTGTGTATCGTCGCATTCAGTGGCCCAAACTCAATGACTTGTTTGCAGATGTTGGCGATGAAGCGCCCATCCGAGGTGCCGCCGGTTGTGGAAAGTTCAGGCGTCACACCATAACTTTCCTGAATCGCGTGCTCAATGGCATCCACCAGCTCGCCACGCGGCGTGATATAAGGCGGTGAGTACTCCCATTCCAGCTCATAATCCAGCGCGTGCTTGTCCAGAATGGCGTGAACGCGCGATTTCAAATTGGCTTCCGTGCTGCCTGCGCCGTCAAGTTCCGGGCAGAAGCGGAAGTTGAACAGGATCTCCACCTCACCCGGCACGACATTGGTTGCGCCGGTGCCGCCGTTCATGTTGGAAATCTGCCACGATGTTGGCGGAAAGTATTCGTTGCCTTTGTCCCACACGGTCTCCACCATGTCCTTGATGGCTGGCGCGGCCAGATGAATGGGGTTCTTGACCAGATGCGGGTAGGCGATATGGCCTTGCACGCCTTTTACAATCAGCTTGCCGGAGAGCGAACCGCGGCGGCCGTTTTTAATCATGTCGCCGACAACTTTATTGCTGGTTGGCTCGCCGACGATGCAGTAATCGAAGTGTTCGCCACGTGCTTTCAGCGCTTCCACCACTTTCACCGTGCCGTCCACGGCCACGCCTTCTTCGTCCGAGGTGATCAGCAGGCCAATCGAACCGGTGTGATTGGGGTTGCGGTCAATAAAATCTTCAATCGCGGTAATGAAAGCCGCGCAAGAGGTTTTCATATCCGCCGCGCCGCGCGCATACAGCATGCCGTCTTTGATGGTCGGTTCGAACGGCGGTGTATGCCATTTATCCAGCGGGCCGGTGGGCACGACGTCGGTATGCCCGGCAAACACCAGCAACGGCGCGGTGCTGCCGCGGCGGGCATAGAAATTATCCACATTGCCAAAACGCATGCGCTCGATTTTGAAACCCAGTTTTTCCAGCCGCGCAATCATTACATCCTGACAACCGGCGTCTTCCGGGGTCAGGGAGCGGCGTTTCAGCAGGTCGATCGCAAGTTCTAATGTTTTACTCATGGTTTAACTTTTCAATAATTGGGCGTATTCGGTTTCATTAAATCCCAGCGCGATAATCTGGTTATTTTGTATCAAAATCGGCCTTTTAATCACGCTTGGCTTTGCACACATCAAATCGATTGCCCCGGAAGGCGCATGGATATTGGCTTGCAGGGCAGCTGTTTTGGCCTCGTCGCTCAAGCCGCGCCAGGTCAGGCCGTTGCGGTTGATCAAGGTTTCCTTGGGGATTTGTGTTAGCCAAGCAGTCAGCGTAGCTTCGTCTATCCCTTGTTTTTTGAAGTCGTGAAAGTCATAGACAATACCGTTCTCAACCAGCCAGTTACGGGCTTTTTTCACGGTGTTGCAATTGGGAATGCCATAAAGCTTCATATGCCAGATTTACATATTGGTAAATCAGCATTCTAGCAGGTGTTCCCTTGTCTTGGGTTATGGCGGATTGACTTGTGCCGAAAGTAACAGGCGAGTCTACAAGCGCATCCTAGGCTGCTTCTGTGCGATAGTCGGAAGGATGGAATTGACCGGTAGATTCGTATCTGGAATGCAACTGACCGAACATACTCAACAAGCCGTCCTGTGTCAGTGGTCTGGAGAGCAGGTAGCCTTGCATCTGGTCACAACCCATTTCTTTCAGTAGATTACTTTGCATGTCGTTCTCTACGCCACAGGCAACCACATTCAGATTCAGCGCGTGAGATAGACGGATAACCGCGTCTACCAGCGAGCGTGCGGTCTTATCATGTTCCACTTGGCTGATAAACGATTTATCCAGTTTGACTTCATCCACATTCAGACTTTGCAAGGAATCCAGGCTGAATGATTGCGAACCGAAGTCATCTAGTGATATTTTGATGTGCGCTTTCTTAAATTGTTCAAACTGCTGGTGCAGTTGCGCCTTGTTTTGAATGGAATTGATTTCTTTGATCTCAAAGATCATTTGGTCCGTGCGCAACTGGTAATTATGAAAAATTTGGAGAATGTCGCCAATCATATCCGGGCGTCGAAATTGTACAGCGGACAAATTCATGGACAATTGTAGTGGCGTTTGTCTTTCGGATACTTTTGCGAGCACTTTGCAGCATTCCTCCAGTGCCCAGTGATTAATCTGATTTATCAGTCCGAATCGCTCTGCTGCTGGCAGAAATTGTTCTGGCATCAACAGGCCTTGTTCCGGGTGCTGCCAGCAGACAATAGCCTCGGCACCGGCAGGAGAAAAGGTTCTGCAATAGACCTTGGGCAGGAACATGAGTTTTAATTGATTTTCACTTAGGGCCGCCAGCAGGTCTGTTTGCATATCGCGCATTTGGCTGGATGCGCGTTCAATTTCTTCATCAAAGAACTTGAATTGATTCTTGCCGCTTTCCTTGGCCTTATACATGGCGGTGTCTGCACGTATCATTAAGCCATTAGTGTCCCCATCGCGCGGGTAAATAGCTATCCCTACGGAACAGGAAATATGGATGTGATGGCCGTTGACGTAGAATGGTTCTTTGATTGAGGTGACAATACGTTGCACGATAGGCGTAATGTCATCTTCGGTCACAATGTTTTCAAACAGCACGACAAATTCATCACCGCCGATTCTGGCTGCATAGTCACAGCTGCGTATGGCGGCGTTGAGCCGTTGCGCAACCAGTGTCAATACAGTATCGCCTACGTGATGGCCTAATTGGTCGTTAATCGGTTTGAAGTGATCCAGATCTATATAGGCGATGGCAATAGTTTTGCTGCTGCGCTGGCAGCGCTTGGCTGCGCCATCCAGATGCGTTTCAAATGCCTTGCGGCTTGGCATGTTAGTCAGTGCATCCAAGCTTTCTGCGGTTTCAATGATAGTCGGCTCGGTTTGCTGCTGGCGTAATTGATGTTTCTCATAGACAAGCACTACTGTAAATATGAATGTGAACAGACAGATAAGTAGCAGGGTGATGATAATAGCCGCAACCTTGTGACTTAAAATGCTGCTGTATGCATTGGTAGTGATAGTACTATTAATGGCATAAATAGCCTGGTTGTATGCAATATGGATTGCGATGATGCTCAGGCCGCAGATGATGGCAAGGGCGGTTTTGATGGCCTTGCGATAGTTGCCGTGATAGTTCTTCATCCAGAAGAATGTGAGCAAGTTGCCGATAATGACAATGGTGGAAACCAGATAAGCAAGCAATAGTTCCACACGTTTGAATCCGAATTGGCCGAACTCCATGTTGGCGCGCCAATCGGCACAGAACATCCCCAGTACCAACAGGCTAGCCAATGAGGCGCAGGAGGCGAAGCGTTTCAAGGATAGATGCGGCTTGGATGTTGTGTCCAGGACAACCAAACAGGTAGTAATGGCGAAGAACCAGCCGATAATCAGCACAATGGGGGCTAGCGAAGGGGCGAACTGGCTATAGGAGGCGTATGCAAGCAGCAGGTGATTTAACCACAGTGCTGTGCCTGCAATAATTGAGAAAATCGCCAACATAATTTTATTGTTGGTGGCAGAGATTCTTTCGCGGGCATTGGACAAATGCTCATTAAGCGTAAAAACACCTAACGTAGCCAGTGTGGCTACGCCTAATGATAATGCCAGCAGTAATAAATTATATTGTGATCGCACAGGTTTTGATCGTTATTTTGTTTGCATAGGACAGGAAATGCAAAACCCATGCCATAAGCCGTATTCCTTTTTTTAAATATTGTTGTTAACAAAACATTTTAAAAACATGATGTTATGTATCTTTGTTTTGGAAGGTAGTGCAAAACTTGTGATAGGGAGATCGATAAAATGACAATTTTTTGAAAGAAGTGCAGAATTTTCATCAAGGCGTAAAAAAGCCGGTATGTGCTTAGCACATACCGGCTTTTAATTGAGGGAGGTTATTTAGACGCCGCGCAACAGCTCGTTGATGCCGACTTTGCCTAATGTCTTGGCATCCACTTTTTTTACGATCACCGCACAATAAAGGCTATAGCTGCCGTCTTTTGAAGGCAGGTTGCCGGAAACGACCACTGAGCCTTGTGGCACTCGACCGTAGAATACTTCGCCGGTTTCACGATCGTAAATTTTGGTGCTTTGGCCGATATACACACCCATGGAGATGACGCAGTTGTCTTCCACCACCACACCTTCCACTACTTCGGAACGTGCGCCGATAAAGCAGTTGTCGCCGATGATGGTCGGTCCGGCTTGCACAGGCTCCAATACACCGCCAATGCCCACGCCGCCGCTCAAATGCACGTTTTTGCCGATTTGCGCGCAAGAGCCGACAGTTGCCCAGGTATCCACCATCGTACCTTCGCCTACATGCGCGCCGATATTGACGTAGGAAGGCATCAGCACGGCGTTTTTGGCGATGAACGAACCGCGGCGTACGATCGCATTCGGCACCACGCGGAAACCGCCGGCTTTGAAATCGGCTTCGGTGTAGTTAGCGAATTTTGGCGGTACTTTATCAAAGTAACGGGTCACACCATCATTCATCAGTACATTGTCTTCCAAGCGGAAGGATAGCAGAACGGCTTTCTTGATCCACTGGTGCGTTTCCCATTGCTGGGTGTCGCCAATCCGGCTAGCGACGCGCAGCTTGCCGGCGTCCAGATCAGCCAGAACGCTGGCAACGGTAGATTTTATCTCGGTGCTGGCGTTGGCCGGGTTAATGTTGGCGCGGTCTTCAAATGCTGCCTCGATGATGCTTTGACGTGGATCCATACTGTTCTCTGTTAAATTGGCAAAAGCCGTATTTTACCTGATTGTGGCAGAAATAAAAAAAGCGTGCATCTGCACGCTTTTTAAGGGAGCTGATACTATTTTCCAGCTTTAGCCGCTTCATACAGGGGACGTACTTTCGGCGCCAGTGCTTTCAGGTCTGCCATACGGTTCTGGCTGCTAGGGTGTGTGCTCAAGAACTCCGGCGGGGCATTCTTGTTCATTTCTCCCATTTTTTGCCATAGAGTAATAGCTGCATCCGGGTCAAATCCGGCACGGGCAGAAAGCTCTAACCCAATCCTATCCGCTTCGCGCTCCTGTTCACGGCCATTGGGGAGTGCAAAGAACAGCTGCGAGCCCATGCCGGCACCTTGTACAATAGCGCCGCCTGCAGCACCTTTTGTGACTACAGCGGCCAGCGCCTGCAGGCCGAATTGCTGCACATAGGCTTGCGACATGCGTTCACGGCCATGTTCACGCAAGGCGTGGGCGATTTCATGGCCAATCACAGCACCCAGTTCGTCGTCAGTGGCTTTCAGCTTGTCCATCATGCCGGAATACACCATGATTTTTCCGCCAGGCATACAGTAGGCATTGAGCTGGTCATTCTTCTCTACGTTCACTTCCCAATTCCACTTGGGTGCATCGGGACGGAATATGCCGACTTGGGCAATCAGCCGGTTGGAAATGGCGCGCACCCGGTCAACTTGTGCTTTATCCACGTTCAGAGTACTTTACTTTTGCGCTTCGTTGATAGTCTGCGTATAAGCTTGTGCTGACATTTTATCTACCGATGATGATGGTAGCAGCATGAATTGCGAGCGGCTGACACCGGAAACGCTGTCCTTGGTAGTAGTAGCGCAGCCGCCGACACCAAGGGCTGAAACAACCAGCAATGCAATGATCCATTTTTTCATTCATGACTCCTTGAAATTTTTATTGATTAACGCATAGACAAGCGATTGGTTGATATTGCAAATACCTAAATTAGATTTTGACTTGCGAACCCAGTTCCACGACGCGGTTAGGCGGCAAGTTGAACTGGTTGGTGATGGATTCCGCGCTACGGAACAACCCGACGAAGATTTTCTTGCGCCAGACCGACATGCCGGATTTTTCGCTCGGAATAAGAATTTCCTTACCGATGAAGAATGAAGTATCCATCGGATCAATCTCTAAGCCGTACTGTTTGCATAAGGCCAGATCGCGCGGCAAGTCGGGTTCGTCCTTAAACCCGTATTGCACGGTCACTCGGTAGAACTGGTAAGGCAGCACTTCCACAGATACACGCTCTTCTTCACTGGTATGTGGGAAGTCGAGAAAGCGCACAGTCAGTATGACGACTTTTTCATGTAGTACTTTGTTGTGTTTCAGGTTATGCAACAATGCATGCGGTACGCCATCCGGGTTGGGGGTCATGAACAAGGCCGTGCCGAAAACTCGCGCCGGTGGGTGTGCGCCGATGGCGTCTACAAACGGCATGATGTCCATTGCCTCGGATTTCAGGCGCATATAAAGCAGGTAGCGGCCGGTTTTCCAGGTCAGCATCAGGGTGAAAATCACAATCGCCATCAACAGCGGTACCCAGCCGCCATCCGGTATTTTGAGCACATTGGCCGAAAAGAAGGCCAGATCGATAATGAGGAACAAGCCAACCAGCAAGCTAGTGCGCAGCCAGCTCCAGCGCCAGATTTCACGAAAGACGATGGCTGCCAGCAGGCTGGTGATGACCATGTCGCCTGTGACGGCAATGCCATAAGCAGCGGCCAGCTTGCCCGAGCTGCCAAAGCCGACTACCAGAATCATAGTGGCTGCCATTAGCCCCCAATTGACGCGCGGCATGTAGACTTGCCCTTGCTCACTTTCGGAGGTGTGCTGAATATGCATGCGTGGCAGGTAGCCTAGTTGCAACGCCTGGCGTGATACCGAGAATGCGCCGGTAATGACGGCTTGCGATGCAATCACCGTCGCCAGGGTTGCTAGCGCGATTAGCGGGAATAGTGCCCAGGCTGGTGCAAGCAGGTAGAACGGGTTTTTGACTGCGGTGGCGTCATGGATAATCAGCGCGCCTTGGCCAAAGTAGTTGAGCAACAGCGCGGGTAACACGAAGCCAAACCAGGTGAGCCGTATCGGAAACCGGCCGAAATGCCCCATGTCGGCATAAAGTGCCTCAGCCCCGGTGACTGCCAGGACAACCGCGCCCAGTGCGACAAACGCCACCCAGAGATGGTCGGCAAAAAACTGCCACGCATAGATAGGATTGACGGCCTGCAAGATGCTGACGTCATGTGCGATGTTGATGGCCCCTAGCGCGCCTAGTGTGCCAAACCACAGCAGCATGACTGGGCCGAAAAAGGCCCCCATCACAGCTGTCCCCTTGCTTTGTGTCCAGAACAGGCCAAACAGCACCAGCAATGTGATGGGAACGATCAATGTGTGCAAGCTGGGGGCAGCCACTTCCAGGCCCTCTACAGCAGATAGTACCGAAATGGCAGGCGTGATCATGCCGTCGGCATAGAACATGCAGGCACCTAGGATGCCCAGATACATAATGTTGCGCTGCCTGACGCGATTGTTTTGTGCAGTGCGGCTGGCCAGCGCCAGTAGCGCCATAATGCCGCCTTCGCCGCGGTTATCTGCGCGCATGATAAAGGCAACATATTTGACCGATACCACCATGATAAGCGCCCAGGTGATGAGCGACAGAATGCCATAAACATTGGCAGGGGTAAGCGGAACAGGGTGGTGCCCGACAGCAAACACTTCTTTCATGGTATAGAGCGGGCTGGTACCGATGTCACCAAAGACTACGCCTAAAGCGGCAAGTGCAAGTGCGGGTAGAGGGGTTTTTTGCGCGTGTTGATTACTCATAAAACACAATCTAGCTAGGAACAGACTATTATTCACCAATTTCCGGCCGAAACCAAGCCTCGAACGGGCTAATTCATGGTTTTTTGGCTTGGATATTCGCAGTCAGGCTGCCGCGATGCAGCGTGATTTCAATGTTTTCGCCGATTCTGGCCTGTTGGCTGTCTCGAATAATTGTGCCATCTGGTAGGCGCGCCAGCGCATAGCCGCGTGCCAGCACATTCTCAGGGTTAAGCTGGATCAGGCTGTTTTGCAAGGTTAAAAGATGTTGCCGATGCGTTTTAAATATACCCTGCAAGCCAATATCCATGCGCCTTTCAAAGGCATCGATTTGCGTTTTTTTTAGCACAATTTGCTGTTGTGGCGAAAGCAGTCGGCGCGCCAGAAAATCCAGTTTCTGGGCATGGCTCTGCAAGCCAATATCCATGCGCCTTCTCAGCCGGTGCCATAATTGGTCGAGATAGCCACGTAGCACTTGCAAATCGGTACTGGCCAGCTCGGCGGTGGCAGTGGGTGTGGCGGCACGCGCATCGGCAACGAAATCGCAAATAGTAAAATCCGTCTCGTGGCCAACGCCGCTGATGGTCGGAATCGCGCATTCTGCCACGGCGCGGGCAACGATTTCCTCGTTAAACTGCCACAAGTCCTCCATGCTGCCGCCACCGCGGCAGATGATGAGCGTATCCACTTCATTACGCGCGCTGGCTGTGCGAATCGCCTTGGCAATCAGCTCCGCCGCGCCTTTGCCTTGCACTGGTGTGGGGTAGATGATGACGCGAATGTTCGGGTTGCGACGATTCAATGTCGTCAATACATCGCGCAAAGCCGCCGCGTCGGGGCTGGTGACAATGCCGATGGCGCGCGGAAACTGCGGAATGGCGCGCTTGGAAGCCGCATCAAACAAGCCTTCCAGAGCAAGCTTGCTTTTCAGTTTTTCAAATGCCTCAAATAAAGCTCCCAGCCCGGCTTTGCGGATAAAATCGATGTTGAGCTGAAAATCTCCACGCGGTTCGTAAAAGCTGATGTTGGCGCGCGCCTCCACGTGGTCGCCTTCGCGTAAATCGAAATCGACATAATTGTTGCGACCTTTGAACATGACACAACGTACTTGTGCGTTGGTGTCTTTTAGCGAGAAATACCAGTGGCCACTGGCGGCACGGGTGAAATTGGAAATCTCGCCGGAGATCCACATCAGCGGGAAGGTTTGCGTTAGCAGCTCGCCCACCATGCGGTTTAACTCGCTGACGCTAAGGATTTTTTCAGTAGTGAAAAGGTCTGAATCTGTCATAGGATTTATTATCCATTACAATGCGGTAATCAGGAAACAGGGAATCAATATGCAAAAATTATTTTCAGGTAAGCGTGGCTATCTGCTGGGCTTTGTCGGCTGTTTTGGCTTGGTAGGGTTGGCGTTGTGGATACAGACGCGCTATCACTTGGAGCCATGCCCGCTATGTATCACACAGCGTATATGCTTTATGGTGTTGGGCGTGACGTTTTTGATTGGCGCTTTTATAAAGCCAGCGACGATTTATGCAAAAATCGTCACATTAGCCCAGGTGCTGGCTGCACTCATAGGGGCGGGATGGGCGTCGCGGCATTGGTGGATACAGGCGCACAAGGAAAGTATGATCGCAGATTGTGGTGTCGGTTTCGATTACATGTTCGAGAACTTCCCGCTCAAAAAAGCGCTTAGTCTGGTGTTTAAAGGCACTGGCGATTGCGCGGCGATCGACTGGACGTTTATGGGGCTCACCATTCCGCAGTTGTCTTTGATCGCTTTTATCGGGTTTGCCGGGTACGCGGTTTATCTGTGCAAACTCGGTAATCGCTCAATAGCCTGACAGGCTGGCTTTCTCGCCTAGCGCCATATCCCGTATGGAAAAATAGGTGCTGGTGGCGAGCAAGTGGAATTGCTGCTCGGGAAAATGTTCCAGGTGGGTTGCCATTTCGCCGATTGCACACAGTACGTAAGAAGCAATATCAATACGCTCGCAGCCAAGTAGCTTTGTCAGCTTGTCAATATGAGGGGATGCTGATTGCGCATTGCATTCCATGGCAATTGCCAGGCGCGTAAAATCGAAAACCGGATAGCCGGTAAGCGTGGCGCCACCCCAATCAATCACATAGAGTTTTGCACGATCCTGCCGATTATGGTCGATCGGGAACAAAAAGTTGCCATACCAAAGATCTCCATGCTGAACACAATGCATAGGTCGCCATTGCTGGTTTTGGATGCGTTGGATGGCGATATGCGCATGCTGCCGCATTTCCTCAGGCAAAGTACGGTTGGCTTCGATATGCCGCAACGGCTTGATGAACCCGGAATCAATGCGTTGTTCAGTCAAGGGGCCGGAAAGCGTATGGGCACAAAGATCGAATGCCCAATCAAGAAATGAATTGCGGTGGAGCATCCTACGCAATTTGAAGAAGAACCCGAAGAAGAGTGGATTGGATGGAATAAAGGGCTCATGGCGTGGCCATACGGCGCAAGATCGTCCATCAATGGTACCTGAGGAGAGCGGCGAGAGTAGTGTTTCGGCGAATTCTGCCGGTAGCTTGGCTTTGATGTCGCAGATGTTTTTGACGGCGCGCGCAATGGCATCCGGGCTATTCACAGCCGAAATCAGCATAAAGTAATCGGCCCCATCAGGGTTGGAGATGAGACACTTGATGGTGGAATCTGGCAGGTGAATACTGCCATGATGTAATACCTGAAGCTGTTCTTCCGTGCCGTTGAATTGCAGCGTGTCTTGTAAAAATCCCAGCACTTGTGTCTTGTCAATCATATGCGACCATAGTTTAACCGTTTGCCTGTTGGCTGTCACAGTTTAGCAGTATGTGGAAGCACTTTTTCTTATTGCGCATCACGTATAATGCCGTGAGGCTGGATTTTGGTTGCGCACTTTTTTGCTTGGATTTAATCTGATGCTGATATGGATACAACAATTTCAATAAAAGATAGTGAATGCGATGAACTATAAGACTTTAGGTGATTTTGTCGGTAACACACCGTTGGTGCGCTTGCAGCGCATGAACCCGAACCCCAGCAACACGGTTTTGCTGAAACTGGAAGGTAATAATCCTGCTGGTTCGGTGAAAGATAGGCCGGCGTTCAGTATGATTTCGCGGGCCGAGGCGCGCGGTGACATTAAGCCTGGCGACACGTTGATTGAAGCGACGAGCGGTAATACGGGTATTGCGCTGGCGATGGTCGCGGCGATGCGCGGTTATAAAATGATTCTGGTGATGCCGGAGAACCAGAGCGTGGAACGCCGCCAAAGCATGAAGGCTTACGGCGCGGAGCTGGTATTGACGCCAAAAGACGGTAGCATGGAACTGGCGCGCGATGTGGCGATGAAGCTGCAGGCGGAAGGCGAAGGGATTGTGCTGGATCAGTTTGGCAATAGTGATAATCCACTGGCGCATTACGAAGGCACGGGGCCGGAAATTTGGCGCGACACCGAAGGTAAAATCACGCACTTTGTTTCCAGTATGGGCACGACCGGCACGATTATGGGCACTTCGCGCTTTTTGAAAGAGCAGAACCCAAACGTCAAAATCATCGGCGTGCAGCCGGAAGAAGGCAGCCAGATTCCCGGTATTCGTAAATGGCCGCAAGAGTATTTGCCGAAAATATATGATGCCAGACGCGTGGATGAGCTGATTTATGTGAACCAGAAACAGGCGGAAGACACGACGCGCAAGCTGGCAACGACCGAAGGCATTTTTGCGGGCATCTCCAGCGGTGGCGCACTGTATGCGGCGTTGCAGTTGTCCCGGAAAGTAGAAAATGCGGTAATTGTAAGTATCGTCTGCGACCGCGGTGACCGCTATTTATCCACCGGGGTCTTCCCGGCATAACATGTGGCTTTGGCGCCTTTTTGCGTTTGTTTTTTTCTGTTTTTGCCAGCCAGCCCATGCCATTTCCAGCATCCACATCAGCGTGGGCGCAGTGGAAGCCCCGGCTGGCGACATCAAAAATGCTGAATTCCAGGTGGATTTGAAAGGTGATTCGCCTTCGCTAAAGCTGAAAGCCGAGCTTAAGCCTGCCAACGAGCCGCAATTCACCCCGTTTGATTTGCGCTGTGGCACGTTCTGGAACCCGCGCATTGGCGTGCTGGAATGCCTGAATGGCATGTTCAGCGCCAAGCACATTCGGGTGCCGCTTTCCGTACATTTTGGCGTTTTTCCGGATGATTTCTCTGCCAATATCGATTTCAAGCAAGCCAATTTTAGCGATGAAGCCGGACTGCATGCGGGGGAAAAACTCACCGGCAGCTTGCGGCTTGCGGCCAAAAAAGAAAAGGATATTTGGCATTGGGGCGGTTTATTCAGTTGGACGGAGGGCGAGCTGTTCTGGCAGCCGTTCTATTTTGGCAAGGCCGGTAACGATTTCGCCATCAGCGGCACATTCAAGGCATCCATACTCAATATCACCCAGGCCAGCCTGCAGGTGAATGAGGTAGGCACGCTGGCGGCCAGCGCGCAAATCAACACCCGCACCAAAGCGCTGGAAGAGGCGACCGTGGAAGCGAAGGACGTGGATTTCAGCGGTTTGTATGCATTGCTGATTAAACCGCTGGTGGAAAAATCTGCATTCGGCAATTTGCAGGTTTCCGGCAAGGCCGATTGGCGCATGCAGGTAAAGGGTTTGCAGCCGCTCAATTTCGAGCTGAACGTGCGCGATGCCAATGTAGAAGACCTGAACGGCAAGTTCGGTATCCGCCACGTCAATGCGCATATTCCGTGGGATTATGATGTCCCGCAAACCGTTTCGCTCAGCTACAGCGATGGGCAAATATTGAGTATTCCACTCGGCAAGACACAGCTGAAAGCCGAGGTGAACCGCTATTCGTTGACCGCGCCCAAACTGGAGCTATCCGTGCTGGATGGCGCGCTGGTGTTCGAGGATGTCTCGGCGGCCTATCTGAGCCAACAATGGTTCTGGCACTTGCGCATGCACATGACGCCTATCAGCCTGAACGAGTTCAGCCAAACCGTGGGCTGGCCAGAGATGCAAGGCAAGATTGATGGCGAGATTCCCATGATTACTTATGCCAGCAAACAGCTGAATATGAATGGCACCATGCAGTTCAACGCGTTCAAGGGCAATGTGGGCATGAGCGGCTTGCGCATAGACGACCCGCTGGGCACCGCGCCCAAGCTGTATGCCAACCTGAAGATGCGCGACATCGATTTGGGCGAAATTACGCGCACATTCAACTTTGGCGCGATTGAGGGCAAGCTGGAAGGCGATGTGACCGATTTGCGGCTGGAAAACTGGAAGCCGGTGTATATGAACGCCAAGATACAAACCGCCGACGGGCCGCATCTTAAAAAAGTCTCGCAGCGCGCCGTGGAGAACATCACCGCATTGGGCGGCGAAGGCACGGCGGCGGCCTTGCAGCGCACTTTTTTGCGCTTTTTTAAAGAGTTCAATTACGAAAAAATTGGCTTAAGCTGCGAATTGCGGCAAGATATTTGCAAAATGGGCGGCGTAGAGTCGTTTGCGGCCGAAACTAAAAATAATGTGCCAACGCCAGCCGGGTTCGTTATCGTTAAAGGTAAAGGCGTGCCCTCGGTCAACGTGAACGGTTACACCGAATATGTGAGCTGGGCGGATTTGCTGGCAAGGATGAAGCGGATTACGGATACGAATTCGAAGATGATTGTGAAGTAATTGAAAGCGTGAACATGAAAAAACTATTGATTATTTGTGGCCTATTAGCGTTGAGCGCCTGCGTCACCATTAACATCTATTTCCCGGCGGCAGAGGCGCAAAAAGCCGCGGACAAGATCATTGACGAGGTTTGGCAACTGAAAGACGGCCAGAAACCGGATACCCAGAAAGCGCCGTCAGAACAGGCGCCGGAAACCCAGCCTGCCGAGAGCAAATAAGGAGAGCGGCATGAACACCATCGTTAAAAAGTTTTCTTTGCAAAACATCCGCTTGCAGCATCTGGGCTGGGCGTTGCTGGCGCTCACGCTGTTTGCGCTCACCCAGCTAGCGCAGGCTGCGGCCAATATGGAAATCGACACGCCCGCCATCACCGCGCTCAAATCCAGCATGCAAGCGCGACACAGCCAATTGCTGCCGCATTACAACAGTGGCGCGGTTGGGCTGACTAATGACGGCCTGATTGCCGTGCGTGACGCAACCGCAGTGCCGCTGAAAGACCGCGGCGGCATCAATAGCCTGGTTTCCACCGAAAACGCCGACAGAGGCGCACTGTACAAGGAAATCGCCAAAGCCAACGGCCACCCGGAGTGGGAAGGCGAAGTGCGCCAGACTTTTGCCGAGCGCTGGATAGGTAAGGCGCAGGGTGGGTGGTTTTACCAAGGCGCAGGCGGCTGGGTGAAGAAATAAGTTGGAGGGGACATTGTTAAATTTAATTAAAAAACTTTGGATTTTTATTATTTTAATTTTGTTGTCTATAACTCGGTCGCAAGCGGAAATTATCGAAGGTGTTAGAGGTACAGCATATGGGTTGGATCATATATTTTCGTTAAAAGCCCCTCGAAGTTGGTTTATAGACACAGAATCATGTGCAAATTGGGGTGTTGGGTTTTGTATTTATCCGACAAATAGTAATTTAAAGGATAGTTTGGTCATTATGTATGCGAAGGGTGTATCAAAAAAAGAATCCGGCTATACGTCTGAGCAAGATGTAATCGAGTACACACTAAATGATTTTCACAATAATGGAAGTCCCAACTACCGTGTGGATACAAAAAAGGAACACAGTATCGAGAATCATAAAAAGGCCGTAGTGGTTTTTTATGAGGGTGATCAATGGGGAAATTACGAAGCGGTTGGTTATTTAAATGAGGAAAAGAGTATTAACTTTTTGGTGATGAGCGCTAAAACCAAAAAAGTTTTTGAAGAATCACTACCAGCTTTTTATGAAGTACTTGAATCATACCAATTTGAAAAAGAACTTCCTGAATGTGCAAAAAAGATTTGTTAATTTGTTACCACATTGCAAATTAAGTAAAACTGTTTTTACGCGCGCGTATTTCATTGCCTAAACCATCGGCCTACAAGCCAATCTGGATGCGGCTTACAGGGATGTGGTAATGACAATGAAAATTGGAAAATATTGAAGTTGTTTTTAGGAGTGCATATGAAGCGATCTACTATTATTCTGGCACTGATGATTGTTTCTTCATTTGCCTATGCAGCTACGTATGATCGGCTGACTGGAAGCTATCGAATTGGTGGAAAAACTCTTTATGATCCGCCTGAGAATGAGCCTCAAAATACACACATTTACATTCATTTGACTGGATCAACTGCAAAGGATTTGTACAGCGCAATGGATGTCAAACCTCAATATGATATTTGTGTTGATAATGGATCAAAAACAAAGACTATTGGCGAGATGCAATGCACTCGCTCTGCAAATGGTAAAGACTATCGTTGTTGGTTTGGTATTGATTTGAAAAGACAAAAAATTGCTCGTGGGGTGGTTTGCTAATTACTTTCCCAATTAAACATGCTTGATTTCATAGGATTTTTCAAAAGCCAGCTCAGCGCCGATAGCCCGCGTAGGATCATCGTGACGGTGGCGCTGGTGGCAGGGAGTTTCTGGCTGGCGCGTACGCTATATCGTGAGTGGCAAATCATGCGTGTAGTGTCTGTAATTACGCAGGAGTTGCAGCAAATATGGCAACAGCCGAATCGGGGGTCGGGGCAGTCCGTGGACGAAGAGGATACACGGGCTTGAGAGGGAAACATGAATATCGATAAATTCAGAATTAAGCCGGGTAAAAAAGTCTCGCTAAAAGATTTCAGGCCGGACGATAAATCCGCGCGCGGCGAGAATAAAGAGCAAGACTTGGCGCGGCTGCAGGAGATGGGCGCAGAGATTAACCGGCTACAGGACATTTTGCATGCCGAAGGCAAGCGCAAATTGTTGCTGGTGATTCAGGGCATGGACGCCAGCGGTAAAGATGGCACGGTCAAACACGTGTTCAGCGAGTGCGATCCGCTGGGTATCCGGCTCGCTAGTTTCAAGGCGCCTAGCGCGGAGGAGCTGGCGCACGATTACCTGTGGCGCGTGCACCAGCAAGTGCCGCGCGCTGGCGAGCTGGTGATATTCAACCGCAGCCACTATGAAGATGTGCTGATTGTGAAGGTGCACCAATGGATAGACGACAAGGAGTGCAAACGTCGCTACCAGCAGATTCGCGATTTTGAAAAAATGTTGGTGGAAACCGGCACGACGATCATCAAATGCTTTTTGCATATCTCGCTCGATGAGCAAAAAGTGCGTTTTGAGGAGCGGCTGAACGACTCGGCCAAAGTGTGGAAATTCAACCCGAACGACCTGAAAGAGCGCGCTTTGTGGGCCGATTATATGCAGGCTTACGAAAAGGCGCTGGAAGAAACCAGTACCGAAAGCGCGCCGTGGTATGTGATTCCGGCGGATTCCAAAACAAACCGTAACTTACTGATTTCAGAGATTTTATTGCAAACTCTGCAAGGCATGGATTTGCAATATCCGCCCAAGCCGGCAGAATATGACAGCATTACCATCGAATAGCGGGAATTAGCCGGTAAATCCGGTTTTAATCTGCCTATAGCTTGCGGGCAAACATCGCTACACTGAACTTGACTTAAACCCTAGTCAGGGAGTTGCGATGCCGAAAAATCTTTTGGATAACGTGGTAGCCCTGCCAATGTTTGGCAAACCGATCACATTGGAGGATGAGGGCATCTATTACGCTATGAACGCGCTAACGGGCGCGGTGCATAGTGTGCTCAAGCTGGTTTACAAGGATGACTGGTATCTCTACCAGCTGCAAAATATCCCGAATAGAGAGGAGTTCTACTGGAGCATGCTGATCGGGCATGGTGACCATGCCTTGAACAGCATGACTACCGATGAGCTTCGGCATCACTTTTGCAAACCGGAATACGCCGAACCCAAGGGCGCATGGCAGGCTATCCGCAATAGCCGGTTCGGCTTTGGCAAATTCACGCCGCTGGGTGTGCAGGAATCACCCAGCTATGGGTTGCTGGTGTTTTCCGGCAACGAAATGCGCGCGCCATTGCTGATTCACAAAGCCGACGAGGATTTTATGGAAGAGACAGAAGAGAGCACGCATCAGCAGGCGATGCATCAGGAAGTCGAACTGGTTTAAAGAAAAATCCCCCGTGTTTTGGTGTATGCTACGCGCATGACACCTATCCTTGTTTTTGACATTGAAACCATCCCCGATGTGACAGGTCTGCGCACCTTGCTGGACGCGCCTTCCGAGGCGACTGATGAAGACGTGGCCAATATCGCTTTCCATCAGCGCCGCCAGCAAAACGGCACAGACTTTTTGCCGCTGCAGCAGCATCATGTGTGCGCCATTTCTTGTGCCTTACGCGAGGGTAATCATTTTCGCGTCTGGAGCCTGGGCGAGAAAGACGCAAGCGAAAAGGAAATCATCCAGCGTTTTTTCGATGGTATCGAAAAATACACGCCAAATTTAGTCTCATGGAATGGCGGCGGCTTCGACCTGCCTGTGCTGCATTACCGTGGGCTGGTGCATGGCATACAGGCGCCGCGCTACTGGGATTTGGGCGAGGATGACAAAGAGTTTAAATGGAATAACTACATCAGCCGCTACCATACACGCCATCTGGATTTGATGGATTTGCTCGCTCTCTACCAGCCGCGCGCCAATGCGCCGCTGGATGAAATCGCGCAGCTCTGCGGTTTCCCTGGCAAGCTGGGCATGGATGGCAGCAAAGTGTGGGACGCTTACAAACAAGGCGAGATAGAAGCTATACGCAACTACTGCGAGACCGATGTCGCCAATACCTACCTTGTCTATCTGCGCTTTCAGCTTATGCGTGGGCATCTCACGCCAGCGGCTTACGATGCCGAAATCAAGCTGGTGCGAGAGACTTTAGGCAGCTATTCCGGCGCGCACTGGAAAGAGTTTTTAGCAGCGTGGAAGTGACTACTGGAAATATTAGAGCATAGCCCATGCTTGTAACATTAATTGGTTAAGTAGGCTTGAATATGGCTATAGCAAAACATAGCGGGCAAATCCGGCGCTTTCCATACAATGCGCTTGGGCACGCAAATCACGGCTGGTTAGATGCGAAACATCATTTCAGTTTTGCGCGTTATTGGAACCCGGAACGCACAGGATTTGGTAAGTTAGTGGTGATTAACGATGATACTATTGCTGCTGGACGTGGCTTCGATACGCATTCGCACCAGAATATGGAAATTATCACCTATGTTCGTCAAGGCGCTATTACGCATCAAGATAGCATGCAGAACAAAGGAAAAACTGAAGCTGGTGATGTGCAAGTGATGTCGGCTGGCAGCGGCGTAGCGCACTCTGAATATAACTTAGAGTCTGAATCCACACGTTTGTATCAAATATGGATTGTGCCGAATGTGGACAATGTGCAGCCACGTTGGGAGGCAAAAGTATTTCCTAAAGCGCCTGTCGTAAGCGCACTGCCTGTCTTGGTTTCTGGTCGAGATGAGCATAAAGGCTTAGGGGCGCTTTGGATATATCAAGATGCTGCAATTTATGGCGGCCGCATGCAAAAGGGCGCGCAGCTTAGCCTTGCTATCAAACATCAAGCTTATATATTGGCTTCAGAAGGTAGCTTTAGCGTCAATGGTTGCAAAATGTTTAGTGGAGATGGCGCCGAAGTGACCAACATTTCCCAGATCAACATCGTAGCAGACAGCGATGCTGAGATTCTGGTAATCGATGTGCCAGCATAAATTTTTAGTATATTTCACGCTAAAATAGCGGCTATGAGCCGCAAACGCAATAAACCCCTCGCCCCGCAACCTATTCAAACCGCAATTGTAGAGTCGCTCGACCACGAAGGCCGTGGCGTGACGCATGTGGATGGCAAGACCATCTTCATTGATGGTGCTTTGCCGTTCGAGAAAGTCACTTTCCAAAGCAATAAAGTCAAAGCCAGCTACGAAACTGCCGATGTGGTGGATGTGCTGAAGCCCAGCAACCAGCGCGTGACACCGCGTTGCGAGTATTTCGGCTATTGCGGCGGTTGTGCCATGCAGCATATGGAGTTTAACGCGCAGGTGGCGGCCAAGCAGCGCATGCTGGAAGATAATCTGTGGCACATTGGCCGCGTGCGCCCGCAGAATGTGCTGCCGCCGCTGGTGGGCGTGCCGTGGCATTATCGCCACAAAGCGCGCTTGCGCGTGCGCTATGTTGCCAAAAAGGGTGGCGTGCTGGTGGGTTTTAACGAGAAGGCTAGCAGTTTTGTAGCGGATATGGATTTCTGCCAGGTGCTGCCAAAACATGTGTCGGATTTAATCCCCAAGCTCAAATTGCTGATTGCCGAATTGACGGTGCGGGAGACGCTGCCACAGGTGGAAGTGGCGATTGGCGAAGGCGATGTGACGGTACTGGTGTTGCGCATTTTGCAAGCCTTGCAGCCAAGCGATTTGCCGCTGCTCAAAGCATTTGCGGATGAACACAAAATGCAAATCTGGACGCAAACCAAAGGGCCAGACACCGTGCAGCCGCTGTTTGAGTACGCCGAAAAGCTGCAATACACGCTGCCGGAATATGACCTGAAATATCCGTTCAGCCCGACGGAATTCACGCAGGTGAATCCGTCTATTAACCGCGTGATGATCCGCCGTGCCATGCAATTGTTACAGCCGCAAGCGAGTGAGCGCATCGCCGATTTCTTCTGCGGCTTGGGAAATTTCACGCTGCCAATCGCGCGTTCCGGCGCAAAAGTCATCGGCCTGGAAGGCGCATCCGGATTGGTTCGCAGGGCAGTCGAAAATGCTAATTTGAATGGCTTGCAGGTCGAGTTTGGTCAGGCTGATTTGTTTGAGATGACACCGGAAAAACTGCAGGCGCTAGGCTTCTTTGACAAATGGCTTATTGACCCGCCGCGTGACGGCGCTTTGGAGCTGGTAAAGGCATTGCCGGATGATGGCGCAGGCGCGCCCAAGCGCATTGTTTATGTATCATGCAACTCATCCACGCTGGCGCGCGATGCGGCAGTGCTGACGCAAGTGAAAGGCTACACACTGGTTTCCGCTGGCGTCATGAACATGTTCCCACACACCGGGCATGTCGAGTCTATCGCACTGTTTGAGCGTGCTGCGTAAAAATCTAGCGATAAAACCGCGTGCCGAAGAAGTTGTTCTCTGTTCTGCGGTTATCCATGCTGAAAGCGGTTCTGCCGCTAATGGCCAGCAACAACAGGCCGCCTGCAATGGCGATATTTTTCAGGAACAGGATGGTCTGCATCTGGTCAGCAAAGTTGCGGTGGAAAATCAGCGCAGTCACGATGCAGAACAAGGCAAGCGCGTAAGCTGTCAATTTGGTCTTATATCCCAAAGCCAGCGCAATGCCCCCCATAATCTCCAGCGGAATCGTCGGCCATAACAAGAACCCCGGCACGCCCATCGACTGCATGTAAGCCATTGTGCCGGAGGGGTCTTTGAACTTGCTCATGCCCGCATATATGAAAATCAGCGCCAGCATAACTCTACACAACAGTTGGGTGATGCTTTTCATTCATCGCTCCTGGTCAGATGTGCGCTCATCATAAACTTGTCCGGCGCCAACTGCAAACTTGTGTAAAATTCGCGCATGCGGAGATTTTTGTTACTGATATGCATTTTTCTGTGCGCTTGCCAGCCGGCAAAGCATGCCGACATCCGCTTTGCCGTGTCGCAGATGCCGCTGAATCTGGATCCACGTTATGCGACCGATGCAGCTTCAGAGCGGGTGAACCGTTTGATTTATCAGCCGTTGGTGGATTTTGATGACACCTCAAGGCCCGCGTGGATATTGGCTTCTGGCGATGCCGTTAGTGATAGGGAATACCGTTTTACTTTGATTAAAAACGCAGCTTTTCACGATGGTACACTGTTGACGTCTGCCGATGTAAAAGCTACTTATGATAGCTTGAGAAGCTTGAAAGATGCGCCACACGCAGCAGAGTTCGGTCATGTCGAATCCATCGAAACGCCTGATGAAAAGACGGTGATTTTTAAACTGAAAGAAGCGGATAAGCATTTTCCGGAAAAATTGATTATCGGAATCTTGCCGAAAGCGCTCATCGAAAAAAGCCATGATTTTTCGCACTTGCCGGTCGGCTCCGGCCCATTGAAATTGGCAAACTGGCAGCACGATTTGCAGCTCAAGCGTATGTCGGATGGGCAGCTTATTACTTTGCAGGAAGTAAAAGACCCAACCGTGCGCGTGCTCAAGCTCAAGCGTGGCGAGGTGGATTTGCTGCAGGGCGATTTGCCGCCCGAGTTGGTAAAGTATCTGCAAGACATGTCTGAAATCCGCGTCCAGACGGGCTTGGGGGCTAATTATTCTTACCTCGGCCTAAATATGCAGGATCCTGTGTTTCAAAACCTGAAGGTGCGTCAGGCGCTGGCGCATGCCATCGACCGTAAAGCTATCATCAGCAAAGTTATGGTGGCGAATACGCGTGAAGCGGGTGCGATTCTGCCGCCGGAACATTACGCAGGTAATGGCGGTTTGGCATCTTATGATTACAACCCGCAGCTTGCCAAACAGTTGCTGCAAGAGGCGGGCGTGCAGTTACCGCTCAGGCTGGTTTATAAAACTTCTACCGATGCTTTCCGCGTGCGCCTTGCGACTATCATGCAAGCGCAGATGCGGCAGGCCGGTATCGAAATGCAAATCAAAAGCCTGGACTGGGGTACGTTCTTCGCAGACGTGAAAGCCGGTAATTTCCAGTTGTTCGGGCTGACCTGGGTGGGCATCAAAACGCCGGAAATCTATGCCAAGGCCTTTGGTTCCAGCTATATGCCGCCCGCAGGCTTCAACCGTGGTCGATATGCCGACGCGGAGCTGGATGCACTTCTTGCGAAAGAAGATTGGCCAGCGGTCACGCGGCGCATTCATGCACAGTTGCCTTATATCCCGCTATGGTACGAAGGCCAGTTTACTGCTATGCGTCAAGATATTCAGGGCTTCACCCCAAAGCCGGACGGTAATTGGGACGATTTAAGCACGGTGAATCGGCTACAATAAGTATCATGCGTATTGAAATTTCCATCACCCATCAGACCTTGACGCTGTTTGACGACTTTGGCGGGGTCAAGGCCCGTTATCCGGTCTCTACTGCGGCTAATGGCGCGGGTTGCGAGAAAGATAGCGGCTGTACGCCCTTGGGTGAGCATGTCGTCCGCGCCAAGATCGGTGCTGGCTTGCTAGCAAATACAGTATTTGTAGGACGACGTTTTACCGGCGAAATCTGCACGCCGGAACTGATGGCGCAATTCCCCGAGCGCGACTGGATACTGACGCGCATTCTGTGGCTGAGCGGCAAGGAGGTTGGCAGGAACCGCCTCGGCAATGTGGATACCATGCAACGCTACATTTATATTCATGGCACGCCGGATAGCGTGCAGATTGGTAAGCCGGACTCACACGGCTGCGTACGTATGCGTAATGCCGACATTATCCAGCTGTTCGATATCGTGCCTGTGGGCACGCCAGTGCTGATTGACGTCTGATGCTGAACCGCCTGTTGCATGCCGCAATCGTGATTTTTGGCGTATTGCTGCTGACTTTCCTGCTTGTCCATGCGGTGCCGGGCGACCCGGTGGATGTGATGCTGGGCGATTCCGCCACCATGGCCGACCGCGACCAGTTGCGGGCGGATTTGGGCTTGAACCAGCCCATTTTGACGCAATTCTGTCAGTATCTGCACAAGCTGTCTCATGCCAATCTCGGGCAATCCATCCATACGCATCAGCCGATTGTCGAGCTTATCACCGCACGTTATCCGGCCACGCTGAAGCTGGCGTTGTGTGCGTTGCTGATCGGGCTGGCGATTGGCGTGCCGCTTGGCATCTATGCGGCGCTGCATAACGGTAAATGGCAGGATCTGCTGGTGACGCTCATCAGCGTGCGGCTTTCTGCGATGCCGGCATTCTGGCTGGGCCCATTGTTGATGTTGCTCTTTGCTGTATGGCTGGGCTGGCTGCCGATCAGCGGCATGGAGGGCAAGGCTTCTATCGTCTTGCCTGCGCTCACACTGGGTTTTGGCTTGAGCGCGATTCTCACGCGCATGACACGTACCTCGATGCTGGAAGTGCTAAATGAGGATTTTATCCGTACTGCACGTGCCAAAGGCTTGAGCGAGCGAGAAGTTATTACCAGACATGCGTTGCGCGCAGCATTGCTGCCCATCATCACGATTGTTGGACTGCAGATGGGCAGCCTGCTGGCGGGCACGGTCATCACCGAGACGATTTTCAGTTGGGAAGGGGTAGGCCGGCTGCTGGTGGAAAGTATCGAGAAGCGCGATTATCCGGTGACGCAGGCTTGCGTGCTGGTCATTGCGCTGAGCTATGTGCTGGTGAATACCGCGACGGACATCGCCTACCGGCTGGCTGATCCGCGGGTGAGGGCGACATGAAACGATTCGCGCTTTCTATCTTGTTGTTTTGGCTGGTCACGGTTTTTATCGGCAAACTTGGCGGTTTAGAGCCCAATGCTATTGACCTGGGAGCCATACTCCATGCGCCTTCCTGGCATGCATGGCTGGGTACGGACGACCTTGGACGCGACATTTTGGCGCGTGTGTTGAAAGGCGTGGAAGTGTCGCTGTGGGTCAGTCTCATTGTCACGCTGGTTACCATGACGCTAGGTGTAACAGTTGGATTGCTTGCCGGTTTTCTTGGCGGGGCTGCAGATAAGGTACTGATGCAGGTCACGGATATCTTTCTGGCCTTCCCCGGAGTCTTGCTGGCAATCGCCTTTGCCGCCGTGCTAGGGGCGAGTTTGGGCAATCTTATTCTGGCCTTGTGTCTGACCGGCTGGGTCAGTTACGCGCGGTTGACGCGCGCGCAGACCATGAGCTTGCGTCATCGCCAGCACGTGCTGGCGGCAGAATCCCTTGGTGCTAGTTTGCCGCGACTATTGGCTCGGCATGTGCTGCCGCTGCTGGCTTCTGTGCTGATTGTCGAAGCAACATACAGTCTGGCGAGTGTGATGGTGGCGGAAGCGACCTTGTCTTTCCTCGGTTTGGGCATACAGGCCCCCGAGGCTAGCTGGGGCGCCATGCTGCGCGATGGCGTGCGTTACATGCTGGTGGCGCCGCATTATGTGCTGGTGGTGGGGTTGAGCATGATGTCGCTCGTATTGGCAATCAATTTGGGCGGCGATTATCTCAGAGACCGTTTAGATGCGCGTACCGAAATACATTAGGAAATCACTTGAGTCAAACGATTACTTGGCAAGAAAAGAACAAAACTTTTGAAGCCGTTTGGCAATCGGAGGCGAACAATCCGCCACCCAAAAAAGTGGTCATCGCGGACGATACCACCAAGGCGGACGCCGCGTACAAGCTGGCCTGTGAAGGCACGGCGCTGTTGTATCGCGGTGATTTCCAGAACGCAAAGCAGTTGCTGCAGGCGATTACACGGCGTGTGGACCGCAAGCCTGTGAAACCGGTAGATAATCTGACGGAGGCGTTTCACCAGCATCGTGCCCGGCAGATACAGCGTGCCAACATTGCTGGCAAGATACTGATTGAGCTGAAGGACGGCCGCTGTGACCTGAAACGTGCACCGGAGCTGAAAGAAGCGGTCACACAGGCGCTGGATACAGTTCCTGCCAGTCTGGTACTGTCGCTACGCGAACTGCTGGGCATGATAGGCGCCTACGAGTGGCGCAAAAAAGGCGTGACTATCGATGCCCTGCAAGCTAATATCCATGCGCACTTTGGCGTGTATTCCCCTTTACGTGGCGAGTATCTGCAACTGATTCAGCAGGCACCAATGCAGAATGTTCAAACCGCATTCGATATTGGCACTGGTACAGGCGTCATCGCGGCTATTTTGGCTAAACGCGGCGAAGCAAGTCATTGCTACGGACAACAATCCGCGTGCTCTGGCCTGTGCCCATGAGAACATCACGCGCTTGGGGTTGCAGTCGCAAATCAAGGTGGTTGATGCCGATTTGTTTCCTGCACAACAGAAAGCAGACCTCATTGTATGCAACCCGCCATGGCTGCCAGCCAAGGCCAACGCGCCTATCGAGCATGCCATTTATGACCCGGAAAACAGAATGCTCAAAGGTTTCTTGAACGGCATAAAAGCGCATTTGAATGCAGACGGCGAGGCATGGCTGATTCTTTCCGATTTGGCTGAGCATTTAGGCCTGCGCACGCATGATGAATTGACGCAATGGATTGCCGACGCGGGCTTGCAGGTGGTTGAAAAGCTGGATATTGCGCCAAAACATGCCAAGGCGCAGGATAAAAGCGACCCGCTTTATGCGGCAAGAAGCAAAGAAATTACTTCGCTTTATCGGTTAAAATAAGGCAAATTTACGCGAGAAAAATATGTCACTAGGCCCTGTCATGATCGACGTCGTTGGTAAGGAATTAACCGATGACGACATCAAAAGATTGCAGCATCCGTTGGTTGGCGGCGTGATTTTATTTGCACGCAACTTTGAGAACTGTGCGCAATTGGCTGCCCTGACAGCCAGTATCCATGCGGTTCGCAAGCCACCTTTATTGATTGGTGTGGATCATGAGGGCGGTCGCGTGCAGCGTTTTAGGGATGGCTTCACCAAAATCCCGCCGATGCGCGAGCTAGGCAAAGTGTGGGACAAAAACCCAAAACAGGCGCGGCATCTGGCGCAGGAGGCCGGTTGGGTGCTGGCGGCAGAACTGCGCGCCCATGGCGTGGATTTTAGTTTTACGCCGGTGCTGGATATGGATTATGGCGACAGCCTGGTGATTGGCGACCGTGCCTTTCACCGCAACCCTTATGCGATCCATGAGTTGGCATTCGCTTTGATGCAGGGGCTGAAAAAAGGCGGCATGCAGGCTGTCGGCAAGCATTTCCCCGGCCATGGATTCGTGGTAGCGGATTCGCATGTCAGCATTCCGGTAGATGAGCGCGGTTTCGACGAAATCGCGCAAAATGACATGCAGCCTTTCCGGCAGATGATAGACGACGGGCTGGCAGCGGTGATGCCGGCGCATGTCATCTACCCGAAAGTGGATGAAAAGCCGGCAGGCTTTTCACCCAAGTGGCTACAAAAGGTGCTGCGCGAGCGCTTGGGTTTTGATGGCGTGATTTTCAGCGACGATTTGAGCATGGAGGGCGCGACGGTGGCCGGTGACGTGACCAGCCGCGCGCTGGCGGCCCTCAATGCAGGGTGTGATATGGTGCTGCTGTGCAATCGGCCGGATCTGGCAGACGAACTGTTAGCCAACTTGCAATGGAAGATGTCCGCACAAAGCATCGCGCGGCTGGCGCGCATGCACGGTGGGCATCATCCGATGAACATGGACCATCTGCATGAAAATGGTGAATTTGTGACCGCGGTCAAACATGTGGGGCTGATAGGTAAAGAAGAGCAGGATCTGTTCGCATAATTGTTACAGCCGTTCACAATTTGTAACTTGAAACTTCTGTACAAAATCGCTATCTTAATCATGTTGCCATTTGGCAACTTACTCAAGAGGGAAATGTAATGTTAGATAATATGCAAGTATTAGGTCGCGAGGCGTCCTCGGTACAAGCGCAAAACAAGGTGCTGCGCAATACTTACGCAATGCTTGGTTTAACCATGATTCCTACCGTCATCGGCGCGATGATGGGTATCCAAATGAATTTTGCTTGGCTGGCATCTAGCCCCATCCTGGCGTTTATCGGCATCTTCGCCGCTGTTTACGGCATGTCCTGGCTGGTAGCCAAAAATTCGAATAATACAGCGGGCGTTTGGTTGCTGTTTGCTTTTACTTTTGTAATGGGTCTGTTGCTTGGCCCGATCCTGCAATTCGCGTTGCACTTAAGCAATGGCGCACAATTGATTGGCTTGGCCGCAGGCGGTACGGCGGCATCGTTTCTGACATTGTCGGCAATCGCTACCAGCACCAAGCGTGATTTCAGCAACATGGGCAAGTTCCTCACCATCGGCATGGTCGTGGTGATTCTGGCTGCGCTGGCAAACATGTTCTTCCAGGTGCCTGCGGTTTCTTTGGCAATCTCGTCCGTAGTCGTGCTGCTGATGGCGGGCTTCATTTTGTATGAAATCAACGCAGTGGTACGTGGCGGCCAAACCAACTACATCATGGCCACCATGAGCATCTACATCAGCCTGCACAACATGTTCACCAACTTGTTGAGCCTGTTGATGTCCTTCATGGGCAATGACGACTAAGTCATTGCGCCAATAAAAAACCCGCTTCGGCGGGTTTTTTATGCAAGCTATGTTTACCTCGTTGAATCGCCACCTTGCAGGCCAAGCAGGATGTGGCTTCCAGCCATGCTGTTTAAGTCACGAAAGACAGATAAATTTGCAAGATCAATCCGTATATCCTAAATCATCTCTCATGTCACCACCCCAATCTTGGGAGTAAACCCTCTGTTCAACTAGCTTGTGAAAAGTCGAATGCGGCCAATCTTTTACGGATTTCACCAAACCATGCTTGACAGGGTTGATATGCACATAATCCATGTGTGCTTGGTAATCAGCCTCATTTTTAATTAAATGCTCCCAAAAACGGCGTTGCCAAATACCACGTTCTCCACGTGCGTTGCGTACATCAGACCGAAACTCCGTTTTGGGTAAGGATTTAGAAAAGCCTACCTTAATAAGCCTCAACCTCGTGGCAAAGTCCGCATCGCCTTCAGGTAACTCAATTACACAGTGAAAATGGTCGGGCAACACTACCCAAGCATGAATAATAAACGGATGCTTTTCTTTCACTTTGGCAACCGATGCTCGTAAAGCATCGATATGCCGCACCAATAAATCATTGCTTCGCCGTTGCAACAAATTAACGGTAAAGAAATACGTACCACCTGCATGCCATAAGCGACGATATTCCATAATGATTTGTAGGGCGTCAATAGCGCAGCGTATTGCGCCGAAAGAAAAATATAACAAAGATTTGTGAATAAATTGGCATTTTCATGCGGCGCAATGCCTTTCAGTTATTGCGCCCTACGCGTGCTGGCAGTGGCTTTTGTGGTGCTGGAAGCCTGAATCTCTCGCATGCGCGCGTTTCATTGTGTGAGTCTCTACCCTGGAAGGCAAGCGGGACGCGGCTTCCAGACGTGCTGTTTGAATAATGAAAAATCAGATTTTTAAGATAATTCAATCTTCATATGACAAATCAACCAAAGCGGCACCAGCCCAGTTTTCAGGATAAATCCCCAGATTAACCAATTTGTGGAAAGTTGAATAAGGCCAATTTTTAACCTGTCTTGCAAGGCCATGTTTGACAGGATTGATATGCACATAATCCACATGCGCGGCGTAATCCTTTTCACTTCGGATAGTGTGTTCCCAATAGCGCCTTTGCCAAATGCCACGCTCACCCTTGGCTTTGCGCACCGCAGAAAGTCGCTCGGTTTTTGGTATCGCTTTTGAAAAAGCCGTTTTAATCGCCTTCCAGCGTGCGGGGTAATCATCATCACCATCTGGCAAAGTCCACACGCAATGCATGTGGTCAGGCAACACCACCCACGCATCAATATGAAAGGGCTTGCTTCTCTGAACAACTGTACGCAATACATCAATATGTTCAGTTAAAAGCTTAGAACGCCGTTCCAGCAAATTCACGGTAAAGAAATAAGTGCCGCCCGGCACCCGATTGCGGCGATAATCAGGCATATTTTGTAGGACGGATGAGCGAAGCGTTATCCGTCGGAGGTGGGTTTGGGGAAGATTTAAGAATTTGTGTCATGTCTTCATCCGGCGGATTGCGTTAACTTATCCGCCCTACGCTTGCTGAGACATCCAGGAATAGTTCAATAGTTGTTTTATTGTCAGTGCCATGATTCTTCTCCGATTTATTGTTTCAAGCTAGCATTAAGGATATTCATTGGATCCATCCAAACAGTAAATGAGCACCAAGTTGGACTGATACCCCCGTCGCTAAATGCTGCTATTAGTCGTTCTACCCAGCCGCCATTAAAACCAATCTGCGTATCGGTTGCTAACACCTCGCCAGTACTGATTTCTTCTACTAAATATTGACTTCGAAGATAAGAATTTTTGGTATCTCCAATTTGTTTTAAGCTAATACGATAAATACTCTTAGGCGTTACATTCTCTTCAACAACAATTTGCCCATTTTGCTGTGAAGCCCTGTAATATTTTCCATGCGTTCTTTCCGCCTCTACAAACTGATATCCAAAGCGTTGAATGTAGAAACCATCTGCCGTATCTGCCATAAACCCCTCTACATTGTGTGCCACCCTGTAGACCTTGAGTCCGGCTTCTGCCGCACACATCTGCTTGAGCTTGTAGCGTCCATACATAGCATCTGCCGTGGGAATCAGCAAAACTGCCAATAGTACAAGGCCCTTAGCCCAAACAGGCTTGACTTTAATCACTGCCAATACCGTTAATACAAAATACAACCCCAGTAAAAACAAAACCGCTAAGCCACCCATGCTATGCTGCCTTTCTGTATAAATGATTGTTCAATACTTTCATTCCAGTTATGTCTCTATTCTCTCATCGCTGTTGGTCACTATCTGATTTCCAGCAGCCGTTTCCTTCCCCAACACAATCGCCTCATCCACATGCAGTCCCTTAGGCAGTTGATGGGTGATGAAGAGGATGGTGACTTTGCCCTTGAGCAGGTTGATGGTCTGCGCCAAGTGTTCCGCGGTGTGCTGGTCCAGGTTGGAGACTGCTTCATCGAAGATGAGGATTTGCGGTTGCCTGAGGAGTGCACGGGCAATTGCGAGACGTTGTTTCTGTCCGCCACTTAAGCCGGTGCCATGTTCGCCTATCGGGGTTTGGTAACCTTGCGGCAGTTTTTGGCTACGGCCGCTAACGCTTAACCTAAAGGTTAGCCTTCGCCGCAACAGCCGCCCAACAAAAGCATCTTGGTCGGCTTGGTTGTCAATCGTGTCGTGGTAGATGGTGCCGGAAGGTGTTAACTCAGGCTTCAGCATGGTCTCTTGCGGCACCACACCGAAGTTATTTCGTAGTTCATTGGCGGTGAGGTAGCGGATGTCTTTGCCATCCAGCTGGTCTCCTAGGTTTATTTTTATTTGGCCTTCCTGCGGTTGCAGGAAGCCTAATAACAGTTTGGCAAGCGTGCTCTTGCCACAGCCGCTGGGGCCCATGATGACGGTGCATTTGTTCTGCTTGATGTTGAGGCTTAAGTTGCGATACAGCCAGGGGTGATTCTCGGAATAGCGGAAGCTGACGCCATCCAGTTGCAGCTTGATGGTGTTCTGGACGTTCTGGACGTTCTGGTTGTTCTGCTGGGTATTGAGGGTATTGGGAATAAGGGAATAGGGTTCGGTCGGGGCGTCCATTAAATCGCCCAGGCGTTTGACCGCAATATCGGCTTGCTGGAATTCCTGATACATGCCGACCAGTCTTAGCACAGGCGCAGACAGACGGCTGCTGAACATCTGGAAGGCGACCAGCATGCCAATGGTGAATTCCGGGTTGTGCATCACAATCCAGGCGCCGACACACAGAATGGCCATGGTTTGCAGTTGATCCAGGGTATTGGCGATGGTGTTATAGGTATTGCTCAGTTGTTTGGCATCGAAGGTGCTGGCCAGATAATCATTGCAATAATGCATGGGAATCAGTTAGATTCCCTTTCCTTAGTTCTGCGTGCCTTGAAGAACGCGCTGAGCAGGGCACCACACTCTTCGGCAAGTACGCCGCTGGTGATTCCGGTATGGTGATTGAGTCTGGCTTCCGCCATCAGGTTGACTACGCTGCCGCAGGCGCCGGTTTTAGGGTCGCTGGCGCCATACACCAGCCGAGCGATGCGCGCATGCTGGATAGCGCCGGCGCACATGGCGCATGGCTCCAGGGTAACGTATAGCTCGCAATCTACCAGGCGATAATTGCCTAGATGCGTAGCCGCCTGGCGCATGGCTTGAATCTCGGCATGGGCTGTCGGGTCGTGTCGGCCGATGGGTTGATTGAAACCGCGCCCAATCACTGCACCATCTTTGACGACAATCGCGCCAACCGGCACTTCACCGTTATCTGCAGCCAGCTTTGCCTGCGCAATCGCCTGCTGCATCCAGTCTTGGTCGTTCATGAGTGCTGTGACTTGATTAGCGTTTCTCGCATCCTTTGTCCGACCAGCGCACCAGCACGTAAATGACGCCCAGCACGAATGCGCCACCTACCCACATGCCGATTTCTGTCGGGGTGGGGGTGGCGTCTTGCACCGGCATGACGATCAGCTTGCGCAGGAACAGCACCAGTACGACTTCGATAAAAGTTTCCACTTGCAGCTTATTGCCCATCAGGTAGCGAATTTCGGCCGAAATCAGCGCGGAGATGGACCAAAGCAGCATCAAGGTGCCTAAGGCATGCAGAAAACCATGTACCAGGTTGTGCGCATAAGCCGCTTGCTTGACGTCCTTAAAAAATAGCCAGGTAAACATCAGCACCGAGATCGCCAGTGCCATGCCGATGACCACATGGGCAAATCCGTTTAGCCATAGCATTGCCCGCACGGCAACTCGGTTTAGGGGTTCAAACTCACGTGGCAGTTGGTCTTGTGTCATCTCGGGCTCCGCAACAAAAAATTTCCAGCAGATGCCATTTAACCACAAACTATGCATTTTATTCATCCGCTCACCCAACTTTATCCGGAATATCGGTGTCATAATATTTCCGTAAACTTATGACATGGAGATTGCAAATGCAGAAAAACCGAATTTTCACTGCACTGGGAACCGCGCTGATATTGGCTTGCAGCCATGCCTTTGCAGAGCAGGAAATCTACAATATCGACAATAACCACAGCTTTGCCAACTGGAGCATCCGCCATGTGGCATCCAAAACCTCCGGCACGTTCAGCGATGTCAGTGGCCAGATTTTAATCGACCGGGCCAATCTGGCGAATTCCAGCGTGAAGGCCAAAATCAATATGCTCAGCGTGAACAGCAGCCATGCCAAGCGCGATGATCATCTCAAGAAACCGGAATATCTGGATGTGGAAAAGTTTGCCGAGATGATTTTTGAAAGTACAAAGATCGAAGTGGCATCCGCCACCGATGGCGTGATGACAGGGGTGCTGACATTACATGGCGTGAGCAGGGAGTTAACGTTCCCGTTCAAGGTGCTGGGTTTCGGTGCCGACCCGTGGGGCGGTCAGCGTAGCGGTTTTGAAGCGCATACCCGTATCAAGGCCAGCGATTTCGGCTTTACCTGGATGAATAAACCGAATGCGCCAGTGGGAGATGAGATTGAAATCACCTTACTGATTGAGGGCATTAAACCCAAACAAGATACCAAGAAATAATAGATAAGGAGCCTTTATGAAAAAGCCGGCTGTTACCCAGCAACCTATCGCAGAGATCATTGCTAACCGCTGGAGCGGGCGCGCTTACAATCCCGACAAGCCGGTCACGGATGAACAGGTAACAGCATTGCTGGAAGCCGCCCGCTGGGCGCCTAGCTGTTATGGCGATCAGCCTTGGCGTTTTGTGGTGTGCAACAAAAGCAAAAATCCGCAAGCCTGGCAAGCGGCATTCGATACTCTGGCGGAGAGCAACCAGACTTGGGCGAAGAACGCGCCTTTGTTGGTGCTGGTGTGTGCAAACACATTATTTCGCCACAATGGCCAGCCCAACCGCTGGGCAGGCTATGATACCGGTGCCGCGGCCGAAAACCTGTGTCTGCAGGCAACCGAACTGCGTCTGGTTGCGCATCAGATGGGGGGCTTCAGTGTCGAGGCGGCGCGTAAGGCTTTTCATGTGCCGGAGCAGGTTGAATTGATGGCCATGATTGCCATTGGGCATGGTGATACGCCCGAATCGCTGCCGGATGATTTGCGTGAGCGCCAGCTTGCGCCGCGCCAGCGTTTGAGCCTGGGCGAACTGTTTTTTGAGGGGGCTTGGGGCAAGCCGGTTTAAGCAGGCTTATGATACAATGCCCGCTTTATTTTTTAATTGAAAACCGAATATCATGGCCGTTCTAACCCTCAGCAAAGCCAATTTTAAAGACACTATCGAGAACAACGATTTCGTGATCGTGGATTTCTGGGCGCCATGGTGTGACCCTTGTGTGGCATTTACCCCAACTTTTGAAGCTGCGTCAGAAAAGCATCCGGATATTGTGTTTGGCATGGTGAACACAGAAGCCGATCCGGAGATTGCCGAATATTTCCAGGTGCAGCAGATTCCAGGCATTCTAGTGATTCGCGAGCGTGCCGGTATTCATGCGCAAGTGGGCGAGATTGGCGCTCCGGCGCTGGACGAAATCATCAAATGGGCGCGCGCCTATGATATGACGAACGTGCGCGACTATATGGCAAGGCAGGATGAACTGCTGAAAAAATAAAAAAGCCGCTTCAAGCGGCTTTTTTAATGCGAGTGTAGTTCTAGAATCCGCCGGTGCTTACCAGGCGAAACAGGTAATACAACCCCAGTCCCATCATCACATACATCGGCAGATTACCGCTTTTCTTGGTTTCTACTTTGGATGGTGCAGTAATCCAGCGGTTAAGTAGCCATAACGCTACGACAATCACCGGGATAAATACCATATGAGAGGTGTCCTGGAACAGCCAGGAAAGGCCATTCTTCAGCCATCCGTCGTCTTTGAAGAATTCGATGGCAAGGCCAATCATCCCGATAATCATCAGAATGAACCGGCCGATGGCCAGCATATTGTTCATGCCGGATTCCGGTTTGATGTTGACGTTTTTGCTGTATTTGTTAGGGTCGTTTCTTTGCGGGCCTGCCATGCGAGCTCCTTGAAAATTTAGCTAATTCTGCGCGAGATATTTGGCCGGGTCAACCGATTTGCCTTGGCGGCGAATCTCGAAATGCAGCTTGACCGTGTTGCTATCGGTATTGCCCATTTCGGCGATTTTTTGCCCACCTTGCACGGCTTGGCCTTCTTTCACCAGTATTTTGCTGTTGTGCGCGTAGACGGATAGGTAGGTTTTGTTATGCTTGACGATGACCAGCTTGCCATAACCACGCAAATCCGAGCCGGTGTAGATGACTTTGCCATTGGCAGCAGCGTTGATAGCCTGGCCGCTATTTCCGGCAATATCGATACCTTTGTTGCCAGATTCATTAAAGTTGCCGGTGATTTTTCCTTGTGTTGGCCACGCCCACTCGATAGCCTCGTCATCCGCAGGCTTGGCTTCGGTTGCCTTACCGTCTGCAGGTTTTGCCTCTGCGGCTTTCGTATCGGTTGGCTTGGCTTCGGTGGGTTTGGATACAGGCCGGTTCGTCGCTTCCAAACTATAAGGCTCACGCGTGGCTTTGGGCTCGCTGAGTACCGGCGTGACGGCAGAAGGTGCGCTGCCAGCTGAGGTGTTGGCGGTCTCGGTCACAGTAGGTTCAGTTTTGATAGTGCTGACGACAACGCCATCCCCGGCGGCAGTTTCGGATGCCGCTTTGGGCTTGAGCGGCGCAAAATTCAGCACCTGCCCTACCTTAATGGTATAAGGTGGCGGGATATTGTTAGCCGCAGCGATTTCCTTGTAGTCATAGCCGAATTCCAGGCCAATGCGTAGCAGGTTATCCCCTTTTTTGACCGTGTAAGTATCAGGGCGCCAATCTTTGCCTGAAGGGCTGGCTGCCGGTTTTGCGGCAGATGTGGCGGGTTTGGTTTGGGGCAGGCGGTCGATGACAGGTGCTGGCGGGTTGCTCTCACAGGCAGCCAGGAGCAGGCAAACAAACCACCAGCAGTAACGCATCAGGCGCTTACCCCGCCCAGCAAGGGCACGAACTTCACGGGTTCCAGCTGGGTTTGGCGGAATTCCTTGCCAGTGTTCTCAATCAGGGTCAGGATCTGCGTGCCCGTGCCGACAGGAATCACCATGCGTCCGCCCACGGCCAGTTGTGCCAGCAAATCTTGCGGTACGTGGCTGGCAGCTGCGGTGACGATGATGCCGTCAAACGGCGCGAATTCGGCCAATCCTTCGCTGCCGTCTGCGTGATCCAGTTTCACGTTCGTGCATTTGAGTGTGCGCAGGTGGCCGCGCGCTTTCATTACCAGCGGGCGGATGCGTTCGAGCGACAGCACCTCTTTGGCAACGCCCGATAACACGGCAGTCTGGTAGCCGCAGCCGGTACCGATTTCCAGCACTTTGCCCAATTGCCCGCCGTTACGCAGCAGCTCTGTCATGCGGGCAACGATATAGGGTTGAGAAATAGTTTGTCCGTAGCCAATAGGTAAAGCGACATCTTCATATGCGCGAATCGACAGCGCTTCATCCACAAAAATATGGCGCGGGATTTCCGCCATCACGGAGAGTACGACTTCATCCTTGATGCCTTGTTCCCGCAGGCGTGCAATCATGCGTTCACGCGTGCGCAGCGAGGTCATGCCGATGCCGGATTTGTTTCTGAGTAGCGCCATAGTTTTTAGTTGTTCAGCCAGTTTTGTAATTCGTCGAGCTGGCTATGTTTGGTCAAGTCTACCTGGATAGGTGAAATGGAAACCTGATTGCTCGCCACTGCGTGGAAATCCGTGCCTTCACCGCCATCGTTTGGCTGCCCAGCCGCGCCAACCCAGTAAACTGTCTCGCCGCGCGGGGTCTTGAGTTGCATCACTGGCTCGGCCTTGTGGCGCTTGCCCAAGCGTGTGATGACTTTACCTTTTAGCTGCTCGTAGGGAATATCCGGCACGTTCACATTCAGCAGCGTGGGTGTTTTGAACTGCTTTTTCATATGTTGCTGTACCAGTTCAACCGCGACTTTTGCCGCAGTTTCAAAATAGGTCGAGTTGTGTTGCGACATGGAAATCGCGATGGATGGGATGTCAAGCAAGTAGCCTTCCATTGCTGCGGCCACAGTGCCGGAATAGATCGTGTCGTCGCCCATGTTGGCGCCATCGTTGATGCCGCTGATCACCATGTCTGGCAGGTTACCCATCAAGCCGGTGAGCGCGATGTGCACGCAGTCTGTCGGTGTGCCATCCACATAATAGGCATTGTCGCCGGTTTTCCTCACGCGCAGTGGGCGGTCGAGTGTCAGAGAATTGCTGGCACCACTACGATTGCGCTCCGGTGCCACAATCGTGATCTGCGCAATGGCAGAAAGGTGTTGCGCCAAAATGTTCAGACCTGGGGCGAAGTAACCGTCGTCGTTGGACAGTAGTATTTTCATACGGGATTGCAAATCAGAATATGCATGACACAAATTATAAATTAAGCCATGCCTTTTTATGCCGTGTTTCGGCTGAGTTTTGCATAAAAAATCGCACAGCTGAAAAAAATGAGACACAACAGGATTTCGACAATGGCCAGCGTGGCTGAAATGCCGCTGTCAGCCCAGGCACGCACCACACCTTCGATGAAATAGAGCAGTATGAACATGCTGGCCCATTGGTAGGTGTAGCGCTGGCCGCGCAGAATGCCGAACAAGGGTATCAGCAGTGGGACGGCTTTTAGTATCAGCAGCGAGCCGCTAGGCTTGAGCGGCGCAAGAAAGGTTTCCCAGCTTAGGCAAAGAAAAATCAAGGCAAGCAGGCTGGCACTGGCGCCCAAACGCAACTTATTGATCATGTTCGACTAGTTTTTGCCATAGTTACCAACGCAGCGCGTGCACTGGCAGCATCGGTAACAGGGCTTTCGAACGTAAAGCGCAGTATCTGTGAGGCATTGGCTGTATCGTGAATGCGCACATCAAAGCCATCGCAGTCTATGCCTATCATCTCCGCTTGTTGTGGCTCAATACCATGGAAATGCTTGCAGTAAGTCAGCAGGCTGTCTGCATGATCGGTGTTCATGTGTGCGAGGATGCCGCTTTCGATTTCAGCCAATTGGTTCGCGGGTGCGGCAACGTTATCGGCTTCCATCCACGACATCTTGCCAAAGCCGCCGATGTAACGGACATATGTTGGCTGGATGCGGTAGAACGCAAAATCATGCATGTCGAAATAGGTTTCTGCCTGCGGCAAATAACGCAGATAGCGGGCACGCAAAAGCTCGTCTGCTGATTTGTCTATCAATACAGCTTCGCCCAGCAAGGTCAGGCGGGCATTGGCTTGCAGGTCTTCTGCTCCGGCAAATACCAGCAACGAGATTTTGGGATTGGCGGTGATGTTTTTGGTGTGCTCCGCGATATTGCTGATGAGGATGATGGGATTGCCGGCATGATCCAGCACGAATGGCGCAACCGAGCCGAACGGGTAACCGTCATATTTTGCGGAATACGTGGAAAGGATACCGCTGCGCGTGCTGCGCAGGAATTGCCTTGCTTCAGTTGCCAGATTCATAAGTGTTTATTTGTTCAGTTTTAACGCAGTTTCGGCCAAACGTTTTCCCAGTGCGATGCAGAGTTTTTTCTCGTCATCGCTAATCGGTCGGTCATCCATGGTGCCACCAACACGGCTTGCCCCATAGGGCGTGCCGCCACTTTGCGTAGTGCTCAGCGCCGGCTCGGAATAAGGCAGGCCTACTATCAGCATGCCGTGGTGCATTAACGGCAGCATCATGGTCAGCAGGGTGGTTTCATTGCCACCGTGCATGGAGCCGCTGGAAGTGAACACCGCAGCTGGTTTGCTAATCAGCGCGCCTTTCAGCCACAAGCCGGAAGTGCCGTCCAGAAAATACTTCATCGGCGCTGCCATATTGCCAAAACGCGTCGGGCTTCCCAATGCCAGTCCGGCACATTCTTCCAGATCGCTTAATTCCACATAGGGTGCGCCGCTAGCCGGAACGTCAGCTTCGGTCGCCTCGCAATTCGCCGAGACTTTTGGCACGGTACGAATACGTGCTTTCGCGCCCTGCACACTCTCCACCCCACGTGCGATCAATTGCGCCATTTCGCGCACCGCACCGCCTTGGGAGTAATACAAGACAAGGATTTCGGTCATTTTTTTGGTTTGTTTCTAAGTAACAAGTGAGTTTGATGTTTTTCGACATCAAACATGCCGATGGCGATGGCCAAATCTCCTAACTTTGAGTAGCCATAGTTTCTAGGGTCGAAGTCTGGAGCATTCTTGATGATGTTACTTCCTACGCCGCCCAGATGTGCCCATCCATCATCATTCGAGGCAGCTTCTATAGCTGATCTGAAGAGATTGATAAGTTTTGTATCTTGCCTTAATTTATTAGGTGGGATTTTGGTTGGCTCTTCTTGAGCGTCTGTTTTAAGCGAAAATACTTCGGTATATACAAAGCGGTCACATGCAGCCACAAAAGGTTGAGGTGTCTTCTTTTCGCCAAAGCCATACACACGCTTTCCTGACTCACGAATTCTTGAAGCTAATCTGGTGAAGTCGCTGTCACTGGAAACAATACAAAAGCCGTCAAAATTATCGGTATAGAGCAAGTCCATTGCATCGATAATCATGGCGCTATCAGTGGCATTCTTGCCCGTGGTATATCGAAATTGTTGTATGGGCTGAATGGAGTGCTCTAATAAGGTTGTTTTCCACTGCCCCAAGTTAGGAGTTGTCCAATCACCATATATTCTTTTTACACTAGCAACCCCAAATTTTGCAATCTCGGCCAGCAACCCTTCAATGATTGAAGCTTGTGCATTGTCTGCATCAATCAAAACAGCAAGTGTAGCGTTACTTTCAGTGTCAACAGCCATTAATCAATTCGCTTTACTAATTCTGTCGCTTTACCAATGTAGCTGGCTGGAGTCATTTCCAGTAGCGCATTTTTCGCTTCCGCCGGGATTTTCAGTGTTTCGATAAACGCATGCAGCGAGGCTTTGTTAATGCCGCCTTTGCCGCGCGTCAGGTCTTTAAGCTGCTCGTATGGGTTTTCGATGCCATAGCGGCGCATCACGGTCTGGATGGGCTCGGCCAGCACTTCCCAGCTATTGTCCAAATCTTCCGCGAGTCGTTGCGGATTGGCCTCCAACTTGTTCAGGCCGCGCAGGCAGGAATCGTAGCCCAGCAGGCTGTAACCAAACGCTACGCCCATGTTGCGCAGGACGGTGGAGTCGGTCAAATCACGCTGCCAGCGGCTGATAGGCAGCTTCTCTGCCATGTGGCGCAAAATGGCGTTGGCGATGCCTAAGTTGCCTTCAGAGTTCTCGAAGTCGATGGGATTCACTTTGTGCGGCATGGTGGATGAGCCGATTTCGCCGGCTTTGACTTTTTGTTTGAAATAGCCGACCGAGATGTAGCCCCAAATGTCACGGTTCAAGTCAATTAGAATCGTGTTGATACGCGCCAGATTGTCGTAAAGCTCAGCCATGTAGTCGTGCGGTTCAATCTGGATGGTGAGCGGGTTGTAGGTCAGCCCCAGGCTTTCCACAAAGCGTTTGGCAAACGCTTCCCAATCAAAGTGAGGATAAGCAGCGAGGTGTGCGTTGAAGTTGCCGACCGCGCCGTTGATTTTCCCAAGTATCTCATTGTTTTGTAATTGTTTTTGTTGGCGCTGCAAGCGGTACACCACATTCGCCAACTCCTTGCCCAGCGTGGTGGGGGAGGCGGTTTGGCCGTGCGTGCGAGAGAGCATGGGCTGGTCTGCCAATTGTGTTGCCAGCTCGCTTAAACGTGCGATTAGATTCGCCAAAAATGGCAATATTACGGTATCACGCGCGCCTTTCAGCATCAGGCCGTGCGAGAGGTTGTTGATGTCTTCGCTGGTGCAGGCAAAGTGGATGAACTCGCTGGCTTTCTTGATTTCCGGATTGCCGTCGAATTGCTCTTTCAGCCAGTATTCCAGCGCCTTTACATCATGGTTGGTGCGCGCTTCAATCGCTTTCACCTGCGCGGCATCCGCTTCGCTGAATTCTGCGATGGCTTCATCCAGTTCCACTACCGTTGCGATGCTGAACGACTGGATTTCGGCCAGTTCTGGCGTGGTGGCTAGCGCTTTCAGCCATTCCACTTCCACCTTTGCCCGGTGCTTGATAAGCGCATACTCGCTAAAGAACGGGCGCAGGGCGTCCAGCTTGCTCAGGTAACGGCCATCGAGTGGGGAAAGGGCATTGAGTGTGGTGAGTGACATAAGGCGTAAATTTGAGGTTTTGCAAAGCCGATATTTTACGCGCTTTATGCGGCTAAATCCACGCTTGTAAATTGCGCGCGAAATGCGGGCGCAAACTTGGTAAAATGCCGAAATGAGCAAAGTTATTCAAACAGAACATGTGATTCAAAGCGTCGCGGATGCGCTGCAGTACATCTCTTACTACCATCCGGCAGATTACCTGCGCGCGATGGGCGAGGCGTATCAGCGCGAACAATCACCTGCTGCCAAGGATGCGATTGCGCAAATCCTGACCAACTCCCGCATGTGTGCAGAGGGTAAGCGCCCGCTCTGCCAAGATACTGGCATGGTGGTGGCTTTCGTCAAACTGGGCATGGGCGCCAAACTGGAAGGCGATCTGACGCTGGAAGAGATGGTGAATGAGGGCGTGCGCCGCGCATACCTGTTGCCGGAAAACAAGCTGCGCGCCTCGATGGTGAACGACCCGGCAGGAAAACGCCAGAATACGCGCGACAATACGCCTGCTGTGGTGCATGTGGAGCTGGTGCGCGGCAACAATATCGAGATTTGCGTTGCGGCCAAAGGCGGCGGCAGCGAGAACAAAGCACAATTTACGGTGCTCAACCCGAACGAGAGCATTGTGGATTGGGTGCTGGAGACAGTGCCGCATATGGGCGCGGGCTGGTGTCCGCCCGGCATGCTGGGCATTGGTGTTGGTGGCAGCGCGGAAAAGGCCATGCTCATGGCTAAAGAAAGCCTGATGCAGCCGATCGATATGCACGAACTCAAGGCGCGCGGCGCGCAGAGCCGCCTGGAAGAATTGCGGCTGGAAATCTACGACAAAGTGAACAAGCTGGGCATCGGTGCGCAAGGTATGGGCGGGCTGACAACGGTTTTAGACGTGAAGATTCTGGATTACCCGACGCATGCGGCCAGTTTACCGGTGGCGATGATTCCCAACTGTGCGGCGACCCGCCATGTGCATTTTGTGCTGGATGGCAGCGGTGTGGCCGCGCTGGAACCGCCTAAACAATCCGATTATCCCGATGTATATTGGCAGCCGAACGCACAATCCCGGCGCGTGAATCTGGATGCTATCACCAAGGCGGAAACCGCCAGCTGGAAAGCCGGAGAAACGCTGCTGTTGAGCGGCAAGCTGTTGACCGGCCGCGACGCAGCGCACAAACGCATCGCCAACATGCTGGCAAAAGGCGAGCCTTTGCCGGTGGATTTCAATAACCGTTTTATTTACTACGTTGGCCCGGTGGATGCCGTGCGTGATGAAGCTGTCGGCCCCGCAGGCCCGACCACCGCAACCAGAATGGATGCCTATACCGATACCATGCTCGGTTTGGGTCTCACCGGCATGATAGGCAAGGCCGAGCGCGGCCCGGAAGCGGTTGCAGCCATTAAACAGCATCAAGGCGTTTACTTGGCAGCGGTGGGTGGCGCGGCATATTTGGTGAGCAAAGCCATCAAAAAATCCCGCGTGGTCGCGTTTGCCGATTTGGGGATGGAAGCGATTTACGAGTTCGAGGTGGAAGATATGCCAGTAACCGTTGCGGTGACTACGCAAGGCGAATCCTTGCACGAAGCTGCGCCCAAGATTTGGGCGGAGAAAATAAACTTGAGTATTTAACTCAAGTTTTGTGAGCCAGGTTACATAAGGCGGGAATTTTTGGCGCTAGAATCGATCATAGAATACCATAAGGATGACATGATGAATCGCCAGCTGAAAATCGCCTTTTTGTTTATGGCAAGTTGTGTTGCCAGCGCCGCGCAGGCGGAAACCTTGGTGCAAGCCTTGATCGACGAGAAATACAGTGGCCCGACCGTGGAAGACCAGGTCGCGCTGATGGATAGCGACAAGAACGGGTTTGCCGATGTGTTTGAGGTGCGCGCATATCTGCAAAAACTGCATGGCGCAGAGTACGAGCGCGACCTATTGGACAAGCTGGTAGCGAGCGCGCAGGGCAAAAGCTGCAGCACACCGTTTGCCAAAGAGCTGTATAGCGACGCAAGCTACAGCAATCAGACAGCCAAACCTTAACCCTCGCGCGCATTCATTACCAAAAAAGTTGCTCTGGGAGTCAGGCTGGATGCGGCTTGCGGGGCGGTTGGTATGATAATGAAACAAAATCGTGGTTTTGCTGAATGATTTGCGGCAGCTGGCGGTATAATTGAATTTTTATTCGCTTGTAGATTCATCATGTTAGACGCCTATCAAAAGCACGTTGCCGAGCGTGCCGCACAGAACTTACCTCCACTACCACTGAATGCTGAGCAAGTCGCGCAGCTGGTTGAACTGCTGAAAAATCCGTCCGGGCAGGACGCCGCGCTTTTGCTCAATCTGCTGGAGAACCGCATTCCGGCGGGTGTGGACCAAGCGGCTTATGTCAAAGCCGCATTTTTGAGCGATGTGGCGAACGGCAAGGCTGCCTCTCCGTTGATTGGCGCACAGCACGCAGTGGAACTGCTGGGCACCATGCTGGGCGGCTACAACGTACAGACGCTGGTTGCGTTGCTGGATACCGCGTTGGCGCCAGAAGCCGTGAAAGCCTTGAGCCATACGATTCTGATGTTCGATGCCTTCCATGACGTGGCGGCGAAACACAAAGCGGGCAATTCACATGCGACGGCGCTGCTGAAAAGCTGGGCGAATGCGGAATGGTTCACCAGCAAACCGGCGCTGGCGAACGAGATTAAAGTCAGCGTTTTTAAGGTGGATGGCGAAACCAACACTGACGATTTGAGCCCTGCACAGGAAGCCTGGAGTCGTCCTGATATCCCGCTTCATGCCAAAGCCATGTTGGTCAACAAGATGCCGGATGGCTTGGCGACGATTTCCAAACTAAAAGAAAAAGGCCTGCCAATCGCCTACGTGGGCGATGTGGTGGGCACAGGTTCTTCGCGCAAATCCGCTATCAACTCCGTGCAGTGGCACATGGGCGATGATATTCCGAATATCCCTAACAAGCGTACCGGCGGCGTGGTGATTGGCGGCAAGATTGCGCCAATTTTCTTCAACACGGCCGAGGATTCCGGCGCGTTGCCGATTCAGTGCGATGTTTCTAAGATGAAAACCGGCGATATGATTGTCATCAAGCCGTTCGAAGGCAAAGTACTGAATGAAAAAGGCGAATTGATTGCGACATTTACGCTAAATCCAGTCACTATGCCGGACGAAGTGCGTGCAGGTGGCCGCATTCCGCTCATTATTGGACGCGGTTTGACCACTAACGCACGCAAGGCTCTAGGTTTGGGCGAAACGGACGTGTTCATCAAGGCATCGCCAGAAGCCGCATCCAGCAAGGGTTTTACGCTTGCCCAGAAAATGGTGGGTCGAGCGTGTGGCGTGGTTGGCGTTCGCCCCGGTACTTATTGCGAGCCAAAAGCGACGACGGTTGGCTCCCAAGATACGACTGGCGGCATGACGCGCGATGAACTGAAAGAACTGGCCTGCTTGGGCTTTAGCAGTGATTTGGTGATGCAGAGTTTCTGCCACACCGCGGCTTACCCGAAACCAGTCGACATCAAACTGCAGCACGAACTGCCGGGATTTATCTCCAGTCGCGGCGGCGTATCTCTCAAGCCGGGCGACGGCGTGATCCACTCCTGGCTCAATCGCATGATTCTGCCGGATACTGTCGGCACTGGCGGCGATTCGCATACGCGTTTCCCAATCGGTATCAGCTTCCCGGCAGGTTCCGGCCTGGTGGCTTTTGCGGCGGCTACTGGCGCGATGCCGCTGGATATGCCGGAATCTGTACTGGTACGCTTCAAAGGCCAGATGCAGCCGGGTATCACGCTGCGTGATCTGGTGAATGCGATTCCGTATGCCGCGATTAAAGAAGGCACGCTGACGGTTGGCAAGCAAGGCAAGAAAAACGTGTTCAACGGACGCATTCTGGAAATCGAAGGCCTGCCGGACTTGAAAGTGGAACAGGCATTCGAGTTTGCCGATGCTTCTGCCGAGCGCTCGGCCAACGGCTGCACTGTTTTACTTTCTGAAGCCCCGGTAATCGAATTTCTAAACTCCAATATCGTGCTACTGCAGCAAATGATCGACGACGGCTATCAGGACGCACGCACGTTGCAGCGCCGTATCGACAGTATGAAAGCCTGGCTGGCCAAGCCGGAGTTGCTGCAGCCGGATGCTGATGCCGAGTATGCGCATGTCATCGAGATTGACTTGAACGAGATCAAGGAACCGCTGGTAGCTTGCCCGAACGACCCTGATGATATCAAGCCGCTTTCTGCTGTGGCTGGTGATAAGGTGGACGAAGTGTTCATCGGTAGCTGCATGACTAATATCGGCCATTACCGTGCCGCCGGCAAGGTGCTGGAAGGCATGGCGGGTATCCCAACCCGCTTGTGGATTGCGCCGCCCACAAGGATGGACGAAAACCAGTTGCGCGAAGAGGGCGTTTACAGCACATTCGGCCTGGCTGGTGCACGTACCGAAGTGCCGGGTTGCAGCCTGTGCATGGGCAACCAGGCACGCGTGGCGGACAAGGCGACAGTGTTTTCTACCTCAACCCGTAATTTCGACAACCGCATGGGCAAGGATGCGCGCGTTTATTTGGGCTCAGCTGAGCTGGCTGCTGTATGCGCCAAACTTGGCCGTGTACCGACAACCGTAGAGTATCTGGAAACCATTGGCAATAAACTCGCCAACACGGCGGACATCTACAAATATCTGAACTTTGATCAGATGACTGCATACAAGCCTGCGCTGGAAAAAGTGAAGAAAGTGATTCCAATTGCCGAGTCAGCTTAAATGACCGAGCAGCCGGAAAAAAGCCCGTTCGGTAAATTCAGCTGGAAAGATTGGCGTGTAATGCTGCCAGCCTTGCTGCTGATTGCATTGCTGATTTTTCTGGGACAGCGCTACCATGTGGATCACAAAGTGATTGCTGGCGGCAGTGTGGTGATTGGCCTGCTTTCCGGCGCGTTTGCCTGGCTGGTCGGCGTGGTTGGGCTGGTGCCGCTCATCGGCCCGCTGATTGTCAAAGTGCTGAGTATCGGTTTTATCTGGCTGCTGAATGCGGTGGGCTATCTGGTGGCTTACGTTGCCATCAAACGCGGCTATAGCCAGGATGTGTTAACCTATCGCGGGCTGACCATTGCGTTGCTGGTTGGCATCGTCATCGGCTATATCATTGCGCAGTATATTTAGCCGGCGCGTTCATTAAGTAAATCATTGCCTTGGAAGGCAAGTAGGATGCGGCTTCCAGGGCGGGTGTTTCTATAATGAATAGGATTTTGACTTAGTGCTTGCCATCGGCGTGGCTCATCAGCCTGTCGATATAGGCAATGGATACCGCCGATACGATAAACGCCATATGAATCACGGTTTGCGCAATCAGCACTTTGTCGCTCAGGTTTTCGGCGTTGATAAACGTTTTCAGCAAATGAATTGAAGAAATGCCGATAATCGCCGTGGCGAGCTTTACTTTCAACAGGTTGGCGTTCACGTGTGACAGCCAGTCCGGCTCGTCCGGGTGACCTTCCAGATTCAGGCGCGATACAAACGTTTCGTAACCGCCGACGATAACCATAATCAGCAGGTTGGAAATCATCACCACGTCAATCAACCCCAAAACAATTAACATGATGTCCGCTTCTTTAATAGCTTGCGCGTGTGTCACCAGATGCCACAGCTCGACACCAAAAAAATAGACATATACGGCTTGTGCCAGGATCAGGCCCAAATATAGTGGCAGTTGCAGCCAGCGGCTGCCGAACAGAATATTGGTCATGATGTTGCTTTGGTGGTATTCGTTTTTGCTAGGTTGTTGCATGGTATCTTTCTCAAATAAAGTAGCCGGAATCTTAACTGATTTGGTGTGACAGCGTAAAGTCAGTAGCTTCTTTGTCCAAAGCCAGCAGCTTACGCAGCGCGGGCATGGCTTCCTGCAAGGTATTGGGCAGTGTCCACGGCGGGTTGATGATGAACATGCCGCTGCCATACATGCCAAAGCCATCTTTGTGCGGCGCTTCAATGCTGAGTGTCACATCCAGCCAGTTGCTGGGGCTGAGTTGCTTCAGCTGTTCTACCATCTGTAGCGGCTCTGCGCGTTGCAGCAGTGGGTACCACACCAGATATGTGCAGGTGGAAAAGCGCTTCAGGCTGTCTTGCAGGCATTTCACCACGTGCTTGTAATCCTCTTTCACCTCGTATGGCGGGTCTATCAGCACCACCGCGCGCTTGGTGGGCGGCGGCAGGCACGCCTTGATGCCCTCGAAGCCGTTTTGTAGCTCGATTTTGACTTGCCGGCCTTGCCCGGAAAAGGTCTCCAGTAATAGCTTGTTATCCGCCGGATGCAGTTCGAACAGCCGCAATTTATCGTGCTCCCTTAGCATGGCTTTTGCAAACAAAGGCGAGCCGGGATACAGCTTGTGCGCGCTTTGCGGCGTGGCTAACTGAATCACGCGCAGGAAAGGTTGCAGCACGGCAGGCAAAGAGGCTGCCTGCCAAAGCCTGTCTATGCCGTTCTTCCACTCGGCATTTTGCGCGGCAAAGCCGCTATCCAGCTGATACAAACCCGCCCCGGCGTGCGTATCGATGACCCAATAAGGTTTATCCTTTTGGTTGAAATAATCCAGCACTAGGCAGAAAATAAAGTGTTTGAGCACGTCGGCATGGTTGCCGGCATGGAAAGCGTGACGATAACTAAGCATAATGGAATTTTACGCGAACAACGCGGTCTCATAAACGTTACAGGTTATTGTGTGATTAATCATGGAGAAAATAATGAGTTTGAAATGGATGTTAACTGCGGTTGCGATGGTGGGTTTAATGCAGACAGGCCTGGTGTATGCTGAACATGAAGACGGATGCTGTTGCAAGAAACATGAGGCCGGATGTTGCAAGGAAAAAGGCAAAATGTTCAAGGAGGCGGACGCCAATGCTGATGGCAAGTTAAGTCACGATGAGTTCAAGGCGCATCATGATAAGCATGCCGAAGAAATGTTTAAACGGATGGATGCTAATGGCGACGGCATTGTGGACGAGGCTGAGAAGAAAGCGATGCACGATAAGATGCAGGATAAGCAAAAAGATCATTGCGAAAGAATGGGTGACAAGAAATAATTAGTGTTGTTTCCAGCAAGGCAGCATTGCCTAAACCGTGATGCTGTTTTGTTTTACGTTTTGCCATTCGATGCGATAATGGCGCCCATGACAAAATCGCATCACGATCATCACCACTCTCACGAACACCCGCACGACCATACTCATTACGGCTTGCCATTTTTCCTGATACTGGGATTTGCGCTGCTGGAAGCTTGGGGCGGCTGGTGGACCAACTCGTTGGCCTTACTGAGTGATGCCGGGCATATGCTGGCAGATACTGTTTCGCTTGGTTTGGCATGGTGGGCCGCACACTTGGCAGCACATCAACAAGTTAAACGCAATCGTTATGGCATTCCTTATCCGGAGCTGTGGGCCAGTGGTATCAATGCCGTGCTAATGCTGGTGATTATCGCCGGTATCGCCTACGAGGCGATAGCGCGGCTGCATAACCCGCCGCAAGTGGCTGGCGGCGCGGTAGTGTGGATTGCGCTAGCAGGCTTGGTAGTTAACCTCATCGTAGCTTGGCAACTGCATCATCAGGCGCATCATCATGGCGAAAACCTCAACAATCAAGCTGCTTACCTGCATGTAATTGGCGATGTCGTCGGCTCGGTAGCTGCCATTGCTGCGGGCGCGATTATCTACTTTACCGGCTGGCAGATTATAGACCCCATACTCTCGCTTTTGAGTGCAGTGCTACTCACGGCCATGACCGTACCGCTGATACGGCGTGTTTATATCAATATTAAAGAGTAAGGCTAGAAGGCGCATGGATACTGCCTCCCAGGCCGATTGTTTTGATATTGATTGCAAACGTTGCACGCGTTTGGCCGATTTTTTGGCGGACGTCAAAACCAAAAATCCCACGTATTTCTGCAAACCCGTACCGCCGTTTGGCGATGCGAATGCGCGGCTGCTCATCGTCGGTTTGGCACCTGGTATGCACGGGGCAAATCGCACCGGTAGACCGTTTACGGGCGATTACGCCGGTGTGCTGCTGTACGAGACCTTGCACGAATTCGGCTTTGCCACGCAGCCGCAGTCTATCGCGGCGGACGACCCGCTACGGCTTATCAATTGCCGCATCAGCAACGCGGTGAAATGCCTGCCACCGGAGAACAAACCGCTCCCGGCAGAAATCACCACCTGCAATGCTTTTCTTTCTGCCGAACTGCAACAACTGCCCGCAAACAGCGTCATTTTGGCCTTGGGGCTTATCGCGCACCAAGCCGTCATCAAAGGCTTGGGTCTGAAAATCAAAGATTACAAATTTGGCCACGCCGCGCAACACACTCTTCCCAACGGCATGGTTTTGGTGGATAGTTATCATTGCAGCCGCTACAACACGCAAACCCGCCGATTGACTGAAGCGATGTTTCACGACGTGTTCGCGGCAATCCAAAAACTCCTTTGATTCCTCGCCCGCCTGCGGGAGAGGGGTAGGGGGAGAGGGTGAAATTTTTAAAGGAGAAAATCATGCCTTACGTCAACGTCAAACTCGCCGGTTCGGTCACCAAAGAGCAAAAAGCGCAAATCGCCAAAGAAATTACCGAAACCCTGCAAAAGCACGCCCACAAGCCCGCCAACTACACCTATATCGTGTTCGAGGAAGTTGAATACGAAGACTGGGCGATAGGCGGGAATCTACTGGGCTGACAAACCGGGCCGATGTTCAACACTAAATCCATCCTAAAATCGCTGCCCAATCTTCCCGGCGTCTACCGCATGATGAATGCGGAGGACGCCGTGATTTATGTCGGTAAGGCAAAGGATCTCAAAAAGCGCGTTTCATCGTATTTCAATAAAAATATTCCCAGTCCGCGCACGCGGATGATGGTTTCGCAAATCACGAAAATCGAGACGACGGTGACGCGCACCGAGGCCGAGGCGCTGTTGCTGGAGAACAACCTCATCAAGGGTTTGTCGCCGCGATATAACATCTTGTTTCGCGACGATAAGTCGTACCCTTACATCACGATTTCCAATGACGAATTCCCACGGCTAGCGTTCCATCGCGGTACGCAGAAAAAGGGGCATCAGTATTTCGGGCCTTTCCCCAATGCGGTGGCGGTGCGCGAGAGCATTCAGTTGCTGCAAAAGGTATTTAAATTGCGCACTTGCGAGGACAGCGTGTTCCAAAACCGCTCCCGGCCTTGTTTACAATACCAGATAGAGCGCTGCACCGCGCCTTGTGTGGATTACATCAAGTCTGACGATTATGCCAATGATGTGAGAGACGCTGCGCTGTTTTTGAATGGTAAAACCAACGAGGTGCTGAATGCGCTGGGAGCGCGCATGAATGCGGCTGCTGAGGCCACTGAGTACGAGATGGCGGCGGTATATCGCGACCGTATGCAGGCGTTGCGGCAGGTACAGGCCAAGCAGTTTGTCAGCGATTTTAGCGTGAACGATGCGGACGTGATTGCACTTGCTGATGGTCAAGGGCAAGCCAATAAAGACGGGTATTGCATCAATCTGGTGATGATACGCGGCGGGCAGCACTTGGGCGACAAAAGCTTTTTCCCCAAAAATACGCAGGACGCAGACTTGACGGAGGTGCTGGAGGCGTTTATTTCGCAGCATTATGTGGCGCAGAATACGCCGCCGTTGATTGTGTGTGGTGTGGAACTCGACGCGGCGCAGTTTGAGGCCAGTTTGAGCGAGCAGGCCGAGCGCAAGGTGAAGATACAAACACAAGCGCAAACGCGCGGCGATAAGCGCGTTTGGCTGAAAATGGCGCAGAAGAACGCTGAGCTGGCGCTGGCACAGCGGGCATCGTCCACAGCCAATCAGGAAGCGCGTCTGCAAGCTATGCGCGAGGCGCTGCATCTGCCGGAAAGCGCAGAGCGTTTCGAGTGTTTCGACATCAGCCATACCATGGGCGAGGCGACAGTGGCGAGTTGCGTGGTGTTTGACAAAGGTGCGATGCAGAATAGCGAATACCGCCGCTACAATATCACCGACATTACGCCCGGCGACGATTACGCCGCAATGCGCGAGGCGCTGACCAGAAGGTATAGAAAGGTCGCCGAAGGCGAAGGGAAGCGGCCAGATGTGGTGTTCATTGACGGCGGCAAAGGCCAGTTGGGCGTGGCGATCGAGGTGATGAACGAGGTCGGCCTGAGCGATATTCAGCTCATCGGTATTGCCAAAGGAGAGGACAGAAAGCCCGGCCTGGAGACCTTGATTGTTGCGGATACCGGCGAGATGCTGAACTTGCCGACCGATAACACCGGCTTTCATTTGTTGCAGCATATCCGCGACGAGGCGCACCGGTTCGCCATCTCCGGCCATCGCGCCAAACGCGGCAAGGCGCGCGTCAAATCCAGCCTAGAGGAGATTGACGGCATCGGCTCAAAACGGCGCAAAGCGTTGTTGACACGCTTTGGTGGCCTGGAAGGCGTAAAAAATGCTAGCATAGACGAACTGGCGCAGGTGGACGGCATTAGTCTGAGCCTGGCAAAAACCATATACGACGGGCTACATTAGATGCAGTGGAACATTCCGAATATCCTGACCGTGCTGCGCATTGCGCTGATACCGGTATTTGTGGGCATTTTTTACTTCCCCAAGTCCTCGTTCGATATTTTCGGGTTCCCCGCGCATTGGGTTAATTTGACCGCAGCGGTGATTTTTGCCGTAGCCGGGTTTACCGACTGGCTGGATGGCTGGTGGGCGCGCAAGTATCACCAAACATCCGCATTCGGCGCGTTTCTCGACCCGGTAGCCGACAAGCTCATGGTAGCTGCGGCGCTGATTGTGCTGGTGGAGTTTGAGCGCGTTGGCGCGGTGATTGCGCTGATTATTATTGGCCGCGAAATCGCCATTAGCGCGCTGCGCGAATGGATGGCCGAGGCGGGTAAGCGCGGCAGCGTGGCGGTGGCCAATATCGGCAAGTGGAAAACTGCGGTGCAGATGATTGCGATTGAGCTGCTATTGTATTGGGATAGCATCGGCTTAGGTTCTTGGGGCGCGTTCGACACGCGGTTCTACGGGCGTATCCTGATCGTGATTGCCGCGATTCTGACATTGGTCTCCATGGCTTACTATCTCAAGGCCGCCTGGCCGCAAATCAGCCGCGCGGATTGATTTTAAAGGCAAATCTCGCACACGCGTTTCATTGTGAGGTGCATTGCCCTGCAAGGCAATCTGCAAGCGCCTCTAAGGGCACTGACAAGTGCAATGAAAAAAACGGGTTTTTTTGCAAAGTTGCCTTGACACTTTTCTAAAAGTCGCTAGAATGCTCTTCTTTACGACGACGCGGGAATAGCTCAGTTGGTAGAGCGCAACCTTGCCAAGGTTGAGGTCGCGAGTTCGAGACTCGTTTCCCGCTCCAAATTTTAAAAAAGGGATTGCATTAGCTATCCCTTTTTTAGTTTTAAGCACTTAGTTTTGAGTAAGGTTACTCGGTGCTTTCAGCGGCGCGTTAGCAAAGCGGTTATGCAGTGGATTGCAAATCCATCTAGGGCGGTTCGACTCCGCCACGCGCCTCCAATACTTGACACTCTTCCAATCTCTTTCTACAGGCATGGTTTTTGCACGCAATTTCTCGGTAAATGTTGCCCGCAGCGTGCAAATGGCCGAAATCAGGGCTTTTCATGGGTCTAATCATTGAAATCAGGTTTAAAATGCGCTGTAAAATGCTGTAATTGTTAGAAAAAATACATTAAAGTAATGCAATTGTAGTCACCATAGATGACGAAAAATGAACATGAATGATGTGTCAGATGAAATGCAGCATGCGGCGCCGCCACATCAGGTGCCGGATAGCCTGCTGGAATGCCTGTTGGTGGTATGCCGCATGCATGGCATCAACATTTCCCAGGATGCACTGATTGCCGGGCTGCCTTTGAATAAGGGGCGATTGTCGCCTGCGTTGTTCAAGCGTGCTGCCGAGCGCGCCAATCTGGCAAGTAATGTGTTGAAAAAGCCCTTGGAAGCGATTCGGGCAGAACTGTTGCCAGTGATTTTGTTGTTGAAAGATGAAGAAGCTTGCCTGTTTTTGGGTTGGGATGCAGAGAAACACCATGCGCGGGTTATTTTCCCGGAGCTGGGAGATGCTGAGGTGCAACTGTCAGCTGCTGAGTTAGCCGAGCGCTATGCCGGCTATGCCATTGTCGCCAAACCTAAGTTCAAGTTTGACCAGCGGGCTCCAGGCGTTGGCAAGGTGTACCTCAAACACTGGTTCTGGGGCACGCTGGCCGAGAACAGGCTAATCTACCGCGACATCATGCTGGCGGCATTTCTGATCAACCTGTTTGCCCTTGCAATGCCGATATTTACGATGAACGTCTATGACCGGATCGTGCCTAACCGCTCAGTGGAAACCTTGTGGGTGCTAGTAGTGGGCATTGCTCTAGTGATTTGTGCCGATGTTGTGTTGCGTTCAATTCGCGGCTATTTCTTGGATTGGGCCAGCCACCGGGTAGATATTAAACTGACGGCGCGCATCATGGAGCAGGTGCTGGGTACGCGTTTCGAGATGCGGCCAAGTTCGGCTGGTTCGTTTGCTTCTAATCTACGTGCTTTCGAGACCATACGCGACTTCATTACTTCGACGACGATTATCGCGTTGATTGATATTCCCTTTGCGCTTATTTTTATACTGGTCATCGCCTGGATTTCGCCTTTTATGATTATCCCTGTGCTGATTGGTGCTGCTGTACTGCTCATCTATGCTTTTAGCGTACAAATCAAGATGCAGGAGCTTTCGGAAACCATGTTCCGGGCCAGTGCTGTGCGTAATGCCACTTTGATCGAAAGCCTGGTGGGGCTGGAAACTATCAAGGCCCTGGGGATAGAAGGGTACATGCAGCGCAAATGGGAGCAAAGTTCGCGCTTTCTGACCGAGGTAGGCGGAAAGCTGAAATTGCTGTCCTCGTCTATCGGTAACGGATCAAATGGCATTCAGCAGTTGGTTAATGTGATATTGGTATTGCTGGGCGTTTATCTGGTGATCCAAGGCGATATAACCATGGGCGGCCTGATTGCCAGCACTATGTTGGCAGGGCGTGCGCTGGCGCCAATTGCACAATCTGCAGGCTTGATGACGCAGTATCATAATGCCGCCACGGCACTGACTTCGCTGAATGAGATAATGAGTAAGCCGGTGGAACGGCCTCGAGAATCGAATTTCGTTTCCCGCAATGCCTTTGCCGGTGACATTGAATTCAAGGATGTAAGCTTCAACTATCCTGGCACAGACATCGTCGCTTTGAAGAACGTTTCTTTCAAAATCCGCGCCGGTGAGCATGTGGCGGTGCTTGGGCGCATGGGTTCGGGCAAGTCAACCTTGCAGAAGCTCATTCTTGGCCTGTACCGGCCGACTTCTGGCGCCATTCTGATCGATGGTATTGATGCGCGCCAGATTGACCCGGCTGAGCTTCGGCGCAGCATTGGTTATGTGCAGCAGGAAACCAACCTGTTTTTTGGCACCATGCGTGAGAACATTTGTATTGCGGCACCGCATGCCGAGGATGCACAGGTGCTGAGGGCTGCCAATATCGGCGGGATCGCCGAGTTCGTCAACACACATCCTAAAGGGTTTGATATGCCGGTGGGTGAACGCGGCGAGACACTTTCGGGCGGGCAACGCCAAGGGGTGGGCATCGCCAGGGCGATGATTAACAACCCTTCCATCATTCTGTTGGATGAGCCGACCAGTGCGATGGATCATTCGGGTGAGGATTATGTGCGTGCGCGCCTGAAAGAGGCTTCGGAAGGTAAAACGGTGATGGTGATCACCCATCGCTCGGCCCTGTTTGACCTGGTGAGCCGTATTATTGTGATTGACGCTGGAAAAGTTGTCGCCGATGGCGGCAAGGATCAAGTGATTGATGCTTTGCGCAACGGCAGAATAGGTAAGGCGGCATGAGTCAGCAGCTATTTGAAAAGTTAGCCAAACTGCATGCTTTCTTCAAGGCGCGCGCCTGGTTGAGCAAGCCGGTGCATGTGTTGCTGGAGAAATGGGCACCTGCGCATACCAAAGAAGAACATGCATGGGAAGAAGAGGCGGATTTGACCATGCTGGAGCAAACACCATTGCGTGCCCGGAAGATGTTGTACTGGACAGGTGCTACGCTGGCCGTATTGCTGGTTTGGTCCGGCGTAACCAAGATAGATGAGGTGACGCGCGGCGATGCGCGCGTAATTCCTTCCAAACAAGTGCAAGTGGTGCAATCGCTGGATGGCGGGATCGTGTCCGAGTTGTTGGTGCATGAAGGGCAAGTGGTAAAAGAGGGTGAGCCCTTGGTTCGCATCGATCAGACACGGGCAGTGTCCTCTTTGCGTGAAAACCGCTCGCAATATCTGTCATTACTTGCTAAGCAATCACGTTTGCAAGCTTTGGCGGCGGGGCATGTGTTTAGCCCACCCAAGGAGGTTGAAAAAGAAGCGCCGGATGTCTATGCTCAGGAGAGGGCACTTTATATGGCTAGCAATGAAGAGTTGGCCTCCCAGATTGCGATTGCCAACGAACAGTTGAATCAGCGCGAGCGAGAACTGGCTGAGACGCGTGCCAAATTTGAGCAGGCACAAAAAGGCTATGACCTAACAAGCCGGGAATTGGCCGTAACTCGCCCACTGGAAGCCAGTGGGGCTGTTTCGGAAGTCGACTTGCTCAGGCTAGAGCGTGATGCGGCACGTTTGCTGGGTGAGCGGGATCAAGCCAAAGCGCAAATCGGTCGTGTGCAAGCAGCGATTGCCGAGGCCAACCGCAAAATCAGTGAGACTCAGCAAAGTTTTCGCAGTAAAGTGCGTGCAGAGTTGGCGGAAACTACCGCCAAACTGAATGCGTTGACTGAAGCCAGTGTGGCTTTAAGTGACAAGGTAAAACAGTCTACGCTGAAATCACCGGTCAATGGTACTGTCAGCCGCCTGTTTTTCAATACTGTGGGCGGCGTGATCCAGCCTGGCAAAGAAGTGCTAGAACTGGTGCCAACAGACGATGCTTTGGTGCTGGAAACCAAGATTCAGCCCAAGGATATTGCCTTTGTCAGCTTGGACCAGCGTGCAAACGTTAAGCTGACAGCCTACGACTATACCATTTACGGCACCATGGAAGCTAAAGTTCAAAGCATTTCTGCCGATACAGTAATAGATGATAAAGGCAACGCTTTCTATATCGTCAAGGTACGTACCTTAAAGCCGACGTTAGGTAAGGGCTTGCCTATTATCCCTGGCATGGTGGCGCAGGTGGATATTATCACTGGTAAGAAATCCGTACTTTCCTACCTGCTGAAACCAGTATTGAAAGCCAAGGCCTACGCTTTTACGGAGAGATGATGCGCGACATATTTATTTGCCCACATGGCAATATGCTGGAAAACTGGACCGAGGCATGTCCCGGTGCCATGGTTGCTAGCTCAGCCGTCACGGTGCCGGTAAATGAGCCAGTGCTATTCTGGGTGCATGCCAACACCAGCAACCAAGCCTGGCTGGAACGAACCATGGCAGACATCACCAGAAAGTTCCAGATTTCCAAAATCGTTGTGCTTGCCAATACACCTAACCAGGCCGAAGCCATGGCAATGCTGGGCAAGGGTGCGGCAGGATATTGCCATGCCTATAGCCCAGCCAGCGTGCTGAAAGAGTTGAAAACCGTAATCACGTATGGCGGAATCTGGCTTGGGCGGGATTTGCTACAGACAATGATTGAAGCCAGCAAGCCTTTGGTGCATAACGCAGAAGCAGAAGTGAAGCAAGCACTGGACTTGTTGACACCACGGGAAAAAGAAGTTGCGCTGGAAGCCGCCAAAGGCTTGAGCAACAAGGAAATCGCCAGGATGCTCGATATTACCGAGCGTACCGTCAAAGCGCATATTTCTGCTACGCTGGAACGTCTGGGTCTAAAGGATAGATTGCAACTTGCCTTGGTGCTTAACAGCAAAGCACAGGATGTACGTTTGCCGCATGCTGTTACATCCAAGCCAACAGACATGGCTGACAAACCTCTTGCAGAAGGTATTTCGCTCAAAAAAAAGCTTGAACTGGCTGCCTGATCAGGTAGCCAGCCAAGTCTTATCCTTATTGTCCTTCAGGACAATATCCAGCCCGCCGGATTTTTTATTTAATGCGCACAATAGGCGTGTTTTATACGCGTAAATCGAATAGAGGTCAGAGGACATCATTATGGCAGTACTCGGTACAGTAGTTGCAATCAACGGCACAGCGGATGCAGTCAGAAACGTCATGGTCGTGACGGAAAGCGGGCTCAAAAAGCCATTGCGCCTGGGGGATACCATCCAGCCGGGCGACACTATCATCACGCCTAATGGCGCGATTGTCGAACTGCAGTTGCAAAACGGCAAGGTAATGCAAGTATTTGCCGAGCAAATCGTGAAGTTCACGCCGGAATTTGCAGATGCATTGCCCCCTAGTTCGGGCGACAGTGCAGTTGACCAAGCCACTATTCAGGCTGTCATCAAGGCAATTAACGATGGCCGTGATATTGGCGAGGTGCTGGAAGAAACGGCTGCCGGGATTGATGGCGGCTCAACCACCAGCTATGGCTTCGATTTCGTGAGTCTCCAACGGATCGTCGAAGCCGTCAATCCGCTGGCTTTCACTTTTGATGGCAGCCGTAATGTTGTCCCCGAGATTACGTTTGCCATTGCGGAGCCTAATCAAGGCGCATTTTCTGGTACCTCGGCCACTCCTCCTGTAGATAGTCTTCCGGTAGCAGTCAACGATACCGTAAACGCGACGGAAGATATGGTGTTTAACGGTAATCTGGCGGCTAATGACACATCGAGCGCAGATGGCAGCAATGTGTGGGCACTGGGTACTGGAGCGACCCACGGCACCGTTGTTATTAACGCGAACGGTACATTTATCTATACGCCGAGCACTAACTATCATGGCCCGGATAGCTTTACTTATACTATTACAGATGCCGACGGTGATATTTCCACCGCAACTGTTACAGTCAATGTGGCAGCGGTTAACGATAACCCAGTAGCTAATCCTGATGCAGCCTCAACACCAATCAATACGGCAATTAACAATATTGATGTCAAAGCTAATGATACGGATGCGGATGGTGACACACTGACAGTCAGTAATCCCGTGCTTGCCAATCCTGCGTTGGGTACGGTGACCTTAAACCCGGACGGCACGATTAATTTTGTTCCTGCACCTGCGACCACTGGCCCCGTTATTATTAATTACACGCTTAGTGATGGTAATGGAGGAAGCAGTGTCGGTACACTCACAGTCAATGTGGGCAACAATACGTCGCCAACAGGTGCCGACAATACTTTTACCTTTGATGAAGATACGAGCAAAACTTTTGCTGCGAGTGATTTTGGGTTTAACGATGTAGATCTGGGGCAAACGTTGCTTGCCGTGCGTATAGATAGCTTGCCAGCGGCTGGTAGCCTGAAACTGAATGGTACGGACGTGTTTGCTGGGCAAGTTATCCCGCAGGCACAGCTAGGCAATTTGGTATTCACACCGGCATCAAATGCAAACGGTGTGAATTACGCCAGTTTTACATTTAGCGTACAAGACAATCTGGGTGCTTTTGACACAACACCTAACACTATCACGCTCAATGTTAATCCAGTCAACGACGCGCCGGTGTTGAGCTTCAGCAGCACCATTGCCAGCATCACCGAAGGCACGGCCACGGTCGGCATGACCATCACCGATGCCAACGCCACCGACGAAGACGGCGACACCCTGAGCTACAGCCTGGTGGCCGG
>JBGAVM010000013.1:0-55054 GCA_044228125.1 Methylophilus sp.
GGTATTTTTCCATGCCAAATGGGTGAAGTGTGAATCGATCGAAACGCCGATTACTTCCACACCACGTTTTTTGAATTCAGCTAGACGATGGTCGAATGCGATCAGCTCGGAAGGGCATACGAAAGTAAAGTCGAGTGGGTAAAAGAAGATGACAGCTGGCTTACCTTTGATGTACGAGGCCAAGTGAAAATCTTCGCGAATTTGATTGTCGCCCATCACTGCTGCTGCGGTGAAGTCCGGTGCTGGTTTTCCGACTAGAACGGCCATTGATTTCTCCTTAAAAATGATCAAGTTTATAAAAAATTTTCAATAGATTAAATTAAACATAGATTTATTTCTAATTTAATTTATTAATTAATATGATAGGTTGGGTAAATGACGATAAAACGTAAAAAGCCTGCGCTTACATATGGTGTCTCATGGTAGAATTCCAAGGATAATTTTTAACCAAAATTTTAAGAAAATGGATCATCAATTCGCTAAAGAAACCCTCCCGATTAGCCTGGAAGATGAGATGCGCCGCAGCTACCTCGATTACGCCATGAGCGTAATTGTAGGCCGCGCGCTGCCTGATGTGCGCGATGGCCTGAAGCCTGTGCATAGGCGCGTACTTTATGCGATGCATGAGCTTTCAAATGACTATAACAAGCCATACAAAAAGTCTGCGCGTATCGTGGGTGATGTCATTGGTAAGTACCACCCGCACGGAGATACGGCCGTCTATGACACTATTGTCCGCATGGCGCAGGATTTCTCGTTGCGCTACATGCTGGTGGATGGCCAGGGTAACTTCGGCTCTGTGGATGGCGATAACGCGGCGGCGATGCGTTATACGGAAATCCGTATGGCGAAAATCGCGCATGAGTTGCTGGCAGACATTGACAAGGAAACTGTCGATTTTGGCCCTAACTACGATGGCTCCGAAAGCGAGCCGCTCATCATGCCAGCGCGTATCCCTAACCTGCTTATTAACGGCAGCTCCGGCATCGCCGTGGGCATGGCGACGAACATTCCACCACACAACTTGGGCGAGGTGCTGGATGCTTGTCTGGCTGTGCTGAAAACCCCGGAAATCTCGGTAGATGAGTTGATCGATATTGTCCCGGCGCCGGATTTCCCGACCGCGGGTATCATCTATGGCACCACTGGCGTTAAAGAGGGCTATCGCACTGGCCGCGGCCGTGTGGTGATGCGTGGCCGTACGCATTTCGAGGAGATTGGCAAAGGCGACCGCCAGGCCATCATCATTGACGAGTTGCCGTATCAGGTCAACAAAAAGTCGCTGATTGAAAAGATCGCCGAACTGGTCAACGAGAAGAAAATCGAAGGTATCTCCGATCTGCGCGACGAATCCGATAAATCCGGTATGCGCGTGGTAATCGAGCTGAAGCGTGGCGAAATTCCTGAAGTTGTGCTGAATAACTTGTATAAACAGACCCAGCTGCAGGATACGTTTGGCATGAACATGGTGGCCTTGATGGACGGACAGCCACGTTTGCTGAATCTCAAGCAGATGCTGGAAGCCTTCCTGCGCCATCGCCGCGAGGTGGTGACCCGCCGTACGGTGTTCGAGCTGCGCAAGGCGCGCGACCGTGGTCATGTGCTGGAAGGTTTGGCAGTCGCGCTGGCCAACGTGGACGAGATGATTGCGATCATCAAAGCCGCGCCGACGCCGCCGGAAGCGAAAGTGTCCTTGATGGCGAAAACATGGCATTCGCCAGTGGTGGAAGAGATGCTGAAACGTGCCGCGATGGAAGCGGCGCGTCCGGAAGGCCTGAGCGTGGATTTTGGCCTGACACCGAACGGTTACAGACTGTCGGATGTGCAGGCACAGGAAATCCTGCAGATGCGCCTGCAGCGCTTGACCGGGCTGGAGCAGGACAAGATCGTCAGCGAATACAAAGAGGTAATGGATATTATTGCCGACTTGCTGGATATTCTGGCCAAGCCAGAGCGCGTGACAGCGATCATCGTCGAAGAACTCGGCGCTATCCGCCAGCAGTTTGGCGACAAGCGCCGTAGCGAGATCGTGGTTAACGGCCAGGATCTGTCGCTGGAAGACTTGATTTCGCCGCAAGACGTGGTGGTGACTTTGTCGCATACCGGCTATATCAAATCCCAGCCGCTGGATGAGTATCGCGCACAGCGCCGCGGTGGCCGTGGCAAGCAAGCAACGGCCACCAAGGAAGACGATTTCATCGACAAGATGTTCGTGGCTAACACGCATGACTACATCCTGTGCTTCAGCAGCTTGGGGCAGGTGTATTGGCTGAAAGTGTACGAGGTACCGCAAGGCAGCCGCATATCGCGTGGCAAGCCGATCGTAAACCTCTTCCCGCTTGAAGAGGGTGAGAAAATTAATGCTATTTTGTCGGTGAAAGAGTTTGACGAGAATCATTACATCTTCATGACTACAGCACAAGGCACCGTGAAGAAAACTGCGTTGACGGAATTTGCCAACCCGCGTAAATCCGGCATTATCGCGATTAAACTGGATGATGGTGATTACCTGATTGGTGCCGAGATTACCAATGGCAAGAATGATATTGTGCTGGTTTCTGATGGCGGCAAGGCGGTATGGTTTACCGAGGACGATGTGCGCCCAATGGGCCGCGCGACCCGTGGCGTGCGTGGCATGAAGCTGGGAGCGAAACAAAAAGTGTTGTCCTTGCTGATTGCCGAAAATGACCAGCAATCGGTGCTGGTAGCCACCGAGAATGGCTATGGCAAGCGCACCGTGCTGGCCGAGTTCCGCCATTCCGGCCGCGGTACGCAAGGCGTGAAAGCGATTGCGATTAGCGAACGCAATGGTGTTGCTGTAGCTGCCAAACTGGTGAGTGAGGATGATGAGATTATGCTCATTACCACGGGTGGCGTGCTGATTCGCACGCGCGTCAAGGAGATTCGCGAGCTAGGCCGTGCAACGCAAGGCGTAACGCTCATCAACTTGGGCGAAGGCGAGAAACTGGCCGGTATGGAAAAAATCGTCGAAACTGACGAAGAAGAATGATTGTTTGGAAGAAATCGTAGCAAGCAATGACTAAAACTGTTTACAACTTCTCCGCCGGCCCGGCAGTATTGCCCAAAGCCGTGCTGCTGCGCGCTCAGGCCGAAATGCTGGATTGGCATGGCAGCGGTATGAGCGTGATGGAAATGTCGCATCGCGGCAAAGAGTTCATGAGCATCCTCGCCAAGACAGAGGCGGATTTGCGCTCTCTGCTCAATATTCCTCCGAACTACAAAGTGCTGTTCTTGCAGGGCGGAGCGATTGCCGAGAACGCGATGATTCCACTGAATTTGCTGGCCGGTAAAAGCGCGGATTACGCCATCACCGGCACTTGGAGCCAGCGCAGCGTGGAAGATGCGCGCCCGTTTGGCGATATTCGCGTGGTGGCCAATGGCGCGTCAGACAATTTCACCCATGTGCCATCACTGGCAGGCTGGACGCTCAACCGCGATGCGGCTTACTTGCATGTGTGTACCAATGAGACGATTTGCGGCGTGGAGTTCTTGGGTATGCCCGATACACACGGCGTGCCGATTGTGGCGGATATGTCCTCGCATATCCTGTCGCGGCCGATTGATGTGACGCAATTCGGCGTGATTTACGCCGGTGCGCAAAAGAATATCGGCCCGGCGGGCTTGTGTATCGTGATTGTGCGTGAGGATTTGCTGGACAGGGCTTCCAAGCTTACGCCAGCAGTATTCCACTGGAAAACGCAGGCCGAGAACCAGTCCATGATTAACACACCGCCTACATACGGCATCTACATGGCCGGGCTGGTGTTCGAATGGTTGCTGGAGCAGGGCGGTGTGGCTGCAATCGAGCAGCATAATATCGCCAAAGCCAAGTTATTGTATGATTACATCGACAGTACGGATTTCTACAGCAATCCGGTAGCTGTGGCAAACCGCTCGCGGATGAATATCCCGTTCAGGTTGCGTAATGAGAGCTTGAATGATGCCTTCCTGAAAGGTGCGGAAGCGCGCAATTTGCTGCAGCTAAAAGGCCATCGTTTGGTCGGCGGCATGCGTGCCAGCATTTACAATGCGATGCCGCTGGAAGGCGTGCAGGCGCTGGTTGAGTACATGAAAGAATTTGAGAAGTCACATTAGATAAATATTTTAATTGATTGATTATTAAATAAATGTCTGAGAACCTTAAACAATATCGCGATCAAATCGATAGCATCGATTCCCAACTCTTGCGGCTCATTAACGAGCGCGCAAAGCTGGCGCGCGCGATTGGCGAGCTTAAGGATGACGGTGTGATTTACCGCCCGGAGCGTGAGGCGCAAGTGTTGCGTCGCTTGCAGTCCGAAAATACAGGCCCATTATCTGAAGAAGGCGTGAGTCAGATATTCCGCGCGGTGATGGCGAATTGTCGCGCGCTGGAAAAAGAGCTTTCCATCGCTTTTCTTGGGCCGCTCGGCACATACAGCGAAGAAGCTGCATTGAAACAGTTCGGCCAAGGCCGCTCTGCCGTGGTGTGTGGCACGATAGATGAAGTGTTTCGCACCGTGGAAGCCAAGCAGGCGGATTATGGTGTGGTGCCAGTCGAGAATTCCACCGAAGGCGCGATAGGCCTGACGCTGGATTTGCTGCTGGAAAGCCCGCTCAAAGTGTGTGGTGAAGTGACATTGCCGATTCATCATTGTCTGCTGTCTAGGCAAGACGATATTAGCCAGATCACGCATGTGTTCTCGCACGCGCAATCCTTGTCTCAATGCCACGAATGGCTGAACAAGAACCTTTCCAAAGCGCAGCGTGAGGCGGTGACCAGCAATGCCTATGCCGCCAAGATGATACACGATCTGGTTTCAACGCCCGGCACTTTTGCGGCTGCAATCGCCAGCAAGCGCGCCGCCGAATTGTTTGATTTGCATGTGTTGGCCGAAAATATTGAAGATGACCCGAACAACACGACGCGTTTCCTGGTGCTGGGCAAACAAGATGTGACGCCTTCCGGCAAGGATAAGACATCGCTGGTGATGGCAACCCAGAACAAGCCCGGCGCGATGGTGGGTTTGCTGGAGCCGCTGGCCAAACACGGCGTGAGTATGACCAAATTCGAGTCGCGCCCATCCAAACAAGGCTTGTGGGACTATGTGTTCTTTGTGGATGTCGAAGGGCACATGACCGATGCGCCCGTGAAGGCGGCACTGGACGACTTGCGTCAGTGCGCATCTTGGCTGAAAGTGCTGGGTTCGTACCCGGCTGCTGTTATTTAAGATCAACTATCAACACTTTTTGCTATGAGTCTGTGTGATTTAGCTCCCGAATATATCCGCGCCATTGCGCCATATCAAGGCGGTAAGCCGATTAGCGAGCTTGCGCGCGAAATGGGTTTGAACGAGGCGGATATTGTTAAACTGGCCTCCAACGAAAACCCGCTGGGCATGAGCCCGAAGGCGATGATGGCTGTGGAAGGCGCGATTGAGGACATCGCGCGTTATCCCGACGGCAACGCGTTCGCACTGCGCGAGGCGGTCAGCAGCAAATATGGTGTCGCGGCCACTCAAATCGTGTTTGGCAACGGTTCCAACGATATTCTGGAGCTGGCTGCGCGTGCTTTTCTGCAGCCGGGTGATGAAGCGATTTATTCGCAGCACGCATTCGCCGTATATCCATTGGTGACGCAGGCCGTTGGCGCCAAAGGCATTGTGGTGCCTGCCAAGGCTTATGCGCACGATATGGAAGGTTTTTTAAAAGCGATCACGCCGAAAACCAAGCTGATCTTTATTGCCAATCCGAACAACCCGACTGGTACGCTGATTAAAAAGGATGCCCTGAAAGCCTTTCTGGATGCGGCTCCCGGCCATGTGCTTGTTTTGCTGGATGAGGCTTACGACGAGTATTTGAACGAGGCGGATAAATCCGAGGCGATCGGCTGGCTGGCGCAGTATCCGAATTTGATTATCTCGCGCACTTTTTCCAAAGCGTACGGTCTAGCTGGATTACGTGTCGGTTTTGGCTTGATGCAGGCCGAAGTGGCCGACATCATGAACCGCGTGCGGCAGCCGTTTAACGTGAACAGTATCGCGCAGGTTGCAGCAATCGCATCTTTGGCAGATGATGACTTCGTGGCGCGCAGCTATGCTGCTAACCAGGCCGGCATGGCGCAACTGACGCAGGGTTTACGCAATTTGGGCTTAGAATACATCCCTTCGTTTGGCAATTTTGTCAGCTTTAAAATTAAAAATGCTGCGCAAGTGAACCAGCAATTACTGCAAAAAGGCGTAATTGTTCGCCCGGTTGCCAATTACGAAATGCCGGACTACCTGCGCGTCAGTGTAGGTTTGTTTAGTGAAAATGCACGTTTTCTGTCCGTGCTGGAAGATATACGCAACGATGGCTGAAAAATACCAGAAGCTCGCTACGGATGATGTCCGTATCCGCGAGATTAAAGAACTGATTACACCGGTTGAGCTCATTGAGAGGCTTAAAGAAAGCGCAGACTCCACGCACCATATTTTGGCGGCGCGGGCGGCTATTCATCGTATCTTGCATGGTTTTGATGATCGCCTTTTGGTGATCGCCGGCCCTTGTTCCATTCATGACACCGAAGCAGGGCTGGAGTATGCGCGGCGACTGGTGGATGTTCGCAAGGCGCTGGCGGCGGATTTGCTGATTGTGATGCGCGTCTATTTTGAAAAACCACGTACTACCGTGGGTTGGAAGGGCTTGATTAACGATCCGCATTTGGATGGCAGCTATCAAATTAACGAGGGTTTGGCCAAGGCGCGCAAATTCTTGCTGGATGTGAACGAGCTTGGCATGCCTGCCGCGATGGAATTTCTGGATACCATCACGCCGCAATACACAGCCGATTTGGTGAGCTGGGGCGCGATTGGCGCGCGTACCACCGAATCACAAGTACATCGTGAGCTTGCTTCGGGGCTCTCATGCCCGGTGGGCTTTAAAAACGGTACGGACGGCGGGGTGCGGGTTGCCATCGATGCCATTCAGGCGGCATCCACGCCACATCACTTTCTCTCTGTTACAAAAGAGGGGCATTCGGCAATTATCTCGACGAGTGGCAATGATGATTGTCATGTCATCTTGCGTGGCGGAAAAACGCCGAATTACGATGCCGTCAGTGTAAACATGGTCTGTGAGGAGCTCAGGAAGGCCGGCCTGGATCCCAAGGTGATGATTGATTGCAGCCATGCAAACAGCCAAAAAGATTATCGCAGACAAGCGGAAGTGGCTACGGATGTGGCCAGGCAGCTTAGCGCAGGCGATAAGCGAATCATCGGGGTCATGATCGAATCACATTTGAATGCCGGGCGACAAGATCATGCGCCCGGGTGCGATTTGGAATATGGCAAATCGATTACCGATGCTTGCCTTGGCTGGGAAGATACATTGCCAGTTCTAGAAGGGCTGGCAGCGTCCGTGCGTGCGCGGCGCCAAATAAGCACAGATTAAACTCACTGCAAACCCTATCAAAAAATAACGCCGCCAACCCAACAGAGGGGAAGGGCGGCGACGCTACTTGGGCTTTGCGCCTACTGATGGCCGACAGGGTCGTCCGCGCCGCGTCCATGACGCACATGGCCTGCAGGGTCGTCTGCACCATGGCCCTGGCGTACGTGACCCGGAGGATCGTCACAACCTCGACATTGGCGTACGTGCCCTGGGCCGTCATCCGCCTCCCGGCCTTGGCGTACATGGCCTGGAGGGTCGTCACAGCCGCGACACTGGCGTACGTGCCCTGGGTTGTCATCTGCGCCCCTGCGGGCGGATGCCGTTGTTGCGGTTGCCATAACACTTAAACCTAATAGAAAAGTGATTAATAGTTTGTTCATGGCTTTCTCCTTTGAGTGTAGGTGAGATCAGCTTTCAAAAAGTCATTAAGCGTTACGCCCACCTCTGTTGCGGCGTTGACGGTCGCCTGGAGCTTCATTATCACCGCCGCGTGGGCCCTCAGAAGCCTCGCGTGCAATCACGAAGCTGTCAGCTGGATTTTCGGCACTGTTGCGTCCGCCGCGATGTTGACGGTCACCTGGGCGCTCGTTGTCCCCACCTCGTGGTCCTTCTGATGCCTCACGTGCAATAACGAAGTTATTGATGTCTTCCATCAATCCGCCTTCTGCACCGCCCCTGCGTTGTCTTTGTCTTTGGTTATTCGATGCAGCACCCTCACGTGCCAGAATGTCCATTTGTTCCATGACTCTACCACCACGGCGTTGGCGGTGGTTGTCGCCAGGAGCCTCGGTACCTGGCGGGTCGTCTGCACCACGTCGCGCTAAAACCATATCGCCAGCATCTTCACTTACGCGGCCGCCGCGACGTTGACGGTCGCCTGGACGCTCATTATCACCACCGCGTGGACCTTCGGAAGCCTCGCGTGCAATGACTTGGTCAGCCGATAGGCTGGGTGTGGCAATACTAGTACCCGCTGTCAATAACAATGCCGCGCCAATCGCACTCAACAACAATTTTTGCTTAAACATGGTTTTCTCCTTTAAATGGATTTGTTAGGTCAACGAGCTCATCTCGTTGGAGCTATAATAAAAGGGAAAATTTCCCATGTCAATATATAAATGGAAAAAAATCCCATTTATTTTGCATTTTTGCAAATACCATGTAGAATGACAACATGAGTGAAAATATATCCTCAAAACAGAAACTGATTGCGGCGGCGGTTAAACACGTATTACGACCAGTAGTTAAGCTGATGCTTGCCAATCAGCTTACCTATACATTTGTCATTGATTTGCTAAAGGCGTTATTTGTCGAGATAGCAGAAAAAGATTTTGCGTTGAAAGGCAAAGCGCAAACTGATTCAAGGATTAGTTTGATCAGCGGTGTGCACCGTAAAGATGTACGTCGTTTGCGTGAATATTTACCAGATATAGAAGAGGTGGTTCCGCAAAATGTTTCCCTTGGCTCACAGATCATTGCGGTTTGGACAACAGATACCAAGTATTTGGGAGAAGATGGTTTGCCAAAAGCATTGGCACGCCTGGCAGCTCACAATGTAGATTCTTTTGAGTCCTTGGTACGGAGTGTCAGTACAGATATTCACCCTAGAGCGGTTCTGGACGAGTGGCTTAGATTGGGTGTCGCTACTGTAGATGAAGAAAATTTCGTGCACTTGGTCTCTGATGCCTTTATTCCTAATGAAGGAATGGAGGAGATGGCATATTACCTCGGCCATAACTTGCATGACCATGCACAGGCGGCGGTATCGAACATGCAAGGTCAACAGCCCGCATTTTTCGAGCGTTGTGTACATTACGATGAGTTGAGCGTTGAGAGCGTTCAGGAAATCACAAAACTTTCGAAAAAGATTGGTATGAAAAGCCTGCAAGAGATGTATAAAGCCACCGACAGGATTGCTAAAGCGCAACCTGCCGACGCAAAACAGAATATGCGTTTGACTTACGGTATTTATTATTACCATGAGCCAATGCAGAGCATCAAAGGTAACGCTGACGATGAGTAAGCCTGCTATCGGGTTTTTTCGTGGATTGCTACTTTGCTCGGGATTGGTATACGGCTTGTATGCTAGTGCTAACGATTCGGTATGTTCCACCGCATCTTTGGTAAACCCTGCCATTGATGGAGGGATCGGAGGTACCGGTGCACCGATCGAGCATAAAGGTATTGGTGGTACCGGTGCGCCGGTTGCAAACGGTGGTTTTGGTGGCACGGGGGATGCTGCGAAAGCAAGCGCGCTGTTGCCGCACACAGAGGGCGATATTGTTGTCATTGGCGTTGTGACAGGCTTTGCCAGTATTTGCGTCGATGGTGTCGAGGTTCATTACGACAATCAAACGCCAGTGTACAACAATGGACAAGCGGCCAAACTGGCAGACTTGGCAGTTGGTAAATCAGTAATGCTAAAAGCAGATAGGGCGGGCGGGCGACTAATTGCCAAGGCTGTAGGTATGTTTCATGCTGTTGCTGGCCCGATAGAACGTGCTGATTTCGGGCGAGGGCAAGTGCAGGTTCTGGGCCAAACGGTGCACCTTGACGCGCAAAGTATGCTGCGTGCGAAAGAGCTGTTGCCGGGGACACAAGTCCGCGTAAGTGGGCATCGCCTTGATACTGGCGAAGTGGTAGCTACGCGCGTGGACAGGGCTTCAACCCCACAACAGTCTGCAGATACTTTAGGTGTGGTCACCAAGGTTTATGTTGACGGGTTTAGCGTGAATAATACACGCGTAAAAGTGGTGGAAAAACAACAGCTTGCTAGTATCAAGCCCGGAATAGAGGTACACGTGTCTGGAAGTGCCGAAAAAGGCGTATTATTGGCACGGCATATTGAATTGCAGCCAACAAGAAACGCGCTGGCAAGCGCGCGGGAGTTGCTTGCCGAAGGGTATGCGTATTCTGGGTCTAAGGGTCTGGCGAACGTTGCTGGCACGCAAATCATCGTCCGCTATGATGGGCAAGACGACAAGCTGGAGCAGCTGAAAGGCAAGGTCGTCAGAATAGAAGCCAAGCGTAATGACAAAGGCGAATGGGTGAGTGGCGGCATCGAGCAAAGAGAAGGCACGTTGTTCGATCAGCGCGTGGAGTATCGTGAGCATGGCGGGGAAGCAGACAAAGACTCTGGCAAGAATGAAAGTAAGCAGGATTCAGAAGGAAAGCATGGTAGTAGTTCGGAAAGCGGTCATGGCTCAGGTAGCGGCCGTGACGACAGTAGTGGGGGGCATGGCAGTGGCCATGATGATTCGGGGCATCATGGCCATACGGATAGCAGGCCAGATCGCTCCAATTCCTCCCGCGTGGATTCCCCTAGGTCGGAGCATTCGCATGATTCGGGCAGGGGGGATTCAAAAGCATCAGATAAGCGAAGTTCGCATGGCGGCAAAAATAAATAGATATATCGAGAACTCATCGGGAGGAAGAAGTGCATAAATTACTAATACCAATATTCGCGGCAACCTTATGGTCATCTAATGTCTATGCAGAAGGATTTAGTGCGTCTGTAGGGGCAGACTACTCGACAGGTAAGTATGGCGGGAGTAGATCGACGGATGTTTATTATGTGCCTTTTGTTGGCAGTTATGAAACCGGTGCATTTACATTCAGGGCCACTATTCCTTGGATCAGGGTAACAGGCCCCGGCGATATTGTGCCCGGAGGGTTGAGTGGGTCAGGCTCTGGTGTTGGTAGCGCAGGTAGCAGTGGTAGTGGCATTGGTCAATTTGGATGTGCCGCAGATAGCAGAAAAGGAGCCAGCAAGCCGGAAGATGATGGCCCTTGTGCAGGCGTCACATCTTCTGGCACAACAACTGCAACTGGTTCTCGTCGTAGAACTACCGAATCCGGCTTAGGTGATATTGTCCTTGGCGCTACTTATAATGTACTGGACAATAATGATTGGATAGTAGACGTTGGAGCTCGAGTCAAGCTGCCCACGGCAAGCGAGTCTAAAGGGTTGGGATCAGGCAAAACTGACTACGCTGTGCAAGCCAATGTAGATAAGTATTTTGGAGCTGTTTATGCGAGCTTTGGACTAGGCTATAAATGGCTCGGTGAGCCAAGTGGTGTAGACTATGACAATGTAGTGTATGGCTCACTCGGGGGCGGGTACAAATTTTCTCAGACAACCATTGGGATTTCCTATGATTGGGCTACTGCAGCTGTCGATGGGGCTCCTAAACCACAAGAAGTTTCACTTTATGCTTCATACAAAATTAATGATCACTATAAATTAAGTGGGGTGGTTTACTCCGGTTTATCGAACGCTAGTTCCGATGTCGGCGGCGGTATTACTTTAGGCTACTACTTCTGAAACAATGTTGATACTGGGTTCATGATGCATGCATCATGAAAATCACTAGCCCGCATTCCATATTGCCCGCAGGTCTGCCGTAAAACCAACGCGTATAGTGGCAGTCATACAAGCACATCAATTCGATGCTTGTATTTTAAAAGGAGATAAATCGTGTGGACAAAACCAGCTGCTACTGAAATGCGCTTCGGCTTCGAAGTGACAATGTACGTAATGAACAAATAATTGCGTACGCGGAAAAAGCTGCCGCAAGGCAGCTTTTTTTACACCCCGAACTAGATTTAGCAACAAAGAAAATAGAAGTATGCACATTCATGTATTAGGCTCCGGCGCAGGCGGCGGTTTCCCGCAGTGGAACTGCAATTGTTTCAATTGTGACGGCTTGCGCAAAGGCACCATCAAAGCCACCAAACGCACCCAGTCATCCATCTGCGTCAGCAGCGACGGCATCAATTGGGTGTTATTCAATGCATCCCCGGATGTGCTGCAACAGATTCAGGATTTTCCGGCATTGCAACCAGCGCGTTCCATTCGCGACACCGGCATTCAGGCCATCATTTTGATTGACGCGCAGATAGACCATACGACAGGGTTGTTCATGCTGCGCGAAGGCACGGTAAAGCGCGAGATTTATTGTACGGATATGGTGTACGGCGATTTGACCTCCGGCAACCAGATTTTGAACATCCTCGGCCATTATTGCGGCATCAATCATCATCAAGTGCCTGTGGATGGCAACACCAGCTTTGAGATTCCCAATGTGCCCAATCTCAAATTCACCGCAGTGGCGCTCAAAAGCGCCGCGCCGCCATATTCGCCGCATCGTAACGACCCGCATCCCGGCGATACCATCGGCGTATTGATAGAAGAGATTTCCACCGGCAAAAAATGCTGGTATTCGCCCGGCCTGGCCGAGGTAGAGCCACACTTGCCCGTGCTGATGCATCAGGCAGATTGCATCATGGTGGATGGCACGTTCTGGACAAACACCGAAATGATGGAGATGGGGCTGATGACCAAAACTGCACGCTCCATCGGCCACAATCCGCAATCTGGCCCGGGCGGGATGATTGAGGATTTGGACAAGTTTGGCCAAGATAAAAGTGTGCGTAAGGTGTTGATTCATATCAACAACACCAACCCGATTTTGCGCGAGGATTCAGCAGAGCGGGCGATACTCAATCAGCATGGCGTCGAGGTTGCGCATGATGGCATGGATATTATTTTGTAAGGAAGATAAATGGCAGAACTAAAACCATGGAGCAAAGAAGAATTCGAAGCGAAATTGCGTGAGAAGGGTAAGGGGTATCATATCTACCACCCGATTCATGTGTTGATGTACGAGGGCAAACTTAGCCAGCAGCAGATGCAGTGCTGGGTGGCAAACCGCTATTACTATCAAATCGCCATTCCCATGAAAGATGCCGCGATTCTTTCCAATTGCCCGGATCGTGAACTGCGTCGCGGCTGGATTCAGCGCATTTTCGATCATGACGGCAGTGGCAATATTGCCGAAGGCGGCGAGGGCGGTATCGAGGCGTGGATTCAGCTTGGCCATGCCGTGGGCTTGACCCGCGAAGAAGTGATGTCGCTTAAACTGGTTGCGCCTGGCACCAAGTTTGCCGTAGATGCCTATATCAATTTTGCCAAGCAACGTCCTTGGCAAGAGTCTGTGTGTTCCAGCCTGACAGAGCTGTTTGCGCCGCATATTCATCAACAGCGCATTGATTCCTGGCCTGATATGTATCCGTGGATCAACCAGGAAGGCATGCAGTATTTTAAAAACCGTCTGACACAAGCGCGCCGCGATGTAGAACAAGGCTTGCAGGTAACGCTGGACTATTTCGGTCGTACACGTGAGCTGCAAGAGCGTGCGCTGGAAATCCTGCAATTCAAACTGGATGTGTTGTGGGTGATGGCGGATTCCATCATGCTGCAATGCGCGGATATTCAGGTGGAAGGCCGCGCATACACACGCCAGCCGGTGATTCAGGTGAGTTAAGCATGCAAGTCAAAATCGAAAATTCGGACATTTATGCCATCGCACTGCATCACCGCTTCCAGTGGGAAGAGGTGCAGCAAAGCTACGTGATACTTTTCCCGGAAGGCATGGTCAAACTGCATGGTGGCGCGGGCGAGGTCATCAAACGCGTCAACGGCAAGGCGACTGTTGGCGAAATTGTCGCGGATTTGAAAGCGGCATTTCCCGATGCGGAAGATATTGAAAGCGATATTCTCGGCATGTTCGAATTGGCCGTAAGTAAAGGTTGGTTAAGGAAGGTGAATTAACATGGCACAGGTGAACAACGGCGTAGCCTCCAGCATTACGCGCAAGCAACCCTTGTGGCTGCTGGCCGAGGTGACCTATCGCTGCCCGCTGCATTGTGCTTTTTGTTATAACCCGACCGATTATGACAAGCACACCAAGAACGAACTGAGTACCGAGCAGTGGATACAGGCGCTCCGAGATGCGCGCAAAATGGGCGCGATTCAGCTAGGTATTTCCGGTGGCGAGCCGTTGTTGCGCGACGATATTGAGGAGATTGTTGCTGAAGCACACAAAATGGGCTATTACAGCAACTTGATCACCTCAGGCGTTGGCCTCACCGAGCAGCGTATTCAAGCGTTTAAAGAGGGCGGTTTGGATCACATCCAGCTTTCGATGCACGATATTACTGAAGAGATCAATAATTTCATCACCAATACTAAAACGTTTCAGCTCAAACAAAAAGTCGCGGCGATGATTAAAGGCCACGGCTACCCGATGGTGCTGAATGTGGTCATTCACCGCTACAACATCGGGCATATGAAAGAGATCCTCGAAATGGCGGATGCGCTGGGTGCCGACTATATCGAGCTTGCCAACACGCAGTATTATGGCTGGTCGCTGGTCAATCGCAGCCAATTGATGCCAACCAAAGCACAGATAGACGAAGCGGAGCGCATCACCAATGAGTTTCGTGAAAAAGTCGGCAGCAAGATGAAAATCTTCTTCGTGGTGCCGGATTATTTTAACGATAGGCCGAAAAAATGCATGAATGGCTGGGGCGAAGTGTTCATGATCGTCACCGCCAATGGCGATGTGTTGCCATGCCACTCTGCGCGCTCACTGCCAGGGCTTGAGTTCCCCAATGTGCGCGAGAATGGCCTGGAATGGGCGTGGAACGAAAGCCCTGCTTTTAACAAATATCGCGGCATGGAGTGGATGAAAGAGCCATGCAGGAGCTGCGACGAAAAAGAAAAAGACTTGGGTGGCTGTCGCTGTCAATCGTACTTGTTGGCGGGCGATGCCGAGGCGGCTGACCCGGTTTGCACCAAATCGCCGCATCGCCATCTGATCGACGAGGCGATTCGTGATTCGCAGAACCCGCTTCTGCGAGAACAGCCGATTATCTTCCGCACCGACAAAAACTCCAAAAAATATGCCGAAGGCGATAAAGAACGCGTTGGGCAATTCCACGCACTGCCTTAAACCTACAGGCTATAATGCAAGGCGCACCGTCATGTGCGCCTTTTATTTTTTATGAAAACGCAACCCAACCTCTTCGTTTATGTTCTTGCCGCGCTGGCAGCATTGGCGCCGTTTGCTATTGATACTTATCTGCCTGCTTTTCATGCCATGGGCGCAGATTTGCAGGCGACAGACTTGCAAATCCAGCAAACGCTGGCGGTTTATCTATTGCCTTATGCCTTGATGACGCTGTGGCATGGCGCGATTTCGGACGCGATTGGTCGCATCACCACCATCAAATGGGGCTTGGGCATCTTTGTGCTGGCGTCCATCGGTTGTGCGTTCGCGCCGAATGTCGAGACGCTGTGGTTCTTCCGTGCGCTGCAAGGCGCATCGGGCGGGGCGGGCAACACCGTGGCGCGCGCCATGGTGCGCGATTTGTTCGAAGGCCCGCAAGCGCAACGTGTCATGGCGACGGTGCAGATGCTGTTTGGCATCGCGCCTGCTGTGGCGCCCATGATTGGTGGGGCTTTGCTCGGGTTCGGTTGGCAAAGCATCTTCTTCTTCCTCGCGGCCTACGCGGCGCTTAGTTTATGGGCGGCGGTGAAATGTTTGCCGGAAACCATGCCGGCTGAAAAGCGCATCCCGCTTTCTACAAAAAGCGTGCTGCACAGTTACAAAACCATATTTTCCGATGCCGAATACACCAAGCTATGCGTGGCGCTAGGCGCGGTGTTTGCAGGCTTTTTTGTCTATGTGCTGGCAAGCCCGGTGTTTCTTGGCAAACACCTGCACCTCACGCCGCAGCAATATGGTTATTTGTTTGTGCCCACGGTCACGGGCATGATCATTGGCACCTTTATCGCGCGCCGCAGCGCGGGCAAAACGCCCCCGCAACAACTCGTCAAATGGGCGTTTGCATGGATGTGCTTTGTAATAGCAATTAACCTTGCCGTGAGCCATTTTCTGGCGGCAAAGCCAGTGTTCAACATTCTGCCGGTGGCGCTGTATAACATCGGCATGGGCGCGACTATGCCTATCCTTTCGCTCGCCGCGCTGGATAGACACCCCAAAATCCGCGGCACAGCGGCTTCGGGCCAAGCCTTTGTGCAGATGCTATTTTCCACGATTTCTGCTGGTGTTATCGTGCCGTTGGCCTGGGATGCGCCGCTGGGCTTGGCTCTTGCGATGGCGGGGTTTTGGGTGGTAAGTTGGGTGGCGATACAAAGAACCAACTTTAGATAATTTAGATGACGGGATATGGCATTTTCGCAGAGCAAAAAGGAGTGCATGGCCATATCGACTGTGCAATATAATTTTTTAAGAGACTGTAAAACTAATTTAGGGGGAATCTTATGTCACGCGAATGGCTTTTTGTAATTACCTTTGTTGTCGTTTCTTGTTTAGCAGGTGGAGTGGCTTATGGAATGTTTAAGGTTGGAACAATGCAAAAGTTTGAGATGAGTAAGCTATATTTTGCAGCTTCGATACTGGCATTTTTAGCATACATCATGATATTAGCGATGATTTTTTATGCGTTTGGGCCAACTGTCAACCCTCCTGCTGAGTCAGCTGGTAAGAATATTTTTGACGCATGTATCAGTGTAATACCTCCAATAGTGACGTTGATTATCGGTTTTTATTTTGGAGCATCTCAGGTGGCTGTCTCGCAGCCCAAAGTTAATGACTCTAGTGTTATTTCAGCCCCACCTACCAGTAGTCCTAGCCAGCCTGTGTAGCCAGCGTAGGGCGGATTAACGAAGTGTAATCCGCCGAATGGAAGCTTTCAAAATCACATCCGGCGGATAACGCTACGCTCATCCGCCCTACAATGCGCTAACTTCCACGTGCTTCCAGCTGTTCCCAGCGCGCAAGATGGTTTTCGAGCAGACTTTCAATTTCAATTAACCTTGCCTGTAGCGTTTTTACACGTTCAGGCTGTGTTTTATACAACGCGCCATTGGTCAGTTGGTGATTGATGTCTGCTTGTTCGGCTTCCAGTTGTTCGATTTGTTCCGGTAATTCTTCCAGCTCTTTTTGTTCCTTGAAACTTAATTTTGCTGGCTTGTCTGGCTTCGAGCCTGATTTGGATGCTCTGGAAGCCGCATGGATATTGGCTTCTGGGGTAGATGAATTAATAGCCCCAGGTGTTTTGATGGTGGGCGTAGATGTCTTTTGATTTTTTAGTGCCGAAAAGCGTTGCCAGTCGTCATAGCCGCCGCCAAATTCGGTGAGGACGCCATTGCCTTCGAACGCAATGACTTGCGTAACGGTGTTCTCCAAAAACGCGCGGTCATGGCTGACCAGAAACAGTGTGCCGTTGAAGTCTTGCAGCAAGCTTTCCAGCAGTTCCAGCGTGTCGATATCCAAATCATTAGTGGGCTCGTCCAGCACCAGCACGTTGGCAGGGCGGGCGAAAAGCCGCGCTAGCAATAGGCGATTGCGTTCACCGCCGGAGAGTGATTTTACAGGCGAGCGCGAGCGCTGCGGCGGGAACAGAAAGTCTTCCAGATAACTGATGACGTGTTTGCGCTCGTTGCCGATTTCGACAAAATCGCTTCCAGGACTAATCGTGTCGGCCAGTGTGGCTTCTTCGTTCAGTTGTTCGCGCATCTGGTCAAAATAGGCGACATTGATTTTGGTGCCGCGCGTGATTTTTCCGGGATTTCTTTCATTCAAATCGGGCTCCAGCTCACCCAGAATGAGTTTGAGCAGCGTAGTTTTGCCAATGCCGTTGGGGCCGAGCAGGCCGATTTTATCGCCGCGCAAAATGTGTGTACTGAAATTTTTGATGAACGTTTTTTCGCCATATGATTTTGATACATTCTCAAGCTCGGCCACCAGCTTGCCGCTGCGCTCGCCTGCGTCCAGATGCAGTTTTACGTTGCCCTGGCGTTCACGTCGTGCGGCGCGTTCCAAACGTAGCGCCTCCAGCCTGCGCACGCGGCCTTCGTTGCGCGTGCGGCGCGCCTTGATGCCCTGGCGTATCCACACTTCTTCCTGCGCCAGCACCTTGTCAAACTTGGCGGCGTGCGTTTCTTCCACGGCGAGAAACTCTTCTTTTTTCACCTGATATTGTGAAAAGTTGCCGACAAAATCGGTCAGCTTGCCGCGATCCAGCTCGGTAATGCGTGTGGCGAGCTTATCCAGAAAGCGCCTGTCATGCGTAATGAACAGCACGCTGCCCTTGAAGGCTAACAATAAATCTTCCAGCCACTCAATCGCTTCCAGATCCAGGTGGTTGGTCGGTTCGTCCAGCAGCAGCACCTCGGGCTCCGCCACCAGCGCGCGTCCTAAAGCTACTCTTTTGCGCCAGCCGCCGGAAAGCGTGGAAACCAGAGCATCCGCATCCAGCTTCAAGCGACTTAGCACGGTTTCTACACGGGACTGTGCAGCCCAGCCGTTTTGTGCATCCAGCTCGTGCTGCAAATGCTGCATTTTGGCCATCAATGTGTCCATGACGGCATCTGGCATGCCCATGTCGTGGGTCACTTGGTGATAATCGATAATGATTTGCTGCAAGTTGCCTAAGCCCTCTGCAACCGCTTCGAATATGGTGTGCGTGGTATCCAGCTCCGGCTCTTGCGGTACATAGACGATATTGATGGCTGGCGCACGCCACACCGTGCCATCATCCAGCTTGATCGTACCCGCAATGGCTTTGAGTAGGCTCGACTTTCCCGCGCCGTTGCGACCAATGAGTCCTACGCGTTCGCCCGCATCCAGCTGAAAAGCCGCGTGATCGAGCAGAGCATGGTGACCAAAGGCAAGGCAGGCGTTATCGAGGGTGATGTAGGGCATATTTGGGAACTTGCTTAAAGGGTGTTGATTATACGGCCTGACAGCGCTTTTATTGCTAAGTATCTTTAACCTAGCCCCGCGTTAGCCTGCCAATGTTTCCCAGAACCGATTTGATACCACGCCACACTTTAGGGATGAGCCATATCATCACCAGGATAAACACTGCCAGCACACCTAAAAATACCATAGGGTGTGCGAATACCAGCCAGCCGCCTGTGATGAGTGCACTTTCTTCGCCAAAAGAGGTGGCGATGTTGGTAACGGGCTCGGGAGAGGTGTTGATTAAAGCGCGGCTGCCCGCTTTGGTAATGTGTGTGGCACCTGCCAAAGAGCCACCTAAAAGCCCGGCAATGGCAATAATGGCCGGGTCGCTGGTGTTCATGGCGCCCATGGCCAGCAGTGCGCCCGCAGGAATGCGGATGAAGGTGTGAATGGAATCCCAGACACTATCGATGTAGGGAATCTTGTCTGCCAAAAACTCGATAACGGAAAGCAGGCCGGATGCGGCGATGACGCCTGGGTGCGTCAAAATACCGAGAGAATCGGGCAGGGTAATGACGCCGAATTTAGCCATCATGCCAACAGCAAATACTGTGAGGTAGAGGCGTAAGCCGCTAGCCCAACTCAGGCCGCTGGCCAATGCCAGTGTAGAAATTACATCCATTTTGCTAAGTTATCACAAGTAGTGTTTTTGGCAACAAAAAAGGAGGCCAAAGCCTCCTTTTCATATTGTTATATGTTACTCAATAAGTAAGTCACGTTTACCAGGCACACCATTCATGGCATCTGCATCAGGCAGCGCCTCTTTACGTGCCGAGATGACAGGCCATACTTTGGCCAGGCGGGCGTTCAGTTCGATGTATCCCTGCTGGTCTGCTGGCACATCATCCTCGGCAAAAATCGCCTCGGCAGGGCATTCTGCCACGCACAGTGTGCAGTCAATGCATTCATCCGGATTGATGGCGAGGAAATTCGGGCCTTCCACGAAGCAATCGACCGGGCAAACATCCACGCAGTCGGTGTATTTACATTGAATGCAATTCTCGGTTACGACGTAAGTCATAGTTCTTCCTCTACAAAACTTTCGTTATTTTATCTAATTTTGGCTAAACAATCATCCCGGCACCGACTGTGTTGTTGGTACTTTCGTCGATGACGATAAAGGCACCGGTTGCACGGTTGTTTGCGTAGCTATCTACCATCAATGGTTGCGCCAGTTTGAGCGAGATGCGCGCAATGTCGTTCATTTTCAGGTCGGTTGTCGCCTGCTGCTCCAGCGTGTTTACGTCAATTTTGTGTGCGATCGCAGCGACTTTGGCTTTCGATTCACGCGAAGTGTGACGCACGATGTAAGTGCGGGCAGGAGAGAGCGGCGTCTCGGAAAGCCAGCACACATGGGCTTCTATCTGTTTGACTGGCTCGATAGCCGCACCGGTTTTGACGATCATGTCGCCGCGCGATGTGTCGATCTCGTCTTCCAGTAACAAAGTAATGGATTGCTCAGTTTGCGCGCTTTGCAACGGTGTGTCGCCCAGCAAAATCGATTTCACCTTGGATTGATAACCATTGGGCAGCACAGTTACGGCATCACCTACGGCGATTTCGCCACTCTCCACGCGCCCCATAAAGCCACGAAAATCGTGCAAATCGGGGTTGGCGGAGTCTTGCGGGCGGCAGACAAACTGCACCGGGAAGCGAAACTCCTCGGATTGTTCGGTATGCGCGGCTGGCGCTGCTTCCAGAAGTTCCAGCAGGGTTTCGCCACTGTACCAGGGCATACTGTCGAGCCTGTCTACTAACATGTCACCGTTAAGAGCAGACATTGGAATGAACTTGATGTCGCGTGCCTGCGCGAGGCCGATTTCTTTTGCGAACGCGGTGTAATCCGCCTTGATTTTCTCAAATACAGCCTGGTCGTAATCGACCAAATCCATCTTGTTTACCGCGACCACAATGTGCGGAATGCCCACCAGATGCGCCAAATAAGAATGGCGGCGGGTTTGCGTCAGCACGCCTTTGCGCGCGTCAATCAAGATAATTGCTAGATTGGCGGTAGAGGCCGCTGTCACCATATTGCGGGTGTACTGCTCATGCCCAGGCGCATCAGCAATGATGTACTTGCGCGTGCCTGTGCTGAAATAACGGTAAGCCACGTCAATCGTAATGCCTTGCTCACGCTCAGCCTGCAGGCCGTCTGTCAGCAGCGACAAATCTACGGCTTCCATGCCACGCTTTTTGGAAGTGCGGGCAATGTTAGTGAGCGTGTCTTCCAGAATGGTCTTGGTGTCGTAGAGTAAGCGGCCGATGAGTGTGCTTTTGCCGTCGTCTACGCTGCCGCAGGTCATGAAACGCAAAAGAGAGTCATTATGTTGCATAGTCATATTAGAAATAGCCTTCTTTTTTGCGCTGTTCCATCGATGCATCGGAAGTCTGGTCGTCCAGACGCGTTGCACCACGCTCGGTAATCGTTGTCGTCGCGGTTTCCAGCACAATCTTGCTGACAGTATCGGCATCCGATTGCACGGGTGCGGTACAGGTAATATCGCCCACAGTACGGAAGCGCACTTGCATATTGACGATTTCTTCACCTGCTTTAGGTGGCATAATCACTTCGCCAGAGGCTAAAGGTACGTTCACTGGCACGATTGCGCCACCACGAATCACCACATCGCGCTGATGCGCAAAATAAATACTCGGCAGGGCCAGATTCTCTCGCTCGATATATTGCCAGACGTCCATTTCTGTCCAGTTAGAAATTGGGAAAGCGCGGATATTCTCGCCTTTATGCACGCGGGCGTTGTACAGGTTCCACAGTTCCGGGCGCTGGTTTTTCGGATCCCATTGACCAAATTCGTCACGGAAACTCATGATGCGTTCTTTGGCGCGCGCCTTTTCTTCGTCGCGACGCGCACCGCCGATGCAGCAATCAAAGCCATGCTCCTCAATCGCTTCCAGCAAGGTGACAGATTGGTGTTTGTTGCGCGGCTCGTCCGGTGTTTTCAATACGACGGTGCCACGTTTCATGGAGTCTTCTACGCTTCGCACAATCAGACGTTCGCCAAGCTCTGCGGCGCGTTGGTCGCGGAAATCGACGACTTCATTGTAGTTATGACCTGTGTCGATGTGCATCAGCGGAAAAGGGAAGCGCCCAGGGCGGAATGCTTTTTCAGCCAGGCGCAGGATACATAATGAATCCTTGCCGCCGGAGAACAGTAATACCGGGTTAGCGCATTGGCCTGCGACTTCGCGCAATATGTGAATCGCTTCGGCTTCTAGCCAGTCTAAATGTGATAAAGGTTGTTTTGACATTTCAATAGGTTATGATTCTAATTTAATCTAAAACTTTAATTATTTCTTGACGTGTAGGCCACACTCTTTGGTTTCTGGGTTTTCCCACCACCATCTGCCTGCGCGGATATCCTCACCCATTGCGACTGCGCGGGTGCAAGGCGCACAGCCGATACTGGGGTAGAACTGGTCATGTAGTTTGTTGTATGGAACACCATGCATGCGAATGTAAGCCCAAACCTCTTGCTCAGTCCAACTGCTTAGCGGGTTAAATTTTTCCAGCTTGTTGCCTTCGTCAAACTCCCGCACCGGAAGGCTGGCGCGTGTCACCGCTTGCGCTGCCCGCATGCCGGTGATCCAGGCTTTTTTGCCGGATAATGCACGTTGCAGGGGTTCCACTTTGCGCATATGGCAGCACGCTTTCCGCAGTTCTACCGAATCATAAAAAGCGTTGATGCCATGCGTTTGCACGTAGCCCTCAACGGCTTCCAGTTTCGGGAAGTACACTTTAAGCTTGATATTATAATGCTTTTCGGTCTCACCCATGAGGTTGTAGGTTTCCACAGGCAGGCGGCCAGTATCCAGCGAGAAAATTTCGATGCCGGTACCACCTTTTTGAATCATGTCGGTGAGTACCATGTCTTCCGCGCCGAAACTATTGGCAAAAGTGATGTTGTCTGCACCCAACTCCTTGCTGGCTTGCAGTAGCAACACCATTGCCTCGCTGGTTTTTTCGTTGACGGTTGCTACCAGTGCATCCGTCAAAGCCGGGCGCGTCGCCGGGTTGTTTGCCGCGGGTTTTAGCATGGTGACGCCGGAATCAAAATCGGCCATCATGCGCCCCGGTTGTAGCGTCTGAACACGGGTTGCGGCTCATCTACCGCGCCTTGATAGGGCGCGCTGAAGTCATTCAAGCTGGCGATTGCGTCCTGTGCCGAGCGGTCGGCGCGAATGACGAACTGGTCGAAACCAGAGCGCTTCTGGAAAAACAGTTGGTCACGCAACACATCGCCGAACGCGCGCAGGGTGTTTTGGTAACCGTAACGTGTGCGCAACAGGTTGCCCAGCGAGAAAATGCGGCCGTCGGGGAAGCGTTCGACAAAAATCGCAATTAGCGGCAAAGCATTCAGGTTTGGCACGGCATTGGTCAGGTTCTCCAGTACTTCGTGCGTGGCCAGCCAAACGCCGATTTCGCTTTTGGCAATGCGTGCTTGCAAAGCATCCAGATTCGCCAGGAATACGCTCAGAGGCAGAATGATTTTGCCGCTGGCCGGAATGACTGTATTGGCGACCTGTTCTGCGGTGACGGTTTGTTCGCCTGTGAGTTTGAACAAAACGACTTTACCCGCTTGCTTGCGTTCTTCCACTTGTGCTTCCGGCAGGTTTACCAGCGTCCAGTCATCTGCAATGATGCTGGCGATTTCGTTTTTCAATTCAATCAGTTGACTCATTTAGTTTCCTATTTCGCGTAAACGTGGGCTTTGAAAGGCTCTACGCCAACCCTGCGCACGGTATCGATGAAGCGTTCTTCATCGGTGCGCTGTTTCAGATACACGTCGATTAGTTTCTGTATCACGCCCGGCATTTCCTCTGCGCTAAAGGAGGGGCCAATCACGGTGCCGATGCTGGCATCGTTACCCTGTTTGCCGCCGATGGTGACCTGGTACCATTCGGAGCCGTCCTTATCTACGCCCAGAATGCCGATATGGCCGACATGGTGGTGGCCGCAGGCGTTCATGCAGCCGGAGATGTTCAGTTCGATGTCGCCGATGTCGTGCAGGTAATCGAGGTTATCGAATTGCATTTGCACAGCTTCGGCAATCGGGATGGATTTTGCATTCGCAAGGCTGCAGAAATCGCCGCCCGGACAACAGATAATGTCGGTCAACAGGCCGATGTTGGGCGTGGCGAGGCCTGCTGCGCGGGCTTTCTCCCACACGGAATACAAATCCCCCAGTTTCACGTCGGCGAGAATCAGGTTCTGCTCGTGCGATGAACGCAGTTCGCCAAAACTGAATTGGTCGGCCAGGTCGGCTACTACATGCATTTGTTCGCTGGTGATGTCGCCCGGCGGATGCCCGTGCGGCTTCAGGGAGAGCGTTACAGCGCGGTAGCCCGACTGCTTGTGCGGATGCACGCAGCGCTTGACCCACGCGGCAAAAGCCGGATTGCTGGCAATCGCCGCATCGAAACCGGCGTCATTATTAGGCAGGGTTTCGTAAGGCATGGGCTCGAAATATTGGTCAACACGTCCCAGCTCGGCTTCGGTAATGGTGTTGGGGCCATCTTGCAAATGCGCCCATTCTGCATCCACTTGGCGGCGGAATTCGTCGATACCTAACGCTTTCACTAGAATCTTGATGCGCGCTTTGTAGGCGTTGTCGCGGCGGCCATGCAGGTTGTAAACGCGAATGATCGCCTCGCAGTAAGTGAGGGCATGCTGCCATTCCAGATGCTCGCGAATCACGGTGCCTAGAATCGGCGTGCGGCCCAGGCCGCCACCCACCCAGACTTTAATGGCAATCTTGTCTTGCGCATCTTTGTAGAACTCCAGCCCGATGTCGTGTGCCTGCACGATGGCGCGGTCTTGTTTGGTGCCGGAAACGGCGATCTTGAATTTGCGTGGCAACAGCGCGAATTCCGGGTGGAACGTGCTCCATTGGCGCATGATTTCGGCAATCGCGCGCGGATCAACCACTTCATCCGGGGCGATACCGGCAAACTGGTCGGTGGTGATGTTGCGGATACAGTTGCCGGAAGTTTGTACGGCGTGCATTTCCACGCTGGCCAGTTCGGCCAGAATGTCCGGCGTATCCTCCAGCTTGGGCCAGTTCAGTTGCAGGTTCTGGCGAGTGGAAAAGTGCCCATAGCCTTTATCATATCGTTTGGCGATGTCGCCGAGCTTGCGCAGCTGTTTTGAGCTTAACAGGCCATAAGGCACGGCGATGCGCAGCATGGGCGCATGGCGCTGGATATACAAGCCGTTTTGCAGGCGCAGTGGACGGAACTCGTCCTCGCTAAGTTCGCCAGCCTTGTAGCGGCACACTTGGTCGCGGTATTGCGCCACGCGCTCGTTGATGATGGTCTGGTCTATTTTGTCGTATTTATACATTAGGATACTTTAAGCCAATACAAATTTTAGTCCAATAATGAGTAGCAGCACAGCCAGTAATGGACGCAATGCTTTTTCCGGGATTTTCGCACTGATGTGGCTGCCTATCCAGATGCCCGGCAGAGAGCCGATAAGCAGCGTACCCAGCAGGGCAAAATCCACATTACCCAGCGTCCAGTGTCCGAAACCCGCAACAGCAGTCAGCGGGATGGCGTGCGCTAAATCGGTGCCGACCACTTTGAGCGTGCTCATTTTTGGGTACAGGAACAAAATCGCTATTGTACCAAGCGCACCGGCACCTACGGAAGAAATCGTGACGAGCACACCCAGAATCAGGCCAACTAAAATGGTGGCCGGAACCTGCATTTGCTTGAATCGGCCACTGCTAATCAAGCTGTTTTCAATTTCCCGGATTTGCTTGCGGGTCATATAGCTGCGAATCAGCACAGCGATTGCCGTGAGGATGAGTGCAACGCCCAGCGTGAAGGTAATTAGCCCGGTCACGTCTTTTTCTATGCTAATCAAATGCTTGATGACAAATATAGTGACCACGGATGCGGGCAGACTGCCTAGTGCGAGCAATTTTACGACACGCCAATCCACAGATTTGTGTGTATTATGATGTACAAGCACACCGCCAGACTTGGTGATAGCGGCGTATAGCAGGTCTGTGCCCACTGCAACGGCCGGTTTGAAGCCGAACAGGAAGACGAGCAAGGGAGTCATCAGCGAGCCGCCACCTACGCCAGTAATGCCTACCAGCAGGCCAACCGCAAACCCCGAAATAATAAAACCAATATCCATTTTGCTGCCAAATAAAAACAGGCGGCAAATATAGCAGAAATTTATATAATTATTTAATACTTCCTGATTATTTTGGTATATGATTTGGTTATAAAAGCCAGATATTTTCAGATATCAAAGAACAAGGGAAACATGTCATGAAGCTGCACCAGTTAAGATATGTGCACGAAGTTGCACGGCAAGGCCTGAACATCTCGGCCGCCGCCGAGGCGTTGCATACCTCACAGCCTGGTGTCAGCAAACAGATCCAGCTGCTGGAAGATGAGCTGAAGCTGCAAATTTTCCAGCGCAATGGCAAGCGACTGACCGGAATCACCGAGCCGGGTAAACACATCATCAAATTGGCGGCTACCGTGATGCTGGAGATGCAGAACATCAAGCGCGTCGGTGACGAGTTTAGCAAGGTGGAAAGCGGCATCCTGACTATTGCCACTACCCACACACAAGCACGTTATGCCTTGCCCAATGCAATCAAGCTGTTCATGGAGGCGTATCCCCACGTTAAAATCAACATCCATCAGGGTACGCCGGAACAGGTGACCGCACAGGTGGTGGAAGGCAACGCTGATATCGGAATCGCTACCGAGAAGATTAGCCAGAGCGAGAGTTTGCTGTGTCTACCATGCTACGAGTGGAACCGTTGTGCAGTGGTGCCAAAAGGGCATAGGCTGGCAGAAGTAAATCCGCTTACGCTGGCAAGGCTGGCAAGTTACCCGCTAATCACCTACGATGCTACCTTTACAGGTAGCAGTGCAGTGACCAAAGTGTTTCATGACGCAGGGGTGATGGCCAACATCGTGTTGACCGCGATTGACGCCGATGTGATTAAAACCTATGTTGGGTTAGGGTTGGGTGTGGGTATTATCGCCAATATGGCCTACGACGAGGCGCGTGACACCGACCTGGTGCGTCTGGATTGCAGTCATCTCTTCCCGCCCAGTACGACTTATCTTGGGGTGCGCAAGGATGCGTTCCTGCGCGGCTACATGTACGGCTTCATCCAGCTGCTGGCGCCAAAATATAACCGCAAAGCGGTGGAAGAGGCCTTTAAGATCAGCCGCGGCTTCGTGTGACTTGAGTTACTGGCTGGAGCGGATGCACTCATTAAGATGGGTATGTGCTAATTTATTTGGAGTAGGTAATGCATTTTCGGAATACATGTATTGCCGTGTTGCTGTTATTGGCGGGTTGCGCACATGCGCCGCAATCACGTTTGGTTGCAATGCCCAATGGTTTGCCGCCGCTTGATCCGGACAATGCGATCTATGAAGTACCGGTGAACTCAGGTTTGAGTCATCAGGATGTGGTGGATAGCCTGAAAAGCGTCTCGCAAGGCATGAATTTTGTTACAGCCGCTAATTTCAATATTGCCGAGCAGATAAAAAAGCGCGATATAGACCCGCAGGGCGTGAAGGAGGTGTATGCCATCTGCAACCTGAGCCTGGGCGTTGAGATTATGCTGGATCACCCTGAATTTATCGTATTTGCCCCGTGCCGACTCGCACTTTATGAAAAAAAGGGTAAGCTGTTCCTCGGGCTGGATAGACCAACTTTCGATTTGAAGAACATTAAAAACCCCACCGAGCGCGCTAAAAAGTCCGCGCAAGAGCTGGAAAGCAAGCTGATCGAGCTGATGGGCAAAGCCAGCAAAGGCGACATTTAATCACTAGAGCCTTCATTGTAAAAGCATAGGCCTGGAAGCCGCACCTTACCTGCCTTCCAAGGCATCTGTTTTGCCAATGAACGCATGAGTGCGCGAGGGGCTGCCAAACAGGTGCGCTTGGTTTATACTGGCTGCAAATCAACCACAATTCATACAAGATTTCTGACCCGATATGGCAAACCCGATTCGCATCGCAAAATCCGAAGATTTCCTCCACATACTGCCCAAAATGGCCAATCGCCACGGCCTGATTGCCGGGGCGACCGGCACAGGTAAAACAGTTACGCTGCAAAGCATTGCCGAGCAGTTTTCGCGTCTTGGCGTGCCGGTGTTCATGGCTGATGTGAAAGGCGATTTGAGCGGCTTGAGTCAGGCGGGCGGTGGTAATCCGAAAGTGGATGCGCGCGTGGCGCAGCTTGGGATTGCTGATTTCAAGCCACAAGCGGCGACCGTGGCGTTCTGGGATGTGTTTGGTGCAAAAGGCCACCCGATGCGCACGACGGTTGCGGAAATGGGCCCGCTGCTGCTGGCGCGTATGCTGAACCTGAACGATGTGCAAGGCGGTGTGCTGAACGCGGTGTTCAAGATTGCCGATGACAACGGCATGTTGCTGCTGGATTTGAAGGATTTGCGCGCCATGTTGCAGCATTGTGCAGATAACTCCGCGACATACCAAACGCAATATGGCAACATTTCCTCCGCCAGTGTCGGCGCGATTCAGCGCGCTATGCTGCAACTGGAGACCGAAGGCGGCGAGATGTTGTTTGGCGAGCCTGCGCTGAACCTGGACGACCTGATGCAGACAGACGGCAATGGCCGCGGCGTCATCAATATTCTCGCCAGCGACCGGTTGTTTAACTCGCCGCGCGTATATGCCATGCTGCTGCTGTGGTTGCTTTCCGAACTGTTCGAGAAACTGCCGGAGGTCGGCGATCTGGAAAAACCCAAGCTGGTCTTTTTCTTCGACGAGGCGCACCTGCTGTTCACCGACACGCCACAGGAGTTGATGCGCAAGATCGAGCAGGTGGTGCGGCTGATTCGATCCAAAGGCGTGGGCGTGTATTTTGTGACGCAAAACCCGCTGGACGTGCCGGACATCGTGCTGGGGCAGCTTGGCAACCGCGTGCAGCATGCCTTGCGCGCCTTTACCCCGCGCGACCAGAAAGCAGTGAACTCCGCCGCCGAGACTTTCCGCCCGAATCCCAAAGTCAATGTGGTGAGTGCCATTACCGAGCTTGGCGTGGGCGAGGCGCTGGTATCTTTTCTGGATGAAAAAGGCATTCCCACACCGGTGGAGCGAGCGTTCATTATTCCGCCGGAAAGCCGCATCGGCCCGGCTACGGACGCAGAGCGCGCAACAGTGATGAACGCGTCGCTGGTCAGCGGTGTGTATGAGAAGCAAATTGATCGCGAATCGGCTTATGAATTGCTGAAGCAGCGCGCCGAGCAATCCGCCACCGAGGAAGAAGCCGCAGCTGCCAAAGAGGGCGAAGAAAGCAGCGGCTTCGATTGGGGCGATATGCTGGGCGGGCGCAACAAGCGTTCCGACTCCGTGCTGGAAAGCGCTGCAAAATCGGTTGCCCGCGCGGCAGGCTCACAGCTTGGGCGTGCTATTGTGCGCGGTGTGCTGGGAACGCTCTTCGGTAAAAAACGGTAGCGATACGATGCGTAGCGACATTGAAATTGCCCAAGCCGCCAAGCTGAAGTCGATTTCAAGCGTTGCCAGGCGTTTAGGCGTTAGCGCCAAACACCTCATTCCCTACGGGCAGCACATCGCCAAACTTAGCCCGGCGCTAATCCCCAATCTTGCAGACAAGCCCCAAGGCAAGCTGATTCTCGTGACTGCCATCAGCCCGACACCGGCGGGCGAGGGCAAAACCACCACTACGATCGGGCTGGCGGACGCGCTGTGCCGCATCGGCAAGAAAGCCGCGGTGTGTATCCGTGAGCCATCGCTGGGGCCGGTGTTTGGCATGAAAGGCGGCGCCACGGGCGGCGGCCACGCGCAAGTGGTGCCGATGGAGAACATCAACCTGCATTTTACCGGCGATTTTCATGCTATCACCGCGGCCAATAACCTGCTGGCAGCTTTGATCGACAACCATATCCATCAAGGAAATTTGCTAAATATCGATGTAAAAACAATCACTTGGCGTCGCTGCATGGATATGAATGACCGCATGTTGCGGCATGCTACGCTGACGCAGAGAAGCCATGTGACCGAAACCGGCTTTGACATCACCGTGGCCAGCGAAGTGATGGCGATTTTCTGCCTGGCCGAGAATCTGGATGACTTGAAAGCGCGGCTGGGCGGGATTCAGGTGGCGCAGGATATGGCCGGAAAGCCAATACTGGCAAGGGACTTAGAGGCGCAGGGCGCGATGACCGCCTTGCTGAAAGACGCTTTCCAGCCAAATCTGGTGCAGACGCTGGCGCATACGCCTGCGCTGATTCACGGCGGACCGTTTGCCAATATCGCGCACGGTTGCAATTCGGTGGTTGCCACCAAAACCGCGCTCAAGCTGGCCGATTATGTAGTGACGGAAGCCGGATTTGGCGCGGACTTAGGCGCGGAAAAATTCATCGACATCAAATGTCGCAAGACCGGGTTGCAGCCGGATGCGGTGGTGCTGGTGGCGACGATACGCGCGCTGAAATATCACGGTGGCTGCGAACTGGCGGATTTGAAGCATGAAAACGTGGATTATCTTTTAAAAGGAATCAATAACTTAAAAAGACATATTCATAATCTGCATGAAGTGTTTTGTCTGCCGATAGTTGTAGCGGTGAATCATTTTTCGCAAGACACGCCGCGTGAAATTTCCGCATTGCAGCAAGCCGTACACGAGTTAGGACACACGGCAGTGTTGTGCAAACATTGGGCGCACGGCGCGCGCGGGGCGGAGGAACTGGCGAAGCATGTAGTGGAATTGACGGAAAAACCGCATGCGTCGCTGCGATTCAGCTATGATTTGAACGATGCCCTGGAAGCCAAGATACATGCGGTTGCCAGTCGCATATACGCTGCAAGCCGCGTGGAATATAGCGCGCAGGCCAATGCCAAATTGCAGGCGCTGAGCCGGGATTATCCAAACTTGCCAATTTGCATCGCCAAAACGCAATATTCTTTTTCGTGCGACCCGAAACTGCGCAACGCGCCGAGCGGGCATGTGCTGAAAGTAAGCGATTTGCGGCTGTCGCGTGGCGCAGGCTTCATCGTGGTGCTGTGCGGCGACATCATGATCATGCCGGGCTTGCCCAAAGTGCCTGCCAGCGCGCATATCGACGCGGTGGAAGGGCGCATCACAGGCTTGTCCTGAGCCAGTTGGCGGGTTTGGTGATATGATGCGGGCATGCAAACCATCAGCAGCCAAGGCTTTGCCGAGCAAACCATCAACAAGTCGCGTTTCATTGCTGCCGCCGCGCGTTGCGATACCGAGCGCGAGGTGGCAACGCTGTTGCGCGGCCTGGCAACAAGCTACAGCAACGCCAGCCATCTGGCGTATGCCTATCGCGTGAAAACGCCCAATGGCATCGTCGCTCGTTTTTCCGATGCGGGGGAGCCTTCCGGCACGGCGGGCAAGCCGATTTTGCAGATGCTGGAAGGGCGCGACCTTATCAATGTCGGCGTGGGTGTGATTCGCTATTACGGCGGTATCAATCTGGGTACGGGCGGCCTGGCGCGCGCTTATGGCGGCACCGCCAAGGATGCGCTGGAAGCCGGGAAAATCGTGCCATTCGTGGAAATGCTGGAACTTCAGCTAAGTGTGGATTACAAACGACTGGACGAGTTGGTGCGCGCGGTGACGCAATATCAGGGCGTGGTGCTGGATAAGGCATTCGACGCGGCGGTGCGCGTGCGGGTGAGTTTGCCCGCGCAACATGGTCAGGCTTTACTTAACAGGTTCGCATAAGGATAGTTCGCATATGGCAGATTCGGATAGCCAGAAAGACAAATACAACATCGCGGCATGGCTATTCATGGCTTTTGCCATGGTGTTCGTGCTATACACACATTTGTTGCCGGCGCTGCTGGCAGGGTTGCTGGTGTTTGAATTGGTGCACATCATTACGCCATTCATCGCACGCAAATTGCCGGGCAGAGGTGCCAAACTGGTGGCAGTTGCCTTGCTGGCCACGGTGGTGGTGGGCCTTATCGTGTTACTGGGCATGGGGCTGGCGGCACTTTTTGGTTCTGATTCAGGCGGGTTGAGCAGGCTAATCTCGCAAATGGCGCAGATCATCGAGGATTCGCGCCAGATTCTGCCCAAGTGGATAGATGAGCGCCTGCCGGAGAACGCGGTGAAACTGCAGCAGACGGTTACGCAGTGGCTGCGCGATCACTCTGCCGATTTGCAGTTTGTCGGCACACAGGCCGGGCGGCATGCTGCGCATATCCTGATTGCCATGGTCATAGGCAGCATGCTGGCGTTACGCGAGGCGATCGTGATTGACCATTTCAAGCCATTTGCCCGCGCATTGGTGCAGCGTATTGGCCTGTTTGGCCAAGCGTTTCGCAACATCGTGTTCGCACAGGTGCGTATCTCCGCCATCAATGCCACATTCACCGGCATTTATCTCGCCGTGATACTACCGATGATGGATATCCACTTGCCATTCACCAAAACCATGATCGCCATCACTTTCATTGTCGGCCTGCTGCCGGTCATCGGCAACCTCATATCCAACACCGTCATCGTGGTGGTCAGCATGAGTCACTCGCTGGGCGTGGCCATTGGCTCACTGGCTTTTCTGGTGATCATCCACAAACTGGAGTATTTCCTGAACGCCAAGATAGTTGGCGGACAGATCCGCGCCCACGCCTGGGAACTTCTGGTGGCGATGCTGACGATGGAAGCGGCATTTGGCCTGCCTGGGCTGGTGGCCGCGCCGATTTATTATGCCTATGTGAAAAATGAATTAAGACAGCGGGAGTTGGTGTGAGTAAGGATGAAGTCGTGTCTAACACCATTTGTACTATTTGTATTCTATTTGCACCGTTGTAGATGATGTCGGGTGGAGAAAGGAAGTAAGAATGAGTGGAGACGACCACAAAAAGGCCTTTGAGCGATGGCGCAAACGACAACCGCCCAAGCGGAGACTACTCATCGATGCTGTGAGAGATATTGTGTTGCCAGAAATTGAAAAAAGAGGATTTGTAAGAAATAACAATTATTGGGCAAATGATGCTGAATCCACAGAAGTTCCCAATCTATTAAATTACTCTAGGAAACAAGCCAATTTAATCGATATTTTGACTGTAGAGTTTTCGAGGACTGAATGGCTTTTTTTTTACTTTGTCTTTTCGTCGTTGGTCTAATGATGAGGTTGATAGGAAAGAAGCATGGTATCCGCACTTTTTAGCAAAAAGAAAAAGTGGTTACTATACAGCAAAGCATTTTGGTTTTTGGAGGTTATCACCTTTTGTATCGAAAATTCGATGTGAAAAACTTGCCCATTTCGTGGTAAGTTTGTTGCCCCAGCTGGATGAATATTTTGCTACGGGTAAGTTTGGCAAGAATATTCGAGAAGGGGGTGCGTTTGGATCATATAAGGAAGACTTGAGTAAATTTACTGTGAATCGATAGCCTGCGTAGGGCGCAATAACTGAAAGGTATTGCGCCGCATGTAAGCGTTGCTACACACACAACTTTTTAAAACCTTCTTGGTGCTACGACCTAATAACCATGAGCCTTTCAGGGCATGCTATTTAATCTTTACCAATCTATTTTCCAGCGTTTTGCCCGGTTTCAGGTTGTCCAGTTGGCTGCCTGCCGCGTCGCCCAGCTTGGCCAAGCGTTCGTCCGGTGCAGGATGGGTTTTGAATAGCAAAGCCACGCTGTCATCCCCCGGCTTAACCTGTCCCATGGTCTGCAACACTTCCGATAAGCCGTATACCTCGTAACCGGCGCGCGCCGCCAGGATCATGCCCATGCGGTCGGCCTCGAACTCGGCGTCCTTATCCAGGCCACGGGCGCTGATTTCCGCGCCGGTGCCTATGGCTTTTTCGGCCAGTTTGTTTTTCTTGCCAAACTTTTCTTTAATCCAGTCCGTGCCCGCACTCAGCAATTGCTGCTTTTGTATCACTTTCAGCTGGTGTTTTTTCACCACGTGCGCAATTTCGTGCCCCAGCACGCCTGCCAGTTGCGCTTCGTTCTGCAAATTGACATACAAACCTTTGGTGATGAGCACATAGCCGCCCGGCGCAGCGAAAGCGTTGATGTCGGCACTGTCAATCACGCCGAACTTCCAGGGTAAATCCGCGCGTTCGGACTGGCTGGCCACCCAGCGGCCGACTTTGTTGACGTATTGTTGCAGCGCATCGTCTTTCACCAGGGGTGCGGCCCCCAGAATGCTGCCGGTAACCTCACGCCCGATGGCGATTTCCTCTTCGCGGCTGGGCTTTTTCCAGTTGATGGCTGGTTTTTCGGGCTGGGCGGCTGGCACAGCTTCGGCATTGGCTGCTGGGGCTGGGCTAGGTGATGGATTTGGGGTGGTTGCCGGGGCGGGTGCAGGTGCTGGCGTGGGTTCCGCAGGTTTGTCGCCCCCCAGTTCTTTCTCGATTTGCTGTTTGGCGGCGTCTTTCAGCGCTTCGCCCAAATCCAGCGCGTAGGCCGGACTGTTGCCAATCACGCCCAGCGCGATCCAGACGGATAAAATGATAGGCTTGCGCATTATGGGGTTCCTTTCAGGTATTTGATGCTGCTGGCGTTCAGGCCGCCTGCGCTGGCAAAGCTTTGCGCGTCGCTGCCGGAGACCGCGTAGCTTTCCATTTTCTTCATTTCATCTTCGTTGAATTTTGCGGCTTTCAGTTCATCCGCGCTCAGACCGCGGATACCGGTAGTGGAAACCACTTTTCCGGTGCCTGCACGGCCGGTGGCGACATCCACAATGCCCTTGCCAGAGCCGCTGCTACTGCCGGAGCCGCGTTTGACAGAAAGCAGGCGCACCCAGCCGGTGCTGCCGCCTTTTTTAACTTGCAGCCAGGCGCCTTTCTTGTCGGTGATGTCCACGCTGTCGCCCTTGTTGAGCGTGCCGGTTGTCTTGGCGTCGGCAAAAGGTTCGGCGCGCAGGCTGTCGGCCTTGAGTGCGGTACCGGGTTCTGCCAGCGCATGCAGCGAGGCGGTGAGCGCGATTGCGCCCAGCAAAAGTCGAGTGTTCATGCAAATTCCTTATTGTTCCGGGTGTTCCAGTTTCAGCACGGCCTGCGCAAACAGGCTGCGCCATTGCGATGCCATGCTTACGACATCGCTTTGGCTGTTAAGTTTTCCTGCATGCAAGCTATAACGCGCGGTAGTGCCATTGGGTAGACCAACCTGCGTGATGATTTGCGGCAATTGCTGCGCGATGTTCTGTGCATCCGCCAGCGCCGCATCGGCATATTCGGCGCTGTTATCCGCATACAGCCAGCTAACTACCAGCATATCGCCAAACAAGCCCCAGATGCCGCTTTGCGTGCCGTGGATAAACTCGATGCTGTTGGGTGTGCGGCTGTTCAATTCAATCGCGCGGCGCAGCTTTTTCAGCGTGCCGTCATCCAGCGCTTCGGCACTTTCAATCAGCACCGGCATCATCAACACGGCATTGGTGGCATCGCCGGATTTGACGCCGAAGGCCAGCCAGCGTTGCAGGGCGCGGTCGTTGGCCAGTGCGTAGATTTTGGCGATACCAAAGAACGCCACCGCCCAAGCGATGGGCGCGGTTAAGTCGAAATAGGTGTTGCTAAGGTTGATGCCGATGTAGGAGAGCACCAGCAGGCCGATCTGGCTGCCGGTAAACAGCGTGTTGAAGCGGTCACGATCCACATTGAAATAGAACGCCAGCGTGGTTGCCCAAACCAGCAGCAGGCTCATCAGAATGTATGGAATCTTGCCGCGCCAGACTTTCAGGTAGTCGCTGTGTTTGACGTTATCGATCGCGGTGGCCAGGATTTCCACGCCCGGAAACTGCTTGTCCATTGCGGTGGGCTTGATGTCGAACAGTCCCGGCGCGGTGGAGCCGATAATGACGATTTTGTTGGTGAATTCGTTTTGCGGGCGCTGTTTTTCTTTGCGCGCCATGTCGGTGAACACATCGCTAAACGTTGCATAGGTGTAGCTGAACGGCTTGCCGCGCCAGTTGACGAGAATGTCTTGCGGCAACGGAGCGCTGTTCATTTGCACATAATTGCCGACAGCCAGCGGCAAGGATGGCAAGCGCCAGCCGTTTTCCTCGTGGTACATGCGGTATTCGCGCACAATCCCATCGCTATCTGGATACACATTGTGCGTGCCTAATTTTCCCGCTTTGCGTGCGCCTTCAAAATAGGGCAGGATAGCCGCAACAGTTGCGTTTTTATCTGCCCCAGAAGCCACATCCTGATTGGCTTGCAAGCCGGGTATTTGCGAATACTTGAGCTGGCTCAGTTTGTCTTGGCTTGCATCCAGCCGCAAAATGGGAAAGAAGCAGTTGTCACAGGCGCTTGCGACATCGTTGAAATAAGTGTCGCTATCTTCGTTGTAGACATCGGCATCACTAAACAGAATATCGAACACGATGGCCTTGGGTTTTTGCGTCTGAACATTCTCCACAAACTCGCCCAGCACCTGACGCGGCCACGGCCAGCGGCCATAGTCCTTGGCCATTGCGGCCAGGCTGGCCTCGTTGATGTCTACGATGACGATATCCGGGTCAGCTTTTGGGGCTATGATGCGGCGCTTGACCATGAAATCGAATGCTTTGTCGCGCATGTTTTCGCCAATGTGGAAAGCGCTGGCATCCAGCAGCACAAACACCGTAAATAGCGCGGCGAGGTAGATGTAGAAGTTGTTCTTGAGCTTGCGCGTGAGGTTGGCCAGCCACTGGCCGATGATCAGTTTAAGTTTGGTCATGCCACTATTGTAGGGGACTACGCGGTTCGGTCAAGCCCAATCGCGGAGCGGTGTTCGCTCGAACGAGATGTTCGAAGGCGCTTTGCGCCGAGAAACATTCGTTCATCAACTCGCGCACACGTTCGCATGGCGCAAAGCGCCATGCGAACGTTTAAATTAACGCGCCGTGAAACGGTCGCGGTTGAATGAGGGGTTAGGTATTAGTTGCATGATGGACAAAACTGGCATATTGAAGCCCAGCCAACAAAAAATATGATAAAAACACCAATAAAATAATAAATTAGTGAAAGGATTATTTTTAGAATTATGCCAATGTTTTTAGATAAAAAAATTGGATAAGCGCTAAGTAAGCCGCAGAACCCACCAATGTATATAAATACATCAGCTTTTGAAATGCAAGACAAGGCAACAAATAACACCGTGCCCCAGAAGGGGTATGTAAAACAAAGTAAGATTTCACCCGCACTAATTTTTCTATCAAGAACTTCGCTACTAAAAGGTTTTTTTGCTAAGTCAGCCACACAAAAGGAGCATTCGGCGTTGGGGTTTCTCTAGGGCGTCCACAACCATCACAGTTTATTATTTCTTCCATTTAAGACTAACGTGTGCGCGAGTTGAGCGACACCCCCGCACCGAGCCCGCGCGTAAGCAGCGGTGCGAAGGAAGTGGGGCGGAGCCGCGGAGCGGTGTTCGCTCGAACGAGATGTTCGAAGGCGCTTTGCGCCGAGAAACATTCGTTCATCAACTCGCGCACACGTTCGCATGGCGCAAAGCGCCATGCGAACTATTAAGTAGCCATCCCAATGATGGCGTGTAAACGAGCGTATTAATTTTCATTTTTATTGTCTTTTCATTTGGTTAGGTTAATAATAGGCGACGTATAAACAGCAGTCAATACCACATGGCAACTCAATCTCCATTTTTAGATTCTGTGCGCAACAAAATCCGTTTAAAACACTATAGCGTAAGGACAGAAGAAGCCTATGTACAGTGGGTTAAGCGTTATATTTTGTTTCATGGTAAGCGGCACCCCGGCGAATTGGGCGCGCCAGAGGTGGAGGCGTTTTTAACGCACTTGGCGGTGGATGGCAATGTTTCTGCCAGCACACAAAATCAGGCGCGCAGTGCATTATTGTTTTTGTATAAAGAGGTATTGGGGCAGCAATTGCCATGGCTGGATAACGTAGAGCAGGCGCAGAAACCCCGCAGATTGCCCACGGTGCTGGATAGTGACGAAGTACGTGCTCTGTTGGGGCAATTGCAAGGCGTACATTGGCTTGCGGCGAGTTTGTTGTATGGCTCTGGCTTGCGCTTGATGGAGGTTTTGCGCATGCGAGTAAAAGATTTAGACCTGAAACGTGGCGAGATTCTGGTGCGCGAGGGTAAAGGTTTTAAAGACCGTGTGACCATGCTGCCAAAAGTGGCGGTTGAACCATTGCGTGGGCATTTGCTGCAAGTAAAACATTTGCATGAGCAAGATTTGGCAAGCGGCGGTGGCGAAGTGTTTTTGCCCTATGCGTTGGAGCGAAAATACCCGAATGCAGGCAAAGAGTGGGGCTGGCAGTATGTGTTTCCATCCAGTACGCTTTCAACAGACCCGCGCTCCGGCAAGGTGCGCCGCCACCATTTGGCAGATGAAACGATACAGCGCGCCATCAAGACTGCATGCCGCCGCGCAGGTATCACCAAACCTGCCACACCGCATACCTTGCGCCACAGTTTCGCTACGCATTTGCTGCAAGGTGGCTACGATATTCGCACCGTGCAAGAACTGCTGGGGCATGAAAACGTAGCGACCACGATGATTTATACGCATGTGCTGAATAAAGGTGGGCGCGGGGTGAGTAGCCCGCTGGATGTAATGGGATAATTGTTGTGAATCGTTAAACCCACAGAGCAAAATCATGCCTCCGGAAACCGCATGGAATAAGGCTTGCAGGGCAGGTGTATTAATTAAAATGCCGGTTTGATTTATTTGGCAATTGGCGTATTATAACAATTGTTATAACTTTAGTGCTGGGAGTATACATCATGCAAGGTATCAAACTCACCCAAATCGGTAACTCCGTTGGCTTGATTCTGCCTAAAGAGGTGTTGGCAAGGTTGAAGCTGGAGAAGGGCGACACAGTGTTTTTAACCGATACTCCGGGTGGCGTGGCGATTACTCCGCATGATGCGGATTTCGAATCGCAAATGGATGAGGCGCGCAAAATCATGAAGGCGCGTCGCAACGTGCTGCGCGAGCTGGCCAAGTAGTGGATTGGATATGGCTGGATAGCGCCGTGATGATGGCGGTACATGATGAGCAATTGGCCGAGCACGGCGGTATTGCGGGCGTTCGCGATATGGGCATGTTTGAATCTGCCATGCAGCGTGCACCCAATTTGGCGGCTTATGGCACGCCGGATTTTGCTGATTTGGCGGCGGCTTATGGCGTGGGTTTGGCGAAAAACCACCCGTTTCTGGATGGCAACAAGCGCACGGCTTTTGTGGCGACAGAGTTGTTTTTAGCGCTCAACGGCTATGAGTTGCAAGCGGATGATGTAGCCTGCGTACTGACCATGCTGGCCGTGGCAGGTGGCGAGATGGACGAAGCAGCGTTTGCGGCCTGGATTAGAAAGAATGCCGTAAAAAGATGAATAATATATTGATTATTATCGGGATTATCCAGATCGCGTTGTTGGCATTTCTGCTTTGGCGTGCGCTTAAAGGCGGCACAGAAGCGCGTCTGCAGCACAGTCTGGAAGAGCGGTTGGAAGCGCAACTAGAAGCCAAACACCGCGCGATGCTGCTGGATTTGAATGATGGATTGAACAGGCTGGGAGACCGCATCCAGCTTGCCTCTCAGGGTAGTGCCGATTTGCTGAAAAATAGCGTGACGCAGGAACTGAACGCGACACGTGATGCGATGCATGGCCTGAAACTGGCGCAGACGGAAAACATGGCCAAAAACCGTGAGGAGCTTTTGGAGAAGCTCAACCAAACTTTCGATAGCCTGAGCAAAACCGTGGAAGGGCGTCTGGACTTGATTTCCGGCAAGGTGAACGAGCGGCTGGATGAGGGCTTCAAGAAAACCAACGAAACGTTTACCAACGTGATGGCACGGCTGGCGACCATTGACGAAGCGCAGAAGAAGATCGACGGCCTGACCACCAATGTGGTGAGCCTGCAGGAGCTGCTGGGCGATAAGCGCAGCCGTGGCGCGTTTGGCGAGGTGCAACTGGAAGGCTTGGTGCGCAATGTGTTGCCGAGCAACAGTTTTGCTATGCAGCATACCTTCGAGAACGGCACGCGTGTGGATTGTGCGCTTTTTCTGCCAGAACCGACCGGCACCGTTGCGGTGGATAGCAAGTTTCCGCTGGAAAATTACCACAAAATGTTCGATAACACTTTTCCGGAAGCCGCGCAGAATATGGCTGAGAAGCAATTTAAGCTGGACGTGAAAAAGCATGTGGACGACATTGCCGCCAAGTACATTATCCCCAATGTGACGAGCGATGGCGCGGTGATGTTTATTCCCGCCGAGGCGGTGTTTGCCGAGATTCACGCTTACCACCCGGAGATTATCGATTACGCGATGAACAAGCGCGTCTGGGTGGTTTCGCCGACAACTTTGATGGCGGTGCTCAACACCGCGCGCGCGGTGTTGAAAGATGTGGAGATGCGCAAGCAAGTGCACATTATCAAAGATGAGCTAGGCAAGCTGGCTAAGGATTTCGAGCGCTTTGATAGCCGCATGAAAAAACTGGCGGATAATATTCGCCAGGCGCATGAAAACACACAGCAATTGCATATCAGCAGCCAGAAGATTTCGCGCCGCTTTGCGCAGATTGAGCGAGCTGAGATCGCCGCCACAGAGACCGATCTGCTGGATGAAATTATTGATGATAAAGAAGATTAAATTTATTTTACAATGCTATGAATATTAAGGTTTTATATTTTGCAAGAATCAAGGAAAGCGTCAATTATTCCAGCGAGGATATGGCTTTGCCCAGTGGTGTGACAACCGTAAAAATACTCAAGCAATATCTCGCCTCTCGCGGCGAGACTTGGGAGAAGATTTTTACTGGAAAGCAAGTCGTGCGTGCGGCAATCAACCATACCTTGGTAAGTGATGATGCGGAAATCAAAGCGGGCGACGAAGTGGCGTTTTTCCCACCCGTCACAGGTGGTTAGATGACAATTAGAGTGCAAACCGAGGATTTTGACCATGCCCGGGAGCTAGCATCCATGCGCCTTGCAGGGCAGGCGAAAAAGAATAAAGAAAGTGTTGGCGCAATTGTGAGTTTTGTCGGTTTGGTGCGCGACGTGAACGACGGCGACACAGTGAGTACGCTGACTTTGGAGCATTATCCCGGCATGACGGAGAAAGCGCTGCAAGCCATTGAAGATGAAGCGAAAAAGCGCTGGGATATTCTGGATAGCTTGGTTATTCATCGCGTAGGCACGTTGCAGCCAGCCGACCAGATCGTGCTGGTGATGGTGAGCAGCGCGCATCGCGGAGAGGCGTTTCAGGCATGCGAATTTATGATGGATTACCTGAAAACGCAGGCGCCTTTCTGGAAAAAAGAGGCCACAAGCCAGGGCGTGCGCTGGGTGGAGGCCAAAGCCAGTGATGATGAAGCACAAACGCGCTGGAAAACAGAGCAATAGAAAATTTATGAGAAGCGTATGCAGATTTTAAAACCAAAAGATTTGAACGCCCACAGTGCGGCTCCCGACCTGACTTTCGACAGCACAGCTGATTTGCTGGCCGACGGTCACGGCGCGCAACAGCATGCCTGGGTGGCGCAGGCGGAGGCGAAAAAAGCCGCGATGTTCGGGCTTAATCTACCACACAGCGGCTTTAACCTGTTGGTGCTAGGCGCGCAGGGTAGCGGGCGCAGCTCGCTTATGCAAAGTGCCATGTTGGAAGTAGCACGTGACAAGAAAAAACTGCATGCTTTAAATGATCTGGCGGCGATTTGCGCTTTTGAGGATGCACAGCTTCCTACCTTGATGAAGCTGCCCGTGGGCAGAGGCACCGAGTTGCGCGAAGCGATGGAACAGTTCTCGCGCGACCTGATTGCCGAGATGTCGCGTTTCGTTTCCGCAAAAACCCCACGTGATGCTTTGAAGGGGATAGAAACCCGTCTGCAACTTTCGATAGAAAAACTCACGCATCACATCACCCGGGATTTGCCGGAAACGTCTGTTCAACATCTATGTCGCTACCTGCGCTGCGTCAAGCAAGAGACTTTGCAATTCCTTGGCAGTTGGCAGCCGCCGGTGCAGCCCGATAACGAGGGGCTGGAAAGCTTGCTGAATGAGGCCTTTATGGCACGCCTGCGCGTGAATGTGCTGGTGGATAGCCGCGTAGCGCATGCGCAGGGTTTGCACCAGCCAGTGGTGTATGACAATGACCCAAGCCTACAATCCTTGTTTGGTGCGGTGGAGAGCGCGAGCGACGCCGCGAACACGCCGGAGTTCTTGCGGTTGCGCGCGGGTAATCTGCATAAGGCAGACGGTGGCATGTTGTTATTGCATTTGCGTGATTTGCTGTCGGACGAAGCCAGCGGTCCGCAGATTATCGAGAAACTGCATCGTTTTCTGCGCAACGGCACCTTGCAGATAGAGGATACCGGCGGCGGTACACAAAACTCGAGCGTGCTGCAGGCACGCACCTTGCTGCCTTTGCAGGTCAAGCTAGTGTTGATTGCCACGCGCGAGGATTTTTATGACTGTCTGGACCAGAATCCGGATTTTTTCGAGCATTTTCCCATCAAGGTGGAATTCGCCGAGCGTATCCTCGCCAATGCCGAGAACCACGCCGCAATTGCCGGGTTTGTTGCTCAGAAATGCTTGCAGCATAGCATTAGGCATTTCAGCGCGGGTGGCGTGGCGGCACTTATCAACGCCATGCAGCGCTACGAAGAGGATCAGCGCCGCATTAGCGCCAGCTTTGCGCGACTGGAAAGCCTGATGCTGGAAAGTGCTGCCTATGCGACAGATGAGCCACTGGTAACCGAACAACATGTACAAAGCGCAATCTTGGCAAGATCCGCCAGGCATGCTTATTTTGAAGGACAGATTCGCGATTCCATTATTGATAACGAGCTGCTGATTCAGGTGCATGGCGCAGTGATAGGCCAGGTGAACGGCCTGACGCATATCGAACTGGGAGATGCCAGTTTTGGCTCGCCGATTCGTATTACGGCCCGCTGCTACCCAGGTGCCAAGGGTTTGATCAACATTGACCGCGAAGTGAACATGAGCGGGCCGAACCACGATAAGGGCATTTTCATCCTGCAGAATTGGCTAAGCGCCAGCTTCTCCCGGCTTGCGCCTTTGAGCTTGAATGCTTCGCTGGTGTTCGAGCAGGAATACAACGGCGTGGAAGGCGATTCTGCTAGCTGTGCCGAGCTGTTTGCGCTGCTTTCCGCCTTGGCTGGACTGCCTATCCAGCAAGGCATTGCCGTGACAGGCGCATTGAACCAGTTTGGCGAGGTGATGCCGATTGGCGGGCTGAACGAAAAGATCGAAGGCTACTTTAGGGTATGCCAGGCGCTGGGGCTGGACGGCAAGCAGGGCGTGATGATTCCCAAGCGTAACCAGCAGCACTTGTTGTTGAATAGTGCGGTGATTGACGCTGTAAAGGCGGGCAAGTTCACGATTGTGGCGATTGACCATGTGCTGGAGGGGATTGCGTTCCTGACAGGCATTTCAGCGGGTATAGCGGACAGTACTGGTCATTATGAAGAAGATACCGTGATGGGCAAGGCGCAGGCCGTGTTGGCGCAATATCGCACCACGTTTGAGAATAACCAGCAGCGTTTCGGGGCGTCTTTGGGTCATATTTAATGGCGATGAGGCAGGAAACATCCGAACAAAAGTGCCGGCTCGATAAATGGCTGTGGGCGGCGCGCTTCTTCAAGACGCGTAGTCTGGCCGTGGATGCGATAGACAGCGGCAAGGTGCGTGTGGACGGGGATCGCACCAAGGCCGCGAAAGAAGTCAAAATCGGTATGCGTATCCATATTCGCACGCGTGACTTCGAGATTGAAGTGAATGTGACGGGCTTGTCCGATGTGCGTCGTGGCGCGCCCGAAGCAGCCACTTTGTATGCCGAGACGGACGAAAGCCGGACAAAAAAGGGGGCTGCCAAACCAACCCGCGAGGCTGACCACGCAGCACGTGAACGAGGCGCGGGGCGCCCGACTAAACGTCAGCTACGTGATATACAAAAATTTACTGGAAACTGGTAAACGCTAAATTTCTCTTGCGTAATTTTAATGAATGTTGATACACTGCGTTCAATAGTTGAACGCAGTCGATTCGCAAGAATATTTCAAGCATGCTCACAGACGAATATCGTTACAAGATACTCAAGATTCTGGAATCTAATCCCGAAATCAGCCAGCGCGATTTGGCGCGTGCGTTGGGTGTTAGTCTGGGCAGAGCCAATTATTGTCTGAAAGCATTAATAGAAAAAGGCTTGCTGAAAGCATCCAATTTTCGCAACAGTCAAAATAAACTGGCTTATATGTATTTGTTGACACCCAGCGGCATTGAGGAAAAGTCAAAAATGACAGCTCAGTTTTTGAAAATAAAATTGCAGGAATATTCTGCGTTAGAAAAAGAAATTGCTGAATTACGTGCAGAAGCAAATCAATTGGAAAAACAAAGGAGTGCGGCATGACTTCATACGCCGTTATTTTATGCGGAGGTTCGGGTACGCGCTTGTGGCCGCTTTCTCGCACCATGCAGCCCAAGCAGCTATTGGCGTTGAATGGACAGCAAACCTTGCTGCAGCAAACGGCCGCGCGCTTGCTAAAACAAGTAACCTCCAATCATTTGTTTACTGTGACCCATGAAGATCACAAGTTCCAGGTGAAAGGCCAATTGGCTGACTTGGCTGCAGATAGCGTAGCGAATGTACTTGCAGAACCGTTGGCGCGTAACACGCTGCCAGCCGTTGCGTGGGCGACCTATCAAATATATCAGCGTGAGCCAGATGCAATTGTGGGTGTGTTTGCTTCCGATCATGCCATAGACAACGAGCCTGCTTTTTTGAAGGCTTGGCAAGCGGCTGAGCAAGTAGCTCAAAAAGATTACTTGGTGCTGTTGGGTATTAAACCGCACGAGCCAGCGACGGGTTACGGTTATATCAAGCCAGCGAAAAACCAGATTACTGATGGTGAAATACCGGTTTATGAGGTGGAGAAATTTGTCGAAAAGCCGGATTTGGCGCGAGCACAGGATTTCTTGAAGCAAGGTTACTTGTGGAACAGCGGTATGTTTGTGTTTAAAGCCAGCGCTTTTATGGCAATGTTAGCCAAATATCAGCCGGAAATAGATAAATTGGTGCGTGCTCTCATACCAGAAAACCTAGCGGACCAATATGCGCAGTTTCCAAATTTATCCATGGATTATGGCTTGGCTGAGAAAGCAGAAAAAGTGGCTGTAGTACCGGTGGATATGGCATGGAGCGATTTGGGAAGCTGGGATTCGCTTTATGCCAAGCGGTCTAAAGACGACAACGGTAACGTTCTGCATGGCGATGTTTACAGTGAAGATACGCAAGATAGCCTGATTTGGGCAAGCAGGGGGGTTGTTGCTACGCTTGGTCTGAAAAACGTTGCAGTGATTCAAACGACTGATGCGACACTGGTATGTGATCGCAGTCGTGCAGAAGATATTAAGAGTCTTGTCACCAGAGTCAGGAGTTCTTACCCTGAGTTAACAGAAGTTCATCGAACTGTACATCGTCCATGGGGTACTTACACTGTACTGGAGGAAAGTGCCAATTTTAAGATTAAACGCATCGTAGTTAACCCTGGCGCAAAATTATCCATGCAGTCGCATAAACACCGCTCTGAGCACTGGGTAGTAGTTTCTGGAGAAGCGGCTATTACCAATGGTGATATGGAATTTACTCTACTTGCTAACCAGTCAACTTATATTCCCAAAACACACCGTCATCGTTTAGCAAATAATGGTACATTGCCTTTGGCAATCATTGAGGTGCAATGCGGAGATTATGTGGGAGAAGATGATATTGTACGATTTGATGATACATATGGAAGGTTAACAACAAAGTGACAAAAGTTGCGTTAATTACAGGAGTTACCGGCCAAGATGGCGCTTATCTGGCTGAGTTGCTTCTAAATAAGGGTTATGTTGTTCATGGTATAAAGAGGCGCGCATCACTTTTCAATACAGATCGCATTGATCACCTATATCAAGATGTGCACGAGAAAAATGTGAATTTTTTCTTGCATCATGGTGATTTGACGGACTCTACCAATCTGATTCGCATTATTCAACAGACAAAGCCGGATGAAATATATAACTTGGCGGCAATGAGTCATGTGGCAGTGAGTTTTGAAACCCCAGAATACACTGCCAACGCAGACGCATTGGGAACTTTGCGTATACTTGAGGCGATTCGCATTTTAGGCTTGGAAAAGAAAACCAGGTTTTATCAAGCATCCACCTCGGAGTTGTATGGCTTGGTACAAGAGGTTCCGCAAAAAGAAACCACACCATTTTATCCGCGTAGTCCGTACGCAGTTGCCAAGCTTTATGGTTACTGGATAACCGTTAATTACCGGGAGGCCTACGGTATCTATGCTTGCAACGGTATTTTGTTCAACCATGAAAGCCCGATGCGTGGCGAGACTTTCGTAACTCGTAAGATTACACGTGCAATGGCGCGCATTAAGCTTGGCCTGCAAGATTGCTTGTACTTAGGTAATCTTGATGCTTTGCGAGACTGGGGACACGCAAAAGACTACGTGGAAATGCAATGGTTAATGCTTCAGCAAGAAATACCGGAAGATTTTGTGATTGCTACGGGAGTTCAGTACAGTGTGCGCGATTTCGTAAATGCAGCGGCCAAAGAACTGAACATGCAAATTAGCTGGCAAGGCAAAGGTGTTGAGGAAAAAGGCTGTTGGCAAGGTGGATGTATTGTTCAAGTGGATCCGCGCTACTTCAGGCCTACCGAAGTTGAGACGCTTTTAGGTGATCCAACAAAAGCCAAACAAAAGCTAGGATGGACACCTAAAATTTCATTTGATGAATTGGTGGCGGAAATGGTGCGAGAAGATTATAAATCGGCTCAACGTGACGAGCTAATTAAAGAACATGGTTATCAAGCGATGGATTATCACGAATAAATGGAAAAAAACGCTAAAATTTACGTAGCAGGTCATCGGGGATTAGTCGGATCGGCTTTTGTGAAGCAACTTGAAAAGCAAGGCTACGCTAATATTATAACACGCACACATGCAGAGCTTGATTTAACAAGCCAACATGCCGTTCACGACTTTTTTAAGACTGAAAATCCTGAATATGTATTTTTGGCAGCTGCAAAGGTTGGTGGCATTTATGCAAATAACACTTATCCGGGCGAGTTTATTTTTTCAAATTTATCTATTCAGGTTAATGTTATTCACTTCGCGTATCAGTATGGAGTAAAGAGATTGTTATTTTTAGGCTCTAGTTGTATTTATCCACGCGAGTGTCCGCAACCAATGAAAGAGGAATGCCTGTTGACATCTGAGCTTGAGCCAACAAATCGCCCTTATGCCATTGCTAAAATTGCAGGTGTCGAAATGTGCTGGAGTTATAACCGTCAGTATGGCACTCAGTTTTTAGCAGTAATGCCAACTAATTTGTATGGGCCTGGGGATAACTATAGCCTTGAAAACAGCCACGTAATTCCAGGATTAATACGTAAATTTCATGAAGCAAAAGTTAATAATCAGCCAACTGTAACGATATGGGGTACTGGCAGGCCTAAGCGTGAGTTTTTGTATAGTGATGATATGGCTGAGGCATGTGTATTTATAATGAACCTTGATGATGGGGTATTTAAATCTTTGTTAGCATCAGATAGAAATAATGGTATGCCCCCTTCACTTAATATAGGGAGTGGTAGTGATTTATCCATTGGCGAATTGGCGCGGTTAATAAAAGAAGTGGTTGGTTATAAAGGTAGTATTGTTTTTGATAAAAACAAGCCAGATGGAACCATGAGAAAGTTGATGGACTCTAGCCGTATAAACCTGCTTGGTTGGAATAAACGAACAGAATTTATTGATGGGCTGCACATGGTTTATCAGGATTTTATAAGGCATGAGAATTTAAAGTAATCATGTACATGGTTGATATCTACTATATTGTATTTTGGTAATCACGGGTTTTTAAAAGTGCAGAGTGGTCGGTCTGTATTTCAATTGCTAAGTCGTCTTTGGTGTCATATTGGCCACCGTCGTCGTGTGCAATTTACATTATTGTTGGTGTTAACATTACTAACATCATTCGCGGAAGTTTTTAGCATAGGTGTTGTGCTGCCGTTTCTTGGTGTGTTAACAGCCCCGGAATTGGTCTATAGCCATCGTACAATGCAGCCTGTCATTAAGAGTTTAGGATTAACATCGCCAGACCAGTTATTGCTACCGCTTACTATAGCATTTAGTTTTGCTACACTAATAGCGGGCGCGATGCGTATGTTTCTGCTTTGGGTGAACACTCGTCTTTCTTTTGCAACGGGGGCCGATCTTGGTATCAGTATTTATCATCGTACACTTTATCAGCCATATGCAATTCACTGTGCGCGTAATAGCAGTGAAGTAATCAGCGGTATTTCAGGAAAAACGAGCAGTGTTATTTATGGGGTAATCATGCCAGCTTTGTCGCTGATTAGCGCTAGTGTGATATTGATTGCGATACTCGTTGTGCTTTTAGCCGTTGAGCCTATTGTCGCATCAGTGGCTTTGGGTGGTTTTGGCTTAATTTACTCTTTGATTATTTATTTTAGTCGCAGGCGATTATTATCAAATAGCCAATGCATTGCGCGTGAATCCGTTCAAGTGATTAAATCATTGCAAGAGGGGCTCGGTGGGATACGCGATGTATTGATTGATGGTAGTCAAGCCCTCTATTGTGAAATTTATCGTAATGCCGATATGTCTTTGCGTCGTGCACAAGGTGACAGTGTATTTATAAGCGCGAGCCCACGGTACGGATTGGAAGCTTTGGGTATGATATTTATTGCTGTCTTGGCATATTTGCTGGCTCAGCAACCTAACGGTGTGGCGAAAGCAATTCCAATACTGGGCGCGCTGGCGTTGGGAGCACAGCGCCTGCTCCCAATATTACAGCAAGCGTATGCATCATGGACAAGCATCCAATCGAGTTATGTATCATTACACGACACTTTGGAATTGTTGGATCAACCGCTACCAGAATATATTAGTCACACACTACCTCAGCCCGTGCCATTTAAATATAACATTCAACTCAAGCGGTTAGGGTTTCGTTATAGTCCGCAATCACATTATGTTCTAAAACAGGTCAATTTGACTATTGGGAAAGGTAGTCGTGTTGGCTTTATTGGTATCACTGGTAGTGGGAAAAGTACTTTACTTGATATTATGATGGGATTGTTACAACCTACAGAAGGACACATGGAAGTTGATGGTCAGGTAGTAAATGCTAACAATAATCGCGGATGGCAAGCTCATATTGCCCATGTTCCACAAGTGATATATCTTGCAGATGGCACTGTTGAAGAGAACATAGCATTCGGGGTCTCTAAGGATAGAATCGACTCACAACGTGTTAAATATGCGGCACAGCAGGCACAAATTGCTGAAAGTATCGAAAGCTGGCCAGATCAATATCAAACTTTTGTTGGTGAACGTGGTGTTAGGCTTTCAGGTGGGCAGCGTCAACGTATTGGTATTGCCCGAGCACTCTACAAGCAGGCTGATGTTATCATCTTTGATGAGGCTACAAGCGCACTGGATAATGAGACTGAAAAAGCGGTAATGCAGGCTGTTGAAAGCTTAAACGAAGATATTACCGTTCTAATAATCGCCCATAGACTATCCACACTTAAGAATTGCACACAAATAATCGAGTTAAGTGATGGTGCTATAAAGCGAGTGGGAAGCTATCAAGATATTGCGATCCACTCTTAATGTGTTTTAAACAAGGTGATATATGGCGTTAAATGGTACAAGTATTCTAATAACAGGAGCGGATGGCTTTATTGGCTCTCATCTGGTTGAGACTTTAGTTCGACAAGGGCATAGGGTTCGCGCCTTTGTGCTCTACAATTCTTTCGCTTCATGGGGATGGCTTGATCATTGTGAGTCGGATGTAAAAGGGCGTTTCGAAATATTTTCTGGAGATATTCGAGATCCGCATGGGGTTAAGGAGGCGATGAAAGGCTGTGATGTAGTGCTTCATTTGGCAGCGTTAATTGCTATTCCTTATTCTTATCATTCGCCTGACACCTATGTTGATACTAACATTAAAGGCACGCTGAATGTGCTACAAGCAGCGCGTGAGTTAGGCGTTAAGCGGGTGATTCATACTTCTACTAGTGAGGTTTATGGAACAGCACGTTTTGTTCCCATTACGGAAGGGCATCCACTGCAAGGGCAGTCACCATACGCAGCTACCAAGATTGCTGCGGATCAATTAGCTTATTCTTTTTATACCTCCTTTGGTTTGCCAGTAGTTATTGCAAGGCCTTTTAACACCTACGGTCCTAGGCAGTCAGCCCGTGCTGTAATCCCAACAATTATTACCCAAATTGCAAATGGTCAGCGCCAGCTTAAGCTCGGGGCGGTCTCGCCTACGCGCGATTTTAACTATGTACAAGATACGGTTGATGCATTCATCGCGGTGATGAATTCTGATCAAGGGATAGGAGAAGTGGTTAATTTTGGCAGTAATTTCGAAATTTCCATCGGTGATACAGCTAGGTTGATTGCAGAAACCATGAATGCCGAAGTTGATATCATCACAGATGAAGCTAGATTTCGCCCTAAAAACTCGGAGGTCGAGCGTTTGTGGGCCGACAATACCAAAGTCAAGCAACTGTTTGATTGGCAGCCTGCCTATGGTGGTCGCGAAGGCTTTAAACGTGGATTGGCCAAAACTGCGGAGTGGTTTAAGCAACCCAGAAATCTAAGTGGTTACAAGGCAAATATTTATAACCTATGAAAACCACTAGTATTCCCACTTCTCTTGCTGAACAGGTTGTTGCTTCCATGCGTACTGTCGCCGGGACAAAAGCTGTGGTTTTGCACGAACCCAGCTTTATTGGTAATGAGTGGCAGTATCTCAAAGAGTGTCTTGATTCCACTTTTGTTTCTTCAGTAGGTAAGTTTGTTGATCGCTTTGAGGTTGATTTAGCCGCCTTTGTCGGTGCTAAATATGCTGTTGCTGTTGTTAACGGCACTGCCGCCTTGCATATTGCCTTAAAATTGGCAGGGGTTAAAACCAACGACGAGGTGTTGATTCCTGCACTCACTTTTGTTGCTACAGCCAATGCGGTGACTTATTGCAGCGCCACACCACATTTTGTAGATAGTGAAGAGGCCACACTAGGCATAGATGCCACTAAGCTGCGTCATTACCTTACTAGGCGAACCGAGCAACGCGCTGGTCAATGTGTAAATCGTGAGACCGGACAAGTCATACGAGCTATTGTACCTATGCACGCGTTTGGTCATCCGGTTGATTTGGATGGCCTATTGGCTGTGGCGCACGATTTTAATATCGCCTTGGTAGAAGATGCTGCCGAATCTTTAGGTAGTTATTACCATGGGAAGCACACAGGCACATTCGGATTGATGGGCACGTTGAGTTTTAATGGCAATAAAATAATTACTACTGGTGGTGGTGGTGCGATATTGACCGACAACTCGGAATTGGCGCGCCATGCCAAACACATCACCACTACAGCTAAACTACCGCATGCATGGGAATTTCGCCATGATGAAGTCGGTTACAACTATCGTATGCCCAACCTCAATGCTGCTTTAGGTTGTGCTCAGCTAGAACAATTGCCTAAAATGCTGGTTGCGAAAAGGGCGTTATTTCAGCGTTACCAAGAAGTGTTTGAATCAGTTGCTGGTTTGAAGCTTGTAGCAGAGCCTGAGCAATGTCAGAGTAACTACTGGCTACAAACACTATTGTTGGATATGAAATATGCAAATCAGCGTGATGAAATATTGGGTGCCGCTAATAATGCAGGCTTAATGATGCGCCCAGCTTGGAAGTTAATGCATGAACTTGATTTTTTTAACGACTGTCCGCGTATGGATTTGTCGACTGCGGAGTCTTTAGTGCAGCGCCTAATTAATATTCCTAGTAGCTCTGGTTTAGGACTTGTGAGACATGAGTAAGCCGGAAATTATTTTAGTTGGGGCGGGTGGGCATGCGCATGCATGTATTGATGTTATCGAGCAGCAAGATCAATATCGAATTGCAGGGCTGGTTGGTAAGCAGGACGAATTAGGTGAAAAAAGGCTGGGATATTCGGTAATTGCTACTGATGATGCATTGGCTGAGTTGGTAAATGTTTATCAATATGCTTTTATATCCGTAGGCCAGATTCTGTCATCGGCAAACCGTACTTATCTCTATCGCCAAGCGGTTAAACTTGGGTTTGAAATGCCAACTATTATCTCGCCTATTGCTCATGTGTCTCCCCATGCGGTCGTTGGGGCAGGCACTATTGTGATGCATGGGGCCATTGTCAATGCTGGTGCTAGAATAGGTGAAAATTGTATTATCAATACTCGTGCGCTCGTTGAACATGATGCTATAGTTGAAGATTACTGTCATGTTTCCACGGGAGTTATTCTAAATGGCAATGTAAAAATAGGTCAGGGGTGTTTTATTGGTAGTGGTAGTATAGTTAAAGAGGGGGCTTTATTAGGAAAAGACTGTATTGTAGGGATGCGTCAGTCGGTGAGAGGCAGCTTGGCAGATAACACTAGATTTGTAGAATGCGGTTAATGAGGTTAAATAGAACTCTTATAATTGCCGAAGCAGGTGTTAACCATAATGGTGACTTGAAACTGGCTAAACAATTGGTGGATGTGGCAGCAGATGCTGGGGCGGATATTGTCAAATTTCAAACTTTTAGCGCCGATCGTATTACTACCCGTACGGCTAAAAAAGCTGATTACCAGAACCAGAATACGGATAAACAAGAATCACAGTACGAAATGCTTAGGCGCTTGGAGCTAACGCCCGAGATGCATAAGCAGCTTATCTCACACTGTGTAACACGCAACATTGAATTTTTCTCCACAGGTTTTGATGTTGAAAGCGTTGATTTTTTACTAAGTCTTGGTCAGAGTTGCTTCAAAATTCCGTCGGGTGAAATTACCAACCTTCCTTATTTGCGTCACATTGGTCAAATTGGCAGGAAAATCATTCTTTCTACCGGTATGGCGACTATGGGTGAAATTGGGGCGGCAATTGATGCAATTGAGCAAGCAGGAACGGTGCGTGCGAATATCACGGTACTGCATTGCACTACTGAATACCCTACACCGATGAACGAAGTAAATCTGCGCGCCATGCGGAGCATCCAAAAAGCTTTTGGCGTGACTGTTGGATACTCTGACCACACAAGCGGTATTGAAGTGGCGATTGCAGCGGTGGCTATGGGCGCGATGGTTATCGAAAAGCACTTTACAGTGGATCGTAATCTATCCGGACCAGACCATAAAGCCAGCCTAGAGCCAAGTGAACTCAAATCGATGGTTGCTGCTATTCGCAATATTGAAATGGCAGTAGGTGATGGTATCAAACGTATTACTCCTGGTGAGGCTAGAAATAAACCTATTGCACGAAAATCACTGGTTGCTAAACGAGCAATCAACTTGGGTGAGGTTTTTAGTGTTGAAAATCTCACCGTTAAGCGCCCTGGTACTGGAATATCGCCGATGCGGTGGGATGATGTCATTGGCCGTATTGCTACGCGTAATTTTTCCCCTGATGAATTGATTGAGCTGTGATTATGAATCAGGGGCGGCCTCGAAAAATTTGTGTAATTACCGGTAATCGCGCTGATTATGGCTTATTACGATGGATAATGCAGGGCGTAAAGGAAGATGCTAATCTTACGCTACAAATTATTGCTACCAGTATGCATTTGTCCCCAGAGTTTGGCCTTACCTTTCAGGAGATGGAACAAGATGGGTTTGAGATAGACCGTAAAATTGAAACACTAACCAGCTCAGATACGGCGGTAGGTATTGCTAAATCCATAGGATTAGGCCTAATCGGGTTTGCAGATGCCTTAAATGAGCTAAAGCCCGATTTAATCGTGGTGCTCGGTGATCGCTTTGAAATTTTTGCAGCTGTGGCGGTTGCCTTGGTTGCTCGCATTCCCGTTGCCCATTTGCATGGTGGGGAGGTCACAGAAGGTGCTTTTGATGAATCTCTTCGCCATTCGATTACAAAGATGTCACATTTGCATTTCGTAGCTACAGAAGAATCCCGACAGCGCGTGGTACAATTGGGCGAGCGGCCTGAACGCGTGTTCTTAGTTGGTGGGTTAGGTGTCGATAACATCATGCGCTCTAAACTTCTTGGCCGTCCAGAGTTAGAGGCGTCACTTGGGTTCAAGTTGGCACAAAAAAATCTGCTTATTACTTTTCACCCAGTTACTCTTGAAAATGTTACTGCTGCGGAGCAGATGAAAGAACTTCTGGCGGCTTTAGATGAGTTTAAAGACACGCAACTCATATTCACTTTCCCAAATGCAGACACCGATGGCCGAGTGCTAATTCGAATGATTGAGCAGTTTGTTGCAAAGCGCTCAAACGCTCATGCTTTTATATCACTAGGTCAGCATCGCTATTTGTCATGTATTGCCCATGTAGACGGAGTGGTGGGCAATTCTTCCAGTGGTCTATTAGAAGTTCCAAGTTTCAAAAAAGGTACTATTAACATCGGCGATCGCCAACGGGGGAGATTGCAGGCGTCAAGTGTGATTAATAGTTCACCAACTCGTCAGAGTATTATCTCTGCTATAAAGAAACTTTATTCCATAGACTTTCAAGCGAGCCTAAAAGATGTTCGTAATCCTTATGGCGAGGGCGGGGCTAGTGAGAGAGTGGTTGACATTATAAAAAACCACATGCTAGATGATATGGTCAAGAAGTCTTTTTATGATTTACCTAAATCATGGACAGAGATATAAAGTGAGTACATCGGAAAAAATTTGGCACCAAACTATCCTCTCTGCGAATGCAACTATTGAGCAGGTGATTAGAAGCCTCAATCATTCTGGAGTGAAAATTGTTTTGGTTGTAAATGATAAGAAACAATTAGAGGGGACTATTACTCATGGTGATGTGAGGGGGGGCTTGCTTGGAGGGCTGAGTTTAACTAGCACAATTGAAAGTATTATCCATCGGAGTGCGCTTGTTGTTCCACCCGAAATTGGAAGAGATATGGTGAGGCAACTGATGATTGCAAATAGAGTTCAGCAGATCCCAGTAAT
>JBGAVM010000014.1:0-52741 GCA_044228125.1 Methylophilus sp.
CGGTGATGCATTTGATGGGGCGTGAACTTGTTTTGGATAGGATGGGTGTGTATTGTTAAAGGTAATCATTCTCATCGGGTTGAAATAAATGATGCAACCCCAATATAATGATTGGAAAATAACAATTCTTTGGAATAATAATCGTTCTTCGGAATTGCTCCAACCTACTACAACTAAAAGGAGACTTAAATGAACACTAAAGGCCAAATGCTGCAAGACCCATTTTTGAATGCACTGCGTAAAGAGCATGTGCAAGTATCTATTTACCTGGTTAATGGCATCAAGCTGCAAGGTCAGGTAGATTCGTTCGATCAATATGTGATTCTGCTGAAAAATACCGTGACGCAAATGGTATACAAGCACGCGATCTCTACCATCGTACCGGCCCGCTCCGTCAGCATGAATGTTGCTGATCAGAGTGAAGACTAGGACAATATGCAAGATAGGCCGGTCGGCAACGATGCGGTAGTGCTCGTTAGCGTGGATTTTGGCGAGCCGGATTACCAGGAAAGCCTGCAGGAATTACGTCAGCTGGCCATGACTGCCGGCCTGAATATCACGGCAACACTGGAAGGCAAGCGTCACACGCCTGACGCCAAAATGTTTATCGGTAGCGGCAAGGCCGAAGAACTAAAAGCCCTGCTGGCTGCCCATGACAGTAAACTCGCGGCTTTCAACCATGATCTCAGCCCTTCCCAGCAGCGCAACCTGGAACGTTTTCTCGAGGCACGCGTCATCGACAGGACCGGCCTGATCCTTGATATTTTCGCGCAGCGTGCGCAAAGCTTCGAAGGTAAGTTGCAAGTTGAGCTAGCGCAACTGGAACACCTTTCCACACGACTGGTACGCGGCTGGACCCACCTGGAGCGGCAAAAGGGCGGTATCGGCATGCGTGGCGGCCCGGGCGAAACCCAGCTGGAACTGGACCGCCGCATGTTGCGCGTGCGTGTCAAGCAGCTCAAAGAGCGGCTGGCCAAGCTTAAGCAGCAGCGCGGTATGCAGCGCAAGGCGCGTAAACGTTCCAATTTGATGACCGTTTCCCTAGTCGGCTACACTAACGCGGGTAAATCCACATTATTCAATCGGCTGACCCAATCTGGTGTTTACGCGGCCGATCAGCTTTTCGCTACGCTCGACACCACTTCCCGCAAGGTTTATCTGCCGGATGCGAACCCCGTGGTTGTTTCGGATACGGTCGGGTTTATCAAGCATTTGCCTACCACCTTGGTAGAGGCGTTCGGTGCGACTCTGGAAGAGGCTGCGCAGGCGGATTTGCTGTTGCATGTGGTGGATGTTTCCAGCACCAACCGTGACGCGCAAATTGCACAGGTCAATGCGGTACTGAACGAGATTGGAGCATCCAAAGTGCCGCAGATATTGGTGCTCAACCAGATTGACAAACTTGGTATGCCCGCCGATACGCAGCGGGATGAATATGGTAGTATTTGCAGCATTCGGCTATCTGCCAAAACGGGTGAAGGTATCGAATACCTGAAACAGGCGTTGACAGAGCACCAGCAATTGCTAAAAAAACAAAGCACTGAGGAAAGTGCTTTTGCGTGATGATTTGCACGGAGTGATAACATGATAAGAATCCCTGGCTTTGTCAGGCGTGGCTTTATATTGGGTCAAAGAAATAACGAGGGCCCGCCAGACCTGGATGAAGTTTTCCGCGATTTGAGTGATAAGGTCAATCGTATGTTTGGCAAATCTGGCAATGGGGGCGGTGAACGTAACTTACCGCCGACTGGGTCTGGTTTGCCGATTGTGCCGATTTTGGTATTAATCGTGCTGATATGGCTGGCGACGGGTTTTTACATTGTAGATACCGGCTCGGTGGGTGTAGAACAGCGATTTGGTAAATATACCCAGACAACGGAGCCTGGCCCGCGCTGGCATCTACCTTCCCCGATCGAGTCTGTGACGGTAGTTAATATGGAACAGGTGCGGCGCTTGGAAGTTGGTTATCGAAGCAGTGTTGAAGGTGCGGGTGGCAAGACCAAAGTTGCGCGTGAGGCGCTGATGTTAACAGAAGATGAGAACATCATTGATTTACAGTTTGCCGTACAGTACAAGCTGAAGAACGCCAAGGATTACCTGTTCAATAACCGCGCGATTTATGGTGACCGTTTGGATACGGGTGAAACGTCCGTAGAGGATGGCGTGATTCGGGCCGCAGCCGAAACCGCAATTCGTGAAGTGGTGGGCAAGAACAAGCTGGATGACTTGCTGCAGCAAAAAGAGAAAGGCATGGTGGATACGCAAGAGCGCATCCAGAACATTCTGGACAGTTATGCTGCCGGCGTGGTGATCACCAGTGTCAGTCAGCAGAGCGCGCAGCCGCCGGAGCCGGTTCAAGAAGCATTCGAAGATGTGAACCGTGCCAATCAGGATTATCAGCGCCAGATTAACGAAGGGCAGGCTTATGCCAACGATGTGGTGCCTAAAGCGCGCGGGATGGCGTCTCGTCTTTCAGCGGAGGCGGCTGGTTACAAGCTTAAAGTGGAGAATGAAGCGAAAGGTAACGCCAACCGTTTCGATCAGATCCTGACCCAGTATAACAAGGCGCCGGAAGTCACGCGCCAGCGCCTGTACCTGGAAGCGCAAGAACAGATTCTATCCAGCACCAGTAAAGTGGTTGTTGATCAGAAGGGCGGCAGCCTACTTTACCTGCCGCTGGATAAATTGATGGCTGCCAGCGGCAGTGGCATGGCAACGTCAGTGTCGCCGCCAGTGACCGCTAGCGAGGCTGCAACGGCGAATGACTCGCGCGAGCTTGGCAGAGATCGCGGAAGCCGTTAAGTGAAAGAATAACGAGGCAAAAAATGAAAAATATCGGTGTGACCATATTTGCAGTGTTGGGTTTGTTGCTATTGGCAACCTTGTCCTTGTTTACGGTGGATCAGCGCGAGTACGCGCTGGTATTTCGCCTGGGAGAGATTGTTGCCGTCAAGAAAGAGCCTGGACTTTACGTCAAGATGCCATTTCTGGATGGCGTGAAATTCTTTGACAAGCGCATCGTGACGCTGGACTGGGAAGAGCCATCCAAATTCAACACCAGTGAAAACAAGTACATGATGGTGGACTCTTTCGTGAAATGGCGTGTCATAGACCCTATCAAATATTATGTGTCTTTTAAGGACGGTGGCGAGGCGGCAGCTGAGGACCGCCTTTCCAAAGTGGTAAACGCGGGTCTGCGCGCGGAGTTCGGCAAACGCACTGTACATGACGTGATTGCCGGAGAGCGTACCAAGATCATGGATAGCATTCGCAAACGCGCCGATCACGAGGCAAGACAAGTCGGCATCCAGGTGGTAGATGTACGCCTGAAACGCGTGGATTACTCGGAAGATATCAGCAAATCTGTGTATGACCGTATGATTGCGGAGCGCAAACGGATCGCCAACCAGTTGCGTTCGGAGGGTGCCGCCGCATCCGAGAAGATTCGTGCAGACGCAGACAGGCAGCGGGAAGTAATTATTGCCGAAGCTTATCGTGATGCGCAAAAAATCAAGGGCGAGGGCGATGCCAAGGCTGCGGAAATTTATGCTAACGCTTATGGCAAGAATCCGGAGTTCTACGCGTTCTATCGCAGTACGGAAGCCTATAAAAATAGCTTCAAGAGCAAATCTGACGTGATGGTGCTGAATCCAGATTCGGATTTCTTCAAATACATGCGCAGCACCGGCAAGAAATAAGCATGAGCCTACAACTGCTGTTGTTGGCGATGGGGCTGATGATGGTGCTGGAGGGCCTGTTGCCCTTGTTAGTTCCACGTGTCTGGCGCGATACGTTCAGTCGCATGATCGATTTGAAAGACGGTCAGCTCAGATTCGTTGGCCTGATTTCGATGCTGGGCGGGCTTCTGCTGATTTTTCTCGCCCGCTAATTCTCAGCCGATTTTAAAGGCGGCAACTCGGTTATAATAACGCCTATGCGAAATTGGCTACTCCCCGAATATATTGAAGACATCCTGCCTGCGGAAGCCGCGCGGGTGGAGGTTTTGCGCCGCCGGCTGCTGGATTTGTTTGCGGTCAATGGCTATCGCTACGTGATTCCACCGATGCTGGAATATACCGAGTCGCTGATTACAGGCGCGGCTTCTGATCTGGATTTAGCCACGTTCAAGGTAGTCGATCAACTCACCGGCCGCCTGATGGGCGTGCGTGCCGATATTACCCCACAAACTGCCCGCATCGATGCGCACATGCTTAACCAAGCCGGTGTCACACGCCTTTGTTATGCAGGCACCGTGTTACGCACCAGGCCGGACGGGCTTGCCCGTACGCGAGAGCCGCTACAAGTGGGCGCAGAAATTTACGGCCACGCTGGAATCGAAAGTGATATTGAGGTGTATAGCTTGGCGGTCAAGGCGTTGCAGGCATTGGGTTTAAGTGGCATCCATCTTGATTTCAGCCATGTCGGTATTCTGGAAAGCCTGGCGCAGAACGCCAATATCGACGCAGGCTTGGAGAACGAAATCTATGCCGCGCTACAGAGTAAGGACAAAGCTAAAGTGGCTGCCCTGGGAGCCAGTCTGGATGCGGCGACCAGAGATGCTCTTTTGGCGCTGACCGAGCTATATGGCGATGCGGCTGTACTGGAAAAGGCGCGTGCCGTGCTGCCTAAACAGCCCGCGATTCAAAAGGCGCTGGATGATTTGCAAGCCGTAGCAAAAGCACTGAAAAATGTCGACATCGGCTTTGATTTAAGCGAGCTGCGTGGCTATCACTACCATAGCGGTGTGGTGTTTGCCGCCTATGCGCAAGGCTACACGGGGCCGCTAGTGTTGGGTGGGCGCTACGACGAGGTTGGCAAAGCATTTGGTCGTGCGCGTCCGGCTACCGGGTTTAGCCTGGATTTGCGCGGCGTGGTGCAAGCCCTGCCACCTGCGCAAATGCCTGCGGCCATACTCGCGCCAGCACGCAAAGACGCTGCCCTAGAAGCCAGTATGGATGCGCTTCGCAGGCAGGGTGAGGTTGTCATTCAGTTGCTGCCGGGTGAACAATCCACCGCGACAGAATTAAGTTGTGACCGTCAGCTGGCACTTAAAAATGGCAGCTGGCAAGTAGAGAAAATTTAGGAAAATATGGCAAACGTAGCAAAAAACGTCGTCGTTATCGGCACGCAGTGGGGCGATGAAGGCAAAGGCAAAATCGTCGATTGGTTGACCGACCATGCACAAGGCGTGGTGCGCTTTCAGGGCGGCCACAACGCGGGTCATACATTAGTCGTTGGCCAGGGCGCGGCGCAGAAAGTGTATAAACTCAACCTCGTGCCGTCCGGCATCGTGCGCGATGGCGTGCAATGCTACATCGGCAACGGTGTGGTGCTGGACGCAGGCCATTTGTTGAGCGAAATCGATACGCTGGAAAAAGGCGGGCTGGACGTTAAAAACCGCCTGAAAATCAGCTCCGGCTGCCCGCTCATTTTGAGCCATCACGTGGCAGTGGATGCCGCGCGCGAGGCCAAGCGTGCGGTGAAAATCGGCACCACTGGCAAAGGCATCGGCCCGGCTTATGAGGACAAGGTGGCGCGCCGTGCTTTGCGCGTTTACGATTTGTTTTATCCTGAAAGATTCGCCGACAAACTGCGCGAGGTGATGGATTATCATAATTTCGTGCTGACGAACTACCTTGGCGCGCAAGCGGTTGATTTTACTCAGCAATATGATGCAAGCATGCAACACGCGGCTGCGCTTAAACCGCTAGTAACGGATGTTTCTGCCGCCCTGTATGCAGCCAATGATCGCGGTGAAAACCTGTTGTTTGAAGGCGCACAGGGTACGCTGTTGGACATAGACCACGGCACATATCCGTACGTCACTTCCAGCAACTGTATCGCTGGGCAAGCCAGTGGCGGCACCGGCGTGGGTGCGAACATGTTGCATTATGTGTTGGGCATCACCAAAGCTTATACCACGCGCGTTGGCGGCGGACCTTTCCCGAGTGAGCTGGATATTGAAACCGAAGACGCACCTGGCTATCAAATGTCCACCAAAGGGCAGGAAATCGGTACCGTTACGCGCCGCAAGCGCCGTTGCGGCTGGTTTGACGCCGCAGCATTGCGCCGCTCCGCGCGCATCAACGGCCTCACAGGCTTATGCATCACTAAGCTGGATGTGCTGGATGGCCTAAAGGAATTGAATATTTGCACTGGCTACACGCTGGATGGCAAGCCGATTGATATGCTGCCGATTGGCGCGGACGATGTAGAACGCTGCAAACCGGTGTTCGAAACCGTACCAGGCTGGAGCGAAACGACTTTTGGTGCAAAAACCTGGGATGCTCTGCCAAAAGCCGCACAACATTATCTAAAATGCCTGGAAGCCTTGTGCGGTGTGCCGATTGCGATTGTTTCAACTGGCCCAGAGCGCGATGAAACGATTGTGATTCAACACCCTTTCGCATAAAACGCAAACTGCGTCTTATTAAAGTGGATTAAGCGCATGTCTAAACCCGAAAAACAACGTATCGCATGGGCGATTACCGGATCCGGGCATTATTTGCGTGAATGCATCGAGATTATCAATACGCTACCAGACGTGGATTTGTTTTTAAGCAAAGCCGCGGCGGAGATTCTTAAGCAGTACGGTTTTGAGCACAATGTGGAACGTGTATATCACGACAAAACCGCGAGCAGCGTGCCTGTAGAATTTTTTTATTACGGCGCGTATCACACCGTGGTCATCGCGCCTGCAACCTCCAACACAGTCGCAAAGATGGTGTGCGGCATCTCCGATACGTTGGTAACCAATGTTTACGCGCAGGCGGGCAAGTGCGGCGTGCCGAGCATCGTGTTTGCGTGTGACACCGAGCCTGAGGCGGACAAAGGCCATTTGGAATCCGAAGCGCCGCGCGAGAATATAGTAAAAGTCTATCCGCGCCGCATTGACCTAGAAAATCGGCAGAAGCTGGCGACGTTTGAGGCAACGCAGGTGGTGGACGATATGGCTGCTCTGAAAGCCAGTATAGAAGCGCGTCTCAGAGCTATTCAAAACACATGAGCAAGTCTGCAAAAGCGGATAATTTACTCTTTGTCACCGGCAAGCTGGCCGAAAAAAGCTTGCATCAAACCCTCACACAGATTCAGTCTGCCCCCCAAGCGCCGGTCTTCAAATATCGAGTAGAACAGATTGGCGTTTCAGTCGCAGCGTTGATGACGCCGGAGATGATCGCACGCCGCCTGAAAAATACCGGAGATGCCAACAAGATGATTTTGCCCGGCCTGTGCCAGGGCGATTTAAGCCAACTGCACCGCCAATATGGCATTCCCGTGGAGCGTGGACCTGAGGATTTGAAGGATTTGCCGCAATATTTTGGGCAGGGTGGTAAGGCACCGGATTTGAGCCAGCATAGCGTGAAAATCTTCGCCGAGATTGTGGATGCGCCGGATTTGAGTGTAGATGCGATCGTCGAGAAATCTTATAGATTCAAGACGCAAGGCGCAGATGTGATTGATCTTGGCTGTTTGCCGAATAAGCCGTTTGCGCATCTGCCAGATGCAATCAAGGCGCTGAAAAAGGCGGGTTTCGAGGTAAGCGTAGATAGCATGAATGCCGACGAGCTTTTGTTGGCGGGCAAGTCTGGCGCGGATTACTTACTGAGTCTGACCGAGAAAACGCTGTGGATTGCCGATGCCGTGGAAAGCACGCCAGTATTGATTCCCAGCAAGCCGGGCAATTTGGCTTCGTTGTTCCGCACGATTGAAGTCTGCCTGAAAAAAGGCAAAAAATTTATCGCCGATCCAATTCTCGACCCGATTCATTTCGGCATGGCAGATTCGATTGTGCGTTATCACAAGCTGCGCAAGAAATACCCGAATATCGACATCATGATGGGCATCGGCAATGTGACCGAGCTGACTGATGCCGATACCACGGGCATCAACGCGGTGCTATTTGGCATCATCAGCGAACTCAATATTAACGCGGTGCTGGCGACTTCGGTGAGTCCGCATGCCGTAAACGCAATCGCCGAGGCGGATGTCGCGCGGCGCGTGATGTTCCGCGCCAAGCAGGATAGCAGGCTGCCGCGCGGCTATACGACAGGCTTGAACGGTCTGCATGACCGCAAGCCGTTTACGTATTCGGCCAATGAAATCAATGAGATGGCGTCGCAAATCAAAGACCCGAGTTTCCGCATCATGGTGAGCGAGGCTGGCGTGCATGTGTTCAACCGCGATGGTCACCAGTTGGATGTCGATCCGTTCAAGTTTTATGCGGGTTTGCAGGTGGATAACGATGCTTCGCACGCGTTCTATTTGGGCGTGGAGCTGGCGCGCGCGCAGATCGCGCATCAGTTGGGCAAGCGCTATGTGCAAGATGAGGCACTTGCCTGGGGAGCTAATATCCATGCGGCTTCCAGAGCACCTAAAACGGCGCACCGTGAGGCGAGCATCAAGGAAAAACAAGAAAGAATGAAGGCGAAAAAATGAGCGTAATTTCGCCGCCATCAGCAATCATTTACGAGACGATTGTCATCTCAATCGATGCAGGCGGAAAGCCGCATATCGCGCCGTTTGGCGTGCGCGAGCGGGACGGACTGGTGTTGATCGCACCATTCAGGCCTTCACGCAGCCTGGATAACTTGCTGGCGCAAAAAACGGCTACTTTGAGCATGATCGACGATGTGCGCGTATTTGCGGGCGCGTTGACGGGGCACACAGATTGGCCGCTCAATAAAGCAAATAAAGTCAATGGGTTTTACTTGGGCGGCGCTTTGGCGCACCGCGAATTGGCGCTGGTGGATGTGCTGGATGATGCTACGCGGCCGCAATTGTGGTTTGAGGTGGTGTACGAGGCGACGCACGCGCCTTTCAAAGGCTTTAATCGCGCGCAGGCAGCGGTGGTTGAGCTGGCTGTGCTGTCCAGCAGGCTGCATATGCTGCCCAAGGAAAAGGTCGAAGCCGAGATGCGTTATTTGCAGATTGCCATCGACAAAACTGCCGGGGAACATGAGTTGCAAGCCTGGAGCTGGCTAGTGGAGAAGGTTACACAATACTACGCAGAAGAACAGAAATGACGCAATTGCTAATCAGCGTGAGGAATGCCGATGAAGCCGCACAGGCGCTTGCAGCTGGTGCAGATATCATTGATTTGAAGGATCCGGATTCAGGCGCGCTGGGCGCATTGAATACGGAAGATACGCGGCAAGTTTTACAGATAGTTAACGGACGACTACCTGTGAGCGCCACAGTGGGGGAGGGTCATCATACTTTAGATGCATTGCTTGATCCCATTCGGCTACGCATTACTCTGGGTGTCGATGTAATCAAGGTTTCGGTTTCCGATTTGTTCTATCGTGGTGACTTTATGCATGAGATATCCTCCCTTGCTTGTGGGAAGACGAGGTTTGTGGCCGTGTTTTTTGCTGACTCTGAACCGGATTTTGGTTTGTTGCCAAGACTACATCAAGCCGGATTTTGGGGAGCAATGCTGGATACCCGGTATAAACACAAAAACTTGCTGCAAAATCGTACATCAGGTTATTTGCGACACTTCGTTGCGCTATGCAGTCAAAATGGCCTTAGAACCGGACTGGCTGGTTCATTACAACCACAACATATTGATAAGCTAGCAAAAATAAACGCAACATATCTTGGTTTTCGTGGCGGAGTATGCGAGAATTTTTCAAGAAGCCAGAATCTTTCGCAAATTAAGGTTGAAGCTGTTGTAAATATGTTGCGTCAGCACAACAAGCATGGCTGGGAGCCGCAACAGGATGCTGGTTATGAATTGCGTGCATCACCTTAATTACGTATAGTGTGGTATGACTTAATGGAAGTTGTTTTTGAATCCAATCAATAGGAGTTTAGAGAATGAATAAGAATTTAATCGGTTTGGCTGTAGCTGCTGCACTTGGCATGACATCACTCACGGCCGCCGCTGAGGATATGTTCCGTGGCGCATGGTACGCAGTGCCAGGTATTAGCTATATGAACACGGATAGCGATTTGGATGCCGATAATGGTCACGGTGGCTTTATCTCTATTGGTAAAGAGCTGAGCCAGAGCTGGGATATCCAGGGCCGTTTGGGCTACAATCGTGCTGATGAGGATTTGAATATTGCAGGCGCTAGTGGTAAATACAAGCAGACTACATTGGGCTTGGATGCGTTGTATATGTTCAGCCGCGACAAATTCCGCCCATTCCTGTTGGCTGGCTTGGGTGCAGCACGTAATAATGTGGATTACCGTGTGCCTGGTGTTGATGCTAGTGACAAGAAAACGTCCTGGCTGGCGGGTTTAGGCTTGGGCGCACAATATTTGTTTAACGATAGCTTCGGTTTGCAGGCTGACTTGCGACATCAGTGGAGTCGTGCTGATGTATTTGATAAAAATACCAACGACAGCGACACCGAAACTATTGGTAATACCCTGTTCAACTTAGGTGGTATCTTCCGCTTCGGCGCTCCTGCACCTGTAGTTGCCGAGCCAGCTCCAGAGCCGGCACCAATCGCTGCTGCAGAGCCTGCTCCAGCGCCTGCTCCTGAACCAGCGCCTGCTCCTGAACCAGCTCCAGCGCCTGCATGTAAACCAAATATGCAAACAATCACTGTAAGTGCAGAAAAACTGTTTGGTTTCGACAAAGCTAACCTGAAAGCCGAAGGTAAAGCTGCTTTGGATGAAGCTGCGGCAAAAATCAAAGCTAACCCAGAGATTAAAGCTGTTGTCGTAACTGGTCACACAGACCGTATTGGTTCTGATGCATACAACCAAAAACTGTCTGAGCGCCGTGCTAAACAAGTAGCTGACTACTTGGTTGCACAAGGTGTTGATTCTTCCATCATCAGCGCAGAAGGCAAAGGCGAGACTCAACCAGTGGTTGAGTGCGCAGGCAACAAAGCCACTAAGAAACTGATCCAGTGTCTGCAACCTAACCGTCGCGTAGAAATCCGCGCGGAAGGTCAAAAAGAGACTGGCTGTAACTAATCAGAGATTCGCATAAAAAACCCCGCATCTGCGGGGTTTTTTATTGCCTTTCTTTTATAATATCGCGATGCAAATCGTTCCGGTAGATACCATTATCCATGCGCGCTGGGTCGCGCCTGTAATCTCGCAAGGTGTTTTGCTGCATCAGCACGCCGTTGTGTTGCGAGCCGGAAAGATTTTAGATATTTGTCCGCAAGAGGATGTTGGTCGCTATCAGGCGCAAGAAGAAGTACATCTGGATGCGCATATTCTGATTCCCGGTTTGATTAACCTGCACACGCATGCGGCAATGGCTTTGATGCGCGGTTTGGCGGATGACAAGCCGTTGATGCCTTGGTTGCAGCAACATATCTGGCCTGCGGAACAGGCGCTTGTCTCGCCGGATTTTGTGCGAGATAGCAGCCTGCTGGCATGTGCCGAAATGTTGAAGGGCGGCATTACTACATTTAACGACATGTATTTCTTTCCGCAAGCGACGGCGGAAGCCAGTCTGCAGGCCGGGATGCGCGCCAACTTAGGGTTGGTGGTGCTGGAGTTTGCCACACGCTATGCCAGCCATGCGGCGGAGTACATTGAGAAGGGGCTGGATGCGCGCGATAGCTGGCGCGCAGAGCCGCTGATTAACAGTTGTTTTGCGCCACATGCGCCTTATACGGTATCGGATGCGACCTTCGAGCGGGTGATGACCTACGCGGCGCAGCTGAATATGGGTATCCACACGCATCTGCATGAGACCACTGCGGAAATCGCCGAGAGCGAGCAGAAGTACCATTTGCGGCCTTTGGCACGCCTTGCCAATTTGGGTCTGCTAGGACCACAAGTGAGCTTTGCGCACGCTGTGCATCTGCTGCCGCAGGAAATGGCATTGCTGGCGGAAAATGGCTGCCATATCGCACATTGCCCAAGCTCCAATCTTAAACTTGCCAGCGGTATCGCGTCGGTTAAGCAATGCTTGGAACACCGCATTAATATTGGCTTGGGAACAGATGGAGCGGCCAGCAACAATCGTTTGGATATGTTCACCGAAATGCGCACTGCCGCACTGCTGGCGAAAGGTAGCAGTGGAGATGCGGAAACTCTGCCCGCATATCAAGCACTGGAGATGGCGACTATCAACGGCGCAAGGGCGCTGGGTATGGAGGACAAAATAGGGAGCATCGAAATCGGCAAGTTTGCGGATTTGACAGCTGTTCGCTTGGATGCGTGGGAAACCGAACCCGTATTCGATCCAATATCGCATTTGGTCTATGCAGCGGGCCGTGAGCATGTGAGCCATGTGTGGGTGAACGGCGCGTTGCAATATCAGGATGGCGTTTATCGCAGTATCGAGCCGCAAGAGTTACGGGCGATTACTGCCAAGTGGCAGCCACAGGTTGAAAAATATAAAGGTTAACGCATATGCAGAATGTCGATCAGGCCGAGTTGAACAAGTTCGCAGAACTTGCGCACAAGTGGTGGGATAAAACCAGTGAATTCAAGCCCTTGCACGAGATCAATCCTTTACGGCTGAAATGGATGGATGACGCAGTGCCCTTGAATGGTAAGCGCGTGCTGGATGTGGGCTGTGGCGGAGGCATTCTTTCCGAATCGATGGTGCAAAAGGGCGCGCAGGTGACGGGTATCGACTTGGCCGAGAAATCGCTTAATGTCGCCAAGCTGCATAGTCTGGAAAGCGGCGTAGCCGTGGATTACCAAATGGTTGCAGTGGAAGCGCTGGCAGAAACGCAGCCGGAAAGCTTTGATGTGGTGACATGTCTGGAAATGCTGGAACATGTGCCGAATCCTGCCAGTGTCGTTGCCGCTTGCGCCAAGCTGGCCAAGCCGGGCGGCCATGTGTTCTTTTCCACTATCAATCGCAATCCCAAGGCGTATCTGCTGGCGGTTGTCGGGGCGGAGTACCTGCTCAACATGCTGCCCAAAGGCACGCACGATTACGAAAAATTCATCAAACCCTCTGAATTGGCAAGCTGGGCACGGTCTGCAGGCTTGTCCTTAGAAGCACAAACCGGCATGTACTACAACCCATTAGCTAAGCAGTACAGTCTAGGCGATGGCCTGGATGTGAATTACCTTGTGCATATGGTGAAAGCATGACGCGCGCGGTGTTGTTTGATCTGGACGGTACGTTGGTGGATACCGCGCCGGATTTGGGTTACGCGCTTAATCTCCAGCGTCAGCGGCACGGCAAACCAGCCTTGAGCGATGCAGTCATCCGCCCGGTCGCGTCGCACGGCTCCAAAGGCTTGCTGGGCTTGGGCTTTGGCATCACGCCGCACGATGCGGCATTTGCACAGATGCGCGAAGAGTATCTGAACATTTATGACGAAGTGTTTACGCGCAGCCCAAGATTGTTTGACGGCATGGCTGACTTGCTGCAGGCCATTGAAAATAAAGGAATAAAATGGGGAATCGTCACCAACAAACCACGCCGATTCACCAATCGCCTGATTGAAAGCATGGGTTTGCACCAGCGCGCCGCTTGCGTGATAAGCGGCGATGACGCGCCGCAGCCCAAGCCATCGCCAGCAACGCTGTTATTGGCTTGCCAACGGCTTGCCATGTCGCCGCAGGATTGCATCTATATCGGCGATGCGGAACGCGATATTCAAGCGGGCAAAGCGGCTGGGATGAGAACTGCCGTTGCTTTGTTTGGCTATATTGATGTGAGTGACAAACCGGCAGAGTGGGGCGCGGATGCGATGATTAGCGCGCCTCAACAGGCATTGGAGCTGCTTTAGTACTGTCGGCGACCTTGTAGCGCGTAAGACAACGTGCCGCTATCCACATACTCAATCTCGCCGCCCATCGGCAAGCCACGTGCAATGCGGCTAACCGCGATGCCGCGCGATTTCAGCAACTCGCTGATGTAATGCGCGGTAGCTTCGCCTTCGTTGGTGTAGTTGGTCGCCAGAATCACTTCTTTTACCACACCGTTCTGCGCGCGTTTCAGCAGTTTATCCAGATTGATTTCTTTCGGCCCGATACCATCCAGCGGCGATAAGCGACCCATCAGCACAAAATACATGCCGTTGTAGCTTTGCGTCTGCTCCAGCATCATCAGGTCGGTTGGCATCTCTACTACGCACAACAGGCCGGTTTCACGGCCTTCGGACGTGCATAGCGGGCAAATCGGCTGTTCGGAAAAATTGTTGCACAACTCGCAATGCCCGATGCTTTGCAGGGCGGTTTGCAGCGAATTGGCCAGCGCACTGGCACCTTGGCGATCGCGCTGCAACAGGTGATATGCCATGCGCAGCGCGGATTTTGGACCTACGCCGGGCAGGCAGCGCAAAGACTCGATCAGCTGTTCCAGCGCGGGTGGGTTTTTCATGGGAAAAAGATATTAAAAACGTAACGAGCGACGCAAAAACGAGGCGAAAACTTTCGAGAAACCGGAATGTATGTGTGATTACATGAGGATTTCGAGAAAGTTTTGAACACTGTATTTGCGAGCGTAGTCGTTTTAAAAGGGAAGTTTCATGCCTGCTGGCATCATACTGCCCAGCCTTGCCTGCGATGTCGCCTCGGCCTTGGCAATCGCGTCTTTCACGGCAATCAGCACCAAGTCTTCCAGCGTTTCCTTGTCGTCCATGGCGGCATCGTCAATGGCGACACGCTTTACCTCGTTGCGGCAACTCATGGTGACTTTCACCAGGCCGTTGCTGGCCACGCCTTCCACGTCGATATTCGCCAACTCGGCCTGCGCCTTTTGCATGTTGGCTTGCATCATCTGAGCCTGTTTCATCAGGTTGCCCATTCCGCCTTTCATCATATTGTTCTCCGGGTTAAATTGGTTTGATACTGTCTTTGATGACGGTTGCACCAAAGTCATTGATTAGATTCTGCACAAAAGCGTCCTGCAGCATCGCTTTTTCGGTGTTCTGCATCAGCTCGGCTTTTTCCTGCGCGTTTTGCTGTGCCGGGGTGTTGGCATGGCTGCCTACTTCAATCTCAAGGCGCATCCTGCGGCCAAAGTGCTGCTGGATAGCCTCTGCCAGCTTGCCCTGATAGTTGGCATTTACCAAGTGTTTTTGCGATTCCGCCACACGCAGTTTCAGGCTGTTGTCATCGTAGCTGACCAGCTCACACTGCTGCGCCAAGGCGCGCGCCAAGCCGAGCTTGAGGTGATTTTCCACCAGATTGCGCCAATTGCCATCAAAAAGCACCGGGCTGGAAGGCGCACCAGTATTGGCTTCCAGGGCAGTGCCTGAATGGTTTGATTTGGCAGATTCGACGCTTGCAACTGCTCGAACCGGCGGCACGCTTGCGGCAGGCGCGGTGTTGGTAACAGGAGGCGCTTCCGCAGGTTTGGCCGTTACGGGCGTCGGTCTGGCCGGGCGCGGCTGTTTCTCGCCATCTTGCGGCGCAAAAGCCAGCATGCGCAGCAAAGTCATCGTAAAGCCCGCGTATTCGTCTGGTGCCAGCGCAATATCGCGGCGGCCAAGCAGAGCGATCTGGTAATACAGTTGCAAAGTCTCGGCGGGCAGGTTTGCGGCCAAATCCAGCAGCAGGGCGCGTTCGGGCAAATCGTCGGCGATAGTTTGCGGCACGGTTTGCGCAATGGCAATCTGGTGCAGCAGATTGGCCAAGTCGGTCAACGCGGTCTCAAAAGACAGGCTGCGCGCCTCCATCTGGCTGGCCTTTTCGAGCAAGGCGGCACCGTCACTGGTCTGCAAAGCGCGCAGAATATCGAATAGGTAGCTTTGGTCGATCGCGCCCAGCATGTCGCGTACATCGGCCTCGCGGACGGATTGCTGACCGTAGGCGATGGCCTGGTCGGTGAGCGAAAGCGCATCGCGCATACTGCCGGAAGCGGCTCTGGACAACAGGGAGATTGCCGCAGGCTCAAATGGGATGTTCTCTTGCGTCAGCACATTTTTCAGGTGCTCGGCTACCGCCGGGCTGGACATCTGGCGCAGATTGAATTGCAAGCAGCGGGAAAGCACGGTCACAGGCACTTTTTGCGGGTCTGTCGTCGCCAGAATGAATTTGACGTGTGCGGGCGGCTCTTCCAGCGTTTTCAGCATCGCATTGAAGGCGCTTTTGGAAAGCATATGCACCTCGTCGATGATGTACACCTTGAAACGACCAGCCGTAGGTGCGTACTGCGCGTTGTCCAGCAGCTCGCGCATCGCGTCCACTTGTGTGTTGCTGGCTGCATCCACCTCCAGCATGTCCACAAAACGGCCTTTGTCGATTTCGGTACACGCGCTGCATTGCCCGCAAGGCGTTGCGGTGATGCCGGTTTCGCAGTTAAGCGATTTTGCCAGAATACGCGCCAGCGTGGTTTTGCCTACGCCGCGCGTGCCGGTGAACAGGTAGGCGTGATGCAGGCGATTTTGCGACAAAGCGTTGGAAAGCGCGCGTACCACATGGTCTTGGCCGACCAGTGCATCGAAGGTTCTGGGGCGATATTTACGGGCGAGGACGAGGTGTGACATGGCAAGATTTTAACCGAAATTGCACTGTTACAGAATCAAAAATAACTGTGTTGTGCGAGCTTTGTGATAATGCTCAAATTCCTGCTGAAAACAAATTAGCGCACGTACCATCTGCATGACTAGCCTTTAATCAAGGACTTATTCTTTTTGATTTAGCAATGGAATGGAACGACAAGATGCTTGTTTAAACCACGTATTAAACCGTGATGAGCGAAGAAAGTGCGAGGCGTACAGCACACAGCAAGCGAGATAGTACGGGGTTGTACAGAGAGCTTGCGAGCACTGCACAACAAAGCAATTTCGAGCGGAATAGGTTTAAAGGAGGGGCGAGCCAAACCCCCGGCACTTGCTCAATAGTTGTGGCTGCTGGCTTCCGCCCCTGACCAGGTTGGCTACTTTACAATGCGGGGAGGCCCGCCGACCGAGATTGTACCGCAAATTGAGTGCTAAGTCGCCTCTTTCGGGCAGCCGTCTGGTTTGTAGATGCGTTTGGTTGAGGCCGGGTATAGCGCCAGTTTGTTTTTGGGTCGGTGGGGGCGCGGCATCAAATCGCCGCCGCAATTAGGGCAGATGCCCTTAAGTATGCCTTCCGCACAATTTGCGCAAAAGGTGCATTCAAAGCTGCAAATTCTCGCTTCGGTTGATTCCGGCGGTAAATCTTTGTTACAGCATTCGCAATTCGGGCGTAATTCGAGCATGACCCTCTCCAAACGGATGCTCTGGAAGCCGCATGTATATTGGCTTGCAGGGCATGTGATTTATTAGTAGCCTACCCTTTGCGCAGGGGATAATTCGGCCAATTCCTCGTCGCTGTAAAGCCGCCCTTTGGTGATGAATGCCAGGCCTGTGCCGCAATCCAGCGAGAACGAGCCGCTGGAGCCGGGCAGGGCATCGATGATGGTGTGCATGTTTTCGGCAAAGCTGAAATGGCTGTCGCTCATGTAGAACATGGCATGCGGTGCGACCTGGCCGATGATGACATCCGAAGCGCCGGGCTTGAACTCGTTAGCGGGCAGGCACAAGGGTACGCTGCCTTCGCAACAGCCGCCGGATTGAAAGAATACGATGTCGCCATTTTCTGCGACCAGTTTCTCGATAAGCCCCAATGCGCTGGGTGTGGCTGAAACGCGTGATGCTGCCATGGGTTTGTTGCTCCTGAAACAAAAAGAGGCGAGATAGACACTCGCCTCTTGCATGCTACGAAATAATCTCGATTTCGTCTAACATTCGATTAGAAGAAGCCTAGCTTTTTCGGATTGTAGCTTACCAACAGGTTTTTGGTTTGTTGGTAGTGATCCAGCATCATTTTGTGCGTCTCGCGACCGATACCGGATTCTTTGTAACCACCAAATGCGGCGTGTGCTGGGTAAGCGTGGTAGCAGTTGGTCCACACGCGACCAGCCTTGATGCCGCGACCCATGCGGTAAGCGCGGCTGCCGTCACGTGTCCAAACGCCGGAACCCAAACCAAAGATCGTGTCGTTGGCGATCGCCAGCGCTTCGGCTTCGTCCTTGAAGGTAGTTACGGAAACGACCGGGCCAAAGATTTCTTCCTGGAAGACACGCATCTTGTTGTGGCCTTTGAATACGGTGGGTTTGACGTAGTAGCCATCTGCCAATGCGCCGGTCAACACGTTGCGCTCGCCACCGCACAGCACTTGCGCGCCTTCTTGGCGGCCAATATCCATGTAAGACATGATTTTGTTGAGCTGGTCTTGTGATGCTTGTGCGCCGATCATGGTGTTTGGATCCAGCGGATTGCCTTGCTTGATCGCGGCAATGCGCGGCATGACGCGTTCCATGAATTTGTCGTAGATGGACTCTTGAATCAATGCGCGGGATGGGCAGGTACATACTTCGCCCTGGTTGAAGGCGAACAATACGAAGCCTTCCACGGCTTTGTCCAGAAAATCGTCATCCGCAGATGCGATGTCCTCGAAGAAGACGTTGGGAGATTTGCCGCCTAGTTCTAGCGTAGCCGGAATCAGGTTGGAAGCCGCTGCTTGTGCGATGACGCGGCCAGTGACGGTGGAGCCGGTAAAGGCAATCTTGGCGATACGTTTGCTGTTGGCTAATGGAGCACCAACCTCGCGGCCATAGCCGTTGACGATATTGACGACGCCCGGTGGCAGCAGGTCGGCAATGACTTCCATCAAAATCAGGATGCTGACAGGGGTGAACTCGGCAGGTTTCAGCACGACGCAGTTGCCTGCAGCCAGTGCCGGAGCCAGTTTCCATGCGGCCATCAGGATAGGGAAGTTCCAAGGGATGATTTGACCAATCACGCCCAGCGGCTCGTGGAAATGGTAAGCCACGGTATTTTCGTCGATCTCGCTGATGGCACCTTCTTGCGCGCGCAGGCAGCCTGCAAAATAGCGGAAGTGGTCAGCAGACAAAGGAATGTCCGCGTTCATGGTTTCGCGAATCGGTTTACCGTTGTCCACGGTTTCAGCAGTGGCAATCAACTCAAGGTTCTGCTCGATACGGTCTGCAATCTTAAGCAGGATATTGGAACGCTCAGCAGCAGAAGTGCGTGTCCATTTACCCGCGGCAGAGTGTGCTGCATCCAGTGCCAGCTCGACATCTTCTGCACCGGAGCGTGCGGCTTTGGTGTATGGTTTGCCGGTAATCGGCGAGATGACGTCGAAATATTCGCCTTTGACCGGCGCGACCCATTTGCCGCCGATAAAGTTATCGTATTTGGCTTTGTAAGGAATTTTTACGCCAAGACCTTGCAAGATTTCCAACCCCATTTACATTTCTCCTAATGTTTTGCTCACTAAATTTATCATCATTATTTGGACTCATTGGTCAAGGGAATTGCCGTAAATCTATTGACCAAGCCGCATGGCAACGCTATACCTAAGCTGGTAAAAATGCAAGTGCAAAACCATGATTACAGACAATTAAATTTGTGGCAGAGTCATGGGCAATCGGTTATAGTTTGGACGATAAAATTCAATCAGTACTTTTTAGCAAATGCCGGATATGACCAGCAGCTTTTTAGTTACTACACGCGAGTTTTGGCATAATATCAGTCGCCCTACAGATGCGGGTTTGGGTAAGATTATCCTGACTTTTCTGGTGTTTGCCGAGACACTGGTGTGTATGTTCTGGATATACACGCTTTCCGGTCTGGGTGAGGGCTACGCCATGATGGCCATTGCCCCTTACTTGTATATCATCATTTCCTATATCAGCCTGCTGGTTTTCTACCGGAGTCGGCGCTTCGATTACATTACCTTCACCCAGCTTGTCATGCTGCTGGTAATGCCGTTTTTCATGCAATGGGTGTTGGGTGGGTATGAGGCCTCCAGCGGCATCGCTATCTGGGCTATCCTGTCGCCGATTGGTGCCTTGATGATCCTTGGTACGCGCCAGTCAACATCCTGGTTCCTGCTGTTTGCAGCCCTTGCAGCGCTTTCATGGAAGCTAAATGACCGGCTGATGGGTACCTCTTTGCCTGTGCCATCGCACATCAAGGATACATTTTTTCTCATGAATATTGTGGGTACAGCATGCATCCTGTATGCCGTGATGCGCTATTTCCAGAGCCAGAAAGAGCGCACTTTGCAGGAGCTAGCACTGGAACAGGCGCGCTCAGAGAAACTGCTGCTCAACGTGCTGCCGAAATCTATCGCCAGTCGCCTGAAAGAAAACGATATGCGTATCGCCGACAGCCATGATGAGGTCACTATCCTGTTTGCCGATATCGCGGGATTTACCAAAATCAGCGACACCATGCCGCCAGCAGAGCTGGTGGATTTGCTGAGCCAGCTATTTTCACGTTTTGATCAGTTAGCGGCACAGCACGGTCTGGAAAAAATCAAAACTATCGGTGATGGTTACATGGTAGTAGGCGGTGCACCGGAAGCGCGTCCGGATCATGCGGTCGTAATTGCACAACTGGCACTGGAATTGCAGCGTGCACTGGCTGATTTTAATCAGCAGACGGGCAGGGCGCTGGAAATGCGCATCGGTATCAGCACTGGTCCGGTGGTGGCTGGTGTGATCGGTACCAGCAAGTTTGCCTATGATCTGTGGGGCGATTCCGTCAATGTCGCTGCTAGAATGGAGCAAGCGGCACCCAAAGGCGGTATTCAGGTGAGTGAATCCACTTATCATTTGCTCAAGGATCAATTCAAAATGCAGGCGCGTGGCCGCATTGAGATCAAAGGTAAAGGAGAGATGCACGTATACCTGCTCAAAGGCGCTGCTTGAAGGTCTGAACTGTAAAAAGCCTTTGGCGCAATGCCATACATCGGCTATAATGCGCGGCTGCGAAACAAACGTGCCGCAACAACCAAGCCGGAGAGGTGGATGAGTGGTTTAAGTCACCACCCTGGAAAGGTGGCACAGGGGTAACTCTGTCGCGGGTTCGAATCCCGCCCTCTCCGCCACAAAATGAATAACGCCCAAACGGGCGTTTTTTGTTTTGTAAGCAATATTTTCATTAGTAAAACAGCTGCCCTGGGAGCCAATCTGCATGCGGCTTGCAGACCAGTGTCTTTCTTAATGAAGAGTTTCGGTTAAAATGCGCACATGCCTACGTTATCTCAAGCATTCTGGTATTGGCTCAAGCTCGGCTTCATCAGCTTTGGCGGGCCGGCCGGACAAATCGCCATCATGCACCGTGACCTGGTGGAGCAAAAACACTGGATTTCCGAAAAGCGCTTTTTACATGCGCTGAATTACTGCATGCTGCTGCCGGGGCCGGAGGCGCAGCAGCTGGCGACATACATCGGCTGGCTGATGCACGGCAAGCGCGGCGGCCTAGTGGCGGGCGTGCTGTTTGTGCTACCAAGCATGCTGATTTTGATGGCGCTGGCGTATATTTACATGCGCTTCGGCCATTCGCCGCATGTGGCGGCGGTGCTGGCGGGTATCAAGCCTGCGGTGGTGGCAATCGTACTGTTTGCGGCGTATCGCATCGGCAAGCGTACGCTCAGGCACGCCGCTTTGTGGGGCATCGCTGCGGTGGCGTTTGTGGCGATTACTTTTCTGCATGTACCGTTCCCTTTGATTGTGGGTCTCGCCGCGCTGGCTGGCTGGCTTGGGCACCGTTATTTCCCGCAGGTATTTGATGGCAAAAGCGGGCATGGAGGCGCTGAAAAAAGCTATGGCAAGGCGCTGATTGACGACGATACGCCCACGCCGCCACACGCGACATTAAAGCCAATCAAGAGCATGACCACGTTGATGGTAGGCGTGGGCATCGGCGCAGCGGGCATTGCGCTTTTGGCGCTGCAGGGCGGCTGGCAAGGTTTTTACACACAATTGGCGTGGTTTTTCAGCAAGGCGGCTTTGCTGACTTTTGGCGGCGCGTATGCGGTGTTGCCTTATGTGACGCAGGGCGCGGTGACGCACTACGGCTGGCTGAGCACGCAGCAGATGATGGATGGCCTGGCACTGGGCGAAACCACGCCGGGCCCGCTGATTATGGTGGTGACCTTTGTCGGCTTCGTGGCGGGGTTTCAGGCGATGCCCCAGGAGCCGCTTGCAGCGGGCTTGCTGGCGGCATGCGTGGTGACGTTTTTTACCTTTCTGCCTTCATTCATATTCATTTTTGCAGGCGCGCCCTTAATCGAATCCACCAAGCAGAACCTCAAGCTCAATGCGCCGCTGACCGCGATTACCGCCGCGGTAGTGGGAGTGATTGTGAGTCTGGGCGTGTTTTTCGCACAGCATGTGTTTGTGCGAGACCAAGGGCTGGATTGGATTGCGATTGCACTGGCCGCGCTGGCTTTGTGGCTGCTGGTGCGCAAGAATATCAATATGATCAAGCTGATAGGGCTGTTTGCGGCTATCGGCTGGGTATTGAACGTTTTGTATTAGCAGCCGTCTAGCAGAGTAAACAAGCGGAGACTGGACATGAAGCTTTTGCAAAAACTGTTGATGCTGGGCACTTTGTTCGGCGCGCATGGCGTTGCGGGTGCGGCGGATGTGGATATTTACAGCATTCCGCTCACCACCCTACAGGGGCAGCCGTTTGATTTGGCGGCTTATCGTGACAAGCCGATTCTAGTAGTGAATACGGCCAGCAAATGCGGGTTCACGCCGCAATTCGAGGCGCTGGAGGCGATGTACAAAAAGTACAAGGATCAAGGTTTGCTGGTGATCGGCTTTCCTTCCAACGATTTTAAGCAAGACCCGGGCAGTAACAAAGAGATTGGTGATTTTTGCCGTTTGACGTACAAGGTGAAGTTTCCCATGATGGGCAAAAGCGCGGTGCGCGGCGATGATGCCAACCCGCTATACAAAGCGCTGATTGCCAAGACGGGCACATCGCCCAAGTGGAATTTTTATAAGTATGTGATTCTGCCAGGCGGCAAAGAGGTTTATGCCTACAGCAGTTTAACCAAGCCAGATTCCGACGAGATTCTAGGCAAGATAAAACCACATTTGAAATAAAAAAGGCGTCGAAACGCCTTTTGTATTCACAAGCCTGTCATGCAGACTTTTTGACGGGTTCTTCTTTACGGATTTTTTGCAGGATAAGGGCTGAAAGTTCTTCTACAGAACGACTGGTTGAGTCTGTCCAGTTGATCCCTGCCTTACGCATCAGGTTTTCTGCCGTCGCGATTTCTTTTTTGCAGTTTTCCAGCGAAGCATAAAAACTGCCAGCACGTCGCTCACTGCGCACTGCATGCAAACGTTCTGCGTTGATAGTGAGTCCGAAAATCTTGTTGGTGTGTTTGAGTAATACTTCCGGCAGACTGCCACGTTCGAAATCCTCCGGAATCAAGGGATAGTTGGCTGCCTTGACCCCGAACTGCATGGCCAGGTAAACGCTGGTGGGCGTTTTGCCGCAACGTGAAACGCCCACTAAAATCACTTCGGCTTCTTCCAGTCCGGAGTTGGTCATGCCATCGTCATGGTTCAGCGTAAAGTTCACCGCCTCCATGCGAACATCGTACTTACTCCCCATCGCACTATGGGCAATGCCAGCCCCAGTGAGGGGGGGTTGATTCAGCTCCACACCAAGCGGATCGATGAATGTTTCAAACAAATCAATATAATAGGCGTTAGCTTCTTTTAGCTTGTTGCGCCGTTCGGTATCGCCTATCGACATGATGACAATAGGGCGTGCGTTACGGGATGAAGCCATCTGGATACTGGCTTTGGCTGAAAGCACTTTTTCCATATCATCTACAAACGGCAAACGTATTTGTCTAAAGGTAGTGTTCGGAAAGTGCTCTAGTAGTTTTCCAAGCGCGCCGGCAGTAATGCCTGTGCCATCCGAAATAATAAATACAGAACGATTTTCCATAGCCTTACTTCTTCGTCAAACGTTGCCAAGTTGCAACGACTGTATCCGGGTTCAGTGAGATGGATTTGATGCCTTCTGCCACCAGCCATTCTGCAAAGTCCGGGTGATCTGAAGGCCCTTGACCGCAGATACCTACGTATTTGTCCAGCTTGTTCGCAGTACCAATGGCCATTCTTAACAGCACTTTTACTGCGTCATTGCGCTCGTCGAATCCGTCGGCCAAGATACCGGAGTCACGGTCCATCGCCAGTGTCAGTTGGGTCAAATCGTTAGAGCCGATAGAGAAGCCGTCAAAGATTTGCAAGAACTGTTCAGCCAGCAAGGCGTTGGATGGCACTTCGCACATCATGATCAGGCGCAGGCCATTTTCACCGCGTTTCAGGCCGTTGGCTGCCAAGATGTCAATGACTTTGTTGGCTTCGTCCAGGGTGCGCACAAACGGAATCATGATTTCCACATTGGTCAGGCCCATTTCGTCACGGACTTTTTTCATGGCCTGGCATTCCATGGCGAAACACTCTTTAAAGTCTTCTGCCATGTAGCGTGCAGCGCCGCGGAAACCAATCATCGGGTTCTCTTCGTCCGGTTCGTAAATCTCGCCGGCCACCAGTTTCTTATATTCGTTGGATTTGAAGTCGGAAGTACGCACGATCACTGGTTTCGGGTAGAACGCGGCAGCAATAGTCGCAACGCCTTCGGCCAGCTTGTCGATATAGAACTGCTTAGGCGAGGCATAGCCACGCGCGCGGTTTTTGATAGTCGCCTGGATAGTAGCAGGCATGGCGTCTACATTCAGGATGGCTTTCGGGTGGATGCCGATCATGTTGTTAATCACGAACTCCAAACGGGCTAAGCCTACGCCATCATTCGGAATCTGCGCGAAACTGAACGCCATGTCCGGGTTGCCCACGTTCATCATGATTTTGCAAGGTGCTTTGGCGAGTTCGCTATTTGTCTGGCTGCTGACTTCAAACTCCATTGCACCATGGTAGACAAAGCCGGATTCGCCTTCAGCACACGATACCGTGACGACTTCACCGTCGCGCAATACATCCGTGGCATTAACTGCGCCTACAATGGCTGGAATGCCCAGTTCACGGGCGATAATCGCTGCATGACAGGTACGGCCGCCACGATTGGTCACCAGCGCAGAAGCACGTTTCATCACTGGTTCCCAGTTGGGGTCGGTCATGTCGGCCACCAATACATCACCTGGTTGCACCTCATGCATTTCAGCGGGATCCAGCACGATGCGTACTGGGCCTACACCCACTTTTTGGGTCACAGCGCGACCAACCACGACAGGTTTCTCCGCGTGTTTTTTCAGCTTGAATGTCTCGGTGACATTGGATTGCGCTTCCTGTGACTTCACAGTCTCAGGGCGTGCCTGGAGAATATAGAGCTTGTTATCCAATCCGTTTTTGCCCCACTCAATGTCCATCGGACAACCGTAGTGTTTCTCAATGGTCATGGCATAACCTGCCAGTTCCAGGATGTCGGCATCAGTCAGGGAGTAGCGATCGCTGTCTTTCGGGTCAACATCGACGGTATGGGTGGATTTACCAGCTTGTGTTGCATCGGAGAACACCATTTTGATGAGTTTTGAGCCCATGGTGCGGCGCACGATGGCTGGTTTGCCTTGCGCGAGCAATGGTTTGTGTACGTAGAATTCATCCGGATTGACTGCACCTTGCACAACGGTTTCACCCAAGCCATAGGATGAAGTGATGAATGCAACATCTTTGAAGCCGGACTCGGTATCAATGGTAAACATCACACCTGCGCAGCCGATGTCGGAACGCACCATTTGCTGTACGCCGGCAGACAGGGCGACGTCGGCATGCACAAAACCTTTATGTACGCGGTAAGAGATCGCGCGGTCGTTGTAGAGCGATGCGAACACTTCCTTGATGGCGTGTGTGATGTTGTCCAGGCCGTGAATGTTCAAAAAAGATTCCTGTTGACCGGCGAAAGATGCATCCGGCAAGTCTTCCGCCGTGGCGGATGAACGTACCGCAAATGTAGTGCCCGGTGCAGATTTCTCGATCAGTTTTGCATAGTTTTCAGCAATCGCGCTTTGCAAGTCTGGCGGGAAGGGGGTTTCCATCATCCAGCCGCGGATTTTTTTACCCGAGGCTTCCAGTGCTTTGGTGTCATCCACGTTCAGTGCGTCAAGTTCCGCATTGATTTCTTTATCCAGGCCGCCTTGGGCCAAAAACTCTCGGAAGGCATGTGCCGTCGTCGCAAAGCCTGTTGGCACGCGCACACCCTTGGCGGTAAGTTGAGAGATCATTTCACCGAGAGAGGCGTTTTTGCCGCCGACAGAGCCGACATCGGTGTTACGGAGTTGTTCGAATGGGATGACTAGGCTGGACATACGGAATTCCTTAACATTATCTTTTGCTTAACTGAAAGTTGGTTATAGCGCGGGTGATAAACTTTTTTCTCATACGTTTTTTATGCAGCTCGCACCTGCATTATGCCAAACAAGTATGCGGCTGTCACGAGCTTCGCAAGGCATTTATTGAGTATCTGGCGAATATAGATGCTAAAACCCGATTAAATCATTTGTTTGAGCTAGAATTCCAACCTTTATACTATGATTCGGTGGGTAGGAAACTTATGTCGTCGCATTATCTGCGTATGGTGAATGTCCAAACCTCGGCACGTTTGCATATGGGGTTTTATGATTTGCAGTCGCCTGGGCATTACGGTAGCGTAGGGTTGGCTATAGACAGCCCTGACATGATGCTGAATCTTTCACCTGGGAATATGATTCACCCTGTGGCCGAAGTGCAAGCCGTGTTGGAGCAAGTATGTCATCACTTGCGAACCACTATGCCTGTGCAGGTGTCTGTGCAAGGAGGAATTCCGCGCCATAGCGGGCTAGGATCAGGCACGCAGCTGGCGCTGGCAATCGGGGCAGGGCTGAGTAGCCTGTTTGATCTTGGGCTGCCGGTGCAGGAGATTGCCCGGCTGGTCGGCCGAGGGCGACGTTCCGGTATCGGTATTGCTGCTTTTGAGCAAGGCGGATTCCTGGTGGATGCTGGCAAGGCGCATGCCGAAGAGGCGCCTGCGCTGGTGCAGCGGCTGGATTTTCCGGATGGCTGGCGGATTGTGTTAGTGATGGATAGTGCGCATGTAGGTGTGCATGGCGCCGTAGAAAAACGAGCGTTCCAAACGCTCAAACCGGCTAATGGCTCTTTGCGGGATATGGTGCTTGCGCATATGCTGCCAGCACTGGAACGTCGTGATCTATTGGCTTTTGGCGCATACATGGCAGATTTGCAGGCCTATAATGGGGATTACTTTGCACCGGTGCAGGGTGGCCGCTATGCCAGCAAGGATGTAGAAAGCGTGCTGTGCTGGATGGAATCGCAAGGCGTTGCCTGTGTGGGACAGAGTTCCTGGGGGCCGACGGGGTTTGCCATTATGGAGGAAGAATCGTTTGCGAAGACGATATGCAGCCAGGCGCAGACGGTATTTGAAGGGATGTCACATATCAGTTATAGGATTTGCCATGGTCGTAATTATGGCGCCTCTGTGCAGGTAGAATAACAATCAAGCAGAATAACAATGGGTTTCAGATAAGGTAAACGATGAAAAAGGTCTCGATTTTGCATTTATTCACGGCGGCGAAGAACGCAAGTCCGTTCGATGTCAACATGGCTTACGATGCTGGATTTGACAAGATTATGCCGTATACGAACGTATTGCCGAACGAGGTAGTGCCACTTACACAGGATGCGATGTTTTCGCGCTCCCCCAGCGGGGTCAAGCTCGAATCAGTTTTTGTCGGCGGGCGTGATATTGATATCGCGATGGATATGCTCAAGGCGGCCAAAGGCTGCATGTTCCCGCCATTCCAGATGTCGGTGATGGCGGATCCGTCCGGTGCATTCACAACAGCGGCAGCGATGGTAGCCAAGGTGAACGCTGCGCTGGAAAAGTTGGGTGGCGGCCTGAAAGGTGCCAGCGTGGTGATTATCGGTGCCAGCGGCCCTGTGGGTAGCTGCGCGGCTGTGATTGCTGCCAAAGAAGGCGCTAATGTAACGTTGGCTGCGCATCATTCTCTGGATGATATGGTGCAGCATGCAGAAAAGCTGTTCAAGCGTTATGGGGTGATGCTGGGTGTGATGGACGCCAGCAACGAGACGGCCAAGAGCGCGCTCCTGTCCAGCACGCAGGTGGCGTTGTGCTGCGGCCCGGCGGGCGTGCGCATCATATCTCAGGGGCAGTTGAAGGCAAGCCCATCCCTGCAGGTGGTGGCTGATGTCAATGCGGTTGAGCCGCTGGGTGCAGAAGGTGTGGGCGTGCATGATGATGGGGTGTTGGTGGATGGGACAAATATTATTGGGGTTGGCGCATTGGCGATAGGTAATGTCAAATACGCTACGCAGCATGAATTGTTGAAATCCATGCTGGTGGCGGAGCAGCCGGTTTACCTAGATTTCTTGTCTGCCTATGCAAAAGCCAAAGCATTGGTAGCCTGATGCTGGCAGACTGATATTTGCCGAAACATCTCCTGATTATTGCTTACTCTGCACGCGCTTTTGCCGAGATGGCATGGCGCGAAGGGTTTCAGGTGACGACGCTGGATGCGTTTGCGGATGTGGATACGCGGCGGGTTGCGCAAACCGCGTTGCGATTGAACTTGCAAGACGGAACGCTGGATGTAGAAGCTTTTAAAGCGCAAATCGCCCATCTCGATTTAGCATGCTTTGATGCGGTACTATATGGCAGTATTTTTGATGCTGCGCCGGAATGTCTGGGCTGGTTGGCGCAGCGAGGACATGTTGTGGGTAACCTGCCGGAGGTGTTGCAGTGCGTGCAACATAAACCGGATTTTTTCAGGGTATTGCAGCAGTTGGGCGTGCCATTCCCCCGGACAGTTTTTGATGTTGCCAAACCACCGACTAGTGGGCTGTGGCTGGTAAAACAGTCTGGTGGCTGCGGGGGCGCTCATGTGCGGCATTGGTATGGGTCGCGCCTGGGGGTAGGTGAATATTGGCAGGAGTACCTGCTGGGAGTGCCGGTTTCGCTGCTGTTTTGTGCAGATGGGCAGTCGGTTTGCCCGATTGGTTTTAATCGGCTGTTCGTGGACGAAGCCGCTGAATCGCCTTTCTGTTATGCTGGGGCTGCGGGCGGAATGGATATGCCAGAGCAGGCGGCAAAGGTAATGCTGCAAATAGCAGTGGATTTAACAGGCTTTTACCAGCTCAAAGGGTTGAACAGTCTGGACGCGATACTGCTGGACGATGTGGTTCATGTGCTAGAGCTTAACCCGCGATTGAGTGCGAGTACACATCTTTATCCGGATGTGCCACTAATTGGCATGCAGCTTGGTCTGCGTAAACCTGATGATTGTGTCGATATTGCCAGGCAATCCCCGGCGCGGGCCGAATGGATTGTGTATGCGGATCGGGATTGGCAAGTTCCGGCAGAATTCATGTTTCCGGAATGGGTGGCGGATGTTCCTGCACAAGGCCAATCCATCCCGAAGGGTAGCCCGGTTTGTACCGTGTTGGCCGATGCCAGTACACATAAGGAGACGCTCGCATTGTTATGGCAGCGTCGTGATCAACTAACAACTTATTTAGAGCTTTGATGATGCGTGAATTAAATACTTCTACCTTGCCGAGTGTGAACCGTTTGACCAATCCTCTGGTGGAGGCGCTGGTTGCCAATGCGGAGGCCTTGAGGGTTCGGGTTAGTCGATTACCTTCTGGCAGTACCATTGTAGATGCGGGAATTGAGGTTCCTAGCTGTCTAGAGGCTGGGCGCCTGATTGCGGAGATTTGCATGGGCGGTCTAGGAAATGTCAGTCTAGTGCAAAACAACACTTTTGCACATTGGCAGTCGCATATCCAGGTGCATGCCAATAACCCTGTCCTGGCGTGCCTCGGTAGCCAGTATGCCGGCTGGAGCCTGAGCCACGAAAAGTTCTTTTCGCTTGGTAGCGGTCCGGCACGGGCAATCGCGCAGCGTGAGGGGTTGTTCAAGGAGCTGGGTTACCAGGATAGCGCGGACAAAACCGTGCTGGTACTGGAGACGGACAAGGTTCCGCCAAGCGAAGTGATTGAAAAGGTCTCGCGTGACACGGGCATTGCGCCGGCTAATCTGACGTTCATTCTCACGCCGACGCGTAGTCTGGCGGGCGTAGTGCAGATTGTCGGAAGAGTGCTAGAAGTGGCGCTACATAAAGCACACAGCCTGCATTTCCCGCTGGAGAATATCGTAGATGGCATCGCCACTGCACCGTTGCCGCCCCCTTCGCCAGATTTTATTACCGGCATGGGGCGTACCAATGATGCGATTCTATATGGTGGTCAAGTACATCTGTTTGTAAAAGGCAGCGACGAGGCAGCCAAGCAATTGGCAGAGACGATGCCCAGCAATACCAGTAAGGACTATGGCAAGCCGTTTGCGGATACTTTCAAATCAGTGAATATGGATTTTTACAAGATCGACCCCTTGCTGTTTTCGCCCGCAAAAGTGACGGTTAGCAATCTGGAAACCGGGCATACATTTACCGCTGGATTTTTAGATGAGAATATTTTAAATCAATCATTTAAATAATAAATATAAAGTTTAAGTTTAAATAATGTCTGTCATAGTATTTACCGATGAGCCAGAGATTGGGGGTGGGTGGCATGGTAAGCAACTGGAGGCGGCATTTCAGGCGCGCAGCGTGGAAACAAAATTTGTGTCTTTGGCTGCCTGTGCGCTGGATTTTTCCGGGGATTCCCCGGCTGTATACATCCCCGATCTGACACAGCAACCTAACCTGGCGTTTGTGCGTGGCATCGCTGGCGGTACCTTACAGCAGATCACCACGCGGCTGAATGTGCTGCATATGCTGGCGATGCAGGGTTGCCGCGTCGTCAACTCCGGCAAAGCTGTAGAACGTACGGTAGACAAGGCGATGACCACTTTTTTGCTGAAACAGCATGAGGTTCCGACGCCCGCGACCTGGGTGTGCGAATCGCGCTGGCACGCGCATGCAATCATCCATCAACAGCTTGCTTTGAACCATAGATTGCTGCTCAAGCCACTATTCGGTTCTCAAGGGCAGGGAATTCGCCTGCTGGAGCCGAACAGTATTTTGCCACTGCCTATGGATATGCTAGTGGATGGCGTGTTTTATTTGCAGCAGTTCATCGAAACCGGTTCAGTTTCGCATGATTATCGTGTATTGGTGGTGGGAGGGGAGCCCGTTGCAGCGATGCGGCGCAATGGCCAAAGCTGGCTGAACAATGTGGCGCAGGGGGCGCACTGTGAGAAAACCATAGATGCGCCTATTCTGGAATTGGCTGCCAAGGCAGCCCAGGCGCTGGATATTGACTATTGTGGTGTGGATATTATCCGCGACAAAAGCGGGCAATTGTTGGTGCTGGAGGTGAATAGTATTCCGGCATGGCGCGGCTTACAAGGCGTAACCGATTTCAATATCGCACAGGTGTTGGTGGATTTTGCGTTGCGGAAGCTTGCGGCATGATGGTGTCGCCACAACGCCTCGCAGCGGCTTATCATGAGGCCTGTCTGCTGGAACTGCAGGCCTTGAAGCCGGGCAATGTACATGCGTTTGCCGATGGCCATGGCATGACAGTGGAGGATTTTATCCGAAGCGCTACGGCATCCAGCCAAGTCATTGCGTTGCCGGATTTTAGCTTGGGGCAACGTATTCTGCAAAGTGTGCAGGCGACGCAAAGCGCGGTGGCCTGCAACACGAATCTGGGCATTATCTTGCTGTGTGCACCGGTTATCCAGGCTGCCCTAACTTGTCAAAATGATGCCCTGCAAGCCAATATCCATGCGGTGATCCAGGCATCCGATCTAGCTGATGCCCAAGCCTGTTTTGCAGCGATTTGCCTGGCGAATCCAGGCGGGCTGGGCGAAAGTACCCGGCATGACGTGCGGCAGTCGGCTAGTGCGACGCTGATTGAAGTTATGTATGAAGCGCAGGATCGGGACATGATCGCGCGGCAATACATGACGGGCTTTGCGGATATCATGGCGATGGCGGATTTTTATCTGCAGATGCGCCAGCGTTATAACACGGCCTGGGCCGCCACGACGCTTTACCTCAATATCATGAGCCAGTGGCTGGATAGCCATATCGTACGCAAACAGGGAATGCTGACCGCGCAGGAGGTGCAAGCCGAGGCTATACGACAGTTGGCTTCGTTTTTGTCACTGGAAAATCCCAAGCTGGCGCAAAAATCGTTATTGGCTTGGGATAAATCCTTAAAGCAGCGCGCCATCAATCCGGGCACGAGTGCCGATCTGACTGTAGCCGGGATTTTTATCGCCGGTTTGCTTATGCAAGGTAAAGGCTAGCGTAAAACCTGCATTATTACTGCTGGCGCCCCATACGTTGCGTAAAATTTGCGCTATAATGATTGTCTGAATAATTTTTCCAAATAGCCAAATTGAGGAGGATGCGATGGCAAATTTATTAGATCAATTGAAAAGCATGACCACGATTGTGGCAGACACCGGTGATGTTGAGGCGATCAAAAGCGTCAAACCCGTGGATGCAACCACTAACCCGTCTTTGGTTCTTAAAGCCAGCACCATTCCACAATACGCACCCTTGATTGATACGGCGATTGCTTACGCCAAAGCGCAAGGTGGTAGCAAAGAAGCACAAATCGAAAATGCGGCTGACAAATTGGCCGTATTGATCGGTGCCGAAATCACTAAGGTGGTACCAGGTCGCATCTCAACCGAAGTAGATGCCAAGCTGTCTTTCAATATTGATGCAATGGTTGCTAAAGGCCGTAAGCTGATTAAATTGTACGGCGAATCCGGTATCTCCAAAGACCGCGTGCTGATTAAACTGGCGTCCACATGGGAAGGCATCAAAGCTGGCGAGATTTTGGAAAAAGAAGGCATCCAATGTAACCTGACTTTGCTGTTTGGTTTTGGTCAGGCGCGTGCTTGTGCAGAAGCTGGCGTGTTCCTGATTTCTCCATTCGTTGGTCGTATCCTGGACTGGTACAAAGCGAAAAACCCAACTGAAAACTACACGCAAGAGACCGACCCAGGCGTGGTCTCTGTACGTGCTATTTATCAATATTATAAAGAACATGGTTATAAAACCGTGGTGATGGGCGCGAGCTTCCGTAACACCGGTGAGTTGATTGCGTTGGCCGGCTGTGACCGCCTGACAGTGTCTCCAAACCTGTTGCAAGAATTGGCCGCAACAGAAGGTACTTTGGCGCAAGTGCTGAGAGATGGCGGAAAGACCAAGAATCCACCAGCTAAAATGACCGAAGAGGAATTCCGTTTTGCATTGAATCAGGATGCGATGGCAACCGAGAAACTGGCGGAAGGTATCCGTGGTTTCGTGGCTGACCAGAAAAAACTGGAAGACGCATTGGCAGCCAAGCTGTAATGTAAGTTTGTTAATCTGATTTAAGTCAATGCCAGGGTCATTTTTTGAGTTTGGCATTGACAGGGTCAGGACAGCACATTAAGATTTAAAACCCAACTTTAAAAAGAAGTTAGCTTTTAACAATCGATGCGTTATTCATTGGCGCATTAAATTTTTATCATACGGAGAAAACCATGGCATTAACACAAATGGCATTAGACTCATTGGACTTTGACGCAACCGTTGCATTGGCAACCAAAGTTGCGCCACACGTTGACATTCTGGAAATCGGTACCCCATGCATCAAGCACAACGGTATCAAATTGCTGGAAACTCTGCGCGCAAAATTCCCAAACAACAAAATCCTGGTTGACCTGAAAACCATGGACGCTGGCGAATACGAAGCTGAGCCATTCTACAAAGCTGGCGCTGACATTTGCGTAGTATTGGGCGTATCCGATATCGGTACAATCAAAGGCGTGATCAAAGCTGCTAACAAATACGGCAAAAAAGCACAAGTTGACATGATCAGCGTTGCTGATAAGGCTGCTAAAGCTAAAGAAGTTGCTGCTGCTGGCGCGCACATCATCGGCATCCACACCGGTTTGGACCAACAAGCCGCAGGTCAAACACCTTTCGCTGACTTGGCTGCTATCTCTGCTTTGAACCTGGGTACAGAAATCTCTGTAGCTGGTGGCGTTAAAGCAGCAACCGCTGCTCAAGTACGTGACGCTGGTGCTACCATCATCGTGGCTGGTGCTGCAATCTACGGTGCTGCTGACCCAGCTGCTGCTGCTGCAGAAATCACCAAAATTGCTCACGGTTAATTCACTGTAAATTCGGGCTGCAAAGGGAATTTATTGATATCTTAAAATCCCGACCCAGCAATGTGTCGGGGATTTTTTATTAAAAAGTTAAAAATTGAAGGAATGATGATGGACCATCAACAATTTGTTTTAGATAATTCTGACACGTATTTTGAATGCGACCGACAAAAAGCAAGGCAATGACTTACTGAAACTGGTGGCAGAGGCTGGTACCACATTTATCGGCGGCGCTGGTCGCTCTTTGTTGGTTTCCCGTTTCTTTGCAATGCGCTTGGTACACGCAGGTTACAGCGTATATATGATTGGCGAAGTCGTAACGCCTGCAATCAAAGCGGGTGATCTGCTGGTGCTGGTTTGCTCCGGCGGCACGGCCACATTGTTGCCATTCGTGAAAAAAGCCAAAGAAGTTGGCGCAAAACTGGTAGTCGTTTCCATGAAGAAATCCTCCGCAATGGCGGATGTGGCTGATCTGGTGATTCAGATTGGTCAGGACGACAGCTTCCCGTTGGTAAAAGGTATGCCAATGGGCTCCCAGTTCGAGCTGTCCACATTGATCTTCCTGGAAGGCGCAATCTCCCAGTTGATCCACGAGAAGGGTTTGACTGAAGAAGGTATGCGCGCTATTCACGCAAACCTGGAATAAAACTGATTTTACGATTGCGAGAGTATCGTTTAGTTAGTGAAAAACCCGGCTGTAAGCCGGGTTTTTTATTGTTCGCATAACTGCCGAATGTCAGGGGTTGTAATATTGCCATTGTGCAAAGCCGTAGCGATGAGTGCGCCCGCAAAGCCTTGCGCTTTCAGTTGCATTAAGTCGGCGCTGTTACGCACGCCTCCGGCGGCATAAATGGTGGCTTTCGGGTTAAGCGACTGCAATGCGCGGATGCGCGGTGAGTCTGCGCCTTGGCCGCTGCCGACCGCATTCAGGCTCATGCAAATCACCTGCTGCGGCCAAAGCGCGGGCTGTGTATGTAGTTCTGGTAGCCCCAGCGGCTGGTCGTTCATGCTATCTAGAGATAGTATGAATTCTTCATTCATTTTTTTGCGTATTACATTGTATTGCTGGAGGTTGTCGATGCTCTCCGAGCCAATCACCATGCGGCGATTGGGCATGCTGTTTGAGTGCAAATTGCCGTTATCAACCCACCATATGATATGCGGGTGAGCCTGGCACAGCGCGGTTATCAAGGCATCATGCGAGCCGCTACCCTGAATGGCGTCGATATCGGCGATATAAAACGTTTGAAATGGGTATAATGCCAGCAGGCCTGCCACCACATCATGCGCCTGGCTGCCAGCGCAAAGGCGCGATTGTATCGGCTGGTAATGCGCGCGTTGGCCGTGTTTGGCATGCACCACATGACCGTTTTTAAGATCAATGACAGGAATGATTTGCACTGAATAGTTTGCAGAAAAATATTAAAAAAATCTTTGTGTGCGAATTTATCACAGCCGGCGGTTTTGCGGAGCAGGATTTGCCGGAAAAGCTGCTGCAAGAAGGCCTGCTGATGCGCGATGCGCTGCTGCGCGATTTAAGCGAACTGAATGTGGAAATCGTCACCACGACTGATGCGCGGCTGCAACCCAGTATTTATGCGGCTTCCAGGCCGATTGCTGTGGCTGATGATGCATGGCAGTCTTGGCAAGACTGCATGCAGCAAGCCGATGCCGTTTGGTTGATCGCGCCGGAAACTGACGGAATCCTGTTAAAGCTTACGCAAATGGCTGCCCTGGAAGGCGCATGGATATTGGGTTGCAGGCCGACGGAAATTGAAATATGCAGCAGCAAATACCAGACATTCTTGCATTTATCCCAAGCCGATGTGGCGTGCGTGCCAAGCTACATGCCCGAAAACTGGCCGCGATTGTCCGACACGATTTACTTGGCAAAACCGGACGATGGCGCAGGTTGCGAGGACACATGCTTGTTTGAAAGCGCGACAGAACTAGAGCGCTGGCTAAATGGAAAGCCTGAAAGGGCGTATGTCATCCAGCCTTATCTGGCGGGCGCTTCGGCAAGCGTGTCCTGCATGATGCAAGCGGGCAGGGCGGTGTTGCTGAGCGTAAACCGCCAGCATGTCGATCTGCAAGATAATGCATTGATTTTTAAAGGTGTCAGCGTGAATGCGTTGCCAGAGTTGTGGCAAGCAGCAGAAAAGTTGGTACAACAAATCGCCAAGGCCATGCCGGATTTGCGTGGTTACGTGGGCATCGATGTGATCGTGCAGGATGGCGAATTGCTTGTGCTGGAAATCAACCCGCGCCTGACCACCAGCTATGCAGGGCTGCGCGCGTCTATTGGCCGCAACCCGGCAGAGTTGATGTTGCAGATGCTGGAAAATCCGGATTTTTTTCCGGAAAATTTAACCAGAAAATTGATAGAGATTCATGTCTAAAATAGCCATAGTCGGGTGGGACATCGGCGGCGCGCACCTCAAGTTCGCTGCGCTGGATGCGCATGGCGATTTGCTTGCCATCGAACAGATTCCTTGTGCTTTATGGCGCGGGTTGGATGTGCTGGAAGCCGCATTCAACAAGGCGATTACGCAACATGGCCTGAAAAAAGCACAGCATTTTTGCACGATGACCGGCGAGCTGGTGGATTTGTTCGACAATCGCGCGCAAGGCGTGCAGCAAATCGCGCAGGTTGCCAGCGGTATTCTGGGCGCGGATACGCGCTTTTATGCGGCGGGCGAGGGTTGGGTGTCCGCCGGGCAAGTTCAAGCGTTTACGCGCCTGGTGGCATCCACCAACTGGCATACCAGCGCCACATGGCTGGCGCAAACCATCCCCAACGCGCTGCTGGTGGATATAGGCAGCACCACGACGGATATTATTCCCACCGTGGGTGGCAAGGTTGCGCTGCAAGGCATCAGCGATGCCGAACGCATGCGGGATGACACGCTGGTGTATTCTGGCGTAGTGCGCACACCGGTGATGGCCTTGGCGGACAAACTGGCATTCGCGGGCGGCGACGTGAACGTAGCTGCGGAGTATTTTGCCACCACGGCCGATGTTTACCGCTTGCTGGGCGAGCTGGATGCGCGCTACGACATGGCTGACACGGCTGACGGCAAAGGCAAAACCTTGCCGGAAAGTGCGCGGCGCCTTGCGCGCATGGTGGGGCACGATTTGGAAGACAGGCCGCTACAAACCTGGCGTGATTTGGCTGCGGCCTGCAAGCGAGTGCAGATGCAGCGCATCAAAACCGCTGTAGTCAAACATTTGCAGCCAAATATGCCAATACTGGCGGCGGGCGCGGGCGCGTTTCTGGTGCAAGCCGTGGCGCGTGAAATAGGGCATGCCTGCGAGCCAATATCCATGCGGCTTCCAGCTCGTGTTGACTATGGCTCTTGCCTGCCTGCGTATGCCGTAGCACAATTGGCGATTGCACATGCTTGAACATCATTTACCGTATTTTCACGACACCGCCTGCCTGTTTGCGCCGCTGGCGCATGACAGCTGGGCGATGTTGCTGGACAGTGGTCAAACGCTGAATCTGGCGACGGGCCAGCCCGGCAGTCAGTATGGGCGTTATGACATCATCGTAGCTGAGCCGTTTGCTACGCTGGTGACACGTAACGGCGAGACTGAAGTCATGCATCTGGGCGAAACGCGGGTTTCCAAAGAAAATCCGTTCGCATTGTTAAAATCGCTGCTGGCAAAGTATCCCGCCGCAAAAAACGACACGATTTTTGCAGGTGGCGCGCTGGGGTATTGGGGCTACGATTTGGCGCGTGCCGAGGCGCATTTACCCAACCGCGCGCGCGCGATTCCCGACATGATGGTGGGTTTGTACGATTGGGCGATTGTGGTGGATCACCGCGCCAAAACCTGCAAACTGGTTTCGCATGGTTTATTGCCGCAAACGCGGGCAAATTGGCATGCTCTGCAAGCCAAGCTGGATGCGGCTTCCAGGCCGGTTGCAAATGAGCCGTTTCACGTGCTGGGCAAATCTGTGGCCAATTTCACGCGCGCTGAATATCACGCGGCGATTCATAAAATCCACCAATATATCCGCGCTGGAGATTGCTATCAGGTCAACTTGGCGCAACGCTTTCAGGCGCCGGTGGAAGGCGATGCCTGGACGGCGTATCTCAAGCTGCGCGAAATCAGCCCCGCGCCGTTCATGGCGTTTATGCAGTTGCCGGATGCGGCAGGTGGACAGTTTCAGGTGCTATCCAATTCGCCGGAGCGATTTTTGCAGACCGACGGCGCGCATGTGGAAACGCGCCCCATCAAGGGCACGCGCCCGCGCGATGCCGACCCGGCGCAAGATGCCGCGAATGCCAAGGCCTTGCAGGAGAGTGAGAAAGACCGTGCCGAAAACCTGATGATCGTAGACTTGCTGCGCAATGACATCGGCAAAGTCTGTCGCACAGGCAGCATCAAGGCAGACACCTTGTTTGAGCTGCAAAGCTTTGCCAATGTGCATCATTTGGTGAGCATTGTGACCGGGAAATTGAAACCGGATGCAACCGCAGTAAGCTTGCTGCAGGCGTGTTTCCCCGGCGGCTCCATCACTGGCGCGCCTAAATTGCGGGCCATGCAAATCATCGACGAACTTGAGCCGGATATACGCGGCATTTATTGTGGCGCGATTGGTTACATTGGTTTTGATGGAAAGATGGATACCAATATCGCGATACGTACCGCAGTAGTGAAAAATCAACGATTTACATATTACGCCGGTGGCGGCGTTGTGATAGACTCCAATGCAGAAAACGAATATCAAGAAACACTCAATAAAGCCGTTAGTATGGAGAGCTGCTTGGCAGCTTTTACAAAGTGACATTTCAATCGATAGGGGAATATATGGCTTGGGAACGCGCAATTTGGGTGGTAAAGATTGGCGGAAGCCTACTGGGGTCGCCAGAACTGGAAAAATGGCTGGATATATTTGCCAAATTTAGCGATGGCAATATTGTGATTGTGCCGGGCGGCGGCTTGTTTGCAGATGCCGTGCGGGCAGCACAGAAATTATCCAAAATGAGCGATGCCTCTGCCCACCGGCTGGCAGTGCTGGCGATGGATCAGTATGGTTTGCTGATGGCGGGCATGAACCCTGATCTGGCGATTGCCAGAAGCGAAATGGAAATCGACGAGCGTACGTGGCAGCATCGTGGCATTGTGTGGCTGCCCAGCCAGATGGTGTTGGCTGACGATACGATTCCGCAAAGTTGGGATGTCACTTCCGATAGCATTGCAGCGTGGCTGGCAGAAAAACTCGGCGCACAGCATCTGGTGCTCGTGAAATCAGATAAGCCTGACGAATCCGAACTATGCCTGCGTATGATGACTAACAACGGTATGGTCGATCAGGCGTTCAGCGATTTTGTGGATAACAAAGCGTTTGGCCGTTGGATGCTCAAAAAAACCGATTTCGAGCATTTTAAGGATGGTTTGAGCACCAACACGCTGGCAAGAATCGGTTCTTCACTCAAGTTGCACTAGCCTTAAGCCGCATACTATACCGAATGGCGATGACCTACACAGACGAGCAAGTGATTGCAAGGCTTCAAGCCGAGTTGCCGCACTGGTATCTGGAAGACGGCTGGATTCGCCGTAAATACAAAACCGGTAGTTGGAAAGCGACCTTGATGGTAGTGAATGCGGTCGGCCATCTGGCCGAGGCGGCCTGGCATCACCCCGATTTGACCGTCTCCTATGCTTTTGTCATCGTCAAACTTGTGACACACGATGCCAAAGGCATCACCGATAAGGATTTTGAGCTGGCCAAAAAAATCGAGGATGTCATCTGCTGGCAGCCGGGTAAAGAAGGTGGCGCCTTGGAAGGCACGCCGAATGATGATCAGCGGTTCAAATATATCAAATACGACTAAATTTCAGCCTCAATCATCACGATACGTTGTTAACTGCGTCGCTCGTTCCTGACTGTACTCGTTTGTACTATCTGCGTCACTCGCTCCTAGTCTCGCCTCGATTCAGGCTGAAATTACAATTCTGGCTGTTTTTCGAACTTTCCGAAATGCAACATAATCGTCGGTAAAATCAGTAAATTCAATATCGTAGAAGTCACCAGGCCGCCGACAATGATGGTAGCCATCGGACCTTCAATCTCGCGCCCTGGTTGACCGCTGCCTGCAGCCAGCGGAAGCAAACCCAGTGCGGTGACCAATGCAGTCATCAGGATCGAAGGCAGGCGTTCGGATGCACCGCGGATACAGGTTTCTAGGTTCCATATGCAGTTTTCTTCGTCCACCAGATGCTGGTAATGTGAAACCAGCATGATCGAATTGCGCAGGGTAATACCGAATAGGGTGACGAATCCGACTAAAGAGCCCAGAGATATCCAGCCGCCGGTGAACAGGGCGGCCAGCACGCCGCCAATCAGGGCGAAGGGTAGGTTGGCAAAAGTAAGCAACAGGTTACGTAGTCGGCCAAAAGCGATATACAGCATCAGGAAAATCGCCACACCAGCCAGTAATGAATGCACGATCAAATCCTCGCGCGATTTGGCGTTGGCTTCAGCCTCGCCGGTGAATTCCAGATAGTTGCCTGGGCTAAGCTTGATTTCCTGCTTGATACGCTTTTTCAGATCGTCGTTAAAGGTTTCTACATCACGGCCTTTGACGTTTGCTGTAATCGTCTGGATGCGTTTGGCACCGGCATGCAGTATTTTGGATCGCCCGTTTTCCTGATTGATGAACGCGATATCTTTCAGGTGAAGCAAACGGCCATCTGCATTGAATAGCGGGATATTTCCGATGTCGCCGATGTCATCGCGCGCTTCCACATCCAGCATCACGCTCAGGCCAACTACGCGGCTACCCATGTATACCTGTGCAATCGGCACGCCTTCATTAGCAGCTCGGATGGTCTCTAGTACATGTGCCGGCTGCAAACCCCATATAGCCATTTTTTCTGGCCGTAGCCTGATGGTGACTTCCGGCGTGCCAGGCGGAGATTGCAACAGTACGTCCTCGGCGCCAGGAGTGCTGGCAAGCAGGGCGGCGATTTTTTGTGCATCGCGATCCAGCGCATCCAAGTCTTGCCCATAAATGTTAATGACTGTGCTGGCGGCATAACCCGAGATGGTTTCTTCAATACGTTCTGTTAGGAAGGTGTTGATGGCGAAGTTAACACCAACGAAACCCAGCTCGGCAACCCCGTCTTTATCTTTATCCTCGATTTCTCCTGCCAGTTCTTCGCGAATATCTTCCAGGATTCGGTTTTGTTCTTCCCCCGATAAGGTGCCAATCTCGATTTCAAACTCACTGTAATGTGTGCCAAAGGTATCTGCACCATTTTGCGCACGGCCTACCCATTGGGTGACTGATTTAACGCCTTTAATGCCTGAAATAGCGCGTGCAACTTGCTTGCCTAGCCTTAGCGACTCTTTCTCAGAAGTGCCCGGGACAGCGGTCATATGCATGATGAAATGACCTTCGTGTAATGCAGGAATGAACTGGTTCTTAAATAAAGGCAAAATGCCCAGGCCAATGCCAATAAGTACGAAACTAGTGGCAATGATGGTTTTATAGTGCCGTTCAATGCTGTGCAGCAGCGTGACATATCGCTGTTTGATGGTTTTGATGACAGGAGGATCTTCCGCAGTTAATTGTGCTTTGCCAAGCAGCAGGTAACACAGCGCAGGGGTGAGTGTGAGCGCTACCACCAGTGAGGCCAGGATGGCTGCGATATAAGCATAGCCTAAAGGCGCAAATAGTTTGCCTGCCACGCCGCTCAAAGTGAGCAGAGGCATGAAAACCAGCGCGACAATAATGGTGGCGTACACTACAGAACTTCTGACCTCCATCGAGGCGTTGAACACAACTTGCGAGACTGATAAGGGGCTGGCTAGCAGGCGGTTCTCCCGCAGGCGCCTGAAGATATTCTCGGTGTCGATAATAGCGTCATCCACGACCTCCCCCAGCGCAATCGCCAATCCGCCCAATACCATGATGTTGAGGCCGATATTGAAATAACTCAGTACTACAATTGCGGTGAGTAGTGAAAGTGGGATCGCGGTGGCCGAGATGAACGCCGTACGCGCATTGAACAGGAACAGGAACAAGATGGTGATGACAAGTATCGAGCCGATCAGGATATCTGTGCGTACCCCGTCAATCGCAGTTTCGATAAAGTTGGCGGGGCGGAACAAGCCTTCGTGTAGTGTGACGTTTTCGCTCTTAAGCTGCGGTTTCAGCTCTTGCAGTGCTGCTTCAATGGCCTGGGTCACCGCATGGGTATTGGCTCCCAGCTGGCCTTGCACAGACAGGTAAATACCTTCTTCCTGGTTGATAGCTGCTGCGCTGATGGATGGTGCTGGTGCTTCGACGACATGGCCGATGTCCCCAAGCTTGATGCTGCGGCCATTTCTGTACACTAGTGTGGCTTTTGCCAGAATGTCCGGTGTAAGCGCCTGACCATGCACGTTCAGATTGATGCGCTGGTTGGCATTTTCAATATAGCCAGCCCCCGTAACGCCGGTCGCGCTTTGTGTGGCAGCGACTACATCATTAATGCTTAACTGGTAGCGTAATAGCTTGTCAGGATCAATTTGCACCTGCAATTGCCTGACCTCACCACCAAACACATTGACATCTGCCACACCGGGAATCGCCATCAAATGCGGCACGACAAACCAATCCACCAGTGTGCGCAATTCCATCAGACTACGCTTTTTGCTAGTGACACCAAACCCCAAAACGGTGCTTGCGCTAGACGTTAGCGGTGTAATGTTAGGAATGATGCCACCGGGCAGCCTGCTGCCAAGTGTACTTAATCTTTCTGCGACGATTTGCCGGTTACGGTAAATGTCGCTATTTTCGTCGAATATGACCGTGACGACGGATAGTCCAGGAATCGACTGTGAGCGCATGCTTTCTACGCCCACGCTCCCTGCGATGGCTGTTTCAATCGGCTGTGTGACTAGTGATTCGACCAGCTCGCTGGAAAGACCCGGTGATTCGGTCTGGATGATGATTTGAGTGGGCGAGAATTCCGGAAAAACGTCCAGGTTGCTGCGAGTCAGGCTGTAGATGCCATACAGCACGACCAATAGCGCCAACCCGATGATCACGCCATAAAAACGTATTGCGAATCTGACTAGGGCAGACATCATGGCTGCGGCACCCAGTTAAGCAAGCGATTGAAATTGCGTGCTGGTACTTCATTATCAAAACCATCGGCCTGCAAGCCAGTATCCATGCGCCTTCCGGGCCGATGGTTTTGATAATGAACGCGCACGAGAGGGGGGGGCTGTAAACGCAATACGTTGCGAATCCCAGCTTTGGCTCCGGCATAACGCGACTTCGCCGCATTAGCCTTTACTGGAACGAAGACTAAAAATTTATTTTTAATCTTCGTTCTCATTCTTGATCTGATACTTGAATTCTTCGGAAAGTAGCAGTTGTGCGCCACGCGTCACAATTACACTGTCTGCACTGATATTTTGGTTGAACCAGCCAGCGTCAATCTCGGTGTCGGTAGAAATAGGCTTGCGGATGAATTGATCTTTGCCTTGCTTGAGGTATACCCAAGGTGTGCCGGCATACCAGACTACGGCGTTGTTTGGGATCACCACACCGTTGCTGGATTCTGTTTTTGCCTCTGCTTGCACATTGACACGCATGCCGATGCGCAGTAATTCTGCAGGTGCGCTGTAGTAGTAGGTTTTACCCAGCCCACTCGCGTCGCTTTGACTGGCGGGGGAAACATAGATTGCCTTGATGGGCTCGATATTCTCGTTGATGGGTGTGATTTGTATGATTGATCCCGCAGCTGGTGTCGGCGTGTTGATTGGTAGGCTGATCTGCACCAGTACGTGCTTGCGGCTCATCAGGCTTTCCAGATGTGGCGGAAGTTTGTCGTTCGCAATCATCTCTGCCAACGCAGTTCCCCATTTTAGTTTGGCACCGTAGAGCAAGTTTTTTATCTGAGAGTCAATCGCCAATGCTTTAGCCTTGTCTGCGTTCACCAATGCTAGTGCCTCTTGCACAGCGCGGTCAGAGACGTTTTTGTCATCCGCATTCAGTGCCTTTAGTCGCTGGTACTGTTTGAAGTTGTGTGCATTATTGCTTTGTATCACTGATGCCTCGGAACGCAGGTTCAGATACTGTGTTTTCGCATCAATCAAATTGTCGATAGCGACTACGTTACCAAAACTTTTGATTTCACCAGTGTAGGCTACGCCTTCGAGCTTGCTGGTGAGGATGCCGCTGTTGGCTTGCACCGCGGGAGAGATGGTAACTACGCTCAGGCCCTGTTTATTGCTAACCCGGTTCTGGCTTTCGATTTCTTCTTCTTGCGCTTGCTGGAAACTGTCGAATTCGTCCTTGCCATAAAACACCAGCATCCAGAACAGAGTGACGATCATGATGGCTTGCAGTCCGATAATTATCGAGGTTTTCTTGCTCATGGTTTTATCGTTTCGGTCGTGAATTGACTATGGATTGTACGCTGAATCACGTCCTCAAAGCGCGCCATGGCACGTAGCAGGGCGAATTGAGCAGCCAGCGTGTTTTCGATGTGATTGTTATATAGAGTCTCTGCCTGTGTAATTTCCAGCCTGTCAATCAAGCCGGCATCAAACTGTTTTTGCAGTCTTTGCAAGGCGGCGAGCTGAGAGCTTTTTTGCAAGTTTGCATGTTGCAGTTGCAATTGCGCTGCACCAAGCTGAGCCTTGGCTTGTGCGGTTTCCCCAATTACAGTGGCTTGCAGGGCTTCAAACTGAGCGCCTTCGACAGCGCGCAGTTTCTCCGCCTCGCGTATCAGGCTAGGGTTTTTGTTGAGCAGGTTTAACAAACCGCTAAATCCCAACGACCAAATTTTATCGCCAAATTCAAAGGCAAATCCCGGTGAAATTGAGATGTCAGGTGTCTGTTTGGCGACCTCTTGTTTGATTTTGCTTTCCGCAGCTGCATATTTGGCCAGGCTACGTCGGATATCGATGCGGTTGAGCAGGGCGTCACTTTGTAAATTGTTCGTATGCTGCGGGTCGGCAAAAAAAGTGTTTATATCACGTGCCGCTGCTTCAACATCAAGGGGAGAGACAGGTATTTGTGTAAATTTCTCTTGTGTCAGCCCCGCATCTGTCGCCATGCGAGCGATTAATATGTCATGACGAGAAGTGGATTCTGTCAACTGCGCGTGCATATTGGTTTGTTGTATCAGGATGGGCGCCAGGTCGCTATTGGAGCTCAAACCAAGCTGGATGCGCTTTTGCATCAGTGCGACTTGCTTGTCATATTGCTCGACAGCTGATTTCAAATAGGCTGTACGGGCCAAATGTTCATGATAATCCAGCCAATCCTGCTTGAGCTGGCTATGCAATGCCCAGCCAGCTTCAGCCACATCTAGTCGTGCCGCTTCGGCCAAATGTCGAGCCTCTTCAACGCGCAACGCACGTTTGTTGGCGGTTTCGATAGGAATATCTACATTGAGTCCATAAGAAAAAGGCCGAATATCGCCGTTGGCTTGGTTGCTGCGTGCCACATGGGCACCAAGGGTAGGTGAGGTGCGCATGCCTGCACTTTCTATGGCGGCTTTGGCTGCTGCTAGTTGCGCTTTGCTCACATCCAGTTTGGTGTGGTGATATAACGCGCTCAGCGTAAGCTCATCGACGCCCCAGCTGGCGAATGGCAGCTTATTTTCTGGGTAATTTTGCGCGATACAAAATGTTTTGAACGCTTTGTCCAGCGGGTCTTTGGCAAGAAGCTTTTGTGTAACTTGCTGCGGTTCGACCGGCTTTGCCACATATGGCGTATTGGCGCAGCCGGTGAGACCGAAAACAAGTGCCACCGGCAAGGCAAATGCTAAACGGGAAACATGCATGTCTGGATAAACCCTAGGCTGCTTATCCTGACCCACTTATTCGTCAATGCTGGCATGCACCGCACTTAGCGCATCTTGCAGCGTTTCTTCCGGCAATTGATTGATGTTGGTGGCCAGCAGGTCTGCAGCCTCCACGGTACGGATAGGAAGGTCTTCGGTGTTGAGTTCTGCAATGAGTCCAGCTGCCGCGCCGGCGATAATCAGTAATTTCTCACGTTCTTTCATGAGTAACTCCAGCTCGCTACGCAGCATGTTGTCTTCGGCCTGATGATGAGTGTTTTGCATCGTGATGTCTAAATTGGTTACAGATAGGCAATATCTTGCTAGGCTTGCTTTGCGCTGTCAATCAAATCGCGCAATTGGGTACTTCTGTATTGGCTGGAATGAGGTTCATAAATTGTGTTTTAAACAAACAAGTTGTTTTCATAGTCGTGAATTTTTCGGTTACAATGCCGGATTAAATTTACATCTAGTTATGTGGATTTTGCGAAAGTGGCGGAATTGGTAGACGCACTGGATTTAGGTTCCAGCGCCGCGAGGCGTGAGAGTTCGAGTCTCTCCTTTCGCACCAGACTTTTCAAATATTAACTTAATAGGACAGCAGTATGGCAGCATCAGTTGAAACTATCAGCAACCTCGAGCGTCGTATGACCGTGACATTGCCTTTGGCACCGCTGGAAAATCAAATTCGCCAACGTTTGACGCAGATTTCCCGCACGGCAAAATTTGCCGGCTTCCGCCCAGGAAAGGCCCCCATCGGTTTGGTAAACCAGCATTATGGTGATCAAGTACGTGATGAAGTGTATTCAAAAGCGGTGGAAGCCAGCTTTGGCGAGGCGGTGCAAGAACATAAGCTGCGCGTTGCCGGATTCCCCGATATTCAACACAAGCCTTTTGCCGATGCTGCTTCCGAGTTTGAATACACGGCGACATTTGAGGTGTTTCCGGAAATTAAGCTGGGTGATCTTGGCAAGATTAAAGTGGAAAAACCTGCGCTGGAAGTAACGGATGCAGACGTTGAGAAGACATTGGATGTGCTGGTGAAGCAACGCGTAAGCTACTCTCCCGTGAAACGTGGCGCCAAAAAAGGTGACCGGGTGAATGTAACCCTGACGGCCAGCTTGGAAGGTAAGCAGGTAGAGGGTACGGGTGACAAAGGCCTGGACATGGTGCTGGGTGAGCCTGGCCGTTTGCCAGCGTTCGACGATGCGATTATTGGTGGTAAGGCCGGTCAGACTAAAAATTTTGAAATTACTTATCCGGAAGATCACAACTCACCTCAAGTGGCCGGTAAAGCCGTGGCTTACGAAGTGACTTTCAATAGCGTCTCTGAACCTGTGTTGCCCGAGGTGGATGCCGAGTTTGCCAGAAACTTGGGTGTTGAAGACGGGGACGTAGGCAAGATGCGCACCGAAATCAAGAGCAGCCTGGATCAGGAAGTGGAGAAGCGTGTGAAAGCACGCGTCAAAGAGCAGGTGTTTCAAGGTTTGGTCGACATCGCCGATATAGAGTTACCCAAGGCGCTGGTGAGCGCAGAAATCAATCGCATGATGCAGGCTGCCGCTCAGAATCTGCAGCAGCGTGGTATGGATCCAGCTTCCTTGCAGTTGGAGCCTTCGATGTTTGAGGAGCAGGCAAAGCGCAGCACAACGCTGCGCTTGGTCCTCAGTGAGGTAGTTAATAAAAACAACCTGCAGGCTAATGCCGATCAGGTACGCGCAATGGTGGATACGTTCGCGCAGAGCTTTGAGCAGCCGGAAGAGCTGGTCAAATGGTACTACGCGGACATGAAGCGTTTGGATGAGCCTGCTGCGCTGGCTACTGAAGAAAATGTGGTGAACTGGGTGCTGGAAAAAGCCAAAGTAAGCAATAAAAAAATTAAATTTGACGATTTGATGGCGAATGCCTAGGAAAGAGTAATATGCAAACCGGAATGCAGGCGAAGACACACGAAATGTCCAACCCGTACGAGACACAGGGCCTTGGCTATGTGCCTATCGTCATTGAGCAGAGCGGCCGAGGCGAGCGTTCGTACGACATTTATTCCCGCTTGCTGCGTGAGCGCGTAATTTTTCTGGTAGGGCCGGTGAACGACATGTCGGCCAATCTGGTTGTGGCGCAGATGCTGTTTCTGGAGGCGGAGAATCCTGACAAGGATATTTTCCTGTACATCAATTCTCCGGGTGGTTCTGTCACAGCTGGCATGGCGATTTACGACACCATGCAATTTATTAAACCGGATGTCAGCACTTTGTGTATCGGTCAGGCAGCCAGCATGGGCGCCTTATTGCTGACGGCTGGAGCCAAGGGCAAGCGCTTCTGTTTGCCAAACTCTCGTGTAATGATTCACCAGCCGTTGGGCGGGTTTCAGGGGCAGGCGTCTGACATTGAAATTCACGCCAAAGAGATTTTGTACCTGAAAGACAAATTGAACAACATCATGGCACATCATACCGGGCAAGCTGTGGACGTAATTGCCAATGATACCGACCGTGACAATTTTATGAGCGCCGACCAAGCAGTTGCCTATGGTTTGGTGGACAGGATGATTGCATCGCGTAGCGATGCGGCTTAAGATAGCTGTTAGTTAATTAGGGTACGTTAGTAAGGAAGAGTACATGGCCACCACTAAAGGCGAAGGCGAGAAATTATTGTATTGTTCATTCTGCGGCAAAAGCCAGCATGAGGTCAAAAAGCTCATTGCCGGTCCTTCGGTCTTTATTTGTGATGAATGCGTTGACCTCTGCAATGACATCATCAAAGAAGAAGTGCAGAGCCAGAGTGATATCAAGTCTACCGATAAGTCCCTACCTAGCCCACAGGAAATCTGCAAGATACTGGACCAATACGTGATTGGTCAGATGCAGGCCAAGAAAAACCTGTCTGTGGCGGTTTATAACCACTACAAACGGCTGGGTCATAACCACTTGGGGCAGAATGCTACCAAAGATGATGTTGAGATCCAGAAAAGCAATATTCTGCTGATTGGGCCAACCGGCTCCGGTAAAACTCTACTGGCGCAGACCTTGGCACGTCTCTTGGACGTGCCTTTCGTAATGGCGGATGCAACCACACTGACCGAAGCGGGTTATGTGGGTGAAGACGTCGAGAATATCATGCAAAAGCTGCTGCAAAAATGCGATTATGATGTCGAAAAAGCGCAGCGTGGCATTGTCTATATCGACGAAGTGGACAAGATTTCACGCAAATCCGAAAACCCCTCCATTACGCGCGACGTGTCCGGCGAAGGTGTACAGCAGGCTTTGCTTAAGCTGATTGAAGGCACCGTCGCTTCTGTGCCGCCGCAAGGTGGACGCAAGCACCCAAACCAAGAGTTTGTGCAACTGGATACCACTAACATTCTCTTCATCTGTGGCGGCGCGTTTGATGGCTTGGAAAAAATCATTCGTCTGCGTTCCGAAAAAGGTGGCATTGGTTTTGGTGCGGAAGTGAAAAGCAAGGACGATATGCGTGCCGTAGGTGAAGTGTTGCGAGATGTAGAGCCGGAAGATTTGATCAAATTCGGCCTAATCCCGGAATTTATTGGTCGCTTGCCTGTAGTGGCCACGCTGGAATCGCTGGATGAAGTTGCCTTGATGAGCATTTTGACAGACCCGAAAAATGCGCTTACCAAGCAATATATCAAGTTGTTCAAAATGGAAGGCGTGGATCTGGAGTTCAGGGAAGCCGCCTTACGCCTGATTGCTAAAAAAGCGCTGGAGCGCAAAACCGGTGCGCGTGGCCTGCGCTCCATCATGGAGCATGCGCTGTTGGACATCATGTACGATATCCCCTCTATTGAGAATTTATCCAAAGTTGTGATTGATGAGGGGGTGGTTAATGATGAGACACCGCCTATTCTTATTTATCAGGACCCTCCCAAACTGGCTGAAAACGTCGGCTAATCAGTTCATCGCGTTTGAACTATTGCAATTAAATCTGAGAGGTTTATAGTAGTCTTATGCTGAATGGCGCTTGAATAGTACTTTTTTAACCCAATCTTAAGTGTTGTTCAAACTATCTAACAGGAGCCTGAGAGCATTGTATGTCAGAAGAAGTGTTGTCCAATATCGAGTCATCATCGCCCGCTGAACCGCGGAGAGTACCTTTGCTGCCGCTAAGGGATGTCGTGGTGTATCCGCATCTGGTAATTCCGCTGTTTGTCGGCAGGGCAAAATCCGTGCGTGCGCTGGAGATAGCATCTGATACTGACAAGCAAATTCTATTGGTGGCGCAGAAATCTGCGACGAAGGATGATCCTGTTGCCGAAGATCTATATGAAATCGGTACCTTGGCGACTGTTTTGCAAATGCTCAAGTTGCCGGATGGTACGGTAAAGGTGTTGGTCGAAGGGATTCAGCGCGTGCGTGTTTCGGATTTTATTGAAACCGCAGATTGCTTTATGGCGCAGGCCGAAAAGATCGAAGTGATCGAGCAGGCCGACAGCGAGGTTGAGGCGCTGATGCGCACTGTGCTGGCGCAGTTTGACCAGTATGTGAAGCTGAACAAGAAAATTCCACCGGAAATTCTGCCATCGCTATCCTCAATTCACACAGCAAGCCGTTTGGCCGATACTATTGCCGCACATCTGACTTTGAAGCTGGAAGAGAAGCAGATTGTGCTGGAAAAGCTGGATCCGGTGGACAGGCTGGAACATTTGCTGCAGCTGATGGAATCCGAGATTGATATTCTGCAGGTGGAAAAACGCATTCGTGGCCGTGTAAAACGACAGATGGAAAAAAGCCAGCGCGAATACTATTTGAATGAACAGGTAAAGGCGATTCAAAAAGAGTTGGGCGAGCAAGATGAGAGCGCCGAGATGGAGGAACTGGAGAAGCGTATCCAAAGCGCCGGCATGACGAAAGAAGCACTGGCTAAGGCAAACTCGGAACTCAAGAAACTCAAACTGATGTCACCAATGTCCGCAGAAGCTGCCGTTGTGCGTAATTATATTGATACCTTGGTAAGCCTGCCGTGGAAGAAAAAAACCAAAATCAGTAAAGACCTGATGGCTGCCGAGACTGTGCTGGATGCGGATCATTACGGACTGGAAAAAGTCAAAGAACGTATTATCGAATATCTGGCCGTACAGCAGCGTGTAGGCAAGGTAAAGGCGCCTATCTTGTGTCTGGTGGGTCCGCCGGGTGTAGGTAAAACCTCTCTAGGTCAAAGCATCGCCAAGGCGGTGAACCGCAAGTTCGTACGCATGGCATTAGGCGGTGTACGTGACGAGGCTGAGATTCGCGGCCATCGCCGCACTTACATTGGTTCCATGCCAGGCAAGATACTGCAAAGTATGAGCAAGGTAGGCGTGAAGAACCCGCTGTTCCTGCTGGATGAAGTAGACAAAATGGGTCAGGACATGCGTGGCGACCCGTCCTCCGCTTTGCTGGAAGTGCTTGATCCTGAACAAAACCATACCTTTGCCGACCATTATGTCGAGGTGGAATATGATTTGTCGGATGTGATGTTTGTGGCTACCGCCAATAGCATGAATATCCCGGCACCATTGCTGGATCGTATGGAAATTATTCGTCTTGCTGGCTATACCGAAGATGAGAAAATCAATATCGCCCAGCGGTATTTGTTGCCCAAACAGTATAAGGCGCATGGCCTGAAGGGATCCGAGATTGACGTTGCGGAAAGCGCGTTGCGCGATGTTGTCCGCAAGTATACGCGTGAAGCCGGTGTGCGTCGGCTGGAGCAGGAAATTGCCAAGATTTGCCGTAAGGTAGTTAAGGAGTTGCTCATCTTGAAGTCACGCAAAAAACTTCAGGATACGGGTGAAGCACCAGCCAAGGCGATCAGGAAAATTCATGTAACTTCCAAGAATCTGGAGAAATATCTTGGTATTTATCGCTACGATTATGGCGTTGCAGCTAAAGAAAATCAGGTCGGTCAGGTGACTGGTTTGGCGTGGACATCGGTTGGCGGCGAACTGCTGACAATTGAGGCTGTGCAATTGCCAGGTAAAGGCAAGACAATTACTACGGGTAAATTAGGCGATGTAATGCAGGAGTCTGTCCAGGCGGCTATGAGTGTGGTGCGTAGTCGCTCCAGCCGGTTGGGTATACCGGACGATTTCTACGAGAAGAAGGATATTCACATTCATTTACCGGAGGGTGCCACACCTAAAGATGGCCCAAGTGCAGGTATTGCGTTAACTACGGCTATTATTTCCGTGTTGACGGGAATTCCGGCGTGTGCCGATGTGGCAATGACTGGCGAGATTACCTTGCGTGGCGAGGTGCTTGCTATTGGGGGGCTCAAGGAAAAGCTGCTGGCAGCCCATCGTGGCGGGATTAAAACCGTACTGATCCCCGAGTCGAATGTGAAAGATTTGGCCGAGATTCCGGAAAATATCAAAAACCACCTTAATATCCATCCTGTGAAGTGGATAGATCAAGTGCTTGAATTGGCTTTGGAGCATATGCCTGCCCCCATAGAAGATGGTGTGGCTAATGCAACAACGGTACAGTCTGAAGCGGATTCCGAGACGAATGCTTCGGTTACTCACTGATTATTGGATAAAGTAAGAAAATATTCATTGAATTTGTAACTAAAGCCTTGACACGGGCTTTGGCAGCTTGATATAAAAGCAATCGCAGGAAATGCCTGTCATTTTATTAATCTAAAGGGGATTACACGTGAACAAGTCTGAATTGATTGACCAAATTGCTAAAGCAGCTGGTATTTCTAAAGCTGCTGCAGGCCGTTCTCTCGACGCAACAACAGCTGCAATCACCAAGGCTTTGAAAAAAGGCGATATGGTGACTTTAATTGGTTTTGGTACATTTTATGTAGGTAAACGTAGCGCACGTAGCGGCCGTAATCCTCGCACTGGCGCAACAATTAAAATCAGCGCAGCAAATTCTCCTAAATTTAGGGCTGGTAAAGCGCTTAAAGATGCTGTAAACTAGCGGACTTTGTTGGTTAAGCAAATTTAACCAACAGGCACTGCAAGTTATTTTAAGTATTAAATGAATGCAGGGTGCTTAGCTCAGTTGGTAGAGCGTCGCCCTTACAAGGCGAATGTCAGCGGTTCGACCCCGTTAGCACCCACCAAATAAACATTTGCCTTGATTTAACAAAGA
>JBGAVM010000015.1:0-51948 GCA_044228125.1 Methylophilus sp.
CGAAAGCTTTAGGCAAAGCCAGCAACCACATCCCGACCACGGCGGCCTGTGAGACCTGTCACAAATCGACCAGCAGCTTTGCCGGCACGGCGATGAACCACACCGGCATTACCAGCGGCTGTGCGACCTGCCATAACGGCTCAAGCTTCCAGGGCGTGACCCCGGTGTCCAAACCCAGCACGCATATCGTCACCAGCGCCGCGTGCGAGACCTGCCATAAGTCTACAGTTTCGTTTGCTGGTACCGCCTTTAATCATACTGGTGTGGCAGCAGGTTCTTGTGCATCCTGTCACAATGGCACCACGGCCAAGGGTAAGCCAGCAAATCATATTGCCACCACAGCTGCTTGTGATACGTGCCACAAAAATTTCACCTCGTTTATTGGGGCGACAATGAATCACACAGGGATTACAACAGGTTGTGCTAACTGCCATAACGGTACGACAGCGATTGGAAAACCGGCTAACCACGTGGCTACCACAGCTTCTTGCGACAGCTGCCATAAGAACTTCACCTCGTTCGCTGGGGCAACTTTCAGCCACACGGGTGTAGCGCCTGGCTCTTGCGCAAATTGTCATAATGGCTCAACGGCTAAAGGCAAGCCAGCAAACCATATTGTGACAACACAGTCATGTGATACTTGCCATAGAACGACCGCTTGGGTACCGGCAACATTCAGTCATACTGGTATTGCTTCAGGTTGTTCTACATGTCACAACGGGGTGTCTGCTAAAGGCAAGCCAGCAATGCATGTGCCGACAACAATGGAATGTAATACGTGCCATAAGTCAACTACTACATTCACTGGCACAACAATGAACCATACTGGCATCGTTACGGGTTGTGCAAACTGCCATAATGGTTCGATTGCCAAAGGTAAGCCAGCAGGCCACGTAGCTACAAGCGCCGGATGTGAGACCTGTCACAAATCCTTCACCAGCTTTAGTGGGGCGGCCTTTAACCATACGGGTGTGGCAGCAGGCACATGCGCTAACTGTCACAATGGCACGACCGCCAAGGGCAAGCCTTCAAATCATTTGCCAACCTCGGTAAGTTGTGACCAATGTCATAAAAACTTTACCAGCTTTAGTGGGGCGAGCATGAACCATACAGGTATCACTAGTGGTTGTGCAGCTTGCCACAATGGTGTTTATGCGAAAGGTAAGGAAAGTGGTCATCCTATCACAACGGCTGATTGCAGTTCCTGCCATACGACTAAGACATTTGATAAGTGATAGATGATTTTCGGTGGGACGTTATCCCACATATTTGCTATTTCTCATTAAGTTGATATACTAAGTGCATGATAATTATAATTAATGAGGAGTAGTATGCGATTTTTGCGACTGTTTTTGCTGTTTGTATGGCCTATTTCAGCTTTTGCTGCTCTGACTGCTTCTCCGGATGTTGTACAAATATTGGATGAGCCGGAAATAGTGCCAGTGGGCGGTGAGGCGGACATCCGTATTAACTTTACTGCACCCGTAACATACTTGCGTCACTTTCCCGATGGCCCCAGTGATACATTGCGTATCACCTTTGATATTCCAGACCCTTGCCTGGCCGAGCAGATGCGTATTCAGGAGTCCAAAAGCTCGCCAAGTAATTTAACCGCTCCGTTTGTTGTGACCTTCCCTGAAGTAATTACCACAAACAATCGAGGCCAGGCGGTGTGTAGGGTGACAGGAAATCGCGTAGATAGCAATAAAACACTGCTTATCAGGTTTAATACGACAAATACTTACAAGGTTCGGCTGGGTGATGACAACCATAGTATCGTGATTCGAGTCCCTTTACTTGCAGAACCTGTCGCAACATACGTCGAGCCTCAATTAACTGTCCCCATGCCTCCGGAAAATGCAACAGCATCTCAGCTGATGCAGTCTGGTAAGGCTGCTATGAAAGCTGGCGAGTATGAGAGTGCTGTACAGATTTTTAATCGTTTGCTGAATCTGCCGCCGAATGAATATTCTCAGGAGGCGCAGGAATTGGTGGGTAATGCGCGTGAGAAGAATGGGGACTTTATAAAAGCCAAAGTTGAATATGAGCTATATCTAAAGTTATATCCTCAAAGCAAGCGTGTAAAGGATGTACAAGAAAGATTGGCTGCTATCAACGAAGGTAGAGCAACAGTTGCGGAGAATAAGGTTTCAGCCAAAAAAGTCATCAATAAAGTCAATCAGAGAACCACATTTGGCAGTCTTTCACAGTATTACTATGGTGGTAGAACGCTTACAGATACCAATACGGCGGGTGTTAAAACAAAAACACGTAATACGGATCAATCCGCACTAGTCACAAGTATCGACAGCACCACGCGTTGGCGACATAACCAATACGATGATAAGTTTGTATTTCGTGACGCGCAGACGCATAATTTTCCTCCGGGAGATAATTTCCGTGATATTAATCGTTTGAATGCTGCGTACTGGGACCATGAAGACAAATCTCTTGGATACTCTGTGCGTTTGGGGCGTCAACCGGGTAACTCGCAAGGCGTACTAGGAAGATTCGATGGTGGGCTGGCAAAGTATATTGTCAGCGATAAATTCCGTATTGCGGGAGTAGCTGGTGTGCCTGACAACGGGTCTCATTCTCCGATTAAGACTAAGCGCCAGTTTTATGGTGCTGCACTAGAGTTTGGTGCGCCAAGTGATAGTTTTAGCGGGAATGTTTATGCGATTCAACAAAACGCAGATGGTATGGCTGAGCGTCGTGCGGTAGGTGCGGAACTGCGTTATTTTAAGAATACGTCTTCTGTGTTTGGTTTGTTGGATTACGATACCTTATATGATCGCGTGAATATTGCCATGCTTCAGGGAAACTGGACTTCAAGTGATCAAGTGACATATAACATGCTCTTGGATCACCGTAAATCGCCAATCTTATATGCGGAGACTGCAATTCCAACAGTAGCAGGAGTGCAGTCGGTCAGCGGCCTGCAAAAACTGCTGAGTAAAAAAGAAATTATTTCTGCTGTGAACAGAATAACGGCGGATACAGATTCTGCGCTATTTGGTGCAACTAAACAATTTACCCCTAGATGGCAGTTCGGCGGAGATATCCGCTACAACCACACATCGGGAACGAAGGCCAGCGGCCTTGTCTTGGCTACACCAAGCAGTGGACCTACCTACACCTACTCTTTACAGGCAGTAGGTAACAATACTTTGTTCTCGGACGATACCTCTGTCATTAATGCAAGCTATGTGGATGATGCTGCATATTATGCGGAAATATTGAGTCTCACCAATGTGGCAACATTTCGAAGCAAGTGGCATGTTGCAAGCTCTTTGAACTTTTACAATGAAAAGCGGGATCCTGACCAGAGGACTTTTAAGGTCTCACCAACAGTGCGTGTTTCCTATCAGATACGGGACAATATGTTACTGGAGTCAGAACTGGGATTCGAGCGGTCATATGTCAACGATAATGCGCTAGACACAAAAACCAAATCGACACGTGAATATATGTTTGTTGGGTATCGATGGGATTTTTAAACCAGAACCGGCAACTGGTTGCTGATAACTTATCGATTGCTCGCGGGGATAGACTGCTATTCAAGCATTTGAGCTTTAGCCTGGATAATGGATCGGTGTTGCATCTTGAAGGCCAAAATGGCTCAGGTAAAACATCACTGCTCCGCACTATCTGTGGCTTATCAAAGCCATTAGAAGGAACGATAAGCTGGTGTGGAGATTCGATCAATGCGCTGGCAGAAGATTTCTTTCAGCAGTTACTGTACCTTGGCCATCTTCCGGGTATCAAAGAAGAGTTGTCAGCCATTGAAAACCTCGAATTCTCCCTGACTTTGGCGGGGCTGAAGAGCGAGCAGGCCTCCATCAGAAACATATTGGAGGAGTTAGGTCTGAAACGATGTATGGATTTGCCCTCAAGATATCTATCCCAAGGCCAAAAAAAGCGTGCAGCACTTGCCAGGTTGTGGTTGCAGACTTCCCCTTTATGGGTGCTGGATGAGCCGTTTACTGCGTTAGATGTTAGTGCTGTAGATATGCTGAAACAACGTGTGGAAGATTTTGCTAGCGAGGGTGGTATCGTCGTCATGACGACACATCAAGCGGTGCAAATGCACGTTCCTGATCTTGTGCGATTGCGCTTAAATAGTTAACTGATTCTGGATTTTAGATGGAGTCTATTCAACAAGGTAGCAGGCTCAGTACTTTTGCTGTGTTATACCGTATCTTGGCAAGAGATCTTCTTGTGGCGATGCGGAGACAGTCAGATGTCGCAGCGGTATTCTTTTTCTTCGTCATTGCCGCCAGTTTGTTTCCTTTAGGTTCGGGAGCAGATCCCAAGCTGTTAAGCGCGATGGCGCCAAGTGTGTTGTGGGTGACGGCTTTGCTATCATGCATGCTTTCTTTGTCGAGGCTGTTTGCCAGCGATTTCTCTGATGGTACGCTTGAACAAATGCTCATTTCGAGCCAGCCATTGATACTGGTTGTATTGGCGAAAACATTCGCACACTGGATATTGTCTGGTTTACCGTTGGTCATTATCGCTCCCCTTATTGGATTGCAGTTCAATCTAGCCTCTGAAAGTTTACAAGTGTTGGCCTTGTCCCTTCTTATTGGTACTTTGGCGTTAAGTTTGATTGGCAGTGTCGGTGCGGCTTTGACCTTAGGGCTTAGGGGGGCAGGTGTGCTTATCGCCATTTTGGTGTTGCCTCTGTATATCCCGGTTCTCGTGTTTGGGGCTGGAGCTGTCACAGCAACAACCATTGGAATGAGCCCGCAGGGAGCATTGTCCTTATTGGGGGCAATATTGGCTTTATCATTGGTTTTTGCGCCATTGGCTGCATCCATTGCGTTGAAAATTGCGCTGGAATAATTGTATGAGTGGATTAAATATGGATACCGTTAAAGCGAAGAATGGCATCAATTGGCTGAAATATGCTTCCCCTAAAACATTCTATCCATTGGCTGGCCGGTTGATCCCCTGGTTTTCCGCCGGGGCATTCTTATTGATTGCTTATGGGTTGTATTTGGGCCTACTGGTGACACCAACCGATTTCCAGCAGGGTGAGGGTTACCGGATTATTTTTGTGCATGTGCCTGCTGCGTGGTTTTCTATGTTTCTATATTTATTGATGGCAGGTTATGCGGTGCTGGGCTTGGTGCTGAATGCCAAGCTATCCTATATGATGGCCAAAGCGATCGCACCGACAGGTGCGATGTTTACCTTGGCAGCCCTTGTCACAGGATCGTTCTGGGGAAAACCCATGTGGGGAGCTTGGTGGGTCTGGGACGCACGCCTGACTTCTGAGCTAATCCTGTTATTCTTGTATATCGGCTATTTTTCCTTGCAGTCTGCTATCGATGACACGAATCGTGCCGACAAGGCCAGCGCGATTCTGGCAATCGTTGGTGCAATCAATGTGCCAATTATCTATTTTTCCGTTAAGTGGTGGAATACCCTGCATCAGGGCGCATCCGTTAGCATGACAAAAGCGCCTGCGATGGCGGCCATTATGTTGCAAGGCATGCTGGTGATGGCGCTGGGTTTTTGGTTGTATAGCGTTGCTGTGATTTTGGCGCGTGTGCGTTGCGAGATTTTAGAGCGGGACAGTAAGGCTGCCCTGCTCAGATAGGAAATTTAAAGGATATAAAATGCACTGGCATAGCTTTCAGGAATTTATTGCAATGGGAGGCTACGGATTCTATGTTTGGAGTTCGTTTGGCATCACCTTTCTGGCAATGATGATAGAACTGTGGGCCCTTAAGAAGCGCCGTCAACGTATCGCTAAAATGTCGAGTGAAGGGACTATTTAAGATGAAGGTTCGACATAAACGATTGGCAATAATCGCTGCCGGCTTGGCGCTAATTATAGTGGCGACCATTCTGGTAACTAACGCCTTCCGCAGTAATCTGGTTTTCTTTTTCTCTCCCACGCAGGTTGAAAATGGCGAGGCACCCAAATCGGGGAATTTCCGCATTGGCGGCTTGGTAGAACAGGGCAGCCTCAAGCGTCTGCCGGACGGATTACGCGTGCAGTTTAAAGTGACTGATACAGCTAAATCTATGTTGGTGGAGTACAAGGGCATCTTGCCGGACTTGTTCAAGGAAGGCAAAGGCGTGGTCGCTGAGGGAGCCTTCAATCAGGAAGGTTTGTTCGTGGCCACACAAGTGCTTGCGAAGCACGATGAGAACTACATGCCGCCAGAAGCCGCCGAAGCGCTGGCAAAAGCCCAGGCGAATAAAACCGGCACACTTTCCATGGAGAATAGCAAGTGATTCCTGAGATAGGTCAATTTTCACTGATTCTGGCATTTTGTTTCGCGCTAATTCAGGGCATATTTCCACTGGTTGGGGTTTGGAAGGGCCAATACAATTTAGCGAATACCGTAGTGCCTGCGGCAAGGGCGCAGTTCATTTTCATCATCATCGCCTTTTTATGTCTGGATTATTCATTCTATGTGAATGATTTTTCAGTTCTCTATGTCGCGTCCAATTCCAACTCTCAACTGCCAGTGATGTACCGGCTTGCAGCGTTATGGGGCGGGCATGAAGGCTCTATGCTCCTGTGGGTCACTATTCTGTCGGTCTGGACGATGGCGGTGACGATGTTCGTGAAAAATCTTCCCGAGAGCTTCAGAATCAGGCTGATTGCAGTGATGGGTTTGATCAGCATTGGATTTCTGGCGTTTATACTTTTTACTTCCAACCCTTTCGAGCGCCTGATTCCAGCGGCGATGGACGGCCGCGATTTGAACCCTTTGCTGCAAGACCCAGGTATGGTATTCCACCCGCCAGTGCTTTATATGGGCTATGTGGGATTTTCAGTTGCCTTTGCCTTTGCCATTGCGGCATTGATGGATGGTCGCCTGGATATTACTTGGGCGCGCTGGACTAGACCCTGGACCACGGTGGCATGGGTATTCTTGACATTGGGTATCGCTTTTGGCAGCAAATGGGCCTATTACGAGTTAGGCTGGGGCGGCTGGTGGTTCTGGGATGCGGTGGAAAACGCATCTTTCATGCCTTGGCTGGTAGGTACGGCCCTGATTCATTCTCTCGCGGTTACGGAGAAGCGCGATGCGTTCAAAGTATGGACGGTTCTACTCTCCATCTGTGCATTCTCTCTCAGTCTGCTGGGTACGTTTCTGGTTCGTTCCGGCGTGCTCACTTCAGTGCATGCGTTCGCAACCGACCCTAGCCGGGGGCTGTTCATTCTACTTTTCCTAGTTGTTGTGATTGGCGGCGCGTTGTTGCTGTTTGCGTTAAGGGCGCCTAATGTCGGTCTGGGTGAAAGGTTTGGCGTCGTTTCCAGAGAATCTTTGCTGTTGGCGAATAATGTGGTGCTGGCAGCTGCGGCAGGCGCTGTGATGCTGGGTACGCTTTATCCTTTGTTGATGGATGCTTTAGGCGCAGGCAAGATATCGGTCGGCCCACCGTATTTCGATACGGTGTTCGTGGCTATCATGGTGCCGGGCATATTCCTGCTGGGTTTGGGTCCATTGGCTAAATGGAAGAAAGCCAGCTTGCCGGATATCGGGGCCAGAATCCGTGTCGCAGCCATTGTTAGCTTGCTATCCGCAGTGTTGATTCCATTCATCATGGGCAAGATCACAGCTATGGTGGCAATGGGCGTATTTATGGGGATTTGGGTGATTAGCACAACATGGCTGCTCTTGCTCAACAGAGTCAAGTCGCGCGGGCTAGCCTCTAAAAACATGCTGGAAACCTTCAAGGCTATTCCATTGGCTTTTTATGGCATGCTGGTAGCACACTTGGGAGTAGGCGTCTTTATTCTAGGGGTGACCTTGGTGAAAGGGTATGAGACAGAGCAGGATTTGCGCATGGGGCTGCACGATACTGCCACTATCCAGAATCTGGTGTTCCGTTTTGAGGGGGCGACAGAGGTTGCCGGGCCAAACTATATATCTTCTCAAGGCACGGTTGTAGTGTCACAGAACGGCCGGGAGATTGCTACGCTCAAACCCGAGAAACGATACTATCCCGTGCAGGGGTCCGTCATGACCGAGGCCGATATCAAGCCCGGAGTAATCAGGGACTTGTATGTATCCTTGGGAGAGCAGCTGGAGAACGGTGCATGGAGCGTCAGGATTTACATCAAGCCATTTGTACAGTGGATTTGGGCCGGCTGTATCCTGATGGCAATAGGTGGCGTGCTGGCACTTTCTGATCGCCGCTATCGTATCGGCAACAAAGCACTGGACGACAACGAGGCCGTGCAGAGGGTTGAGTCATGAGTAAACTGCTGAAATTTTTGCTGCCATTGGCGCTATTCTTTGTAGTTGCGGGGTTTTTGTTCAAAGGGCTGTATTTGGATCCCCATGAGGTTCCATCGCCTTTGGTAGGTAAGCCCGCACCGTCTTTCGAGGCGCCTATGCTCGGTGAAACAGGCAAGACCTTTTCCAGTCAGGATATGAAGGGTAAAGTCTGGTTGCTGAATGTTTGGGCATCCTGGTGTGGGGCTTGCCGTGAAGAGCACCCCGTGTTGATGGATATGTCCAAAATCAGCGAATTCGAAATGGTTGGGCTGGATTATAAGGATACCGACGCCGAAGCTAAGGATGTGCTGAATACTGCCGGCAACCCATACAAGCTGGTTGTGACTGATGCCGAAGGCAAAATTGGCATCAATTATGGCGTATATGGTGTGCCGGAGACGTATCTTATCGATAAGGCTGGGGTGATACGCTACAAGCAGATTGGCCCAATCACTAAAGAGCTTTTATATACCAAGATACTCCCCATGGTGAAGGAGTTGCAGCGATGAAAAGATGGCTTGTTCTATGGTTGATGTTGATCGCATGCCATATTGCATTCGCCGATGAGGCAAAGCCTCTGGCGGAAGATCCTGTGTTAGAGGCGCGACTGAAGGTGCTCTCGCAAGAACTGCGTTGCCTGGTCTGCCAGAACCAGACCCTTTCTGATTCCAATGCGCCGCTGGCCGAGGATCTGCGCAAGGAGATCCGGGAGCAGATGCGCGCAGGCAAAAGCGATCAGGAGGTGATTGATTACCTCGTGGCCAGATATGGTGATTTCGTTCGCTACCGCCCTCCGGTCAATCGCAGTACCACGCTGCTTTGGGTAGGGCCATTTATTGGACTGCTGGCGGGCGCCTTTTTGTTGATTCGCACCCTTAAAAAGCGTGCGGGTGATGAGAATTTTGAAGCAGAGGATGCATAGTATGGCTTTATTGTTGATTGGCTTTATTCTGGGTGCGATAGCAGCGGCAGTGTTTTTGCCGGTGATTGGCGTTTCGGCAGGCAGAACATTCAAGCAAAACCTGCCCATGCTTCTTGTGTTTCTTGCCGTTCCGTTATTGGCAGGCCTGATCTACTGGAAGATCGGTTCACCGCAGGCAGTAAGCGTGGCGCCACCTGCAAGCATGCCGCCTGCACAGATGGACAACACCGCCGCCATGCCCGGCAACGGCCATGAGATGGGCGATCTGGAAGCGATGGCAGAAAAGCTGGCAGCCAAACTGGAGAAATCGCCAGACAATGGCGATAACTGGGCATTGCTTGCCCGCACGTATGTAGAAGTCAAACAGCACGACAAAGCCGTAGGCGCATTTGAAAAAGCGGCAAACCTGATTCAGAACGACGCGCAGTTGCTGGCAGATTATGCCGATGCACTGGCCATGACGAACCAGAGCAAGTTCGATGAGAAATCAAAAGGCCTGGTGGATAAAGCATTGCAAATCGACGCCAAGAACCCCAAAGCCCTGTTGCTGGCGGGTACCATCGCGTTTAACGAGGCTCAATACCAGAAGGCAATCGACTTCTGGAAACGGCTACAACCACTGATTGGCAAGGAAGACGAACTGCTAAGCAAAGAGGTAGAGGCCAATATCAGCGAAGCAACTTCGCTTCTTGCAAAGGCGCCCAGGTGACTTGTAGGCAATAACGAGAAACTTGGCGCGCCCGAGAAGATAATTATGGGCACTGGGAATTTATATTCCATATTTGCTAATTTATTTATCAATTTTAGATTCAAAAAAACTTAACAATTGCAACATTAAGCAATGTTCAAGTTACACAAACATTTCCAACACTCTGCAGCATAAATACATTTGTGACTATGCATTTTGCACCGTGTTGGGGCATAATTGACCAGTGATGGTGCAAGGTATGCATGGAGAGTGTTTATGAAAGTTGGTTTAATGGGGTTTGGCAAAACAGGACGTGCGGTTGCCAGCGTCCTACTTGAATCCAAAAAAACGAATTTGCAATGGGTGATAAGACAATCGAAAAAATTGGAACATCGCTCTGTGCCTGAGTTTCTAGGAGTTACATCCGATGAGCCGGGATTGATATACCCAAAGGATGAGTTCAGTGCAAAAGCATTGCTAGATGAACATCCCGTAGATGTGATTATTGATTTCTCGTCAAAAGAAGGAATTGACTTTTATGGTGCGGAGGCTGCAAAGCGGGGTATCACCATTATCAGTGCAGTGTCGCAATACGAATCAGCTCAAATTGAAACGCTAAAAGCATTTGCAGAAGATACTACCGTGATGCATTCCCCTAATATTACCGTGGGGATCAATTTTCTGATGATTGCAGCGAAGGTGTTAAAGAAAATCGCACCCTATACGGACATTGAAATCATAGAGGAGCATTTCAAAAACAAGCCGGAGGTTTCTGGTACCGCACGCGTGATTGCCAAACATCTTGGTATTAACAATGAAGACATCAAAACTGTTCGTGCCGGGGGGATTATCGGGGTTCACGAGATATTATTTGGCTTCCCGTATCAAACCGTACGATTGAAGCATGAATCTATTGCTCGCGAGGCGTTCGGTAACGGAATATTGTTTGCTACAGAGAATCTCAAAGATAAACCAAAAGGTTTTTACAGTATGGAAGATTTGATGTTGCCATACTTCGCTGAAGCACATCTTGCTTTAGGTTGAGGTGGTTTTATGATGAATATGCACGATATGTTTATAGATTTAACAGGTTTGGAAAGTCCCGTCCCGGTTATTCGCACTAAGGAGGCGTTAGATGATATGCAGGTTGGGCAAGTTTTGAAAGTGACAACAACCATAGAGAGTTCTGCTAAAAATATACGTACCTTAGTCGCGAATAATCCATACGAGATAATTCATTTTTCAAGAAAAAAAGAGGAATATACTTTTATGATTCGTAAAAATGGATAAAAGCATTCATGCGGAAAGTTCATCAACATTCTTGGATAAAAAATATTCGTCATCGTTTTAGCTTGATTGAAGACAAAGCAAACGATCAGGTAATTGATGCGAGCATCCGTTCAGGCGTGGAACTACGTGGCACCAATTTATGGGTGCTGATGTTTGCGATTTTCATCGCCTCTATCGGCCTGAATGTCAACTCAACAGCAGTAATCATCGGTGCTATGCTAATTTCTCCCTTAATGGGACCAATTATGGGCATAGGCTATGGTATCGGGATTTATGATGCTGGTTTGATACGTAAATCATTGCGTAATTTAGGTATCGCCACTGGTATTAGCCTGCTGGTTTCCACAATCTACTTTTTTACCACCCCTTTATCAGATGCTCAGTCTGAATTATTAGCACGCACCTCCCCCACTATCTGGGATGTGTTAATTGCTTTTTTTGGCGGTTTGGCTGGCATAATCGGCGCAACTCGCGCAGAAAAAACCAATATTATCCCAGGTGTTGCGATTGCGACCGCGTTAATGCCACCACTGTGTACAGCAGGCTATGGTTTGGCTAACCTTAATTGGCATTTCTTCTTTGGAGCGTTTTATCTCTATTCCATCAATTGCGTGTTCATTGCTTTTTCTGCGGTGCTCATTATCTGGATTCTAAATCCGGAACATAAAAAATTTGTAGATAGATACATCGAAACTAAGGTTCGACGTATTTTGTCTCTGGTTGTATTGGTCACGATGCTGCCTAGTATTTATCTGGCGTTACAGTTAGTCAAAAATGAGGTTTTTATAAATAAAACCAAAGGCTTTATTGCACAAGAATTTAATTTGCCGAATACACGAATAGCCTTGAGCAATATCGATCCGGTAAAAAAAGTGATTGAGCTGACCTTAATCGGCGAAATTGTTAAACAACAAAAATTGCAGGAAATTGAAGGCAAACTTGTCAACTATGGTTTGAAGAGCGCAACCTTGTTAGTCTACCAGTCGCAAAATCAAACATTAGATGTGACATCACTCAAAGAAAACATCGTTAGTGAATTATATAAAAACAATCTTTTGGCATTGGAGCAGAAAGAAAAAGCACTCTATGATTTGAGGAAGCGTTTGAATATGATCGAAACAGAAAAAGCTACATGGCAGGCGATGTCTTCCGAGCTTGGTGCTCAATATCCCCAGATACGGGAAATTTACCTATCGACAGCAACACAATGGCAAAAAGGGGAATCCGATATGTCACAACCGATGATCGTGCTTAACATCAAGACAGCCAGCAAATTGAACAAAGACGATGTATACAGAATCACCGAGTGGCTTAAAGTTCGCTCAAAAAACGATCTTGTTAAGGTGGTGATTGAGTGATAAATAAAAAAGTGGCTCACTTACATTTAAGTGAGCCACTTGGCAGAATGACACATTCCACTTAAGTTATCAAGGAAATAACTTAGTGACAAATGTAATTGTTTAACACCTTTAAGTCAATCATTTTTTGGTAAGTTATTATGCAAGAAAACGAAACTTCGCAAGATCCATCATTGGCATTGGAAACCCTAAAATTATTTAGAATCATTTTCAAATCAGCCAATAAGCATTTTCACGAGATTGAACAGGCTGTAGGTATTGGCGGTGCATCGTTATGGGCACTTTTTGAGATTGATAAAGCTGAGGAAATGACAATCACCCAACTGGCAGATGCCATGTCTATCCATCAATCCACGGCTAGCAATCTGATTGACTCGCTAGAATATAAGGAATGTATAGAGAAAATCCGTAGCACTACTGACAGACGCGTTATCTTTCTAAAAGCAACCAAGCATGGACGATCCCTGCTTGCTAAAGCACCTTTGCCACACAAAGGCATTTTACCGGATGCTTTGATGAAAATGGATGGCAACGATCTTGCGGCATTAAACAAACAATTGGCACAACTGGTTGATAGCATGCAGCGCAAGCATCAAGATACTGCATTTGATCCATTGGGCGCGCAATAACCGAAAAAGTAATGATGAGTTTGAACAACACGTCTTCGACACAAAACGATAATGGCATCAACTATGCGCCTTGGGAAAGAACTTTTAGCAAGGTGTTAACCCCGTTCGAAGAGTTTATTCACCGGCAAACGACCAGCGGTTTGCTTTTGATGATTACGGCATGTATCGCATTGTTTCTGGCCAACAGTCCGCTTTCTGAAACTTATTTGCATGTGATACATACACCCATTCATCTCAAAATTGGTGATTGGGAACTAAGCATGTCGCTACACCACTTTGTGAATGATGGATTGATGGCGATTTTCTTTTTTGTGGTGGGGTTGGAGCTGAAGCGGGAAATGCTTGTTGGTGAACTCTCTAGTATCCGGCAAGCTGCATTACCCGTACTCGCTGCTTTAGGCGGGATGATTGTACCGGCACTCATTTTCCTTCTATTTAATCATACTGACTCACAGACGATTCAGGGCTGGGGTATCCCAACAGCGACAGATATTGCTTTTGCAGTTGGGGCATTGGTATTACTTGCTGATCGTGTACCCAAAGGTCTGATTACCTTCTTGGTTGCCTTGGCGATTGCGGATGATCTGGGTGCAGTATTAGTGATTGCATTGTTTTATACAAATGAGCTTTCCATCTTGTGGCTTACCTTTGCCGTTTTACTTACTATCGGGCTGGTAACGCTCAATTTCTCAGGCATCCGTTCGGTGATCCCATACTTCGTCATTGCTGTTTTACTCTGGTACGCTTTGTTCCAATCTGGTGTACATGCCACACTGGCTGGTGTGATAGGTGCATTCTGTGTACCTGCAAGATCAAAATACAATCCCAAGTTATTCACTATGCACGTCAGGCAAAAAATTGACGAATTCGAGCTGCAACGCAAACCGGCAGAAAATATTCTGCAAAATGAATCTTTGTATGGCATTGTGAGTGAAATCGAACATAGCGCGTATGCAGTGCAAACCCCTTTGCAAAGATTGGAACATTTCTGGCATTTGCCGGTAGCGTTTATCATAGTGCCGATATTTGCACTCGTAAATGCTGGGATTCCCATCCAGCTATCTACCTTGTCTGCAACCCTTACACATCCTGTAATGCTGGGTGTTTCCCTGGGCTTGTTATTGGGCAAGTTTCTAGGTATCACTTTAGCATCATGGCTGGCCTTGCAGTTGAAGCTAGGTGAGCTGCCCTCCGGTACCAGATTCAGTCAAATAGCGGCTGTATCCGTTTTGGGTGGTATCGGCTTTACCATGTCCATATTTATTGCCGAACTAGGATTTGCTGATATGCCAGATGCACTTTTGATGGCGAAGACCGGCGTTTTGTTTGCATCAGCGGTCGCAGGGATTATTGGATTTTCTGTTCTCTATTGTCTTGGGAAGGGCTCAGTTGCCAAGTAAGATAAAAGATATGTAAGTTATTTAGAAAGTAAAACAACATTGAAAGCCAGACCCGTTTATGTAACACGGGGGGCTATAAATACATAACAAGATAATAAACTATAAATCCCATAAATTTGCTAGAAAACACTTTCATAATTGACATGGGTTATTTAATGGGTTACATTGTGTAACACATAAGTAACTCAACATTTGGATTGGAGTCGGTATGGAAGAGTTTAAAGAACCATCGAAGGCAGAACACTTGGCTAGCATTCTTGCAGGTAACGCAAGTACATCAATGAATACAGCCACTGTTCAAAGAAGCCATAGATTCCCGATCTACTATTTCGTATTGATTGAGAATATGGCAAAGCTAGCAAATTGCAGTGTTTCTGCGATGATCAATCAGGTTTTAGAGGTCGGCGTTGATGCATTGTATGATCATCTGCCTCAAGAGTTGGTAGAACAAATCCATAAGGCAACACAAGAGCAAATTGATAAAGCCAACTCAAGAATTAACCAGACAGTAGGCAAGAAAAAATAATGTCTGATTTTGAGTTTCTTGTATCTGGCTTTGACACAATCGAGTGTGCGTACTATATGACGCCAACGGATAAATTCAGTCTCGATTTTGTTGATCTGGGAGTTCAGAAAGAGCAACTAAGCAAGAACACGAACTCAAAAAAGATTGCCGTTCAGTTAGGCTGCGAGTCATTCATGTTGGCTCCGCATGGTACGAAGAGCGGCTATCCATTTTTAATAGAGAATGACGTTTTTATCATTCAATTTGGCGAGTTCAATAGGCCAAATTTCTATGTCAAATATCGGAGCATTTCCCTCTGGCATCATGGGGCTGCTGCACTTCACAATCGCTTTCTAAGATGGGCTGAATCTATTGGAATGATGCCTTACCAGCCTGAGCGCATCTCAAGGGTAGATTACGCGTTTGATTACTACCTTCCAGACATTGATTTTGATGAAAATAGCTTTATTTCCAGATCAGCCAAAGACAATCAGCATCGTAAGAATGGCAAGATACAGACACTCAAGTTTGGCACGGAAAATGTGGTGTTACGTGTCTACAACAAGGTGGATGAGATCAATGAAGTCAGCCAAAAAACATGGCTTTTTGATATTTGGGGGCGTGATCAGGATGTATGGCGTATCGAGTGGCAAGTACGTAAAGACTACCTTCGCCTGCTCGGCATAACTTCGTTCTCTAGTTTGATTGAACGACAAGGAGATTTGCTGAGATTGTTATGCAAAGACCACACTACACTGAGAACCAAAACTGCTGATAGCAACCGTTCACGCTGGCCAACGCACCCATTATGGGTTGACCTGATTAATCGGGTCAATCAATTTGAAGGGCTTGGCGTGGTTCGCGAGTGGGATGAAAAAGCCTTGCTTGAAGAAAGACTCACCAGAATTGCCATCAGCGTCTATGGGTATGTGAAAAGGGTGGCTGCAATTGATGCCCTGTACACGGGAAATCTGGAAAAATCCTATATGGATGAAGCCATGACGCATTTGCAGAATCGGATTTTTGAAATTCATGATCAGTTGACATGGCAACAGGATGTGAACCGCAGAATCAACGAAATGAGATTGGGTGATTGGTGATGCAATCCAAATTCCATCAGGCAATTGATTTGTTAAATCACCATAAGAACAAAGTGCTGACTTATGCTCAGGCATCCGTCACGGAACATCAATTCAAAGCCCTTAGAAGCTTGATTTTGGACGAGCTTGGAAAAAATGGTTTTGAATCCGAATTGGAAAAACTCCTGAATGAAGGAAATCATGCAGGTGAATAATTGGAGCGGGCGGGAATAGATGATGCACGATAGGAGGTGCCATCATGAGTGGATACAATTCTCGACCTAGAGATTCACTTCAAGCAAGATGATTTCGAAATATCAATTTTGACCAGCGAATTAACATTACTGGAAAGCATGCTGCCAGAACTGTTGAGCAGTACGATTCAAAATGAAGTTGATGACGAATAAGTAACTAGAAGGAAAACCTCATGCACGTCGCCTTATATGCTCGCGTTTCAACCACCAGACAAGCTGATAATGACTTGTCTATTCCCGATCAATTGCGGCAATTGAAAGAGTGGTGCAAAGCCAACGGTCATATCGTCGTGCATGAGTATGTCGAACCTGGCGCATCTGCCACCGATGACAAGCGTCCAGTGTTCCAGCAGATGATCCATGATGCCTTGCAAAAGCAACAAGCCTTTGAAGCGATCATCATCCATAGCCTTTCCCGTTTCTTTCGCGATGGCATTGAGTTTGGAGTTTATGAACGCAAGCTCGCAAAAAACAAAGTCAAAGTCATCTCCATCACGCAACCAACTAGCGATGACGCAGGTGGGGAAATGATGCGCCGCATCATCAATATGTTCGATGAGCATCAATCGAGAGAAAACTCCAAGCATACTTCAAGAGCGATGAAAGAAAATGCAAGGCAAGGTTTCTTCAATGGTTCTCGTCCACCGTTTGGCTACATGGCAGTTGCCACAGAAACATTTGGCAGTCGCGGACGTAAGAAGAAAAAACTCGAGATTAACGAAACCGAAGCTGGCATTGTCAGAATGATCTATGACTTTTATCTAAATGGCATTCAGGGAAAAACGGCAGGCGTTAAGGAAATTGCAAAGTATCTTACTGATAAAGGGTTGTTAATGCGTGGTCAGGCTTGGCGTATGCAGAAGGTGCATATCGTTTTATCTGAACCTTTGTATATGGGGGATTATTACTTCAATGTAATTGATTCCAAGTCACATGAAAAACGTCCACCTACCGAGTGGGTCAAAACCAGCATTCCAGCGATTATTGACGCGGCGAAGTTTGAGCAGGTACGCGTCAAGCGTGAGCTGCGCGCACCCGCGAAAACGCCGCCGCGCTTAGTGAACTCGCCTACATTGCTGACAGGGTTACTTAAATGTGGTGTATGTGGTGCCAGTATGACATTAGCAACTGGGAAAGGTGGGAACTATAAATATTACAAATGTACAAATCGGAAAAATAAGGGTAACCATGCCTGTACAAGTGCTAATCTGCCTATGGAAAAGACTGATGAAGTGGTGCTTACCAAGCTCGCTGAGCAGGTGTTCGCTCCTGAGAGAGTCAATGCCATGATGGTTGCGTTACGCAAGCGTTTAAGATCAAGCCATGATAGCCAGCAAAAGCGCATTAATGAGCTGAATAAGCAACTCAAGCAAATTGAGCAAAAACAGCATCGACTGCTTGAAGCTATCGAGTCAGGCTTCATAGACCTTGATGAGACCTTGCAGCGTCGCGCTCAACAGCACAAGGCGGCACGAGAAGCGCTGTTGATAGAACTCGCAAGCGTGAGACGAGAGCAATCTATCCCTATAGACAAACAGCTACGTGCCAGCCAGATAGAAGCGTTTGCCAAGACCTTGAAAGCCAAACTTCTAGCTAAAAATTCGGCGCTGGCTAAGTCCTACCTCAATTTATTAGTTGATGAGATCGTGGTAAGGGAAAAAGCCGCTATGGTGAAGGGTAGCTACGGTGCATTAGTCGCTGCGGCTTCTATGGGTAAAATAAAAGCAGGTTATAATGAAGTGCCCACTTTTATACCTGATTGGCGCGCCCGGCGGGAGTCGAACCCACGACCTTTGGCTTCGGAAACCAACACTCTATCCAACTGAGCTACGGGCGCCTGACCGGTATTATAACAAATTGGGTGGTTAAGCTTTTTAAACTTTTAACGGTATCTTTAACTCGGTATAATTGAAAATTGCATCAATATTAAATTTAAAGGGATTGGGAATGAGCGATAAAAATAATTCGGGTTCCAGCATGGGACAGTTGCTGGTGGCTATTTTAGGCACTATTCTTGGTTTTACATTACTGCTTGCATTGCTGGCAAACTTTTTCAACAACACACCAGTACCGGAAGATACGGTAGCCATTAAAAAAGCGGATGCGAATATCCAGCCTGTAGCAACGGTGGAAGTGGCCGCAGCATCTGCTGAGCATGTGGAAAAATCCGGTGAGGAAGTAGTAAAAGCTGTTTGTGCCATGTGCCACGAGGCTGGTTTAATGAATGCACCCAAAATCGGTGATGCCGGTCAATGGGGTCCACGCATTGCACAAGGTTATGAAACCTTGGTGAAGAATGCGGTTAACGGTATTCGCGGCATGCCGGCACGTGGTGGTAATGCGGATTTGACAGATGTGGAAGTTGCCAAGGCCGTGGCTTTTATGGCTAATAAAGGTGGGGCGAACTTCGACCCGGCCAGCTTGGCAAAGAAGTAATACATCAGAGTGAGTAAGAAGCCGCTTAATTCAAGCGGCTTTTTTATTAAAATGACAATATGGCGACGTTTGCGATAGGCGATATTCAAGGCTGCTATTATGCCTTCCAGGATTTGCTGGAGAAATTATCTTTCAATCCGGCCACGGATAAGCTCTGGCTGGTGGGGGATATGGTCAACCGCGGCAGCGGATCGCTGGAAGTGCTGCGTTGGTGCTATCAGTACCAGGGGAGCATTCGCGTAGTATTGGGCAATCATGATTTACATGCACTGGTAGTGGCGCATGGCATGAAATCACCACATAGAAGCGACACGCTGGAAGCCTTGCTGGATGCGCCTGATGGGCAAGTGTTGCTGGACTGGTTGCGGCATCAGCATTTGATGTGGGTGGAAGATGGTTATGCCATGGTGCATGCCGGTTTATTGCCACAATGGACTATCTCGCAGGCGCAAGCGCTGGCGCGGGAAGTTGAGACCGTGTTGCAAGGCCCGGAATATCCGGGTTTTCTCAAGCGTATGTATGGTAATCAGCCCGTAGTCTGGAATGATACCTTGGAAGGGTATGACCGCTTGCGCATCATCACAAACGCGTTTACCCGGTTGCGTGTCTGTTCCGCGACAGGTGAAATGGAGTTCAATTTTAAGGGTGAGGTGAGCGACATTCCTCAAGGTTATATGCCTTGGTTCGATGTGCCTGGTAGATGTTCTGCCGATACCGCTATTATTTGTGGGCACTGGTCTGCGCTCGGCCTCTACATGCATCAGAATTTGTGCGCACTGGATACCGGCTGCCTTTGGGGTGGCGCGTTGACAGCGATGCGGCTGGAAGATCGGGCGATTTTCCAGGTGCCGCACGACCCGCGGGACAAAAATCCTTAGTCTACCCCCAGTTTTTGGCTGATAGCCTGCCTGGCTAACTGGTTGATCTCCTGGCGGTTCTGACCAGCGGCTACGATGGGTTCCAGAAAATGAAGTTCCACAATCGGGTTGGGGATGCCTAGGATATTGCGGATAGACTCCAATAGTGTTGTGTCACCTGCATAAGCCATGCGGGTATCTAGCTGGTGGTCAGATAGGGGGTAGCGAATTGCGACGGGGATGACCTCGGTTTGCGCGCTTAGCGCGGCTTGCAGGATACTGCCTTTGAACGGCAAAATGTGTGTGCCATCGGTGGTGGTGCCTTCCGGAAAGTAGCAGGCATTCATACCTTCTCCCAAATGTGCTTTGAGCGCCTCAATGATGTGTATCGCACCCTTGCGGTCATTACGGTCTATAAACAAAGTACCCGCCCGAGTAGCCAGAAAGCCGAATACCGGCCATTTTCGGATTTCAGATTTTGCCACGAAGTGCAAAGGCGACACGCTGTTGAGTGCGTGAATATCTACCCAGGAGATATGATTGGCAACGAAGAGTTTGCCAGCCGTGCCCGCATGCGGTGTCTGGCCGCTGGTGATGATGCGGATGTTCATGCATTTGAGCACTCCGGCGCACCACCATCGTGTCAGGCGTTGTCTGACAGGGTGTTTCAATGCGGGGACGATGGTAAGTGATAAAAAAAGCCCCACTACCGTGTGCAACATGACGCGCGTGCCACGGTAGGTTCGAGCAATCGGGTGAGTAGTGTGATGAGTGGTGTCGTTAGTCAATCTTATTTCAGAAAATGCGTCGCGTATCTTGGGTTGATCCTATCCAATGGTAACATGATTAACATGTCCGCTGTATTGAAATAAGGGTCCCAAGCCGGCGCGCCACAGATGTAAGCCCCCAGCCGCAAATAGCCTTTCAATAGTGGTGGGCAGGCCACTTGCAAGTTGCGGTTGAGTAAGGATACCGGCAACGGGTTGTGCGGGAAAACACGATAGTCTGTCGGCGACATATAGTCATCCATTAGCTTGTAGTACAAGCTGGTAGCCGCATGCCCGCCGTCGTTCATAGGTACGCTTGCACAGCCAATCATGTATTCTAGGCGGTGCATTTGCATGTATCTGGCTAAGCCGGCCCAAAGTAGTGTGATTGTGCCGCCGGTGCGATAATCTTTGTGTACGCATGCGCGGCCAATTTCTACGGTTCTGTCGAACAAGTGCTCAATGCGACTTAAATCGAATTCGCCGGCGGAGTAATAGCCGCCTGCTTCATTCGCTTTTTGCGGGTTGAGCATGCGATAGGTGCCAATCACTTGGTTGCTTTGGCTGTCGCGTACCAGCAAATGGTCACAGAACGCATCAAACCCATCCTCATCTAGCCCGCCTGTACCGGAGAGTTGTGCGCCCATTTCTTCGGCAAATACCTTATAGCGCAGGCGCTGCGCTTCGGCGACTTCAGCTGTTGTGCGTGCCAGAGAGAGATATAAACGGCTCTTGGCAGGTGCTTTTTCGCGTGCAATTTGTTGTTTCAACATCACATTTTCTCCTTTTAAGCAGCGTGCATATTAGGAGGTGTGCATGACCAGGGTGTGACACTGAGATGAAGTTTGTATGACAGCTATGAGGATATGAAAAAATAGGCAAGCATAAATGCTTACCTATTTGGGAATGAACGGAGAGTTACGCTTAATGGCTGACGCGGGATGTTTCGCCGTTTTCCACGATGCGTACTTTATCACCGGCTTTAAATTCCTCGTCGGCTTCTTGGACGATGGCAATCAATCCGCCACCATCCAGTTTGACGGTAATCTCCAAACCATCTTTACGCGTGGCAACTTCTTCGATTGCGGAACCTGCTATCCCGCCAGCAACAGCGCCGATGACGGCAGCTACCGCACTGCCGCGTCCACTTCCAACAGAACTGCCCGCAATACCGCCAACTGCGCCGCCTGCAACTGTACCTACCGGAGATTTGGTGCCTTCCAGTTTTACCTGGCGCACGCTTTCTACGATGCCTGTCTTAACGGTCTGCATTTTGCGCGCATCCTCACGTTTGTAAACGCTGCCGGAATTAGAGCTGGCACAAGCGCTTACAATCAAGGCCAGCAGGGTTACGGAAATTATTCTTGCCAGTTTCATTTTTTCTCCTAAACTCTAGGGTTAATGCGCCTGTTCGCCAGACATGACCTCTTTGACCAGCGCCTGTGCATAAACGTTCTCAATTTCTTCACGCGTCGGTTTGTGGTTTTGCCCGCCGCGGCTGGCAATCTTGAGGGCACCCATTGTTGACGCGAGCCGGCCGCATGTAGGCCAATCCCAGCCTCTGGCAATCCCATAGAGCAACCCGGCCCTATAGGCATCGCCACAACCTGTTGGATCTACAATCTTATCTGCTTTAACGCATGGAATTTCGAAACGTTGACCATCGGCATAGATGTGCGAGCCATTGCCGCTCAAGGTGACGATCAATGCTTTTACTTTCGCAGCTAGCTGCTCTAATGATAGGCCGGTTTTATCCTGAATGATTTGCGACTCATAGTCGTTCACAGCCAGGTAATCGGCCATTTCGATAAAATGCAGCAATTCTTCTCCGTTGAACATCGGCAAGCCTTGGCCTGGGTCGAACATGAAGGGGATGCCCATTTCGTGGCATTCACGCGCATGCTGGAACATGCCGTCGCGCCCATCCGGCGCAATAATCGCCAGCTTGATATTTTTCGTGTCTTTGACGGAGTTTTGGTGGGACTCCACCATCGCGCCGGGGTGGAATGCCGTAATCTGATTGTCATCCCTGTCCGTGGTAATGAAGGCTTGTGCTGTGTAACTGCTGGGGATGGTTTTAATGTGGGAATCTATCAGATGGTGCTGTTTCATCCACGCAGAATAGGGCGAAAAATCTTCACCTACAGTCGCCATGATGAGCGGATTGCCATCCAGCAACTGAAGGTTATAAGCGATATTGCCTGCAGTGCCGCCGAACTCCCGGCGCATTTCCGGCACATAAAACGCGACGCTGAGCGCATGAATCTTGTCGGGTAGTATGTGATTCTTGAAATGGTCTTGAAACACCATGATGGTGTCGTAGGCGAGTGAGCCGCAGATGAGTATGGACATAATGAGCGTAAAGAAAATTAAAAAGGTTTAACAACAACGAGCACAACAACGGCAAATAGCACTAATGCCGGTATTTCATTAAACCAGCGATACCAGATGTGGCTCTGTTGGTTTCTGCCTGACTTGAAGTTCTGTAGCAGTCTGCCGCAATACCAGTGATACGCTATTAAGACGGCTACCAGAGCCAGTTTGGCATGCATCCATCCGCCGGTAATGCCATAGCCGAGCCAAAGCCATAAGCCAAATAATAATGCCAATAGCGCGAGCGGTGTCATAAAGCGATAAAGCTTTTGTTCCATCATGCCCAAGCGCTCTTGCGTGGCCGGGTCATTTACCATCGCATGGTTGACGAACAGGCGTGGGAGGTAAAATAGGCCGGCAAACCAGCTAGTGACAAAAATGATGTGTAGCGCTTTGATCCACAACATTTTTAGCCTAGCTCTTTATCCAGCATGGCACGCAACTGATTAAAGTCCAGTTCACCTATCGTGCGCTGCATCCTTTTGCCTTCCTTGTCGAATATGAAAGCGGTCGGGGTCAGGTTCACACCGCCAAATTGCTGAGAGATTTCACCAAAGCCGTCGTGCATCACAGGAAAGGGCAGCGCTTTTTCCTTCTGGTAATTGAGCACCTGTGCAGGCGGGTCATAAGGCATTGCCACGGCAATGACCTCAAAACCTTTTTGCTTGTATGTATTGTAGGTTTTTATCAAATCGGGCATTTCCTGGATACAGCCTGGGCAATCTGTTGCCCAGAAGTTCACCAACACAACCTTGCCTTTCAGGTCATTCATGTGGATTTTAGTGCCGTCCAGTGTGACAAAAGTGACATCTGGCGCTGCGGATTTATTGGATAGGCTGAACGCCAGCAGGCCGACCAAAGCCACAGCAACAATAGGAAGCAGGAATTTTTTCATTATTTGCATAGTGCGGATTTTAACGTTTTTGATGTGGAAAGGTTGAAATATCCATAAAAATCTTGTCATTATTTATGTGAAAGTCGCATGATATAATCCGCTTTTGTTTGTTTTTCGTTATCAATGAACGCACCTATACCCGCAGAAGCCATGCAAACACAAACCTCGCCGGCTGCCCGCTTGCGCGAGATTCCCTACAACTATACTTCGTTTTCGGACCGTGAAATCGTTATCCGGTTTTTGGGGGAGGACGTTTGGCAGGTATTGAACGAGTTGCGTGCCGAACGCAAGACCGGGCGCAGCGCACGCATGTTGTTTGAGGTGCTGGGCGACTTGTGGGTCGTCAGTCGTAACCCGTATCTGCAGGATGACTTGCTGGACAACCCCAAGCGCCGCCAGGCGCTGATTGACGCACTGTATCACCGTATTCATGCCATTGACGAGCGCAGCAACAATAATGCCAAGGTGCAAAAACTGGTGGATGCCGCCAAGCAAGCGGTGGAGCGCTTTGCGCATGATTTCAGGCAAACCTATGATTTGCGCAAGAAAGCGCTGTCCAAGTTCGGCAAAATTACGCGTAAGGATAATATCCAGTTTGATGGCTTGGCGCGTGTCTCGCACGTGACCGATGCGACGGACTGGCGCGTTGAATATCCGTTCGTGGTGTTAAATCCGGACGAAGAGTATGAGATCGCGCATCTGGTCAAGGCATGTATCGAGCTTGGTCTGACCGTGATTCCGCGCGGAGGTGGCACCGGCTATACAGGCGGCGCGGTACCGTTGACGCCGCTGTCCGCCGTTATCAATACCGAAAAGCTGGACAAGCATTCCGGTGTCAAGATGCGCTCCTTGCCTGGCGTGGTAAGACAAGTGCCGGTGATTGAGTGCGGCGCTGGTGTGGTGACCAGACGCGCCATGGACGCGGCTTCTGACGCCGGACTGGAATTCGCTTGCGACCCGACTTCGGCTGATGCCTGCTGTATCGGTGGTAACGTGGCAATGAATGCAGGTGGCAAGAAAGCCGTGCTGTGGGGCACGGCGCTGGACAACCTTGCCAGCTGGCGCATGGTGACGCCCGATGCCAAGTGGCTGGAGGTTGAGCGGCTGGATCATAATCTGGGCAAGATACATGATATTGAAATGGCGCGCTTCAAGCTGACGCGTTACGACGTGGATATGAAAACCCAATTGGGTGAATCCGAGATTATCGAGATTCCGGGGCCAAGCTTCAGGAAAGTCGGTCTGGGCAAAGATGTGACCGACAAATTTTTGAGCGGGCTGCCAGGCGTGCAGAAAGAAGGCTGTGACGGCCTGATTACCAGCGCGACATTCATTTTGCATCGCATGCCCAAGCATGTGCGCACGATTGCGCTGGAATTCTTTGGCAATGTCTCCAACGCCGTGCCGGCTATCGTAGAGATCAAAGATTATCTGGATGGTACCGCCAAGCAAGACCCATCGGTGATTTTGGCTGGGCTGGAACATCTGGACGAGCGCTATATCAAGGCGGTGGGCTACGCGACCAAAGCGGCACGTCAGCAACGGCCTAAAATGGTGTTGTTGTGCGACATCGCCAGTGATGATGAAGATGCGGTGGGGCAAGCGGCTTCGCACGTGGTGCGCCTGTGCAACGCGCGTAATGGCGAGGGTTTCATCGCCGTATCCGCCGAGGCGCGCAAAAAGTTCTGGCTGGATCGTGCGCGCACCGCGGCGATCGCCAAGCATACCAATGCGTTCAAGATCAACGAAGATGTGGTGATTCCGCTGCCTCGACTGGGCGATTATTCCGACGGTATCGAGCGCATCAATATCGAGCTTTCCATCAATAACAAGCTCAAATTGCTGGACGCGCTGGAAACGTTCTTCATGGGCGAGTTGCCTTTGCAGGCCGATGACGAAGGGCATGTCGATCCGCAGATGATGCAATCCAAGCAGCAGCTTGGCCTGCAACTGGTGCGCGAGTTGCGCGCCAAATGGCGCTTGATATTGAATACGCTGGATGAGCCGGTTTCCACACTGGGCGAGCTTGGCAAGGCGCACGGCAAGCACGAGAACGTGTTCCGCGCCGTGCAATCCTACGATTTGCGCATCTCCTGGAAGCGCGAGCTGAAGCGGCCTCTGGAGGAGATGTTTAGCGGTCGCGAGTTCCAGAAAGTGCTGAACCGTTTGGACGAGATACACAAGGTTGTGCTGAAAAGCCGCGTGTTTATTGCCTTGCACATGCATGCAGGCGATGGCAACGTGCATACCAATATTCCGGTCAACTCCGACGATTACGAGATGATGCAAGATGCGCACGCCGCAGTAGCGCGTGTGATGGACTTGGCGCGCGGGCTGGATGGCGTGATTTCCGGTGAGCATGGCATTGGCATTACCAAAATGGAGTTTCTGGATCAATCCACGATAGACAAGTTTGCGGCCTATAAAGCCAAAATAGACCCGAACGGCCATTTCAACAAGGGCAAGCTGATGGCGGGATCCGGGCTGGAGAACGCCTATACGCCAAGCTTTGGCTTGCTGGAGCAGGAATCCATCATCATGGAGCAATCCGCCATTGGCGAGATTGCAGATGATATTTCCGCCTGTTTGCGTTGCGGCAAATGCAAACCGGTGTGCAGCACGCATGTGCCGCGCGCCAATTTGCTGTATAGCCCGCGCAATAAAATCCTGGGGACATCACTGCTAATTGAGGCATTCTTGTACGAGGAGCAGACTCGCCGCGGAGTCTCTCTCAAGCATTTTGACGAGTTCAACGATGTGGCGGATCACTGTACGGTATGCCATCGTTGCGAGAAGCCTTGTCCGGTGGATATCGATTTTGGTGACGTTTCAATCAAAATGCGCAATTTCCTTCGCGAGGAAGGCAAGAAGAAATTCAATCCGGGCACGGCCTTGGGCATGGCGTTCCTGAATGCCAAAGACCCCGCAACGATCAAGCTGTTGCGCGGCACGATGATAGGCGTGGGCTACAAAACCATCAATTTTGCCAATGGCTTGGGCAAGCGCTTTGGCTTGTTGAAAGACAAGAAATTGCCGCCTGCAACGGTAGGCAAGGCGGAAATCAAGGCGCAGGTGATTCATTTCATCAACCGCCCGATGCCGAAGAACGTGCCTGCCAAAACATCCCGCGCGATGCTGGGAATCGAGGGTGATACCATGATTCCGGTGATCCGTAATCCGCAAAAAGTCAGCGATGATTCGGATGCGGTGTTCTATTTCCCCGGTTGCGGGTCGGAGCGTTTGTTCTCGACGGTAGGTTTGGCAACGCAAGCGATGCTATATGAAGTGGGTACTGTCACGGTGTTGCCGCCGGGCTACCTGTGTTGCGGCTATCCGCAAACGGCGGCGGGTAATCATGACAAGGGTCAGGAGATTACTACCGAAAACCGCGTGCTGTTCCATCGTGTGGCAAACACACTGAACTATCTCGACATCAAGACAGTGATTGTCTCCTGCGGTACTTGTATGGATCAGCTGCAGAAATACGAGTTCGAGAAGATATTCCCCGGCTGCCGCTTGCTGGATATTCACGAATATCTGATGGAAAAAGGCATAAAGCTGGACGGTGTAGACGGTGTGCGCTATATGTACCACGACCCATGCCACACACCGATGAAGACCTATGCGCCGCTGAAAGTGACGAATGCCTTGATGGGGCAAGATGTCGCCTTAAATGACCGTTGCTGTGGCGAATCCGGCACATTCGCGGCCTCCCGCCCGGATATTGCGACGCAGGTGAAATTCCGCAAGCAGGAAGAGCTGGAAAAAGGCATGCAAAAACTGGGGCTGACAGTTGGTAAGCCGGAGCAGGAAGTCAAAATCCTCACCTCTTGCCCAAGCTGCCTGCAAGGCTTATCTCGCTATGGCGACGATACCGGCATTCAGGCGGATTATATCGTGGTGGAAATGGCCAAGCATTTGCTGGGCGCGAACTGGCTGCAGGACTACATTCAGAGAGCCAATAATGGTGGCATTGAGAAAGTTTTGCTCTAAGCCCCAAGGATGTAGCTGACACAACACTTTACCAAACGAGAGTGTTCGAGACGATGCCTACAAACGTAACACATGCAATTCCTGCGATCGCAATTGGACTCGGTTTAAACCGGTATTATATCGGCGGCAGAGCAATTGCGATCGGTGCTGTCATGGCCAGCATTCCGGATTTGGATATGTTGGGTACCCGTTTTCTCGGTATACCTTGGGATTCCATTTACGGGCATAGAGGTTATACACATTCCATTCCATTTGCTGTTTTGGTGGCGCTGACAGTGACTTTTCTGTTTTACAGGCATGATTTCAGAAAATACTTTCTGTTCTTTTTGGCGTGCGCTATTTCCCATCCCTTGCTGGATTCCCTGAATAACGGCGGGTTAGGGGTGGCTTTCTTATGGCCATTTTCTGATGCTAGGTATCATGCTTTTGTTCAGCCTGTTATGAATGTGAACGTGACATTCAGAGGACTTTACCTCACGACTAAAGGGTTCCCTGTATTCCTTTCTGAATTTATCTGGGTGTGGCTGCCATTTTTCTGTATTTTTCTGTTTCTAAGATTCAACGGACTCGAGTTGATTAGAAATAAATTCCAGCATTCTTAGGAATTTGGCGCATGGTGCTGCTTGAGTTGAGTCAGGGCTGCAAATTAGGAATGCCAAGGCCAATTACAATGGATTGGCTTGATTTGACATGTTTTTCTGTCGCGATATTTGCCAGTTTCCTTGCGGCGAATAAAAATGAGCCTAAGAGCAGGAGCCATTGGCGGATGATAGGTGTGGTGTTAATGCTTCTTGCGTTGAACAAATTCCTTTTTTTCGATAACTGTATCAAGAATGTATTGTCAGGGATTGCTTCGAAGAATGGCTTTTATGTATCGCGGCGAGGCATGCAGCTATTGTTTATACTGCTTTTGCTTGTTGTGTCGTTTGCGCTAATCTATCTATTCAGGCTAAGAGCCAACAGACTGGATGCTTGTCTGAGAAGGTCATATTTCGGCTTGTTAGTTCTGTTTGTGCTGGTCATGTTGAGAATTATCTCGTTACATCAAATTGATGGAATTCTTTATCCGGATAGGCTGGGAATTGGGATAGGATTAAACTGGATTGTGGAAATTTTCGGTAGCTTATTCATCATAATAAATGCAGCTATCCATATAAGAAAACAAGGGTCATCAAATTAAGGATTTGCAATGGTTGATCGTGATGTCTTTAAGGTGGGAGACCCAACGCCGATAGGCTGGTTTACCGTGTTGGTTTATTTGGCGGCGGCATTTTGCGCGATACGGCAATACCGTGCACATAAAAAGCTAGGATTGGATGCAAGATTCTGGCTGGTTCTGGTTTGGTTGCTTGTAATATTAGGCATTAATAAACAGCTGGATATACAAGGCTGGTTTATTGATGCTATGAAGCAGGATGCAATCAAAGATGGCTGGTATCAATATCGTACATATTTTCAAGTGGTGTTTGTGATTGCGATGGGGCTAGGGCTGGTCATTTTCTTGTTAGCGCTTAGGCTGTACCTGATCAATAGCTGGCAACGCTATAAAATAACCTGGATTGGATTAATTCTGCTATTTAGCTTTATTGTCATTAGGGGCGCTTCATTCAGCCATGTAGATATTCTGATTAATCAGGCTGTCATCGGGATCGAATTGAATGTTGTGCTGGAACTGTCCGCATTGCTGCTGGTGATACTGGGCACGTTTTTTCACAATAAACTAGTACCCCCCATCATTGCCAACACGCTGAATGTGCGCAATTATGTTGAGATTGCCAATGAAGGTGATCCGGTGAAATGTCCGAATTGTGGAGCGCCGCCACTATCCAAGGCGATTGATGGTCGACAGTTCAAATGCAGAAAGTGCAGTCACCATTACCATGTCAGGAAAATCTAGCAAGAAGAACGCATGGCTATTTATACCCTAATCAAACCTTTACTGTTCCGTTTTGATGCAGAGTCGGTACATGATCTGACCCTCAGGTCATTGCGGCTTGCCGAGAAGGCCGGCCTGCTTTCATGCTATCCCGCACCACCTGTCACGCAGCCCAGGCAGGTTATGGGGCTGACTTTCCCCAGCCCGGCAGGACTGGCCGCTGGACTGGACAAGAACGGTGCCGTGATTGACGGTATGGTAAAGCTGGGCTTTGGTTTTATCGAAGTCGGCACGGTTACGCCGCGCCCGCAACCGGGCAACCCGAAACCCAGGCTGTTTCGCATCCCGGAGGCGCAAGGCGTCATCAATCGCTTCGGGTTCAATAACCTGGGCGTGGATAACCTGATCGAGAATGTAAAATCCTCAAGTTATAAAGGCATTTTGGGCATCAACATCGGCAAGAACTTTGATACGCCGCTGGAACGCGCCGTAGATGACTACCTGATATGCATGCAAAAAGTATATGCGTATGCTAGTTATATCACGGTGAACATTTCTTCCCCCAACACTAAAAATCTGCGGGATTTGCAGGCGGCAGATGCGCTTTCCAACCTGTTATCCTGCCTGAAAGCCGAGCAGGCCAAGTTGGCTCAACAGCATGGAAAATATGTGCCAATCGCGCTGAAAATCGCGCCGGATTTAACGCAACAACAGGTAGTGGAAATTGCCAATTTGCTGCTGCAACATCGTATGGATGCCGTCATTGCTACCAATACCACCTTGTCACGCGAGGCCGTGAAAGGGTTGCCACATGCGGAGGAGACAGGCGGCCTGTCTGGCGTGCCGGTACGCGATGCTTCCACGCGAGTGATTCGCCAGTTGTCACAAGTGTTGCAGGGGCAAATCCCGATTATCGGTGTGGGCGGTATTTTAAGCGGGGCAGATGCCGCAGAGAAAATCGCAGCCGGAGCCAGTTTGGTACAACTATACAGCGGGCTCATTTATCGCGGGCCCAAACTGGTACATGAAGTTTGCCGTGCAATCGGCTAAATAAAAAAAGCCCGCATTTGCGGGCTTTTTAAAGGCGATGCTTTGATTAATCTACCGCTGCCGCTTGGGGTTTGTGTGTGGTTTGCGTTTCATCAAACACCAATTTGACCTGATCTTTATCATCTAAATCCACATGCACTGCGCCGCCATTTGCCAGACGGCCAAACAACAGTTCATCAGCCAAGGCTTTGCGTATGGTGTCCTGGATCAGCCTGGACATAGGTCGTGCGCCCATTAGCGGGTCAAAGCCTTTTTTGCCCAGATAGGCTTTTAGTGCATCGCTGAAAGTAACATCCACTTTTTTCTCATGTAGCTGGTCTTCCAGTTGCATCAGGAACTTATCTACCACACGCAGGATAATTTCTTGTGTTAGTGCGCTGAAGGATACGATCGCATCCAGCCGGTTGCGGAATTCCGGGCTGAACAGGCGCTTGATGTCAGCCTGCTCATCCCCCGCCTGCTTGCTGGTAGTAAATCCCATGCTGGTTTTGCTCAAGGCCTCGGCACCGGCATTAGTGGTCATGATGATGGTCACATTGCGGAAATCTGCTTTACGGCCATTGTTGTCTGTCAGTGTGCCGTGATCCATCACTTGCAGCAGGATATTAAAAATATCCGGGTGCGCCTTTTCGATTTCATCCAGCAGCAATACACAGTAAGGCTGTTTGGTCACAGCCTCAGTAAGTAACCCGCCCTGTTCAAACCCGACGTAACCTGGAGGCGCGCCAATCAGGCGGCTCACTGCGTGGCGCTCCATGTATTCGCTCATATCGAAGCGAATCAGTTCGATGCCCAAGATGTATGCCAGTTGTTTGGCAACTTCAGTTTTACCGACACCGGTCGGGCCGCTGAACAGGAAACTGCCTATCGGCTTGTTGGTTTGACCCAAGCCGCTACGTGCCATTTTGACTGCGGAAGCCAGTGTTTCAATTGCTTTGTCTTGCCCAAACACGACTGACTTAAGATTGCGCTCTAGCGTCTTAAGCGTGCTGCGGTCATCGCTGCTGATATTCTTGGGCGGTATGCGCGCGATTTTGGCAATGATTTCTTCGATCTCTTTATTACCGATAACTTTCTTCTGCCTGGATTTGGGCAAGATACGCTGCGCTGCGCCAGCTTCATCAATCACGTCGATGGCTTTGTCCGGCAGATGTCGGTCATTGATATATTTGGCCGAAAGCTCGGCAGCCGTACTTAATGCACTGGTGGTGTATTTGACGCCATGGTGCGATTCGAAACGGGATTTCAGCCCTTTCAGGATCTCAATCGTTTCCGGGATGCTGGGTTCATTCACATCAATTTTCTGGAAGCGGCGGGATAGTGCATGGTCTTTCTCGAAGATGCCGCGGTATTCTTGGTAAGTGGTCGCGCCGATACATTTGAGCGAGCCGCCGGAAAGTGCCGGTTTCAGCAGGTTGCTGGCATCCAGGGTGCCGCCGCTGGCCGCGCCAGCGCCAATCAGCGTGTGAATCTCGTCAATAAACAGTACCGCATCCGGCTTTTCGGATAGTTGTTTAATCACGGCTTTCAGGCGCTGTTCAAAATCACCACGGTATTTGGTGCCTGCCAGCAATGCGCCCATATCGAGCGAGTAAATCGTAGCATTTACCAATACTTCCGGGATGTCTTTTTCTACAATCCGGCGTGCCAAGCCCAGCAATGGCGGTTTTGCCTACACCGGCCTCGCCTACCAGCAGGGATTGTTCTTGCGACGGCGGCATAATGTCTGGATAACGCGCTCCAGCTCTGGGCCGCGTCCAATCAGTGGGTCAATTTTGCCGGTTGCGATTTGCGCATTCAGGTTGAGCGTGAAGCTTTCGAGTGCGCCACCTGCGGCGGTTTCGGCTTCGGTTTCTGTTTCGGCACCCTCATTCTTGCTATTGCTACCGGGCACTTTTGCTACGCCATGCGAGATGTAATTCACCACATCCAGGCGGGTAATTCCCTGCTGATGCAGGAAAAACACAGCGTGCGAATCTTTTTCACCGTAAATGGCCACCAGCACATTGGCGCCGGTCACTTCCTTTTTGCCAGAGGATTGCACGTGCAGCATGGCGCGCTGGATAACGCGTTGGAAGCCGAGGGTAGGCTGTGTGTCAACTTCTTCCTCACCGCTCACCACAGGCGTATGCTCATCGATGTATTGGCTAAGCTCGGTGCGCAAATCTTCGAATTTGGCACCACAGGCACGCAGCACTTCCGCTGCGGTCGGGTTATCCAGCATGGCCAGAAGCAAGTGCTCTACTGTAATCAGTTCATGACGTTTCTGGCGGGCATCCATAAACGCCATGTGCAGACTTACTTCTAGTTCCTGTGCAATCATTCTTTACCTAGCTTTCTTGTGCTTCAGGCGGGTTCAACCATGCACTGCAAGGGATGCTGGGATTCCCTGGCATGATTAAGTACCTGATTCATTTTTGTTTCCGCGATGTCTTGGGGGTAAATCCCGCAAACGCCTACACCCTCAGTATGTACTTTGAGCATAATTTGCGTCGCTTGTTCACGGCTTTTGTTAAAAAAACGTTGTATCGTTTCCACTACAAATTCCATAGGGGTGTAATCGTCATTTATCAGTAAAACTTTATACATTGAAGGTAATTTGGGTTTCACCTCGCTAGGTTTAATAGCGGTATTACCGTTCGGTTGTATATTCGCCATGCATTGTACCTTTGTATCTTACTTGCTATTTTGAGCCTAAAGAAAAAAAATTCAAGCCCAAATTTAATGGGTAAAACGGAGGGATATTAAAATCTATGGAAAGATGCGAACGCTTTTCACAACTCTATCCTGTGTTTGCAGGATTTCCAGTGTGTGCTCGCCGATGCGGAACCCTGTGCCGGGTTCGGGTATGTCTTCAAAGTGCTCCAGGACAAGACCATTCAAAGTGCGCGGGCCATCCAGCGGAAAGCCAAGCCCCAGTTTTTTGTTGAGATCGCGCAAATTGCTGCTGCCGTCCACAATCCAGCTGCCATCCTCTTCCTGCCGGTAGCTGCCGATACGGCTAGGCGATTGGGTGGTGAAATCGCCAATCACCTCCTCCAGAATGTCTTCGAGTGTCAGCAAGCCGCGGAATTCGCCATATTCATCTACGACCAATGCTACACGTTCCTGGTTTTCCTGAAACTGCTGGATTTGGGTGTATAGCGGGGTGCCGGAAGGAATAAAGTAAGGCTCGGACAAAATTTCTTTCATGTCCTCTTTATTGATTTCATTATTCATATTCAGGCGCAAATAGTTGAGTATTTTGCGTACGTGCAAAATGCCGATAATTTCTTCATGGTCTCCCTGGCGCACTGGTAGCCGTGTGTGATGGCTGTTGGAAATGCGCATCAGGATTTCGTCCAGCTCCGCATCAAAATCAATCGCCTCTACTTGGGTGTGTGCGGTCATTACATCATCCACGGTGATTTTTTCCAGCTCAAACAGATTAAGCAGGATAGCCCGGTGCTTCTTGGGCAGAAAATGGCCTGCGTCTGTCACGATGCTGCGCAACTCATCCATCGTCAGGTTCTGCGCGCTTTCGGTGAAGTTAACTTTAACGCGCAGTAATTTGAGCAGCCCTTCCACAAACAGGTTGACAAACCACACTACGGGATAAAGCAATTTGAGCAATGGGTAGAGCACATAGCTGCAGGCAATACCCAGTTTTTCCGGATAAGCGGCGGCAATCACTTTGGGTGAGATTTCACTGAACACCAGAATCGCGAAAGTGACGGCCAAAGTACCTGTCATCAATACCCATTCGCCTTCGCCAAACAGCTCGACGATAATCACAGTAACCAGTGTGGCGGAGGCCGCATTGGCAAAGTTATTGCAAAGCAAAATGACGCCTAACAGCTTATCTGTCTGGGTGAGCAGGGCGCTTGCCAAACGTGCTCCGCGGTGGCCTTCCTTCACCAGATGCCGCAACCGGTAACGATTGAGCGACATCAAGCTGGTTTCTGCAATAGAAAAAAAACCGGAAATCAGCAGCAGCACAAAGAGTACAACGAGCTGCACAGAGATAGGAATATTATCCAAGCGTACGAGTCAAACTAACGAGATAGTAAGAGTTTACCCTTGGAAGGGTTATTTACCAATAGCTTATGCCATCAAGGCGTGGCTTCCGTCGTTTCGTTCTCTTTTTTTGGCACATCGCCAATCAGGTTGGCGCGGTTTACGCCGAGCCACATAGCCACCGGGCAGGCGACCAGTACGGATGAATAGATGCCGAACAGGATACCGATAGTTAGCGCCAGTGCAAAATTGTGCAACACCTCACCGCCAAACAGCAGCATGGAGCCGACCATGGTTTGCGTCATGGCGTGCGTGATGATGGTGCGCGACATAGTGCGGGTAATCGCGTTGTCAATTACTTGTACGACACTGGCCTTGCGCATCTTGCGGAAATTTTCGCGTACCCGGTCAAACACCACCACGGATTCGTTGACTGAATAGCCCAGCACAGCCAGCACGGCGGCCAGCACAGTCAGGTTGAACTCCCATTGGAAGAAGGCAAAGAAGCCCAGGATGATGACTACATCATGCATGTTGGCGATGATGGCGGCAACTGCAAAACGCCACTCGAAGCGGATAGCCAGATACGCCATGATGCCGGCGCACACCAGCAGCAATGCCAATGCCCCATTTTCATAGAGCTCTTCACCTACTTGCGAACCTACACTTTCCACACGCTGCACGGCTGCTTGTGCATCCGCATCCTTCAGCGCTACACTCACTTTCTCGGAGAGCTGCGCAATGGACATGTCTTTGCGGACGGGCAGGCGAATCAGCACGTCGCGGCTGGTGCCGAAATTCTGCACGGTCGCGTCTTTCAGGCCGATGCCATCCATCGCGCTGCGGATTTTGCCAATGTCCGCGGCTTGTGGATACTTTACTTCCATCACGGTACCACCGGTGAAATCCACGCCGTAGTTCAGCCCTTTGGCCCACAGGAAATACACTGCCAGGATAAAGGTGATCAACGAGATAGCCGTCGTAATACGGCCATAGCTCATGAAGGGAATATCTTTTTTGATTCTAAACAGTTCCATTTACAGACTCTTCTTTAAAGGCATCCATCAATTGGCTTTGTAAATCTGGCCGATGGAGATTTTATCCAGTTTGCGGCGATAGCCGTAAATCATGTTCACGATCGCGCGGGAAACCAGCACGGCACTGAACATGGAAGTCAAAATACCCAACACATGCACCACGGCAAACCCTTTGATAGGCCCAGTGCCGAACATGAACAGCGCCATACCGGCAATCAGCGTGGTGACGTTGGAGTCCAGAATCGTATCAAAGGCACGGTCATAACCCGCGTGGATACTGGCTTGTGGCGTGTTGCCGTTACGCAGTTCCTCGCGGACGCGTTCATTGATCAGCACGTTGGCATCAATTGCCATCCCCAGCGCCAAGGCAATCGCCGCCAGGCCGGGCAAGGTGAGTGTGGCCTGCAGCATGGAAAGGATAGCCACCAGCAGCAGCAGATTAACACCCAGCGCCAGCACGGAAACGCCGCCAAATACCATGTAGTAGATAATCATCATCACCGCAATTGCGGCAAAGCCCCATAGCGTGGAATGTACGCCGCGGTTGATGTTTTCCTGGCCCATGCTGGGGCCGACGGTGCGCTCCTCGATGATTTCCATGGGTGCGGCCAGTGCGCCAGCGCGTAGCAGCAGCGAGATATCCGTGGCTTCCTGCGGGCTGTCCATACCGCTGATCTGTACGCGGCCACCGCCAATCTCTTCGTTGATCGTTGGCGCGGTAATCACCTCGGTGCTGCCTTTTTCAATCAGCAGAATTGCCATGCGTTTGCCTACATTGTCACGTGTCACGTTCTTGAAAATGCCTGCTCCACGTGCATCCAGTGTCACATTCACCACGGAGCGGCCGGTGCGGTTGTCCACACCGGGGCCGGCATCTGTGATGCGGTCACCGGTCAGCACGACGTTTTTCTTCACCAGAATGCCTCCGCCTTCGCGGTCTTTAAAGTATTCGTCACCAAAGGGCGCTTTGCCTGCCGCTGCTGCTTCCAGCGTGGCAAAATCGGTTTTTTCCTCATCTACCATGCGAATTTCCAGCGTGGCCGTGCGGCCCAGAATCTCCTTGGCTTTGGCAGTGTCCTGCACGCCGGGCAGCTGCACCACGATACGATCCAGCCCTTGCTGCTGCACGATAGGTTCGGCTACACCCAGTTCGTTGATACGGTTATGCAGCGTCTGCAGGTTCTGTTTCAGTGCGAATTCCTGGATACGTTTCTGCGAAACCGGGCCAATGCTGGAAGTCAGCGTCAGCTCCTTGCCGCTGCCGCCAGTGGTAAAGTTCAGGTCAGGATAGTCGCGGCTCAGCACGGTGCGTGCCTTGGTGCGTTCTTCTTCGTTCTCAAAGTTGACGACGACCTTTTGTCCCTCACGGGAGATGCCAAAATAATTGATCTTCTCGCGGCGCAATACGCTGCGGAAATCGCCTACATTGCTCTCGGCCGCCTTGTCGATAGCCGCTTTCATGTCTACCTGCAGTAAAAAGTGTACACCGCCTTGCAAATCCAGACCCTTATTCATCGGTTTGGCGCCGATATTCAGCAACCAGTTCGGGGTTTTGGTCAGCAGGTTCAACGCAACTGTGTAATCTTTACCCAGGCTACCGACCAGGCTGTCTTTGGCTTTCAACTGGTCATCCTGATTCTCGAACCTGACTTTGACGCCGGTCGGCTCCAGAAAAATGCCGTTGAATGGAACATTCGCCAGCTTCAGCGCTGCTTCCACCTTGCCCAGTAGCACGGTGTCGGCCTTCAGAGTCGCCTTGGCCGGGCTCACCTGCACCGCAGGCGATTCGCCAAAAAAGTTGGGAATGGTATACAGCAAGCCAATCAGCACGATGGCCGCGATCAGAAAATACTTCCACTTGGGATAACGGTTCATATAGGGTTGACGTTCTGGAATGTGTTAGATGGTTTTGATTGTGCCGGGTGGGAGCAGGGTTTGCACGGTATGGCGCTGCACGTTCACCACGGTATTCGCCGCAATTTCGATACTCACATAGTTGTCGCCCACTTTGGTGACTTTGCCTACGATACCAGCTGCTGTAGCGACTTCATCGCCCACTTTCAGCGCGTCAATCATTGCCTTGTGCTGCTTGGCTTGTTTCATTTGCGGACGAATCAGCATGAAATAGAACAGCACGAAAATGATAATCATCGGCAAAAAGCTCATTAGCCCGCCATCTGCTGGCGCGGTATCAGCGGCAAAAGCATTGCTAAACCACATATTCAGTCCTTTCAAAAATAATCGGGAATTTTAACATAAGCTTTCATATAATGTCTGGAACGCTAATCTTGGATAACTCTATAGAGACTTTGCTATTCTGATTTAGTAAAGTGTTCGGGTAGGTATTTGGTTAAATTGTGAGACAAAGGACGATGAAGAACAATATTAAGAATTATCTTTTCGTAGTGGCAATCTTAACTTTTTCTCTGACGGGTACGGTTGACGCACAAGACAAGACGAATGGTGTGTATCTTCGCGAAAAGAATGCGGTTGTGGAAAGCACGGACGGGGTTGAGGAGAGGGAACTGTATGCAGCGATGGATGTATACCTTACCTATAACAAAATTAACTTAATAAAACTGGCAGACGCAGGGAATGCTTATGCTGCAATTATGCTAGCCAGGGTTTATACGGAAGGCGTGAATTCGGTACGAGACAAAGATCAGGCTAATTTTTGGTATGTAAAAGGGTCATACAAATTAGAACAGCTAGAATTGATGTCGCAAAAGGGTAACGTGGTTGCTATGAGTTGGTTGGCAAATTTGTATAGGGATAGCGACGATACGGAGGTTCAAGCAAACTCTGTAAAGCTATTCCAGCAAGCGGCAGATAAGGGGTATCCATATGCCATGCGAATTCTAAGTTGGACATATGAACATGGCAACTATGGGCAGCAAATTGATATTAATAAATCTTTGGAGTTAAAGAAGCAGGCTGCCAATGCCGGAGACCCGTTAGCCATGGTTATCTTGGCAAACACTTATGTGGCAGGCGAAGCTGGATTGCCACAAGATACTGCAATTGCGTTAAGTTGGTATAAAAAGGCGGTAGAAATTGGTGATTCCGAGGCGTTAAGGGTCATGGGGGGTATATATGCGCGGGGTGAGCTTGGTATACAGAAGAATCTGCATAAGGCCTTAGAGTTTTATCAGTTATCCGCCAGTAAAGGTAGCCCACAGGCAATGACGGAAATTGGAAACATATATTTGCTAGGTAACGAAGTTATTTCTAAAGATATATCCAAAGCATTGAGTTGGTTCGAAAAGGCTGCTGAATTAGGGGATGCGGTTGCAATGAGAAATATTGCAACTATCTATGCAAATGGTATGGCTAATTTGCCTCGAAGTATGAGTGTTGCAATTAAGTGGTATGAAAAAGCAGCGGATTATGGTGATGCACAGGCAATGCGAGTTTTGGGAGATTACTATTTTGCTATAGATAATGGAGTACCTAAAGACGAAGTAAAGGCAGTCTATTGGTATTATTCGGCAGCTTTGTCTGGGGATGCTGAGGCGATGAATATGATGGGAGTGTTACACAAAGAAGGTGCAACTGATACTCCAAAAAACGAACGGGTGGCTGCGGACTGGTTTTTGAAGAGCGCACAAGCTGGAAGTTCTCAAGGCATGGTTAATGCTGGGCTATATTATCTGGATGGCCTTGGCGGTTTGGCAAAAGATGAAGGTAAGGCCCTGGAGTATTTCAAAAGGTCTGCGGAGTTGGGGAACGCGGATGGAATGAACAATTATGCCATGATGTATTTCTTTGGCAGAGGTGGCTTGTCTCAAGACGATATCAAAACTGTTGAATGGGCTTTAAAGGCTGCTGAGCTTGGTAATACGTTGTCAATGAATACGATTGGCTGGATGTATTTAAGTGGGCGAGGTGGCTTCCAGAAAGATCAACAAAAAGGAATAGAGTGGTACAAAAAATCGGCTGTATTAGGTAATGAGGCCGCAAGGCGGAGACTGGATAAACTTGGAATTGCGTATTGATTATATGCGGGCGCGCTTCATTGCCAAAAAGGATGCCTTGGAAGCCAATCTGGATGCGCCTTCCAGGCCGATGGCTCAGGCAATGAAGAATCAGGCTGTTGAGATCGACCTAGTCTGATGTTGCGAGCCGAGCCCGCTTGGCGGCGAATTCCTGTTTGAACTCGGCAAAGCGGCCGGCTTCAATCGCGTCGCGCATGCCTTGCATCAAAAACTGGTAGTAATGCAGGTTGTGGATGGTGTTGAGCCGCGCGCCTAAAATCTCGCCAACGCGGAACAAGTGATGCAAATAGGCGCGGGTGAAGTTGCGACAGGTGTAGCATTGGCAATCTTCATCCAGCGGGCGGGTGTCGTTCTTGTAGCTGGCGTTCTTGATTTTGACATCGCCGTATTGGGTGAACAGCCAGCCGTTGCGGGCGTTGCGGGTGGGCATCACGCAGTCGAACATGTCGATGCCTGCGCTCACCGCGTCCACCAGGTCTTCCGGCGTGCCGACACCCATTAAATAGCGCGGTTTGTCGGCAGGCATTTGCGGTGCGGTGTGGGCGAGGATGCGCAGCATGTCTTCTTTTGGCTCGCCCACGGAAAGGCCGCCGATGGCGTAGCCATCAAAATCAATTTCTTTTAGGCCATTAAGCGAAACGTCGCGCAAATCCTCAAACATGCCGCCTTGAATGATGCCGAAAAGCGCGTTTGGGTTGCCTGCGTGTGCGGCCTTGCTGCGCTTGGCCCATCGTAGCGAAAGCTCCATGGATTTGCGCGCCTGTTCATGTGTGGCGGGGTAGGGCGTGCATTCGTCGAAAATCATCACGATGTCGCTGTTCAACACCTTTTGAATGCGCATGGATTCTTCCGGCGTCAAAAAGCAGCTGTCGCCATTGATGGGGCTGCGGAATTTCACGCCCTCTTCACTGATTTTGCGCAACTCGCCCAGACTCCATACCTGAAAGCCGCCGGAATCGGTCAGAATCGGCTTATCCCAGCCCATGAACTTGTGCAGGCCGCCGTGCGCGGCAATCACGTCCAGCCCGGGGCGCAGCCATAAATGAAAAGTATTGCCCAGGCAAATGTGCGCGCCAATCTCTTCCAGTTCATGCGGGCTCATGGCCTTGACCGTGCCATATGTGCCCACTGGCATGAAAGCGGGCGTTTGCACCTGGCCGTGCGCCAGCGTCAGCGTGCCGCGGCGGGCAAGGTTATCTGTGGTGTGTAAGGTGAATTGCATGGAAAAAGCCAAAATATCGAAGGCGAGATTTTAGCACGGCGCTTTGTTATACTAGGCATAATCAATCGGTAACGGGTTATTTTAGGTATGGTAGAAGAGAAGCAGCGGGAAGGACGGCGCGCCACGGATGCAAACGGGGGTTTGCGCGAAAGAGGCATTTATCTGTTGCCCAATTTGTTCACCTCGGCTGCTTTGTTCTTTGGCTTCTATGCCATTGTGTCTGCAATGAACAACAGGTTCGAGCATGCCGCGGTAGCGGTGTTTATCGCGATGGTGATGGATGGCCTGGATGGGCGTGTGGCGCGCATGACCAACACGCAGAGCGCGTTTGGCGCAGAGTATGATAGCTTGGCCGATATGGTGTCATTTGGCGTGGCGCCTGCGCTCATCATGTACGAATGGGCGCTGGGGCCGCTGAAAAAACTGGGATGGATTGCAGCATTCATTTATTGCGCCTGTGCCGCCTTGCGTCTGGCGCGTTTTAACACCAAGCTGGATGACCCATTTCAGGATAAACGTTACTTTCAGGGCCTGCCAAGTCCGGCTGCTGCGGCGCTGCTGGCCGGATTTGTGTGGGTGTCTAACGAGTACAGCATTAGCGGACGCGAGATTTTCTTTGGCGTGATCCAGATGAAATGGCTGGCGTTCGGTGTGACCTTGTTCGCTGCGGGGTCTATGGTGTCCGACCTCAAGTTCTACAGCGGCAAAGATATCAACCTGCGCGAGAGTGTGCCGTTTGTAACAGTGTTAGCTATTATGTTGGCGTTTGTACTCATCTCGTACAGCCCACCGGAAGTGCTGTTTACCGTGATGCTGGTATATGCTTTGTCTGGGTATTATATGTGGATTAAATCCAACATCAGGAAAACCAATCAGCCCGATTAAAAAGTTTCACTGCGTACCTGCTTGATAAATCAGGTGAAAGCCGTTATATTGAACTCATGGACGTTTATTCCACAGTTTTAGCCATATTCATCTGCACAAGCCTGTTGCTAGGTTTGCGTCGCCTGCTGCGCGCAAGCGCACACTAATCACACCCCAACAAAGTATTTTCGCACTCGCACGTTTTTCGCGTAGCGGGTAAAATCTATTGATTGCTTTAGGAACAGACATGACTGACAAGATTATTATTTTTGATACCACCTTGCGTGATGGCGAGCAGAGTCCCGGCGCAGCCATGACCAAAGAAGAAAAAATCCGCATTGCGCGCCAGTTGGAGAAATTGGGTGTGGACGTGATTGAGGCGGGTTTTGCCGCGGCTAGCCCGGGCGATTTCGATGCGATTCATACCATCGCTGGCTTGATCACCAAATCCAAGGTCTGCTCGCTTGCCCGCGCCAGCGAGAACGACGTGCGACGCGCAGGCGAGGCGATTAAGCCCGCGATGCAGCATGACGAGAAAAATGGCCGCATCCATACGTTTATCGCGACCAGTAAAATCCACATGGAAAACAAGCTTCGCATGACCGAAGACCAAGTGGTGGAGCGCGCGGTGCAGGCGGTGAAGTGGGCACTGGAATACACGCACGACGTGGAGTTTTCCGCGGAGGATGCGGTACGTTCCGACATCGACTTTTTGGTGCGCGTGTTCGATGCCGTGATTGAAGCTGGCGCCAAAACCATCAATGTGCCGGATACCGTCGGTTATAGCATTCCGGTGGTGTGGGGCGAGCGCATGGCGACCCTTATCAAGCGCGTCAAAAACAGCGACAAAGTGGTGTGGAGCACGCATTGCCACAACGACTTGGGCATGGCCGTCGCGAATTCATTGTCTGCTGTGTTGAATGGTGCGCGTCAGGTGGAGTGCACCATCAACGGCTTGGGCGAACGTGCGGGCAACGCGAGTTTGGAAGAAATCGTCATGGCCATCAAAACCCGCCGCGATATTTTCAACCTTGATACGCGCATCGACACCACGCAGATCGTCCCGGCAAGCAAATTAGTGTCTACGATCACCGGCTATCCAGTACAGCCCAACAAAGCGATTGTCGGCGCCAATGCGTTTGCGCACGAATCCGGCATCCATCAGGATGGCGTCCTCAAGCACCGCGAGACCTACGAAATCATGCGGGCAGAGGATGTGGGCTGGAACGCCAATAAATTGACCTTGGGCAAATTGTCCGGGCGCAACGCGTTCCGCACGCGTTTGAAAGAGCTTGGTATCGAGTTGGAAAGTGAGGACGCACTCAACGCCGCGTTCGCACGCTTCAAGGATTTGGCCGACAAGAAATCCGAGATTTTCGACGAGGATTTGCATGCATTAGTGAGTGACGAATTCGTGTCCGAAGCGGCGGAGACCTATAAACTGGTTTACTTGCAAGTGACATCGCAAACGGGCGAGACACCGCATGCCTTGGTGACTATCTCTGAGAATGGCGCGGAGAAAAAATCCGAAGCAGATGGCGGCGGCCCGGTGGATGCGACCTTCAAGGCGATTGAAAGCATGGTCAACAGCGGCGCGGAATTGCAGCTTTACTCGGTCAACAACGTCACCAGTGGCACAGATTCGCAAGGCGAAGTGACAGTGCGCTTCTCCAAAGGCGGCCGCATCGTCAACGGGCAAGGCGCGGATACCGACATCGTCATCGCCTCGGCCAAAGCGTATTTGAATGGCTTGAACAAACTGCACGCCAAATCTCAGAAATTAAATCCGCAAGTTTAAATTGCATAAAGCGATGCCCTGGAAAGCTCATGGATATTGGCTTACAGGGCATCAAAGCGTGTGGGTGATGGGCTTTAAAATCGTGTCTGACCCTATTTGTTATTCAGTGAACCCTTTAGCGAAGTGACCAGTAGTGACAAAACTTAGCTGCGTTTGTGTTGCCACTGATAGCCTCGACAGAATCAACTTCAAAAGTAACATCATTAGACCCCCAATAATATAACTTAATAGGTATAGTAAAAATTCCCCCGCCGAATAATCCCACTCGACAGGCGATTAACCCCGGATAACGGCATTTGATCTAAGTTTGTTAAAACGCTTCTTTGTTCTCCATCTCGGTTAACAGTACAAGTTTTCCGGCTAACCTCTAGATACTTCACATCCTCCCAAAACCCCAACCGCTTTTCAGGTGGCGAATTTTTGGTTAATGACTGATTTATATCAATGGGTCCGTATGGATGATCATAAGAAAAAATATAGCGCTTTGAAGAAGATGAAGTTAATTCAAAAATCCTAAAATTCGCTGTTCCAGCGAATACATATAAAGGCCACTCTTCGCCGCCGTATTGTTTAAGATTCAAAAAAGCCGGGTACTGAGTACACGAAGATTTCCATGGATCCAGGACGGGGTCTTCGTAACTTTGCGTCTTAACAATAGGTTCAATGAAAGTAATTTTATTGTTAGATTTAATATCACTTATTACCTCATTACAGAAATTCTCTTCTATAAGAGGATAGTTACCCCTTAGCTCCAATTTCACACTATTTAGCAATTGCATTACTTCGATGCCTTTTTCGGTTTCAGTTTTATCTGGAGACGTTTCACCTGTATCCAACACTGTTGCTAGCGCTGCTAATTGAGACCAATATGCGCGTTTAAGGCATGAAATATTCTTACATTTGTTCCGAGTGAATTTTAACCAGTGTCTTTGCTGCCTAGAAGGCGTATCTTTATCGCTGTTTTCTTTATGAATGGCGTCTTGGTAATCTTGATAAAGGCGCTCATCTAGAGTAGATAATTCTGAGTTGGAGCAAATCCTTTTCTCTACCCTAGTTACTGCCTTGTCACAATCAAAACTGGCAGCCATTACATTTGTTGATGTACAAGCAAATATTAAATGCAAAGCCGCAAATGATAACTTTAAACAAATGGAAGACAGCCCACTTTTTTCCTTCACCTTCTCCCAAAAAAAGGACAAACATGGATTCATTAGCAGTTTCGTTACCCCAGAAGCCGCACCCAGCTTGCCTTTCAGGCCGATGTTTTGAGTAATGAACGCGCGTGCGTATTCGTAAGGCGGCAAGAGTAGCTCACAGCTATTTTTTCCAGCATCCGGCGTTGATATGTTCTGCATGATTTGATGATAATAAATGGATTGTCTTGGTTTGATTATATAATTGCGTTTAAACCAAACGCCATGAATTTCAAACCACAATCCCTGATTATCGTCGCTTGTCTCTTTTGCACCTATTTCATCTGGGGCTCGACTTACCTTGCGATTCGTTTTGGCGTGGAGAGCTTTCCGCCATTTTTGATGGCGGGGGTGCGCTTTACCGTGGCGGGTTTGTTGATGTACGGCGTGTTGCGTTTGCTGGGCGCGCCTAACCCAAGCGCGGTGCAGTGGCGCAACTCCGGGCTGGTGGGTGTTTTGCTGCCGGCTATGGGCAACGGCTCGGTCTGTTACGCGCAGCAGACGGTCAGCTCCAGCGTGGCGGCGCTTTCTATCGCCACCGCACCTATCTGGATGGCGATTTTTTCTTCACTTTGGGGACATAAAATCACCGGGCGGGAATGGCTGGGCATTGCGATTGGCTTTGCCGGTATCGTGCTGCTGAATACGCAAGGCAGTTTGTATGGCGATTTTTCCAGCGCGTTGTTGCTCACGTTTGCGGCGGCGACCTGGTCATTCGGTTCGGTGTGGGGCAAATATCTTAACCAGCCCAAAGGCCTGATGGCGCCTGCGGTGCAGATGCTGGTGGGTGGTGTGGTGTTGCTTGCTGCCAGTGCGGTCAGCGGCGAGCGCTGGCCTGCGCACATTAGCGCCAAATCGTGGGGCGCGATTGTGTTCTTGGTGGTGCTGGGTTCGCTGGTGGCTTACACCGCGTATCAGTGGCTGCTTAAAAATGTGCGTCCGCTGGTGGCTAGCAGCAATACCTTTGTGAATCCTATCGTGGCGTTTGCGGTGGGCATCTGGTTTGCAAACGAGACGGTGGTGGGCGCGGAATACTTGGCGCTGGCGGTGGTGTTAGTAGGGGTATATCTCATCCTTTCGGCAGGTCAAAAACCGACAGAGGGTTTTAAATTGACAGTTTTTCAATCTACAGAAAAGTAACCTATAAAAAGTAACATGGCACAAAATTTAGCATTATTCGATTTGGACAACACGCTGCTGGCGGGCGATAGCGATTACAACTGGAGCATTTTCCTGATTGGCGAAGGCTTGCTGGACGAAAAGACGCATCACGACCGTAACGAGCAGTTCTACCAGGATTACAAGAATGGCTGTCTGGACATCATGGCCTTCCTCAAATTCCAGTTGCAGCCTTTGTCGCAGCATCCTAAGGCCTTTTTGGACGAGCTGCATAAAAAGTACATGGATAAAGTGATTCGCCCGATGATGACCGACAAAGCGCAAGCGCTGGTGGATGAACATAAAGCGGCGGGCGATTTGTGCCTGGTGATTACCGCGACCAACAGCTTTGTCACCAAGCCGATTGCCACGGCTTACGGGATTGAACACCTGATTGGCACCGACCCGGAGATGGTGAACGGCGAATATACCGGCGGTGTGGCGGGCGTTCCCAGCTTTAAAGAAGGCAAAGTGACGCGGCTGGAAATGTGGCTGGCAGAGCGTGGCAAGCAACTGCGTGATTTTGAAACCAGCTATTTCTATAGCGATTCGCACAATGATTTGCCGCTGATGAACCTAGTGACCAACCCGGTGGCGGTGGATGCAGATGCCGTGTTGCGCGAGGTGGCGCTGGTGAAAGGCTGGCCGCAAATCAGTTTGCGCTGATACTCCGAAACTGGGGATTGCTCTTCGCCCTAAAACGCATTAGCCTTACGGTTGAATTTTGCGCGAAGGGGGAGATATGGGCAAGAACATCATTTTCTGTGCAGATGGTACCTGGAATAATCCTGATGATGAGGCGCTGACGCCCACAGAACGTGCCAAAGCAGACCCTCCTTCCAATGTCTTTAAAATCTTTACCCACCTTGCCGGGCGCATGGTTGCGCGCACCAAGGTGGAAGACATCACCGGCCAGATTCTGGAGCGCGAAAAGCGGCTGACCGATGACGCGGGCAAAGCTGTCCAAATTGCCAAATACATCAACGGCGTGGGCAATGGTAGCAACAAGATTCAGGATATGATTGGTGGCGGCTTTGGGGCGGGGCTTATCAAGCGCATTGTGCGCGGTTACACCTTTATTTCGCGCAATTACGAGGCGGGCGACCGCATCTACATCATCGGCTTTAGCCGCGGGGCTTATACCGCGCGAGCTTTGGCTGGGCTAATCGCCTCGCAGGGCTTGCTGGCGCAAAAGTTCGAGCGTGGTGACGAGGAATCCTACAAGTTGGGCGCGCAGGCCTGGTATCAGTATCGCAAAGCGGGTGTGGAAAAGCGCAATATGTTTGCCACATTGGCCGAGGCGATGCAGGATTTGCCGGGCTTTATCAGTAGCGGCAATATCAAGGAATCTGATTTTGTGCGTAATGTGCCGATACACGCCGTGGCTGTTTGGGATACGGTCGGTGCGCTGGGGATTCCGGGGTTCGATGCCAGAAACAACACGATTGAAGATGCGTTCCGTTTTGCGGACGAAGTGCTGAGTAGCAAAGTCGTGCAAGGGTTGCACGCACTGGCGATAGACGAGGAGCGCCTGCTGTTTACGCCCACGTTCTGGAACAAGGCGGGCAATGTGAAGCAGCTTGCTTTCCCGGGCGCGCACTCTGATGTGGGCGGTGGCTACAAGGAGGCGGGGTTGTCAGACGGCGCGCTGCTGTGGATGGTGGAAGAGCTGAAACCGCTAGGCGTGGTGTTTTTCGATACGGTTTCCGGCATCAAGCCCGACCCGCTTGGCCCGGCACACAAGCCCTGGCTGGCGCTGACAACGGTGACTGGCGGGTTGGGGCTGCGCAAGTTCAGGCCGGAGCATGGCGTGATAGCGCATATCTCGGTAGCGCTACGCAAGGCGGCCAACGCCGTGATACATCATCTTGGGGAAATGGCGAAGAAATACGCCCCCAGCAATTGGCCGGGTTAACGATTCAGAATGACTTGCAGGACAAAGCTGGAGCCGACATAGGCCAGCAACAGCAACGCAAAGCCCCACAACGTCCAGCGGATTGCTGGGCGGCCGCGCCAGCCGTACTGGAAGCGCCCAAACAACAGCCAGCCGTAAATAAGCCACGAAGCGATGGAGAAAATGACTTTGTGTGTGAATTGCAGCGGCTTGCCAAAAATCTGTTCGCTAAACAGCATGCCACTGGCCAGCGTGAATGTTAGCAACACAAACCCGATGGTGAGCATTTTGAACAGCAGACTTTCCATCACCATCAGCGGTGGGAAATCCGGCAACTTGATAAGCGTAGGTTTATTATGCAGGCTGCGCTCGGCAACCATCATCAGCAGTGCGTGCAATGCGGCAAAGGTGAACAGGCTGTAGGCCAGTAAGGCAATGCCGATATGCAGCACAAACAGCTTGCTATCGCCGGAAGGCAGCATGTGCGCTTTGCTTGCGAACGCGGGCAGCAGTGCAAACAGCGCCGCCGGTGGCAGCACAAACGCTTGTAGGCTGTGCAAGCCGTGTTTCAAATCGGCTATCCAGTAAATCAGCGCTGTCAGCCAGAATATTGCCGACAAAACATTGACTAGCCCGAAATCCACTTGTTGTGCAAAAATGGATTGATACAGCAGCCAGCCATGCAAAATCAGCCCCAAAGCAATCATTTTGGAATGCAGCTGGTGCTGCGGTGCATGCTGCGGCAATTTTGCTGTGCGCCAGAAATCCAGCGCAACGGCCAGATAAATGCAGGCAACAACGAGATGGAGAATGAAATGATGCATGGCGCAATTATGGCAAAACTCACGTCAAACGCCTAGCATGATGTAAAATTAAAATAATTCATACAGGTAAATCAAATGCTGGAAAATCTCACCGGACGCTTGCAAGGCGTCATCAAAAATTTGCGCGGTCAAGCCCGTCTGACCGAAGAGAACATTGCCGACGCGATGCGCGAGGTGCGTATGGCCTTGCTGGAAGCCGATGTGGCATTGCCCGTGGTGAAGGATTTTATCGCCCGCGTGAAAGAACGCGCGCAGGGCAAGGAGGTGCTGCAAAGCCTGACGCCCGGTCAGGCGGTGATTGAGGTTGTCAATGACGAATTGACCGAGCTGATGGGTAAGGCCAATGTGGGCTTGAACCTGGCCGCCGTGCCGCCCGCGATTATCCTGATGGCGGGCTTGCAAGGTTCTGGTAAAACCACCACTTCCGCCAAGCTGGCAAAGCTGCTGAAAGAGCAGAAAAAGAAAGTGCTGTTGGCGAGTGCGGACGTGTACCGCCCGGCGGCGATTGCGCAATTGCAGACATTGGCCAAGCAGCTTGATGTGGATTGCTTTGATAGCAACGCCTCGCAGAAGCCCGTGGATATTGCCTCCCAAGCCATCGATTTTGCCAAAAAGAATTATTACGACGTGATGATTTTCGATACCGCCGGTCGTTTGGGTATCGACGAGGCGATGATGAATGAGATCAAAGCCTTGCACGCACAGCTCAACCCAATCGAGACGCTGTTTGTTGTGGATGCGATGCAGGGGCAGGATGCAGTGAACACGGCCAAGGCCTTTGGCGAGGCCTTGCCGTTGACGGGTGTGATACTCACCAAACTGGATGGCGATGCACGCGGTGGTGCGGCGCTGTCCGTGCGCCATGTCACAGGCAAACCCATCAAATTCATCGGCGTGAGCGAGAAAGTGGATGGTTTAGAGCCGTTCCATCCGGATCGCATGGCAGGCCGTATTCTGGGCATGGGCGATGTGCTGGGTCTGATTGAAGAAGCGCACAAGAAGGTCGATATGGCCGAGGCTGCCAAGGTGGCCGAGAAGATCAAGTCTGGTGCCAAGTTCGACCTGGAAGACTTTAAGGCGCAAATGGTGCAGATGCGCAAGATGGGCGGCATGAGCGCCCTGATGGACAAAATGCCCGCGCAAATGGCCAATATGGCGCAAAAAGTGAACAACGAAGACGCGGACAAAGCCTTGCGACGTATCGAAGGCATCATCAACAGCATGACGCCGGAAGAACGCCGCAAGCCGGAACTGATAAAAGCTACGCGCAAAAAACGCATTGCAGCCGGTAGTGGTGTTCAAGTACAGGAAGTAAATCGCCTTTTGAACCAGTTCGAAGAAACGCAAAAAATGATGAAAATGTTCAGTAAAGGCGGCATGGCCAAGATGATGCGTGGCCTGGGTGGCATGATGGGCGGAAAATTTCCCGGGATGCGATAAAACTGGAAATTTTTTGCAAAAGCACGTTGACCAAGAAGGCGGTTTCTAGCATAATGGCGGGCTTTCGTGAGCACAGTTTCAAAAGCTCATTGGGGTGTTAGCTCAGCTGGTAGAGCAGCGGACTTTTAATCCGTTTGTCGTGGGTTCGATCCCCGCACACCCTACCAATATCCAAGCGGCTTCCAGAGATGGGGGCCGTTTTCATTTGGTGGTTACGTAGCTAAATCGTAACCCACGAATTTCGAATCCAGTCGTTTTGCGGCAATTGCCAAGTGTTCAGGGGCTAAGTGTGCGTAACGCTCCACCATTGCTCCTGTCAGCCAGCCACCCAATCGTTGTAACTCATGGGTCGGCGTGCCCGCCTGTCGTTGCCAGGTTGCCCAAGTATGTCTTAAATCATGCCATCTGAAGTTTTCAATTCCGGCACGCTTTAAGGCATTTTGCCACGCCTTGGTATTGGCTGTCTTGATTGGTTTACCCCGATAAGTGAAGACATGGGTCGGGTGCTTGCCAATCTGGCGTTCCAGTACCTTGATCGCCGTATCATTGAGCGGTACGGCAATCGGCCTGCGGTTCTTGGACTTGGTCGCTTGTACCCAGGCATGGCGCAATTCCAGGTTGACTTGCGACCATTCCAGATCAAGCACGTTGCGTTGCCTTAAACCAGTGGTTAGGGCAAACATCACGGTTTCGCGCTGATGCATCGGCAATTCCTGCATCAAGCGTCTGACCTGATCTTGGGTCAATGACCGTTCACGACTGTTCGATTCTTTAAAGAGCCTGATCTTGGGCGCCTTGTCGATCCATTCCCATTCATCTCTTGCCCGAATGAGAATAGAACGTACCAGCGCCAAGTAACGGTTGGTCGTGGCCTTGGAGGCTTCCTTGAGCTTGGCACAGCGAAGTCGATCAATTGCCTCTTGGGTAATTTGATCCAAGCTCAGTTCACCCAGATAGTCATGTATCCAGACGAGCTTGCGCTTGTCTTCCTGGTGCGTCACCTTGTCTGAAGTCTCAGTGAGCCAGCGTACTACCGCTTCTTTCCAGAAACGCTTGGGCTTAACCCCTAGCCTTTCTTGTTGCCACATCTGCGCTTTTAGCGTGTCATGGTATTCCTGGGCTTGGATTTTGTCGTCAGTCCCAGTGCTGCGTTGTATTGTTCGTCCAGCGATGGTGATCTTAACCCACCAGCAGGACGAGTCTTGTCGTTTGTAGAGTGACATTGAGTTTCCTTTCCATCACCCTGCAACAACCGCCGCTGATATTGTGCTCTGATATAGTCGATCAGGTCAACCTCGATGAATACCCAGCGACGGCCAATCTTGCAGCCGGGGATTTCCCCGGCTTTCGCTTTGGCTTGTAAGGTCACTGGGTGTAGCTTGAGAAAGCTGGCAGCCTGTTGCAGGTTGAGGGTTTGCATGTGCTCGCTCGCCTCTTACTCGCTATCCTCTTCATGATCGTCGTCCTCATCTTCGAGAGACTCGGACAACTCTGCGAGATAGCCTTCAATGGTCAGGTTCAGCAAGTCTTCCAGTTCGTCGAAGTCGATTTGCTGGATACTGGGTTGATGAGGCTTAAGGCGATACTCAAGCTCGAACTTCAAAATGTTTCTCATGGGATTTCTCCTATAAAAAGTTTAGTAACCTCAATCTGAGGGCCTGCACTGATTATGGAGATGTGACTTGCTATTCCCGATGAACATAAAATCCAGATTTCGGATTTATGTTCACATAGATATTTCAGGACTTGAGATGTTTGAGCTTGAGTACATCATTAGGACTGACAGGATTTCCTGACCAGCCTAATGCACTGTTAAGTGTATTGACGGTATTAGCGCCGACCGCATGCAGGTCTTTTGTGAAGTGTTGATCACAGTACAAAGACAGGTCGTGGATAAGCTGGT
>JBGAVM010000016.1:0-51191 GCA_044228125.1 Methylophilus sp.
TGCACATAACCACCATCAGAATCACGGCGTTTACCATCAGCACTTACAGCGTTAGCCAAGAAACCTGTAGTACCAATGCCTTTACCATCATAATAGTAGCCGGTCAAGCCGAAAGCGCCAATGTTGATTGTTGCACCAATGTCGAAGCCACGTGCTGTTTCATCTTCAAAGTTGGCACCAACAGTAATGTCTTCCAATTTCTGATAAATAGCACCTGCCCACACTTTACCCGCCATGTCACCAGCCCACTCGTATGTTGCCTGCGCTTCAAAGCCAGGTTTGCTTGTGCTGATGTTTTTCACACCTGGAGTGCCAGTCAAATCCCATGGCTGCATGATACCAGCGGTGAAGCTGAAACCATTCCAGTTTGGAGACGCATATGAAATTTGTGCTTTCCAGTCAGCATACAAATAACCAGTACCAATACCACCAATGGTAGTTGTACCTGTGCGGTTAGCGCCAGCAGCACCTACGCCCAACAGCGTCATGTCAGACAAGATCGCTGTAGAACCGTAAATACCTAAGTCACGACCCATTTTGATCGTACCCCAAGACTTGTCACCAAAAGTCAGGAACGATTGACGGTTTTCTTGACCTGCAGAGTTCAATGATGTGTTAGTTGCGATACCTGGTTGAATGCTGATAGTAAAGCCAACATCCAGATCGTTTTGGCGAGTTTTACCAGAAACACTCAGGAAAGATGGCAACAAGCCTGTAGTGATAGTAGAAACAGTGTCTTCGCCTGCTGCATTTTCGCTAAAAGTCACAGCACCACGCGCTGCAGATGCATTGTTTGCGCTGCTCTCGCCTTTGTTATAGCTATAGTATGCGTTCACGTTACCACCGATGTCCAGAGTCCAGTCGCCTGCTGGGATTACGATACCAGCGTTAGCGCTAGAAGCTGCAGCCAACAGTGCGGAAGCAACTGCTAAACCTAATTTTTTGCTCATATAATTCTCCTAGTTTTAAATCGTACTACTAAATTTACTACTTAAATTACCCTCATTTCCCGCAGCTTCACAACAACCCCTCTGCTACCAGAAACGAGAAAGTTCGCGAACTTCCTCAATAAAACGCAAACTGCTATTTACTTAAAGAAGGTAGTGGAATTATGCCAAAAAACCGACAGGAAGGCTAACAAGTTTGCGGCATTTTCTAAAAAACGCGCTTTATATGTTGTATAGAAGCAACAATTGCGTGTGAATCAGCTATATATAACTATTAGTTTTAAGGCAGAACTGCTTTAAGCTGATCCAAATCATAATCGCTGGTGATCACGGCTTTACCGATGCCTTTTTGCAGCACCAAGCGAATCTTTCCATCCTGCACCTTTTTATCAGATTGCATTAGTTCAAGATACTGGCTCACCCCCAGCGCTGGCGCTTCGATAGGTAAATGCGCTCTCTGCAGAATAGCCAGGATACGCGCAAGCTCCGCCTGCTTGAGCCAACCCATGCGCAATGACAATTGGGCAGCTTGCACCATACCAGCCGCAACAGCCTCGCCATGCAACCAGTTGCCGTACCCCATCGCGGCTTCAATCGCATGACCGAAAGTGTGCCCCAGATTAAGCAAAGCACGCTCGCCGCTTTCATGTTCATCAGCGGCCACGACTTCCGCCTTGTTCTGGCAACTACGGTAGATGGCATAACTCACCACCGCCTTATCCAGCGCCATGAGCCTATCCATATTGGTTTCCAGCCAATCAAAAAAGTCCGCATCACGTATCAGCCCATATTTAATAACTTCCGCAATCCCTGCGGAAAGCTCGCGCGGCGGTAAAGTTTTGAGCGTATCGGTATCCGCCAGCACCAATTGGGGCTGATAAAACGCGCCGATCATATTCTTGCCAAGCGGGTGATTGATGCCTGTCTTGCCACCCACGCTAGAATCCACCTGCGACAGCAATGTGGTAGGGACCTGAATAAAAGGCACGCCACGCTGATAGGTAGCCGCTGCGAATCCGGTTAAGTCGCCAATCACACCACCGCCCAGCGCAATCAATGTCGTACTGCGCTCCGCACGGCGTTTCAGCAGTGCATCGTAAATGAGGTTTAAAGTTTCGCTATTCTTATAAGCCTCACCATCCGGCAGTATCACTTCGATGACTTCCACACCCGCTTGCTTTAACGGCTCTGCCAGCTTGGCCAAATACAACGGCGCAACAGTAGTATTGGTGACAATGGCAACCTGTTTGCGTTTGAGATGCGGCAAAATCAAATCTGGCCGAGAAATCAGCCCGGCGCCGATATGAATCGGGTAACTACGCTCGCCGAGCGCGACAGTAAGTGTTTGCATCATAGTGTCGTTAATGCCTGTTCAATTCGATTAATAATGGTTGCGACTGGCTGGCTGCCCGTGTCAACAATAAGCGTAGCCGTTTCTGTATAGAACGGGTCGCGCTCGGTATAAAGCTGCTCCAGCTTGGCCCGCACGTCGACATTCTGCAGCAACGGCCGTTGCTTATCATGGCGGGTGCGGTGCCATAATTCACTCACATTTGCGCGCAGGTAAATGACCACGCCTGTTTTTTTCAGCATCTCTCGGTTCTCCGGCGCCAAGACTGCACCCCCACCTGTTGCCAGCACAATTCCTGGCATTTGGCACAACTCATCAATTGCCGCCTTTTCACGCTTGCGAAAACCCGCCTCTCCCTCCAGCTCGAAAATAACAGGGATTTTTACACCGGTACGTTTTTCAATTTCATGATCGGAATCGTAAAAATCCCTACCCATATGCTTGGCAAGTATCTTGCCAACGGTAGTTTTACCGGCGCCCATCAGGCCGATCAAATAAATGTTGCGATTCTGAAATAACAAAACAAAATGCCTATCAATTGAATGATAGGCATTTTAAGGGATTGTGACGCTTCTGTCAGCGCAGCTTAATGCAAGCTTAGACTTTCATCCATAATTTTCGGTGTAATGAAGATCAGCAATTCGGTTTTATCATCTTGCTTGGTGCGACGCTTGAACGCATTGCCAATCACTGGCAGGTCACCAAAGAATGGTACTTTGTTCACGTCATTTCGTTCCGTTTGCTCGTAAATACCACCCAACACTGCGGTTTCGCCATTAGAAACCAGTACCTGGGTGTTGATTTTTTGTGTGTCGATCGAAGGTACACCAAAGAAAACCTGACCTACTTTTTCTTTTTTCACTTCGAGATCCATAATAATTTTTTCATCCGGCGTAATTTGCGGCGTCACTTCCAGACTCAATACCGCCTCTTTGAACGCCACATTGGTTGCGCCACTGCTGGATGCCTGCAGATAAGGAATTTCAGTACCTTGCGCAATCTTAGCTTTTTGCTGATTGGCTGTAGTGACACGCGGACTAGACACTATCTTGCCACGGAGGTCTGTTTCCAATGCGGTTAACTCGAGGTTGAGTAACAAGCCTGCAGGCAAGCGGAACAGGCTGAACGCAATACTTCCTGCCGCCGGGTTAGACACAGGCAAATTAGAGTTTAGTCCGGGATTGCCCTCAATAGAGGTCGTACCAGTACCGATGGCGCTGGTTATCCCGTTCGCGCTGTTAAGTGTCCCGCCAACACTTAGCGCGTTTTTGCCTGGTGTTGTCGCACTTTGCACCCCAAATCTGGCACCCAAACTTTTACCGAATTTTTCATCCGCCAGTACCAAGCGCGATTCAATCATGACCTGGCGAACAGGTACATCGGTTTTATTCACAATAGCCTGGATTTCTTCCAGTTTTTTGGCAGTATCCTGAATGAACAAGGTATTAGTCCTCGGATCAATCACCGCACTACCACGATCAGATAAAATACTTTTATTTGCTCTACTGCCAGCACTCCCGCCACCTGCCCCGCCAGAGGTATTAGCTCCAGTCAGAATATTCCGGAAAGCCTCCGCTTTCTGGTACTTCAGGGTAAACACCTCAGTACGCAGCGGCTCCAAGTCTTCAATTTGCTTGATCGCCTCAAGCGCAGCTTTTTCCTTGGCAGCCACTTCTTCCGCAGGCGCCACGGTAATTACATTGCCCTTCTTGCGCATGGTCAAGCCTTTGTTCTGCATAATCACGTCCATTGCCTGATCCCAGGGTACATCCTTGAGGCGCAAGGTAATATTACCAGTAACAGTATCACTTGCGACAATATTCAAACCGGTAAAGTCTGCGATCACCTGAAGCACGGATCGCACTTCAATATTCTGGAAATTCAATGACAGTTTCTCACCTGCATAACCTTGTTTTGAGCTTTGCACCAGCTTGTTAGGATCTTCAACTTTCTGGCGCACATCAATGATGAACTTTTTATCTGCCTGATAAGCGGACTGTTCCCATTCCCCTTTAGGCTCAATCACCATACGGCCATTTTTGCCTTGTTTCATTGTGTCCACATATAGAACAGGGGTGTTGAAATTGATTACATTCAAACGGCGTTGCAACTCTGCAGGCACGTCAGTATTGATAAAATCCACAGTAATCAATTTGCCTTTTTGCTTGATATTGATACCTGTATTTGCATCCGACAAATCCACCATGACACGGCCTTCGCCATTCTTGCCGCGGGCAAAATCAACTCCGGTGATGGCATGTTCCACATTACTGGCACGGGATTCTGCAAATCGTGTTTCCGTGGTGGCACTACCTGCCCCCACTTCACTGCCTTGCAAGTTGATAATCACTTCATCGCCGTTCAACGAGGTGTTGTAAGCCACGTTTTTGCTCAGGTTTAAAACCATACGGGTACGGTCTTTGGCTTGCGCCATCGTTACGCTCTTAAGTGTGCCTTGATCTGCTATTACATTACTCTTTGCCAAACTGTTCCCAGTATCAGGGAAATCCAGCGCAATGCGAGACGGATTATTCAAGGTAAAGCTGGCAGGCGGATTTGCCAAAGGTAACTTGAGCTTGACACGCACCGTCACTCGACCGCCTGACAATGTTGAGAAATCAATATTTTCTATCGCGTTACCATAAACATTTTCCGCATCTGCAGCAAATGATTGCCCCAGACCCCCTAGCGTCAACAGCAACACTGCCGCAAAAAATTTGATCAATGCATTGTTCATATTGATTCCCATCATATTATTCTTGCAAGTTTAGGCTTGCACTACGTTCTATCCAATCACCCGTCGTATCATCTTGCACAAGCTCTTTGAGCTCAATTGCGCCTTCGCTGATTGCCGTCACCAACCCATAATTAGGTCCCATATAGTTGCCTACTTTAACCTGCTCAATCGCATTGTCTGGTTTCTTAACCAGGCCGTATGTACTTTTGTTCTTGCTTAACATCCCTACATATTTCAGACTCTCTAGAGGATAAGCCTCCAGCGATTCCCTCGGTCTGTTCAAGTTAGGCTGCAAACCTCCATTTGCGCCAACTACTTTACGAGCGCGAAAAGGGTCTGACAAAGTTGCATCCGCGTTATACTGCAAAGGACTGTAGGGCTTCACCTCCGGCAGCGGCTGCACATTTTTACTCATATCGTTAGCAGCATTGGCCATAAATTGATCGAGGTCATCCCCCTTGTCACCGCCACAGCCAGTCAACAACCCAGTAACCAGAATGGCGTTTATCAAACCATTAGATACTCGCATTATTTCTTATCCTTGCTTGCATTCTTTTGGGCATTACGGCTAGCCACTTCAGAGGCATCCAAATATCGATATGTTTGCGCCACAGCCTCCATGGAAAGCAAGCCATCTTTAGCATCTTTATTCATGGGCATAATGTTGAGGTTGTTCAGCGTCACAATTCTGGACAGTTTGGAAACATCCGTCGCAAAAGCACCTATATCATGATATGTGCCTTTTACCTTTACCTGTATGGGCATTTCGGCATAAAAGTCTGCGATGACTTCTGCACCTGGCTTAAACAATTCGAACTCTAATCCACGCCCAAGCCCGGCCTGGTTAATGTCTGTCAGCAAACCATCCATCTGTGACTTATCTGGCAACTGCTTTAACAATGCGCCAAACGTTTTTTCAATATCTACCATCTGTTGCCGATAAGCATCAATCTTGACCGCTTGACTCTTCTTGAGGAGGAAGGTGTCCCTTAACTCCTGCTCTTTGGCAACGGCCTGATCCCACTCTTCAATCTGATCACTCCATAGCATCCAGTAGCCCAGAAAAACCAGCACCACGAAAATAACCACCAGCAAAACCAGCTTGACGGGTACAGGCAGATTGCCGACATTATTCAGGTCTATATTTCTAAAATCATCTAATTTCATGATTTAGCAGCCTTTTTATTGGGGTCAGCAGCATCGCTTGCCTGTTGAGCTTTTAAGTTGACGTTTAGCGTAAATTCATTTTGTCTCACACCGTTGACGGTAATTGCTTTAATCTCCACCAGAACCGGTGATTCCATCCAGTTCGATACTGTGAGATTGCGCACCAGCGTTGCCACGCGCGCATTGGTATCTGCTACGCCCTGCAATGCGATCATATTGCCTGTCTGCCTAATGCTGGTCAGATACATACCCTCAGGCAACTGTCTTGCCAACTCGTCCAGAACCACCACAGATTGACTGCGATTCGTTTGCAGATTTTCCACAACCTGTTTGCGCTCCAATAACGCACTGATCTGCTCTTTGAGGTCTTTAATATCGGCAATCTTTTTATCCAGCTCAACGATTGCTGTTTCTAGCCGCGCGTTCCGTTCAAGCTGGGCATCCTTCCTGGCCCCCAGATACGTCCACCCCATAAAAACCACTGCACCGGCTGCAATCAAGGCCATCAGCGCCATTAACCCGAACTGTCTTTGCCGCTCTGCGCGTTTGATTTGACGATGCGGAAGTAGATTGATACGCATCATGTTAATCCACTCCTCGCATTGCCAGGCCACATGCCACCAGCAAGGCCGGGGCATCTATTGCCAATTGCTGTTGTTTTACACGGTTACTTGTTGTCATGGATTGAAATGGATTAGCAACCACCGTATTCACCTGCGTACGATCCTGCACCATCACATCCATCGCCGGAATTGCCGCACACCCACCAGCCAACACAATATGGTCTACCCGGTTATATTGGGTAGAACTGGTAAAAAACTGCATCCCGCGCGCCACTTCTGTTGCAAGCGCATGCATATAAGGCTGCAAAACTTCACTTTCATAACTATCCGGCAAACCGCCTTTGCGTTTGGCGATCTCGGACTCTTCTACTGAAAGGCCAAAGCGGCGCTGAATCTCCTGAGTCAGTTGCGCACCGCCAAATGCCTGCTCACGAATATAAACCGATTTATTGTCATGCAATACGTTGATATGCATTGTGGCCGCACCCAAATCCACAATCATCACCGTCTGGTCTTTGCCCGCGCTGGGCAATTGATTCGCTACCAGCTGGTAAGCCGCCTCGGTAGCATAGGTGTCCACATCCATCACGATCACCTTCAGACCCGCCTCTTCTGCCGCTGCCACACGGTCTTCGATTTTTTCCTTACGCGCAGCAGCAATCAGAACTTCAACTTCATCCGGATTATTAGGCGCTGGCCCCAGCACCTGAAAATCGATATTCACTTCTTCCAGCGGAAAAGGGATATACTGGTTAGCCTCACCTTCAACCTGCACCTCCATCTCTTCTTCACGCAGATCCGCCATCATCATCACTTTTTTGGCAATCACCGCAGCCGAAGGCAATGCCATCGCAGCCCGTTTTTCGCGCGAACCTAACAACTTCCATGCCAACTTGATGGATTCAGCCACTTGCTCCAAATTCGTCACATTCCCATCCGTGACAGCATCCTTGGGCACTGCAGCGACAGAATACCCTTCCAGGCGATACCCAGTCTTGGTCGAGCCGGATAGTTCCACCATCTTGACCGAAGACGTCCCAACATCCACGCCAATTAGGGGCGGTGTGCTTTCATTAAAAAAGTCGAATTTCAAATTAAAATTCTCTTTCTATATTCGTTAGTTACGCACAATTACGATAATTTACATTAAATCCTAGCAACAACTTTACGGCCTGTAAAGCAAATAATGTTTTTTAAGGGAACCATATTGGCGCTTTTACAACAAAAGTATATTTTTGACCGCTTTTATATAACATTAGCCGGAACGATTAAATTTTGGGTTATCTGCTTTACCTTATATACTGTGTACCCGCATGTTTTTTGACTTGAATTGCCTTTATGACTCCTAAAAAATGGTGGCACTTCCTCATCCTGTTTGCCGTAGTATTTGTGCTAGCCATTGCCTCGCTCGGCGCGCTGGCGGTTACTTTGATCTACCCGACCTTGCCATCGCTAGAAAACCTGACCGACTATCACCCTAAACTCCCATTACGCGTTTACTCGGCTGACGGTGCCTTGATGGGCGTCTTTGGCGAAGAGAGGCGCGCTTTTATCAAAATCGAGAACGTTCCCAAAGACCTTAAGGATGCCGTGCTCGCAATCGAAGACCGGCGTTTTTATCAACATGGCGGGGTGGATACCAAAGGTATCGCGCGCGCCATCCGCAACAATCTCACTGGCAGGGGGCATGAAGGCGCCAGCACCATTACCATGCAAGTAGCCAAGAATTTCTTTACCTCCCCTGGCAAAAAACGCACTATCCTTACCAAGGTCAAAGAGGCATTGCTGGCGATCAAGATAGAGAAAGCCTTGAGCAAAGACCAGATACTGGAGCTATATCTCAATCAGATCTATCTTGGGCAGCGGGCTTACGGCTTTGCGGCGGCGTCCCAAGTCTATTACGGCAAGCCGCTCGGCAAGCTCACCCTGGCCGAGTCCGCACTCCTGGCCGGATTACCCAAGGCGCCTTCCGGCTACAATCCTTTTACCCATCCGGATCGTGCGATTGCACGACAGCACGAGGTGCTGCGCGACATGCGCCGTTACGGCTTTATTGACGAGGCAAAATATAAAAGCGCCATGAACTACAAGCTCAAGTTCAAATCATCCAGGCAGATGAATGACTTGCAAGCAGACTATGTCGCGGAAATCGTGCGCCAAATGCTATATGAGAGCTATCAGGAAGAGATCTACAGTAGCGGGCTAAAGGTGTATACCACCATCCAAAAAACCAGTCAGGAGGCAGCAAACGCAGCCGTAGCGCGTGGCATTCTCGAATACCAACAACGGCAAGGCTATCAGAAACCCGAAAAAAACATAGACCTGAGCCAGCTCAAATCCGGTAGCTTTGAGGAAGGTTTGAACGAGGTGCTGGATGATATGGAGATTTATCAAGGACTAGTGCCGGCAGTCGTCACGGAAATCACTCCCAAAGCAGTCAGCGTATTTAGCAAACAAGACGGCCTGCTCACGATCACTGATGCCGGATTATCTTTACTGCAAAAAAACCTCACGGACAAAAACGTTGCAAACCGCAAGATCAAACCAGGTTCAGTTGTCCGCATCGTCAAAAGCCAGGATATCTGGCATATTGTGCAGCTTCCGGAAGTCGAAGCGGCGCTAGTAGCCCTTGACCCGGAAACCGGCGCGGTACAGGCACTGGTAGGCGGCTTTGATTTTAACAAGAGCAAGTTCAATCACGTCACCCAGGCCTGGCGGCAACCTGGCTCTAGTTTCAAGCCGTTTGTCTATTCTGCCGCACTGGAAAAGGGCTTTACTCCGGCCAGCATTATTGAAGATGAGCCCATCTCAATGTCCGCAGGGGAAACCGGCAGCACAAAAGACTGGGAACCTAAAAACTTCGACGGGCAATATGACGGCCCGATCCGCATGCGCACTGCGCTGACCAAATCCAAAAATATGGTGTCTATCCGCATTCTGCAAAGCATCGGTGCACGCTATGCACAGGACTACGTAACCAAATTCGGCTTCTCACGCAAAGACCATCCCGCCTATCTGACTATGGCGCTGGGGGCGGGCTCAACCACCGCGTGGAATATGGCGACCGGTTATGCTGTTTTTGCCAACGGCGGCTACCGCATCAAACCACACCTTATCACCAAAATCACCGACAGCGAGGGTAAAGTCATCGAACAAATGCACTACCCGGTTGCCCGCAAAGATGCGCCGCGTGTGATTGACAGCCGCAACGCATTCCTGATGACCTCTATGATGCGCGACGTGATCCAGTTTGGCACCGCTACCCGGGCAAAAGCACTGGGCCGTCAGGATATTGCCGGCAAAACAGGCACTACCAATAATCACTACGATGCCTGGTTCGCCGGCTACACACCTAAGCAAGTCGCAATTGCCTGGATAGGCTACGACCAACCGCGCGCCCTTGGCAAAGACGAAACCGGTGGCAGAGCGGCATTACCCATCTGGATCAAATACATGGATACCGCCCTGCGCACCATTCCCGATGCGCCGATGGCAATGCCAGACGGTGTCATGAAGGTCAAGATTGACCCGACGCTTGGCACTTTAATTGACGAGAGTGAAGAAGGCATTTACGAATACTTCTACCATGAAAACCCGCCGCCTTCGATTGAGCCCAGCCTGCCGGGACTATTCGATTCAGATGGCAGTACACCCAGTGCGTTTCCAGATAGCCTAACGGATAATCCGCTACAACCTCAGCTCGATGACGCGCCGCATCCGCCAGCTCCGCCTCCACCAGCGCACAGGGAACCTAGGCCCAGCGGAGATCCTGCGGACGCAGCTGCGCGACTGCTACATGGGGCAAATTGATTCATGAAAGAGCACCCGCATCACCTCCGGCAAATGATTGCCCAGGCCGCCGCGCGCATGATGGCGGAAGAGGGGGTGCATGACTTTGCCTATGCGAAGAAGAAAGCCGGGCGACAACTGGGCGTGACCGATGGCGGCATGCTGCCCAGCAATGCCGAAATCGAAGAGGAAGTGCGGCTTTACCATGAAATTTTCAACGCCGATGAACAGCCGCAGAACCTGCTGGACCTGCGCAGGGCCGCGCTGGCCACCATGCGCCTGTTCGAACGCTTCAACCCGCATCTCACGGGTGCGGTGCTGGATGGCACCGCCGGTAAGTTCGCCCAAACGGATATTCACCTGTTTGCCGACAGCGCCAAAGATGTTGAGCTGTTTCTGTTGAACCAGCAAATCCCGTTTGATAGCAGCGAAAAAAGCTATCGCCTTTCCGACAAACCAAGCAAGGACAAAAAAGACAAAGTGCGGAAGACCGTGCCGGTATTCACACTAGAGACTGAATACGGTCTCATCAAGCTCAGCGTGTTCGATGTGGACGACTTGCGCATCCCACCCAAAGGTGCGGTGAGTAACGCCAGCATGCAGCGCGCCAACGCGCAGGAGCTTGCAACGCTTATTGGCTAGTTTTCTGCCAGTAGGCGTGCATTACTCGATTATAAATTTCAACCTCATCTACAAGCGCCACCGGCGCTACGCACACATCCACTATTTCGATCGGGTAGCCGGTCTCTGCATCGGCCTGCGGCACGTGAGTGCCAGGCTCATCACAACGGCCGCCTTGCGGCGTTTCGACCTTCAGCAAGCGATGATTACCCACCCGGATGTCCTGTTCCGCCAGTGCTTTACCGCCTTTCGTCATCAACGCATACTGCAAGTCAACATCCGCACCATCTGACTCCCCTGCCACCTCGTCAGCAAACGCTTCCGGTGTAGATTTTGCCCGCGGCTCGGCCAATGCATCGGCTTCAGCATCTGCGCCCTCCGACAAAGGCGCTGCACTTTGCGGCAATGGCGCGTCCGCCATCGCAGGTGCCGCTTGCACAACCTCGGTCTCCGGCGCAGGTGTGCTCTCTGCAATCCCCTCAGGTGTCATCGGCGCTTCTGCCGGAGCCGTCATTTCCTCACGCGCCAACTCATCTGCTGCCGGCTCGGCCACCGCAGCTTTGCGCTTCGGCGCATCGGCCTTCGCTACGGATTCCGAACCTGCCGGGGTTGCCCACTCGCTATCCGCCGGCCGCTGTTCATGCGCCATCAATAGCACCAGCAAAGCCACCGCCACGCTGCCCATACCCGCCATCTGCGCACTACTGATATGCCATTGGCGCATGCCCTGCATCAGCCTTGCAAGCCAGCCAGCTTTCGCAGGCTGGGCTGCGTCTGCCGCGTAAGCCAGCACTTGTTCACGCACAGCATCACTTGGCTGCAAATCGCGGTCTGGCGCATGCTGCAAAGCTTTTTCTAAATGTGAATCACGTAAATCCATATCCAAATCATTCCATTGCGGGCGGCAAATAGGCGCCCATACAAGTCCGCAATTTGGAGAGCGCATAACGCAAACGGCTCTTTACCGTCTCAAATTCCGCATCCAATATTTTGGTCATCTCATCCAAACTCAATCCATCCTCATGGTGCAGCAAAAACGCTGCGCGCTGCAGCGCCGGCAATCCATCCAGACAATCCAGCAACTGCTTGCCCGCCTTGCGCCAGAAAGCCTGCTGCTCCGGCTCATCGGCGCTGGATGCTGGCCACAATTGCCAAGGCGATTCCGCCTCATCATCCATCCAGCCTTCATCGGTAGAGATTTCTCGCCCGCTTTTGCGCAACACATCCACCGCGCGATGATGCGCCAGCATGAACAGCCAGGTCTTGAAACTCGCGTCATTACGTTCGCGCCAATGAGTACGGTTATCCACCAGCTTCATCCAGGTATCCTGAAACACCTCATCGACTTGCGACGCATTGTCTGCGCCCAGCACACGGCGGATATAGCGAAACAGTGGTCGCTCATGCCGCGTATACAACAGCTCGAAAGCCTGCGCATCACCTGCGCAAAACTTCGTCATCAACACATCATCGGAAAATGCATCCAAATTCATGCGCGCAGTATAGTGTATTACTCGATTACTCAACACGATCGGGGTTAAAAAAGACAGGAAAATTCAAGTGCAGATGTTCATTATACAACATACCGGCCTGGAAGCCGTATCCTGATTGGCTCCCAGAGCATCGGTTTTACTAATGAACGCGCGCATACGCATGGTTTTTAAATCCCCTCTGTCGCGCCTGAGGCTTGAGCATAAGCTGGGTGAAACGGCGACAACCAAGGCTGCGACAGCAGCCTGTTGCGGCGGAGGCTAACCTTCAGGTTAAGTGAGTGAAACGAACGGCCGGAGCCACGACTGTTTGAAGATTAAAAAATCGAGTTCCGCAGCCGTACCAGCGTTGCGCTAAGACCGAAGGAAAAACGCGGTAGCGAGGTGCCATCTTCATTGGTTATTTCCTTGGGGAAAAACACAAGCAGGTGACTTGCCTAGGGTCATATCCAATAACATTGGGCTTTACAAATTTAGCAATCTTACTGAACTAATCACAAGGGTTTTGCTGCATTGCTTCGTTAATTGACCGCCAATTTTCTTCGTTTAATGGAGCCATTTCATTTGAAAACGTCACTCTAGATTCATCTATGTGAGTAAAACCTTGATTATTGCCATTATTTTTTGAGTTAACTCCTACAGGCATCCAGCAAGCTGAAGCATTTGCACTCGATGCTGGCAAATAGGTCAATACAGGCCCACCTGACATACCAGGAGTCATTTGGCAGCTGGTATACCACGATTTGATAATTGGATCTAAACGCGTGATTTTGCAATTGCTGTCTTGCAATAAGTCAAGCTTCCCATCTTGTATAAGCTTATCTGCTGAGTGGCCCACTGATATGACTTTCCAATTTTTTGCTTCCTCAAATTTAATTTCAGATTTTGGCAAGCAGAAAGGCTGTATATGCTCGCCAAGATAACTGCCTCCATCAGATTTTTCCAGCTTAATGACAGCCCAGTCTCTTTTCGAGTAGATATTTTTCACTTTACCGCTCTTATTATAGATAAACGCTGATTTATCGAATGCAATCACTTTTCCATCTACATAAAACTTTTTAAAAGGCCTTGCATCTGTTTGACCTGCTCCAAATTTCACAGCCTTACCATATTTGGGAAGTTCGTCTTTATACATGTCAAAAACTACATGCTGTGCACTGAGAACATGACATTTCGAAATCAAGAAACCTGAACCTACCCAATCGAGGTTTGGTTCAGTTACAACCCCGACGGCGTCAAAGAGTCTTTGCTCTTTGTCATTTAAGTCTACCGGCACTCTGCGATCTGGTGCTTTTAACTCTTCCAGCAATCTGCGGCTTGTTGCATTTTCATCAGACATACTTTCAGTAGCCCACACTGTTATAAGTCCTACCATAAAGACAACAACGTATTTCAATTTGTCTGCCTCAACCATCTCGCCACATCCATCGCATAGTACGTCAACACCCCATCCGCCCCGGCGCGTTTAAAGCTGAGCATCGCCTCCATCACACAAGCTTTCTCATCCAGCCAGCCGTTCTGCGCGGCGGCTTTGAGCATGGCGTATTCGCCACTCACGTGATAAGCAAACGTAGGTACACCAAACTCCTGTTTCACGCGGCGGATGATATCCAGATACGGCATGCCGGGTTTGACCATCACCATATCCGCGCCTTCTTCGATGTCCATGGCGACTTCGCGAATGGCTTCGTCGCTGTTGGCAGGATCCATCTGGTAGGTGTATTTGTTACCTTTTCCCAGGTTGGCGGCGGAGCCGACCGCATCGCGGAAAGGCCCATAGAAACTGGAGGCATATTTGGCAGAGTAAGCGAGGATGCGGGTGTGGATATGACCGGCTTCCTCAAGCGCGTCCCTAATAGCCCCGATGCGGCCATCCATCATGTCGCTGGGCGCAACAATGTCCGCGCCGGCTTCGGCATGGCACAAGGCCTGTTTCACCAGCACCGCCACTGTTTCGTCGTTCAGCACGTAGCCAGATTCATCGATCAAACCGTCCTGACCATGTGTGGTGTAAGGGTCTAAGGCCACATCGGTAATCACACCCAGCTCTGGAAATGCTTTTTTCAGTGCCTTGACTGTGCGCGGGACTAAACCTTTTGGGTTAAAAGCTTCCGCGGCATCCAGACTTTTGCCGGATTGCGGCACCACCGGAAAAATGGCGATTGCCGGAATACCCAGCCTGACGCATTCCTCCGCCGTTTTAAGCAAAATATCGATGCTCTGGCGCTGCACGCCGGGCATGGAGGCAACTGCTTCAGTGCGATTTTCGCCTTCCAGCACGAATACGGGGTAAATCAAATCGTTGGCGGTAAACACGTGCTCGCGCATCATACGGCGAGAGAAATCATCGCGGCGCATGCGGCGCGGGCGGATAGGCAGGAATTGGCTCATAAACACCTCATTTCAAATTTCGTCATTCCCGCGCAAGCGGGGATGACGGTAATAAAAGCATTACGCAAAGACTTTGGCCAATTCTACGCCCGGGTCGGTTTGTCGCATAAACGCCTCGCCCACCAAGAAGGTATGCACATTGTTTTTGCGCATCAAGGCAACATCGTCCGAAGTAAAGATACCAGACTCAGTGACGACGATCTTATCCTCGCCAATGCTGGGCAGCAGGTCAAGCGTGGTTTGCAGGGTGACTTCGAACGTGCGTAGATTGCGGTTGTTGATACCCAGCAGTGGTGTTTCTAGCTGGATGGCCTGTGCAAGCTCTTCGGCATTGTGCACTTCCACCAGCACCGCCATGCCCAACTCATGCGCCACTTTTTCCAGCGCCTGCATTTCCGGCAAACCCAGCGCCGCCGCTATCAGCAGGATACAATCGGCACCCATCGCACGCGCCTCGTACACCTGATACGGGTCGATCATGAAATCCTTGCGCAGCACGGGCAAATCGCATGCGGCACGCGCCTGCTTGAGATACTCCGGTGAACCTTGGAAATATTGCACGTCAGTGAGTACTGACAAACACGCTGCGCCGCCTTGCTCATAACTTGCGGCGATTTCTGCCGGTTTGAAATCCGCACGAATCACACCTTTGGACGGACTGGCTTTTTTGATTTCGGCAATCACTGCGGCTTCACCAGCTTCAATTTTGGCGCGAATCGCACCAACAAAATCACGCGTGGGCAATTGCGCACGGGCCAGCGCCTGCATCTGCTCCAGGCTGATGGCTTCTTTTGCCGTAGCGATTTCCTCAAATTTGGTTTCCAGAATCTTGTTTAAAATGTCACTCATATGTTCTACCGTTATGTCTAATCCAGCCACCCTGCAGTTCGCCGCGCGGGTCGCGATGCGTCCAGTGCATCACACCGCCTTTGGGATTGTAAACGTATTCGCCACGAAAAGTGACGGTATCGCCAATCTTCAAATCGTCGATGCGCGGTGCAAGGTCGATATTATGTGCGAACAGCAAGGTTTTGCCGTTACTGATGCCCACCAGAAACTTTTGATGCCGCGAGCCTTTATTGTCATCCGGCAGCAGCTTTTTCACTGTGCCTTCGCCTTCCAGCCAGACACTGGATAATTTGCGCTGATATGCATCGTTTAGCGCATCATTCGCCGTGCTGGAAACCGCCTGTTGTGCGCTTTCCAGCACAGTGGCGGATTGCGGCACCTCGGCACGGCAGGCCACTGCCAGCAGGGCGACCAACAATATCAGCAGCCGTTTAAGCAGCATTGGTCGCCTTTCCTTGCGGGAAAAAATCGCGGATGTCCGCCATGATGCGTTCGTTGGCGGTTGTCAGATGATAAGCATCAATCAAGGGTTGGATACTGGGGCGTGGAATCTCCGCATCCGGCCTTTGCCAGTTCTCGTGTAGGCACCAGTAGTTGTCACGGTCGAAATTCATATGCATGCGGCAAGTGAGCGGGCGCACGGCGTAAATGGAACATTCGCCATTGGCCAGGAACGGGCAAGGGGTATGGCTGCCAAAATCGCTCAAGTGGTGGCGCACACTCTGTCTCACCTCCATTGGCTGAATGCCCAGATTTTCGCCCATCCACTTGGCTTCCATCGCTGTGATGGGCACCGAAACGTGGCAGCAATGGCCACAGCCGCGCGCGCAGGCCGCAAATTTGCCAGCATGGTCAAAAATTTGGTCTGCGGTATTCAACACCTCTTGCAGCCGGATGACAGGCCGGGCGCTGACTTGTGTGACCCGCTTGGGCAAAGACATGACATGCGCCTTCAGCTCGGTTGGCACGCTGGCGAAGAACTCGTCCATTTTGACGTTGGCGTAAGCGTGCGTTTCGGCTGGCGTGCGGTTCATGAGGCTGCGTTGGTCAACTGCACCAGCAAGTGTAGTTTTTGCAGCGCAGCGCCATTATCAATCACTTGGGCGGCATGCCGAATCGCCGCATCCAAACTGGCTTCCAGGCCTGCCACATAAATCGCGGCGCCAGCGTTAAGTAATACAATATCGCGCGCCGCAGCCTGGGTACCGACACTTGATTTGCCTTCCAGCACATCCAGAATCATGGCTTTGGACTGTGCTGCATTCTCGACACGGATACTTTTGAGCGAATGAATCTTCAGACCGAATTGCGCTGGATTCAGCGTATATTCACTCACCTTGCCATCTTTGAGCTCGGCGACATAGGTGTCGCCAGCGAAGGAAATCTCGTCCATGCCATCGGCGCCATGCACCACCAGCACATGTTCTGAACCCAATTTTTGCAGCACTCTAGCCAGCTTGCCTGTTAGCTCCTTGTCAAACACACCCATGACTTGTCTTTTTGCGGAAGCCGGATTGGTCAATGGTCCCAATAAGTTGAACAGCGTACGCACGCCCAGTTCGCGCCGCACAGGTGCGGCATGCTTCATCGCACTGTGATGATTGGGCGCGAACATGAAGCCGATACCGATTTCGTTCACGCTGTTAGCGACTTGTTCCGGCGTCTGGTTGACATTGACCCCCAAGGCTTCCAGCACATCGGCGCTGCCGCTGGTGGAAGATACCGAACGTCCGCCATGCTTGGCAACTTTGGCGCCCGCGGCCGCGGCCACAAAAGCGGAAACTGTGGAAACGTTAAAAGTCTGGATACCATCACCGCCCGTGCCGCAAGTGTCCACCAGATGCGCTTTTTCCTGAATATCCACCTTGGTGGAAAGCTGGCGCATCACAGTTGCAGCCGCCGCTATTTCATCGACGGTTTCGCCTTTCATGCGCAGCGCAATCAGCAAGGCCGCGATTTGCGCAGGCGTCAGCTCGCCGCCCATCACCTGATGCATCACCGCCAGCATTTGGTCGTGGCTTAAATCCTGGCGATTGAGCAGCAGATTGAGCGCTTCCTTGAACATTAGTAGGCTTTCAGGAAGTTATCCAGCAACTCATGACCATACTCGGTCAAAATGGATTCAGGATGAAACTGCACACCCTCTACAGGCAAGGTCTTGTGCTTCACCCCCATAATCTCGCCATCATCGGTCCACGCGGTGATCTCCAGACAATCCGGAATCGTCTCACGCTCAATCACCAGCGAGTGGTAGCGAGTTGCGGTGTAGGGGTTAGGCAACCCTTTGAACACGCCGATATTCTTGTGATGAATCAGCGAGGTTTTACCGTGCATCAATTGCTTGGCGTGGACAATCTTGCCTCCGAAGGCCTGGCCAATACTTTGATGCCCCAAACACACGCCCAGCAGCGGAATCTTGCCGGCAAATTCGTGAATCAAAGGCACACTGATACCCGCTTCATTCGGCGTGCACGGGCCGGGCGAGATCACGATGTGACGCGGCTTCAGCTCAGCCACGGTTTTCAGGTTAATCTCATCATTGCGGTATACCTGAACATCTTGCCCCAGCTCGCCAAAATATTGAACCAGGTTGTAGGTAAACGAGTCGTAATTATCAATCATCAGTAACATGATTATTCTCCTTTACCCAAGCCGGAAAGCGCCATTTCAGCCGCGCGCAGCACCGCGCGCGCCTTGTTTTGCGTTTCGACCCATTCGTTATGCGGCACTGAATCCGCCACGATACCCGCGCCCGCTTGCACATAGAGCGTGTTGTCTTTGACCACGGCGGTGCGAATCGCGATCGCCACATCCATATCGCCGTTGAAGCCCAGATAGCCCACAGCGCCTGCGTAAATACCGCGTTTGCTCGGTTCCAGCTCATGGATGATTTCCATCGCCCGTACTTTGGGCGCACCGGAAACCGTGCCTGCCGGGAAAGTTGCTTTGAGCACGTCAATCGCATCCATATTTGGTTTGAGCTTGCCTTCCACATTAGAAACGATATGCATCACATGTGAATAGCGTTCGATGACCATATTGTCCGTCACCTTGACGGAACCAACCTGCGCGACACGACCAACGTCATTCCGCCCCAAGTCCATCAGCTGCACGTGCTCGGCACACTCCTTCGGGTCTGCCAGCAACTCTTCGGCTAGCGCCAAATCCTGCTCGCGCGTTTTGCCGCGTGGGCGCGTACCGGCAATCGGGCGCACGGTCACGGTGTCATCTTCCAGCCGCACCAGAATCTCCGGCGAAGCGCCTACCACGTGGTGATCGCCCATGTCGTAATAGAACATGTAAGGTGACGGATTAAGGCTGCGCAAGGCGCGATAGAGCGTAAGCGGATGCGCGGCAAATGGCTGGCTCATGCGCTGCGCCAGCACCACCTGCATGATGTCGCCTTCCAGAATATATTGCTGTGCACGCTCGACAGCAGCTTTGAAATTGGCTTCGCCGAATTCGGAGACTGCCTCGACAGGCGCATGGATATTGGCTTGCGGGGCATCTGCCGCGGTGTGCATCTGCTGCTGCAATGCCTGCAAACGCACCATCGCCTTATCGTAGGCGCCTGACTCCTGCGGGTTGGCGTATACAATCAAGTAGAGCTTGCCACTCAGGTTATCCACCACGGCAATCTCTTCGGAAACCATCAGTAGCACATCAGGAACGCCCAAGGCATCTGGCTTGTTATCTGTCGCCAAGCGCTTTTCGATATATTGAATCGTTTCGTAGCCAAAATATCCCGCCAAGCCGCCCGTAAAGCGCGGCAATCCAGTGTATGGCAGCTTTTCGGCCGGCGGTGTCTTATAACGCGCCTGGAAGGCTTTGACGAAATCCAGCGGATTCGCGTTTGAATGCGTCTCGAGCACCTGACCATCTTTCAAAACCTGCACCTCAAAACCGCGCGCCAGTATTAGCATTTTGGCAGGCAGGCCGATAATGGAATAACGTCCGAAACGTTCGCCGCCCTGCACGCTTTCTAACAAATAGGAATATGGTTTTGCGGCAAGTTTCAGGTAAAGCGATAGCGGCTTATCCATATCCGCAAAGGCCTGTGCGACCAGCGGGATACGGTTGTAGCCTTGCGCAGCAAGGCTGTTGAATTCATTTAAAGTAAGTGTGTGTGACATAAAATTCCCAAGTTTAATCAAGTGCAAAAAAGGCGTGCGTCAGCGCGCCGGGTAGTGGTTTATCGCCACCATCGCCAGCTGATACGCCAACCGAATTGCACTTTGTGTACCTGGGAATTCATATCTTCTTTAAATTAAACTGTTGCCAACGCGGCACGCAATTCTTTCACGACCGTGTCATAGCGATTCGGGTCGGAATCCAACCCTTTGGTAAAGATTGCGTTGCCGGCCACGAATGTATCCGCGCCTGCTTTAGCAATATCCACAATGTTTTGCGCGTTCACGCCACCGTCGATCTCCAGCCAGATTTCGCGGCCTGTTTCTTTAGTATACGCGTCAATTTTGGCACGCGCCTCGCGCAACTTTTGCAAGGCACTCGGAATAAATTTCTGGCCGCCAAAACCCGGGTTCACGGACATCAGCAATACCATGTCCACTTTGTCCATCACGTAATCCAGATAGTTCAGCGGCGTTGCCGGATTGAACACCAAACCAGATTTACAGCCACTGTCGCGAATCAGATTCAGGGTGCGGTCGATATGCGTGGAAGCCTCCGGATGGAAAGTGATGATATTCGCGCCTGCTTTGGCAAAATCCGGCACGATACGGTCCACAGGCTCGACCATCAAATGCACGTCGATCAAAGCGCCCACCTCTTTAGAAAGATCACGGATCGCATCACACACCAATGGGCCAATCGTCAGGTTAGGTACAAAATGGTTATCCATCACGTCAAAGTGCACGATGTCGGTACCGGATTTGATGACGTTTTCGATTTCCATGCCCAATTTGGCAAAATTGGCAGACAGGATACTGGGGGCGATGCGGAATGTTTTGCTCATGATAATGTCCGTAACTTTAAATGTTGACTGATAATTCTAGCTAAGTGGGTATTTTAACGCTATTTCTTGCTTAAGATAAGCGAATCGCCGAAAATTACGCCTATGCAATTATTTACCATCGGCGTTAACCATACCACCGCGCCAATTTCAATCCGGGAGCACGTCGCGTTCAACAACGAAACGCTACGCCATGCCTTGAGCGACCTGACCGCGAAGAATGCCGCCGAAGCCGCGATTCTCTCCACCTGCAACCGCACAGAGATTTACGTGCAATCCGACCAGGCCGAGTCCATTGTGACTTGGCTGGCGGATTATCACCAGCTTGCGACGGACAAGATCCTGCCTTACACCTACACCCTGCAAAACGAGGAAGCCGTTAAACACGCGTTTCGCGTCGCTTGCGGGCTGGACAGCATGGTGCTGGGCGAGCCGCAGATTCTCGGCCAATTCAAGCAATCGGTCAAAATCGCACAGGAGGCCGGCACGCTGGGCACCTTGCTGCATAAGTTGTTTCAGCGCACTTTTGAAGTAGCCAAGGAAGTGCGCACCAACACCGACATCGGCGCCAGCAGCATTTCCATGGCAGCAGCAGCCGTCAAACTGGCACAGCGCATCTTCGGCGATATTCGCGACCAGCACGTGCTGTTTATTGGCGCGGGTGAGATGATTGAGTTATGCGCCGACCATTTTGCCGCCCAAAAGCCACGCAGCATCACTGTCGCCAACCGCACGCTAGAGCGCGGCCAGGATTTGGCAGAAAAAATGGATGCTCTCGGCGTGAAAAGCGAGGCGATTTTGTTGCATGACTTACCGAATCGCCTCGCCGACTTCGACATCGTCATCACCAGCACCGCCAGCCAGTTGCCGATTGTGGGCCTAGGCATGGTGGAACGCGCCGTCAAGGCGAGGAAACACCGCCCGATGTTCATGGTGGATCTGGCCGTGCCGCGCGACATCGAGCCGGAAGTCGCCCAACTGGACGACGTATTCCTCTACACCGTGGACGATCTGGCACAAGTCGTTGCGGATGGCATCGGTAACCGACAGGAAGCTGCCGTGAACGCCGAGCAGATTGTGGCAGAACGTGTAGCAAGCTTTATGCACTGGCTGAAAAAACGCGATGCCGTCCCCACCATCAAAGCCTTGCGTGACCAGGCCGAAAGTATGCGCCAAGCCGAGTTTGAAAAAGCACTGAAGCTGCTACAAAAAGGCGAAACTCCGGAAAAAGTGCTGGAGCTGTTCAGCAACGCGCTCACCAACAAGTTTTTGCACGCCCCCAACCATGCCCTTAACCAATCTCACGGCGATGAACACGCGCGCCTTGAGCAACTTATTCGTAACCTTTACCAGATCAAGAATTAGATGAAACCAAGCATGTTACAAAAGCTCGCCAACCTGAGCGAGCGTCTGGACGAGGTGAACCGTCTGCTTTCGAGCGAGGGCATCACCGACGACATGGACAATTACCGCAAGCTCACCCGTGAGCACGCCGAGATTACGCCCATCGTGGAGCAATACCGCGCTTTCGAGCAGGCCGAGGCCGACTTGAAAACCGCGCACGAGCTGCTAGGCGACCCGGAGATGAAAGAGTTCGCGCAGGAAGAGATTTCCGCAGGCAAAGCCCGACTGGAAACCATCGAAAAGAACCTGCAAACGCTGTTGCTACCCAAAGATCCGAACGATGAGAAGAACATCTTCTTGGAGATTCGCGCTGGCACGGGCGGCGATGAATCCGGCCTGTTCGCGGGCGACCTGTTCCGCATGTACAGCCGCTACGCAGAGCGCCAGGGCTGGAAGGTGGAAGTGGTAAGCGCCAACGAAGGCGAAGTGGGCGGCTACAAGGAGATCATCGCCAAAATCATCGGCTATGGCGCGTATTCCAAGCTCAAGTTCGAGTCCGGAGGTCACCGCGTGCAGCGCGTGCCGGATACCGAAACACAAGGCCGTATCCACACCAGCGCCTGCACCATCGCCGTACTGCCGGAAGCGGACGAAGTCAGCGATGTGGAAATCAACCCCGCCGATATTCGCATTGACACCTTCCGTGCCAGCGGCGCGGGCGGTCAGCACATCAACAAAACCGATTCTGCCGTGCGCATCACGCACTTCCCCACCGGCATTGTGGTGGAATGTCAGGACGGCCGCAGCCAGCACAGCAACAAGGCGCAAGCCATGCAAGTGCTTGCCGCGCGCATCAAGGCCAAACAAGTGGATGAACAACAAAGCAAAATCGCCTCGGAACGCCGCTCCCTGATTGGCTCTGGCGATAGGTCAGAACGCATCCGCACCTACAACTACCCGCAAGGCCGCATCACCGATCACCGCATCAACCTCACGCTGTACAAGATTGACGCGATTACCGAAGGCGACATGGACGAACTGATTGGCGCGCTCTCGGCAGAACATCAGGCCGATTTGCTGGCGAGTTTGGGTGAGGAAAGTTAATCAACCTTTTTGCTAAAAATCCAAACTATGCTCTCTCCTGACAGACTCGAAATCCTTCGAAACAGATACTCGGAGCTAATTCAATTAGAAATTGAAGAGTTTGGGGTAAAGCCTACAGAAGTACGGCATTTAATTGGTCGGCTGGGCGAGTTCGAATGTGCTTTAAAAGTAAATGGTACATTGGCTCATAGAGCCAACCAACATGGATTTGATGTCATTTCGCAAGCGGGTAGAAAAATCAGCGTAAAAACCACCGCTCAGAAAACAGGGTTTATCGCTATATCAGAGAAAACATTACACTATGCTGATGATTTGATGTTGCTTCAATATGCTGATGGAAAACTAGAAGTAATTTATTTTGGTTGTATAAAAAATGCCGCTCTAGCCGCTCGCTATTATGAAAATGTTGGAAAGTATGAGTTAGATATTTCAAAGGCAAGGATGCTATCTAGCTAACTCGTAGGCTGAGGTGAATCGCTTTGATGAACCCCAACATTTCTCTTTTGGTTGGGGTTCGTTTCACTCACCGCTAACCTACACATTTCCAAGTTTCGGATGGTTTTAATCCCCTTGCCGCGCCTGAGGCTTGAGCATAAGCTGGGTGAAACGGCGAGGACTGTCTGAGCGAAGCGAGTTCCGCAGCCGTACCAGCGTTGCGCTAAGACCGAAGGATATAAGCGGCACGGGGTCGCCTTCTTTTTGGATACTTTTACTTGGCGAAGCAAGAAAAAGTATCTCGCCAGTCGGGCGAGACCGACATGCTATGCTAACCCGAATTCTGATACGCGTTTTTCAACTTGATGTAATGATTAGCCGAATACATGAAGTGCGCGATTTCCTCCGCCGTCAGTGCGCGCACTTTCTTGGCAGCGCGTAGGGCGGAATAGTGAAATGTATTCCGCCGAATGGAGTCCTTCCAAACCACACATCCGGCGGATAACGCTGTGCTCATCCGCCCTACAATTGGGTGGCCGTTCCTCGAGACTCCGCTCCGCTACATTTTTCCACTTTTGCGGGAATGACGAACCCTTACGCCAACTCTCAATCTGTCGCTAGATACGCGTTCTTCAACTTGATGTAATGATTAGCCGAGTACATGAAATGCGCGATTTCATCTGCCGTCAGTGCGCGCACTTTCTTAGCCGGACGGCCCATATACAGATAACCGCTTTCCAACACCTTACCTTCCGGCACCAGGCTGCCTGCGCCGAGCAGCACATGCTTTTGCACTACGGTTTTGTCCATGATGACGCTGCCCATGCCGATCAGGCATTCGTCCTCTATCGTGCAGCCGTGCAGGATGACGTTGTGGCCAATGGTGACGTGGTTGCCGATGATAAGCGGCGCACCTGCTGCGTCCCAGCTAGATTTGTGGCTAACGTGCAGGGTGCTTAAATCCTGCACGTTGGTGCCGTGGCCGATGCGGATAAGATTCACATCGCCGCGCACCACGGTTTGCGGCCAGATGGAGCTATGCTCGCCGATATGCACGTCACCAATGACGGTGGCCTGCGGGTGCACATAAGCGCTTGCGGCGATTTGCGGCACGATGCCTTGGAAGGATTGGATGTGTGTCATGACGCCATGGTATCAGTATAATGATTGGATGCAAGCGGCAAACTTTTCATCCATTAAAGCCGTCCTGTTCGATCTGGATGGCGTGCTGTATGTGGGCAAAACCGCCATTCCAGGCGCGATAGTGCGGGATTTCAATGGGTAGTTCACCAGGTCTCTTTAAAAAACTTTGCACGATATTACTTGGGCACTGATAATATAATATAAATTAAATTAAGATCAGCGCGCTTTCAGTATAAAGCCGATACCGTCATTTTCCCCTTGCAAGATGTGCTTGGCTTAAACAGTGATTCCCGGATGAATATTCTTGGTAAAGCATGGGGTAATTGGGAAGTGGCGTTTTTCATGGGAGCAGTTGTAAAACTCCTAATATGTAAAGGTTCGAGAAAATAACAAACTGGTACAAAACGCAATCCATGAGTCACTAATGCCAAAGGGCAATTATAGAATTTGGCGAAACGCTGACAGTTGTACATCCTAACATCTCAATTTCCGGTTCAGTAAATGACAGAATTATCTTACAAAGTTCGTGATGGCTCCCGATTCCCTGTAGGCATTAGCCTTAAAGAAGACGGTGTGAATTTTTGCATTTTTAGCAGGCATGCATCGCAAGTTGAACTACTTCTCTACGAAAATATTAGCAGTCAATTCCCTTTCCAAACGATCAGGCTGGACCCGATCCACAACCACAGTTTCTTTTTCTGGCATGTCTTTGTAGAAAACCTCCCCACTGGAACTTGTTATACATGGAGGATAGGTGGCGCCAATGACACAGCTGAAACGGGGCGTATGTCTTTTCCTCATAAAGAGCTGCTGGATCCCTGGGCGCTCTCAATCAGCACCGCAGGCTGGGATAGGCAAGCTGCATGTCAATCTGAATCTTCTGGTGGAGGTATGCGAGCAATTGTGGCTGATATCCCAACCACAACAGAATACATACCACTTACCGGGTTAGAGGGCGATGGGCTTAATGGTGCAATTATCTATGAAATGCATGTTTCAGGGTTTACGCTGCATCCAACGTCCAACGTCCAACACCCAGGTACTTTCTCAGCTTTGAAGGAAAAAATTCCTTACCTTAAGGAACTGGGGATTACGCATGTCGAGTTGTTGCCCATTATGGCATTTGACCCCCAAGACGTACCCGATAATGTTGCAAAGAGAGGCTTGAGCAACTACTGGGGTTACAGCACCCATAGCTATTGGGCCCCCCATCCGGAATATTGCGTGGATAACTTGCGAGCTGTCCGTGAGTTTCGCGAAATGGTTGATGCATTTCACGATGCCGGAATCAAAGTCATTATAGATGTGGTGTTCAACCACACAGCTGAAGGTGGCAATGGCGGCCCAATCATTAACTTCAAAGGTATGTTTAATGAGCTTTTTTATCATCTTGATGGGTACGATCGCAGAAACTACCTCGATTTCACCGGATGTGGTAACACCGTAAACTGTAATCACCCTATCGTTTCCTCATTTATAGTGCGATGTCTGGAATACTGGGTGGAGACGATGGGTGTTGACGGGTTCCGTTTTGATCTGGCGAGTGTGTTTACCCGTGGCGAACTCGGAGTGCCAATGAGCACACCGCCGCTGCCATGGGCCATCGAATTTTCAAAAACATTATCTAACATTCCTTTGATCGCCGAGGCTTGGGACGCTGCAGGGTTATACCACGTTGGTGCTTTCCCAGGAATAGCATGGTCGGAATGGAATGGCCGTTACCGGGATGTCATGAGAAGGTTTGTAAAGGGTGACCCTGGCTTAATCGGTGAAGTAGCCTCAAGGCTTACTGGAAGTGCAGATATGTACAAGAATGACTGCCGGAGGCCCAATAACAGCATTAACTTCGTAACATGCCATGACGGGTTTACCTTGTATGATCTAGTGAGCTACAACTTCAAGCACAATAAGTCCAATGGTGAAGGGAACCGCGACGGGAGCAACGATAATCTAAGCTGGAATTGCGGGCATGAAGGTGAGACCGAAGATCAGGACATTCTTAAACTGCGTCGAAAGCAGGCAAAAAATTTTATCGCCATCCTCATGCTCTCGCGTGGTGTACCTATGCTACTAGCCGGTGACGAAGTATTGAGAAGTCAAAAAGGTAATAACAATGCATATTGCCAGAATAATGAAATTTCATGGTTCGATTGGAGTCTTGTAGAGAAAAACAGCGACATGTTGCGCTTCACCAAGGAGATGATTGCATTCCGCAAACGTCACCCTAGCCTGACATCAAACCATTACTTTTCAGGTGCCCAATCAAAATCACAACATGTAATACCTGATATCACTTGGTATGGCAAAGATCTCCATAAGCCAAATTGGGCTGACCATGCATCACAAGTGCTGGCATGCACAATCGCAAGGGTTTCTGCTGAAGAACAAGATATTCATGTGATATTTAATATGTCCGAAACTGATATCGAAGTAAAAATTCCAATTTTATCAGGCAGAAGTTGGGAGTTGGCTCTAGACACATCCCGGCCAAGCCCCTCGGATATTAAACCCTTTCCAGCAAGCATCCCGGCTAATGATAGCTATAAAGTTGAGAAGAGAAGTATAGTAGTGCTTGAAAGCATCGATGCTATGCCCCAATAAAACCGGATACTTTAGCGACTGAAGTGCTACTCAAGCCTATAACACTATGAACGGATGTGGTTATAAATGTTAATGTAGTCACTCCCTGACTTGTTCCAGGAATAATCCTGCCGCATCCCATTGGTTGCAAGTTGATTGAAGTAACGGGGATATTTGTACCAAAGGCCAATGGCTCTCCCTAAGGCGCTGTCCAACCCGTCTTCACTGAAATCGTTAAAGGTAAAGCCTGTTCGCTCCTCATAAGGCTTTTGGCCATAGTTGGCATCAAACACAGTGTCAGCGAGACCTCCCGTAGCCCTCACCACCGGAACTGTTCCGTATTTCATGCCAATAATCTGTGTCAGTCCGCAAGGTTCAAATGCACTTGGGATAACGATCATATCTGCACCGGCGTAGATGAGATGGGAAAGTTCTTCATTGTAGCTCAGCTCAATATGGCAGTCTGGGTTATCGTTAAATCTCTGCTTAAGTGCCCAGAAATGGTCGTTGATGCTTCTTTCTGTGCCTGAACCTAGCAGTACAAACTGTGCGCCATTTGCCAAAGCATGGAATAAAGCATGACTGATAAGTTGCACGCCTTTCTGCTGGTCAAGTCGACTGACCACCGAAACGATGGGTTTGAATTTGTCCTGCAACAAGAGCCTGTGGCGCAAAGCCTCCTTATTGGCGTACTTGTTGGAAAAGTTATCAACTGAATAACGGTAAGGGATGAAGTTGTCGATTTCCGGATTCCAGCTTCCGTAGTCTATGCCGTTGAGGACGCCGCCAAACTTGCCAGAATGCGCCCCCAGCGTAGATTGCAAGCCATGTCCAAGGTCGGTGTGCCGAATTTCATCGGCATACCGTGGCGAGACAGTGGTAATAAAGTTAGCGTAAACGATACCACCTTTCATGAGATTTGCCGCACCCTGGTGATGCTCATCGCCGAGCTTGTCCAAGCCCATTAGGTGCATACCCAATCCTGATTGGCGCAGAATATGTGACCCTGTGAGACCTTGATGGTGGACATTATGCAAGGTATAACAGACGCGGCTATGCCCCATACCAAGGGACTGATATATCTCGAACAGCATAGGGGCAACCAAGCCAGTTTGCCAGTCATGGCAGTGAATGACATCCGGTCTGCGGCCGCTTTTATACATGAACTCCAGCACAGCCCTCGAAAATAAGGCAAAACGCGCAGGATCATCATTATGGCCATAATAGACCCCGCGATTGAAAAAGTTTTCCTTGGAATGCGGCCGAATGAAATAGCAGTTTAAATCGTCGACCTCACCGCGGTAGACCTCGCAATGTATCCCGCCCTCGTAAAAAGGCACCCAGAGATCCGCCCAGTGCTGCGTGAGGTTTGAGATGCGCTCATACCGCATGCAGTCATACATCGGGAGAAATACTTCGACAGTCTCACCACGCAACTGAAGTTCACGCGCAAGGCCATGCACCACATCTGCCAGACCGCCTACCTTGGCAGCAGGAGCGCATTCTGAAGCCACCATCGCGATATACATTTTCACCCTCTCCTAACTGGTAATTGCCGATGCAGCAACTTCGTTTACCTGAACACCGCCGGATCAATATCCGGGAATATCTGATCCATTAATTCAAGTGCATGCAGACGGCGTACATCAATGGTATTGATTATACATTCTTCAAGAAAGAAGAAGCGAGCCAAATGGTCGCGCGTACTCCGCGTAGCATACTCTTTAGCCGTTTGTGTTTTCATGATGAACGCCCAATCCGAAGCCTGTGCCAGCAACAGCGAACGTCCTGCCTGCTGCAAAGCACGAAAAATCGGGGATCCGGGCTTGGCCGCGGCATGTTTCCTTGCCATATCCGACATGCGCCGTGCCGCTTCATGCAATTGCGGATAAATCCAGTCGTTGCCAGGATTGAGCCAGAAAGCATTGTATCCCCCGTCTCCCCAACTAGACGCCGATGGCGTCGCCGCCTGCAGGCTTGGGTTGCTGGAAAGATATGCCGACGGTGTTGTCAATGCGGCTATCTCAGGCTCATCTGCCATGCGCCGCACCACAGCTTCCAGCCATTGCGGCCCTTCAAACCACCAATGGCCGAACAACTCCGCGTCATAAGGCGAAACAATCAGCGGAGCCGGCCCCATCCGCTCCTGTTGATTAGCCATCCGTTGCCGGGTACGCGACACAAAGTCATCGGCATGCGCAGCCACACGTGCCGCGGCGGCTTCTGGTTCATAGGGCAGCTTATGGTCCGTTTTGCCGGTGATTCTGAAATACTTGAACCCAGTCAGGATGCGGGTATGTCCATCCAGAATATAGGGCTTGATATAGTCAAAATCCAGATCAAAGCCAATATCCCGATAAAAATCGCGATAGTAGTAATCGCCCGGATAACCTTCATCGCGGCTCCAGACCTGACGTGAAGAGTCCGGGTCGCGACCAAATGCAACCAGTCCGTTAGGGCACGCAAGCGGGGCGGATAATCCATAATAGGGGCGCGGTGTCGCATTCATAATGCCGTGCGAATCGACAAAAAAGTAGCTGAAGCCCGCTTCCTCTGCAAAGCCTTCCAATCCTGGGAAATAATTGCATTCCGGCAACCATACCCCTTTGGCAGGCACGCCGACCATGGACTGGAATGCTCTGGCTCCGACCAACAGTTGTGCACGTATTGCCGCCGGTTCGCTCTTGAGCAATGACAGGAATCCATGGGTCGCCGACGAGGTGATCAACTCAAGTACGCCAGCCTGCTGCAACTGGGCAAAGGCGACCACCAAGTTGCGTTGATAGCGCTGCTCGAAAACCTGGGCCGTTTCTTCCAGCTTTTCCTGATATAGCCGCGCCAGGTGGGAAAAAACCGGGTCCGCTCGTGTCCGGCGCACTTCCTTGGCCGCCAGCTGGCGCATTTTATCGAGGTGTGCCAGATAACGTGCCTGGAGAAACGGATCGAGCAGCATAGTGAGCAAGGTCGGTGACAATGAAACGGTCATACACGCCTTGAAACCATCCTCCTTCAAACGTTCCAGCACCAACAGGAGAGGGATATAGGTTTCGGTGATGGCTTCGAACAGCCAGTTCTCTTCGAAAAAGCTCTCGTATTCGGGATGGCGAATATACGGCAGATGTGCGTGCAGCACGAGACACTGATAGCCTTTGGACATTAGTGTATCTATCCCTTCGCCTGTTTGCTGCGCATGCGGTACATAAACTCCAGCAACTCGGGGCCACGTTCCAAAGGCAGTTGGATGCAGAAATTACCATCTGGGGCCAAATCGACATGTTCTCCGAAAAACAACAGATGGGTTCCGGGTGAACACGTCCCTTCGATGACCAACCTGGCTTCATTGCTGAAATGGCTGTCGACTGACGACGAAGACAGCGCTGATAGCCCCAGATGCATTTCGAGCGGCACGGGAGAAGAGTGGTGTCCTCCACCTCTGCTTTCTGGGGGCATGGCTCCTTCACCCGCGTGGCCAGGAGCCTCCGCCTGGCTCAACTGCAGAGCATCTTCAAGCAAACTCACCTGAGGAATCGCCGACGAATAGTTGTCAAACGCAACCCCCGTTGGCGCTACGCTTCCAAGAGGGGGCGCTTCCATGGCTGGAAACTGGGTACCCTCCAGAATTTCTCCCCGGGTTTTTCTGGTAAGCGCCCCGTACTTCTCAATTTCCTCCTGATCCAGCAAAGGAAACTCTCGGGATGCGTCATCCTCATGCCCCACCTCGTCCAATGCAGGAGGAGCCAATTCATCCTGTAATAGAGAACGTGGTTTCTGCTCGACCCATGGAAACGCCTCTTCAGACGACAATCGCTTTGGAAAAAGATTGCTTAGCAGATGATCATTAGAAATTCGCGGAATGGTAGCGGTTGCCGGCGCCGGCATACTGGGCGCACGCGCGTCAGTCAGATGGAAATCAAATTCTGCAGAAGGGTATGCGCGCGGCGTGATGACTACATTTGAAGTCGACAGGACTTCAAAATCACCCTCACCTGTCCGCAGACCAATCTCAGCCAAGTAATGCTTTCCATCGCGCCACAGATTGACATACCAATTATCACTTCCTTCCGCGACTTCAATATCAAACTGCTCATGCAAGCCATTTAGGTCCTGTTTAGGCGAGATATCGCTGAATCGCAGCACCAATTTTGCATCCAGCCCACCCTTGGCCAGCCGGGATCGGCAATTGGCCATGTCTGACGCATGGATATGCCAATAGGCATGCACGTTCCAAGGGTCAATTTCCATCAACTCAAGGCGACTGGCAGTCGGAACAGGCCATGCCCGAAGGGATATTTCCTCTGAAATAACACGCAACTCTTCGGCGGTGTAAGGCTCTGAAATGTGTTTATTGTGACTTTTTTTGCGGATGGTCTTAGCAGTCCCTGCAGTTGCTACCGCGGCAGCCTTTTTCTCTTGAGTACTCGTTACCATTTTATTTTGCATGTGGGCTCACTTGTTTATTTTGTAGGTGGGCTTGCTTGGCTTCAGGCTACTTGCAAGGTTTCTGCAGATTTTCCATCAATCAACCTGAAGGCCAAACTCCGACCATTATTATTTTTTCTGGAGTTTGTCTTTTGTAGACGTCGGTTCTCCAGCCTGTTTTTTTTCACCGGTTTTGGCTGGAGGCGTGACTGTTTGAACAGCGGAGGAGGCTGCCCCACTATTGACCAGTTTCGTCGCCAATTTCGAGTTAGATGGACGGCTAACTTTAGCTTTTGCGGCTGGTTTCTTTATATTCCCTTGTTGCGATTCAGAAATGCTCGCAGGTGCTTTCGGCAAAAGTAATTTTTCTATCTGCATCAGCAAGTCCTTCAGTTTCGCAGCCCTAGGCCCCTCTCCGAGCAGAAGCCCACTCTCCTCCGCTTCTAGTAGCAGTTTTCTGGCTTCCGTCAAGATGGCTTTGTTCGTCGTGGCCTGATTCCCGGAGGCAGGCTTGGCCATGGACCAGTACTGCGCAACAAGTTTGAAAAGCTTTCTTTTCAGACTAAGATCACCGGGAAACACCAGACTGGATGTGTATTCGGGCTTCAGCAGTGCTTGCGTCTGAGTGGGGTAACTATTTAAATATTGCGTGATAGAAACAGGCTGAATCGGAAATGCGCCTAGTTCACTGAATTCCATGTAAGGGGAGAAAAACGATCCGAAGAACCCCTGTTCCTCATAGGTGCGAAACCATTCCCCGTTCTCTCCATCCGACCAGGTCGTCAGCAAATAAGGCGCGGAGTAAGGGAACGCCAGCATCACGCCATTACGGACTTCATCGGCAAACCATGATGCTTCGAGGCCATATTGCTGTGACTGGGAGAAGCCTGCGTCGACCGGAACGACGGTGATGCTGACGTTGTGATGCGTAAGCTTATATGGCCGGTACGGGTCGGTTTCGCGGCCTTCCTGCGGGATCAGCATGTGGGCAGGCAGCAGCACATACTCATAGCCTGCCGCGACCAAGGCCGGCACCATGTCTGCACAAAAAAACGCGGAAGGAGGAAAGTATCCTTTTAACACACGTCCAAAAACGGACGACATAAGCTCACGTTCCAGTAGCAATTGGTCTTCCCAATCCTCCTGTGGAATGAACGGCAAAGGAGCATGCCTGAACCCCGTCCCAATAAACTCAATATTGGGTGCGCTCCGTAGACTCTCCAGCACAGACGGAATATCAACCAGTTCGCGACAGGCGTTGATCAGCTTTGGGTCACGCAACTGCTCCAGCAGAACACTGGATAAGGCCACATGAATATGGGCAACCCCCGCGTACTTGTGTGCATAACGCCCGATCCGTTCATAGCACAGGAGGATGCGCCTGAGTTCCTCTGGATTCTCCCTAAATAACACATGAAGATTGTCAAGCGGCTGATACAGATGCAGCCCGAGAGCATGCATGACAGGATTCATTGGCACGGCGGAGTCCCCTATTACTTTTTTCCGTTCTGGTTAATCGAGATAATCAATTCAAAGTTCTAATTAATTCACTTTCGACTTGCTCGAGCGCTTTACCGCGGCCTTCCTAACGTCTTCGATCCCAAGCACCACTGCAGCCATAGGAGGCAGTGTAATTTCCAGCGAATAAGGCTGATTCATCCACGGGCGCTCTTCCGCCTGGATTGGGAAGGGGCCGTTGTGAAGCCCGCTACCACCATACTGAGACATGTCGCTATTGATCAGTTCACGGTAGCTCCCCGCTTGCGGCACACCGATGCGAAAATTGTGGCGAGGCACGGGCGTGAAGTTGACTGCCACAACCACTGCCTCCTTATCATTCCCCTTGCGCAGGAAAACCAGGACGGACTTTTCAGCATCGTTACAGTCAATCCAGTCAAAGCCTTGCTGGTCAAAATCGTTGCGGTAAAGTGAAGGATTACCCGAATAAAGATGGTTTAGATCCCGCACCAGTGACTGCAGTCCCTTGTGCAATGGGTAGTCAAGTACATACCAGTCTAAAACCGTAGCACTATTCCATTCTGTTCCCTGACCAAATTCAGTGCCCATGAATAGCAGTTTCTTTCCCGGATGGGCAAACTGGTAGACATATAAGGCACGCAGATTCGCATGACGTTGCCACTCGTCTCCAGGCAATTTATTCAGCATAGAGCGTTTGCCATGGACGACTTCGTCATGCGAGAAAGGCAGCATGAAATTTTCAGTGAATGCGTACAGCATGCTGAATGTGAGCATGCCATGGTGGTATTTGCGATGAATAGGTTCGTGCGCCATGTAGGCCAACGTATCATTCATCCACCCCATGTTCCATTTCAGGTCGAAGCCAAGACCGCCATCATAGGTAGGGCTGCTGACTTTCGGGTATGACGTCGACTCTTCCGCAATCACAAGGGCGCCTGGGCACTGGTCATGCACAGCCACATTAAGCTCCTTGAGGAAGTCAATCGCCAGCAGATTTTCCCTTCCACCATACTGATTGGGAATCCACTCGCCTTCCTTGCGCGAATAGTCGAGGTAAAGCATGGATGCTACGGCGTCGACGCGCAAACCGTCGATATGCATCTCCTCCAGCCAGAAAATGGCCGAAGACAGCAGAAAGTTCCTCACCTCGTTACGGCCGAAGTTGAAAATCAGGGTCGACCAGTCCATATGCTCGCCAAGCCGAGGATCGGCATGCTCGTAGAGCGGCGTGCCGTCGAAGCGTGCTAAGCCGTGAGCATCCTTGGGGAAATGGGCCGGAACCCAGTCGAGGATGATTCCAATGCCATTACGATGGCAATGATCAACGAAGTAGCGGAAGTCGTCCGGACTACCGAAGCGGCTGGTCGGGGCAAAATACCCCGTCACCTGATACCCCCAGGACAGGTCGAAGGGGTGTTCGGTAATGGGCATCAACTCGATATGGGTGAACCCCATTTGCGTGACATAATCAACAAGGCGATGGGCTGCTTCACGGTAGGTCAGGAACTCCCCTTCCTGCCCCCGCTGCCAGGAGCCCAGATGGACTTCATACACCGACATCGGCGCATGTTGCCAATCCCACGTGCGGCGCTTCTCCATCCACTTGGCATCGACCCATTTGTAGGCGCTTGCTCCGCCAACAATTGAACCAGTATTGGGGCGCAGTTCATACTGCTTTCCATAGGGATCGGCCTTGAGTTGCACTGCGCTGCTATCCCGGTTACGAATTTCGTATTTGTAGACATGTCCAGGTTCAAGGTCGGGAATGAATAGCTCCCAAACACCACTCCCCCCGCGAACGCGCATCTGATACCGGCGACCGTCCCAACGGTTAAAATCGCCCACCACACTTACCCGCTCAGCATTCGGCGCCCATACGGCAAACAGGATGCCACCTATGCCATCCACCTCGTGTTCTCGTGCACCCAAGAAATTATGCGCATGGCGGTGCCGCCCTTCCCCGAACAAATGCAGATCGAGATCGCCAATCTGCGGCAAGAAGGAATAAGGATCGCGGGAGTAGTGCTCACGATGGCCATCACTCCAGATCAGACTGTAATGTGCAGGCAACGAAGCACCGTCACCATGCCACTCAAAAAAATCACTATCGGGCACGCGCTCCATCACCAAACCGCCCTCTGCGATGGTGACCTTAGTCGCAAACGGGATGAATGCACGGACTACAACACCGTCACCCTCAGGGTGACGACCCAAGACACTAAATGGATCATGATGCCGCGCATCGCTGATACGTATGAGCTCGGCCTTGAGTTGATTCTTTTTCATATTGCTTTAATCCTAATACTTATGAGTGTAAATCAAAAATTGCAGCGCTAGAACCCCTCACGCGGCGTCATAACACTCGCCCATCACATGAACCACTAATGACCAACGTAGACTATGCTCAACTTTACTCTGTCCCAAGTTTTTCGCAAGCATTATTGAGGTTCTCCCAACAACGGTCTAGATCAGCATATGCACGACCGACCCACGCTTCTCCCCAGTAGAAATGACAACTAGTTTCCGCACGCAGCAAATGCCACATGGCCTGTTCCAGCAAAAAATGTACATTCGGATCATGGCAATGCTTTTCACCAGCTTTCCAGCGTGCCTCATGGACTGCACGGCTCGCTTCCTGAACTCTTGCCAAGCCATCCCTCTGCAATTCTGAACCTGTCCATTGCAGAAAACCCTCGCCATGGTGCCATCCCGTATTCCATGCTCCGGTGGAAACGCGCACCTCCCCGTGTACGCCATACTTGTCAAGGTAATCGTCAATAAAGGTGGGTCTGAAGATGCTGTGCTCAGTACGTGACGCGTTAAGCATCTCGCAATATACCCCCCAGAAGTTGGATTGTGCCTCGGGATTTCTGAACCAGCCCCCATTGTCACCATCCGTCGCGGTCGTAATCAATGGAGGAAAGTCACAGTCTTGTGTCCTAGCCTGCACTTCATTCAGGAACCATTGAGCGTCAAATCCGGACTCCTGCGCGTCTGAGAGCTCCCTGTCACGCACAACCACGATGATTTCAGCGCCATTGTGGCGGGCGATATGGGGGCGATAGCGCAACTCTTGCCAGGACATGGGGGTGACGGCCTCCACGTGCTTGCTATCCACCAGCACGTAGCGGTACCCGAGTCGGGCAAGCAACGGGATCAGTTCCATGCTGAACCCCATCTCAGGCGGCCAGAAGCCTTGGAAGTTCCTCCGCCAGAACAGATGACTGGCGATCCCTTGCCAGCGCCGCAAATGCTCCTCCCTGTCGGCCTCGGGAATAAGCGGGAGCACAGGATGGTAATATCCAGTCCCCAGGATGCGAAAAATATTGAGGTTGTGAAAATGCCAGAGCAGGCTACCACAATCCACGGTACCGTAAACCCGCGCCTGGAAATCGGGGTCGGACAATGTTTCCAAAAGCGTTCCTGACAAAGACAGATGAACCCTGGCGACATCTTCGTAGCCCCATAACGAGCGTGGAACTCTGTCCATGGCCAACAGGATTTCATTGGGTTCCCAAGAGCCTTGGTCAAGCAACTCTTGAAGATTTCCTGCAGGCTGATGGAGATTTAGGACCAGTGCGTGATGAATGTGATATTTCATTATGGAACCCTCAGGCCAACGATTTAAGTTGCGTATGGACTTCTTATCTTCAAATCCCAACAAGATTTTGCCTATTGAGCCCCGTTCATTCCTGACGAAAAGAATCACTTCAGCTGGCGTAACGAAGCCGTTTGTCCAACACACAGTAAAAACACATACGGTATGTTAACATATTAACATCGGTACGCTATTGTTGAGACTGCTTGCCGCAGACCACTTCATCGGCGTACACATTAAACAACTATCGATCTACATGACAATCTAATTAAAAACGTTTCCATGATGGCAATACCAGAAAGTTTTTCTTTCGTTGCGGAGAACATTCCGCTCAGTATTTTATTGACCCGGAATGGGACACGTATGGATGTGAAACTGCGGCTTGAAACGGATGAAGTCTGCCGCCTCCATTGGGGGTTGGTTCGTCGCGGAGACTGGCAATGTCCACCTGAATCCTGCTGGCCGTCTGGAACAAAAGCCTTCAATACGCATGCCGTGGAAAGCCCTTTCAACAGCACAAAAGCACAGGGAGAGTCCATCGAAATTGATCTAGACCTCACCGAGGATTGGCGTAGCTTGGCTTTTGTCCTGTATTTCCCGGAGAAAAAGCGCTGGGTCAAAAACGGACAAAGTGATTTTAATATTCCCTTGCCGCGCGTGAACAAGCAGGCCTCGGCAAAAACAGTGCTGATGACTTACACCGGCGAAGGCTCATGGCAACACGGGGAAATCGATCTCGGTCAAGGAGACGTCCTGGCCAGTGCCGTGCAGGATACCGGTGATGAAATCCGCGCGCTGCTGGCCTGCGATCTCGCTTCTCCGCTAGTGCTGCATTGGGGCATCGCCGAACATTTCCAGGGCGAATGGCATCAGCCACCCGAGCAAATGTGGCCTGCTGGATCCAAGGCCTTCGATACAAAGGCCGTGCGCACTCCGTTTGCCGAACGGGACGGCGTACAGTGGCTCGATATGCGGTTTCCGAAGCCCGTAGGTAAAGCGCGCCTACGCGGCATGGATTTCCTTCTCCTCCAGCCGCTAGAAAATAACTGGATCAAGCATCACGGGCGGGACATGCACCTGCCTTTAATGGAGCCAGATACACTGGACGCACAGTTACTGGCTTCGGAAACACAGCAAAGGCTCGCGGATGCGATTGTTGGTGCAGAACTGGGGAAAAGTTCCTGGACACTGATGCATCGGTTCAACCTGTGCCACGACCTGCTCGCAGGCGTGGAGGAAGACCCCAAGGCCCTGGCTCTGCTGTTTATCTGGCTACGATTTTCCGCCATCCGCCAGCTCGATTGGCAGCGGCACTACAACACCAAGCCGCGGGAACTGGCCCATGCACAGAACAGATTGACGGCACGTCTCGCCGAGCTTTATGCGAACCACCCGCCCAGCCGCCTCTGGGTGCGACTGATGCTGGGAACCGTCGGCCAGGGCGGGAATCGCGGCCAACAGGTCAGGGATGAAATCCTGGACATCATGCACCGCCATCACATCAAAGAGGTCGGCGGGCACTTCATGGAGGAGTGGCACCAGAAGCTGCACAACAACACGACCCCTGACGACGTTGTCATTTGCCAGGCTTACCTCGCCTTTTTGCATAGTGACGGCAATCTCGACACCTTTTACAAGGTATTGAGCGATGCAGGCGTGACTCGCGAACGCTTGCGCAGCTTTGACCGACCCATCCTGACCGACCCCGATTTCCTCGGAGATAAAAAGCACGGACTGATCCACGATTTTGAAAACTATTTGCACATTCTGAACGCCGTACATTCGGGGACGGATTTCGAAACCGCTGTGAATGCGGCGCGCGACGCCTTGGACAACTCGCTGAATCACCAGATCAATGCCTTGTTCAACCATGACATTACCCCGCTGGATCGAGCGCAGCGCATTGTTGATGTGCGCAAAGGCCTGCACGACAGGATTGCAACTCAAGCAGATCCCGAGGTGCTGCGGAAACTCCTGTACCTGGATCTCGCGCTGGAAGAAACCATGCGCAGCACGATCGAAAAACTCAAGTTAGGCTCCCTATCGGAACAGAACCTACTGGCGTTTACCACACATGCCTTGGAAGGTTTGCGGCTATCGGCCTTCTCGCCCGAACTTGACCTATGCGCGAAGCAATTCGACCGGCTGTTGAAAGCACAGAGCAACAATGCCGACTGGGCCTTGCGGGTCAAGAGCGTGACTGACCGCTTCAGCCGCGTGGTAGGCGAGTGGACCGATGCGCTGCTCACCCAACTACAACCCAATGCCGAGATGCTGGGCCGGGCGTTCCGGGCCGCGGACTGGAGTATTGCGTTGTTTGGCGAGGAAGTTATTCGGGGCGGCCCGGCCTTTACTCTGTCGCGCTTGATGCGCCGTCTCGACCCTATGCTACGGGAGCAGGCAGGCATCGGCGGCTGGCAGGTGCTCAGCCCCGCGCAGGCAACCGGCAGGGTGCAGGTCGTCGGCAGCCTGATGTCCGTCCAGGGAGATGTTTACCGCGAGCCTACGGTGCTGATCGCGGACAAGGTGACAGGTGAAGAGGAGATTCCCGAAGGTGTAGTGGCCATACTCACCTCAGACACCCCGGATTTGGTTGCCCATGTGGCGGTACGCGCCCGCAACGAACGCGTATTGTTCGCCACATGCTTTGATGAAGAAACCTTCATCGACCTGAAGATCCGTAAGGGTCAAAATCTAATTTTCAGCGTGGCAGGTGGTGCGAACATTCAGTATGTTGAAGGTGAAACCGCCACGTCGAAACAGGATACCGCCTCGACGCACAGCGTACTGGCCATCCGCCGCCGCAATTTTTCGCAGTGGGCGGTAGGCGCGGAAGCTTTTAACCGGGAGACCGTTGGTGGCAAGTCCAACAATCTGGGTGCCTTGCGCAGCCGGTTGTCCGATTGGATCAAATTTCCGCGCTCCATGGCGCTGCCGTTTGGAACCCTCGAGCAAATATTGGCTGCCCCCGAGAACGCATCCGTGGCACACAAGCTTGATACCCTCCTGGCTGAGGTTAGTCAGGATCCAGCCACGTATCTGCACCAGATGCGCGAGACGATAGGCACACTGCAAGCGCCCGAGCCACTACGGCAGGCGCTGCTTGATACCTGGAAACGAACCGGACTGGCTTCCGTACCCTGGGATCAGGTCTGGCATGCGACCACCCGGGTGTGGGCTTCCAAATGGAACGACCGGGCCTATTTCTCCCGCACCGCACGCGGCATCGCCCACGAAGACCTGATGATGGCCGTGCTCATCCAGCAGGTGGTCGAGGCCGACTATGCTTTCGTCATCCACACCACCAATCCGATCAACGGCGATGCAAACGAGATTTACGCGGAACTGGTGCTGGGCATGGGGGAGACGCTGGTTGGCAACTATCCTGGCCGAGCCATGAGCTTCGTGGTCAACAAGGCCACCGGCAAGGCGACCCTGACAGCCTATCCGAGCAAGAGTACTAGCCTGTATGGGCGCGGTGTTATTTTCCGCTCCGATTCCAATGGCGAAGACCTGGAAGGCTTCGCCGGTGCGGGGCTTTATGACAGCTTCCTCGCAGAGGAACCAAAACCAAGATTGTTGGACTATCTGGGTGAGCCTCTGCTTGAAGACCGCAAGTTTTCCGAGCGCATGTTCGCCAAAATCGCACAAATCGCTATCGAAGTGGAACAAGCCTGCGGCTCCGCGCAAGACATCGAGGGCGCAGTCCAGGCTGACGAGTTTTATGTGGTACAAACTCGCCCACAGGTGGGACTCTAAGCAAATGCCCAAAGGGTGATTAACATGAACCGTATTCGCATTGGTAACCAGACAGCCTTTTCCGCAGGAGAATCCTTGGCTCCATTGGAGTTTGCTGTCGCCCAAGGCTTCGATTCCTTTGAGTGGTTTTCGGACAAGAAATACTACGATGACGGAACCTCCAAAGGCTGGGATTTTTCAGACATGACCCCGGTGGAACGTGCTCGCATCGCTCGCATAGGTAAAGAAAAGGATATTCTCTACACGGTGCATGTTCCCTGGCAAGCCAACCCCTTATATGAGCAAGGGCCACCGTTATTGATGGAAAGCATAGACTTCGCACGGGATATAGGCGCCGACTTGGTTAATCTGCACTTGTATACGGAACAGGGGCCGGAAGTTTTCCTAGAACGATTGTCACCTGTCATCACCCATGCGGTTAACAATGGCGTACGCATCGCGATCGAAAACACGCCCGAGACCTCGCCTGGTGATTTCAGGGATTTTTTTACGCGTCTTGCACGAAGTAAGTTCAAGGATGCTGACGTGGGCATGTGCCTGGATATCGGGCATGCCAATCTTTATGAGCATACGCACAACGATTTTATTCGTTTCATAGACGAGTTAGGGCCAGAAGTACCCATTATCCACACGCACGTGCACGAAAACTATGGCGATGCGGATCGGCATATGCCCTTGTTCACCGGCCCAGCCAAGGAAAACGACAGTGGTATTCGCGCTTTTGCCGAGCGCATGGAGCGTCGCGGCTATCAGGGCGCGATGGTACTAGAGGTTTGGCCACAACCGCTGGAACTGCTGACCCAGGCAGAACAGCGGTTGCGCGGCATGCTCAACAAGAAAACAGATCAGCGCCAAAGTCAGGGTAAAAAAAAAGCCCAGCGATCTGAACGGGATCAAGCAGCAGGAATAACACCGAGCCCGCCCGGGCGACCCGGTCGTCCCAATCTTGGTGCCTTACGCTCAGGGCTGACTTCCAAACCGGAGCCCCTCCCCAGCTATGCTACGCAGGAGGATGAATTTACCCGCACCGTAGTCCAGGCGAATACGCAGCACCACAGTTGGCGCGAGCGCCTGGCCTGGGTTCATGCTACCCTGATCCAGACTGATTTTAATCCCAAGCCCGAACACCTGGCCACGCTCGCCGTCTACCTGCGTTTCCTCGGCACGGGCGAAGTCGCCTGTGCCGAAGACGGCAGGCATTTCCGGCCCAACCACCATGCTAGTGTCGCAGCCGACATCGAAATCTCTCTCGAAAAGGTTGCTGACGCGAATAATGCCTGGATTCTCCGGAAAATTTACCCCTGGCTACCCTCGTTTGCCGACGACTTCTGCCGCAGGGAACCGCTCACGCGCATCCGGGACATTGCGCACCGCAACGATATTCCGCGTGACCTCAAGAACGAGATCAAGCACCGATTGCAGAATAAGCTGCACCGCTGTGCGGGCCCGGAAGATTTCCAGACCTCCGCAGAAATTCTCGAACGCATCACCGCCCCAGGTGCCCACTATCCGCCGGAGTTTGTGCGCCAGTTCAAAATCTTTCATGAGGAACTCGGCGAATTCTTCAACGCCTCCGCACTGGACATGCGTCTGCGCAATCTCCAACCGAACCTGGATGCCAGGATGGCGACACAAGTGGAACACTTGCTGACGCTCAAAGCAAAGCCCGTGCGTAACGACCAGGAACTGCTGAAACTGCTGGAAGCACTGACTGCCATACGCACCGTCATTACGGCACGATTAAGCACAACGGAAGGGGCACAACGGCAACACCTGCGCAGCACGGACATTGCGCTCGAAGACTATGCTTTTGCCTTGCTGAGCGAGGCGGCTAACCGCTTCGCAATTGTCGTCGCCAGTCGCGTCTGGGATGGTCTGCTGCAAACATTGTCCCTAGCGCTGTCCAATGTGCGTCTTAGCCAAATCGAGCCGGATGAAACCGCTGTACTTGAGTCCGAGCTAGCGGCCTGGGCACCAGCACTTGCAAACGGTCTAGATAACGCTGACCAACTAACCTTGTTGCGGCTCAAATCAACGCTGGAACGTGCCGAGCGCTTGGCGGAAAGCTACACGGACAGAGTGCTTGCCTTGTTTCCGGGTCGCGTCACCAGCCTTGGACATGCCCTGCATGTGGCCGATCACGCCATCGCGACGTTCTGCGAAGGCGACATCCGGGGCAATATCGTCTTTCAACTTTCGAAACTGGTCGGCATGCTGCGCAAGCCTGTACGCAGTGCCCTGTCTCTTTCCCCGTGGGAAACGGTTGTGCCGGCTGAGGCTTATGGCCTGCTGGTCGAAGCCGACACTCTGACTGACTTGGAAGGGCGACCTGCCGACCGGCCGGTGATTGCTCTGGTGAAACGGGCGACAGGCGACGAGGAGATTCCGAGTGGCGTACACGGCATCCTATTGGGACATGCCATCCCGCAGCTTTCCCATCTCGGCGTCCGGGCCCGGCAGGCTGGTATCGCCTTCACTGCGGCCGACAATTGGCAACTGCTGGAAACCTGGAAGGATGATTTTGGCAAGCACGTGCATCTGCGGGTAGGTGCGGATGAGATGTCGTTGCAGGTTTCACAGCGGCCAATAGGCGCGGCAGATATGGCGTCTGGATCACGCAAGGTGGAACTACCTGAAACCCGGCTCAGCCAAATCCTGAATTGGGTATCTGCGGTTGATGCCATCAACGAGACCTGCGGCGCCAAATCAGCGGAAGAAGCCGGATTGCTCGCGATAGCCGAAACATCGAGCGGGCTGTTCAGCACCGCAAGCGCTCGCCTTGCCGTTCGGTGTCATGGAGCACTGCCTGACATTGACACCGGGATTGGAAAGCGAATATCGCGACCTGCAACAACGCCTATCCGGCGCATCCGCTACGCAATTGGATTGATACGCAGGCTGGCGCCTGACGAACGGATTGAAATTCCCTGCGAATTGATGGCGGCCATCGTGGATGCCTTTGGTAAGGATGCAGTTCTGGCAGTGCGCTCCAGCGCCAATGGCGAAGATTTGGAACAACTCGCCGGCGCGGGGCTCTACGACTCGGTGGTCGGGGTGCGGCCAGCAGAATGCGCCGCCGCGATTCGTCAGGTGTGGGCCTCCATATGGACACGCCGCGCCACCTTGAGCCGTATCCAGGCGGGCATCCCGCATAAGCGCATCCACATGGCGGTGCTGATCCAGACCATGGTGGACCCCGCATTATCCTTTGTCATGCATACGCTCGATCCTATTAACAAGGACCCTAACACTGCCTATGTGGAACTTGCCATCGGCCTGGGCGAAACCCTGGCATCCGCTTGCCAGCCGGGTACGCCGTACCGGCTCAGATGCAATCACACGACCGGGGAAACGATCCTTGTCAACTGTGCCAGTTTTTCCTACGCGCTACGCCCCGGATCGGGTGGCGAACCCGTCAAAGAGCGCCTCAACTATAGCCTGGATGCCATAGCAGCACATACAACCACATTCCAAAGCCTGGGCGCGCGGCTGGCGAATATTGCAAGCTTGCTCCAGGATCGTCTCGGCTACCCCCAGGATATTGAAGGTGTGCTGACCCGCGACAACCGTCTATACATTGTACAAACCCGCCCACAGCAAGGTATTTGACATGACTCCCAAGCTACTTGCCCTCATGCACGTCCAACCGCCCATTGCGGGTGATGCGGCATTGCTCCAATTGGCTCGCTCACGCCTGCAAGAGGCAGGCCTCGGAGGCGAGCTCTATCCGGGCAGCCCCGAGCATGTGGATGCACTGCTTCCATTCCGGACTACGCATCCATGCACCGCGCACTTGCCGCGCGACATCAACCTGCTTGATAAAAATGGGCAGGATGCGGTGGTTGCCTTTGCCAAGCGTGCCGCCGGCAAGTTCTTCGGCTTGGTTGTGCATGATCATGACGGGTTTGCCGGTCACCTAGAGGAGGTTGTTACCGCCTTCCGCAGCATCGACCAGCGCCTAGATCAGATTAATGATGCACCGCTGTTGTTCGTAGAGTACGCGGTCGGCCTTGAACTGGACTACTTCGTCACGCTGTTTGAAAAGACCCGCGAGCTTACCCACGTCAGTGTCTGTATCGACATCGGCCATATGGGCATCTTCACTTGCAAGCAACGCTTTACCGAGCGGTTCAACGGCCAGGATGCCAGTGCATTGCGCCCGGACTCCGCCGACCTGCCTGAACGTATTGAAGCTGTCCAGCAAGCGGTTCAGGAAACCCCGCCCATCATCATCGCCCTGATCAGCCGCCTAACCGCGCTTGGCAAACCTATCCACTTTCATCTGCACGATGGCCACCCTCTTTCCACCTTGAGCCTGTTCGGGATATCAGACCATTTAAGCTTCCTGCAGCAAATTCAAATTCCTTTCCCACATCAAGGACGACAATCGCTTGACGGTATTTATGGGCCGGAAGGATTGAGCAGAGTGATACGTGCGGCGATGTCGGGACTGCCTGCAGACAAACTCTCCTTTACGCTTGAGCTGCATCCCCAGCCTGGACGTACACCCCTCAATCAGCATGCCTATCTGTTTGAACACTGGACTGACAAGACAAATGCGGAGCGGATGGCCTATTGGCTCGACAGGCTGATCGAAAACAGTACGTTGCTTCGAAATGCCTGCAATCTCTGCTGATTGCTATATCGCAGTATATTATGAGTCTCCGCTGCTCTTTTGACACCCTGCAATTTGCGGCACGATGCCCTGGAAGGATTGTACGTGTGTCATGACGCCATGGTATCAGTATAATAATCGGATGCAAGCAGCAAATTTTTCATCGATTAAAGCCATCCTGTTTGATCTGGATGGTGTGCTGTACGTAGGCAAAACCGCCATCCCCGGCGCGATTGCGGCGGTGGATGCGATTCGCCGGGCGGGCTACGCCTGCCGCTTTGTCACCAACACCAGCACCTTGTCGCTGGCATCCTTGCAGAGCAAGCTCGCGGCACTGGGTTTTGATGTAGCGACTGAGGAAATCATGAGCGCGCCGCAGGCGGCGGTGCAGTATTTGCAGCAGCAGCCCAACCCGGTGTGCCGCCTGCTGCTGGCGGATGACGTAAAGCAGGGTTTTGCGCATTTTCAGCAATCGGACACCGAAGCTAATTTCGTTGTGGTGGGCGACATTGGCAACGCCTGGACTTACCCGATGCTCAACGAAGTGTTTGCCTGCCTGACGCGCGGCGCCAAGCTGATTGCCATCCACAAAAACCGCTTTTGGCAAACCGAACATGGCCTGCAGATGGACATCGGCGCGTTCATCACCGGCCTGGAATACGCCGCCAACACCCAGGCGATGCTGATTGGCAAACCTTCGGCGGATTTTTTCAACATGGCGCTGGCGGAGTTGCGGCTGCAGCCGCAACAGGCCCTGATGATAGGCGATGATATTGATTCCGACGTAGGCGGGGCGCAGGCAGTGGGGCTGGCTGGGGTGCTGGTGCGCACCGGCAAGTATCGTCAGGCCTATGCCGACAGCTCTGATATACAGCCGGATGCCGTGATTGACTCGGTCGCCGACCTGCCCGGCCTGCTATTGGCGCGCTAAAGCCTCGCGCGCGTTCATTATCAAAACACCGGCCCTGCAAGCCAAGCTGGATGAGACTTCCAGGGCATCGCTTTCCACAATGAACGGCTAGTCTTCGATGCCCAGTTCCTGAATCTTGCGCGTGATGGTGTTGCGCCCCATGCCCAGCTGGTTGGCCGCCTCGATGCGACGGCCGCCGGTATGCTTGAGCGCGTTCACGATCAGGATGCGCTCGAACTCGCGGGTTTTGGCATCCATCACGTTCTGTTCGCCGCGATTAAGCGCATCGGCCACCTCGCGCGCCAGGCTTTCCTGCCAGCTGCTGGCGGTGATTGGCTTGCTGTTGTCTTCTTTCAGTTCGGGCGGCAAATCTGCCACATCCACGCTTTGGCCAGGCGCCATTACCGTTAACCAGTGACAGACGTTCTCCAGCTGGCGCACATTGCCGCTCCAGTTGACGGATGACAGGTACTTGAGCGCGGCCTGTGAGAGCTGTTTGGGCTCCACACCCAGCTGCTGCGCGCTGACATTGAGGAAATGCTTGGTCAGCAAGGGAATATCCTCGCGGCGCTCTCTAAGCGGAGGAAGCCGCAGACGGATCACATTCAGGCGATGGAACAAGTCCTCGCGGAACAGGCCAAGCTTGACGCGTTCTTCCAGATCCTGATGCGTCGCGGCAATCACGCGCACATTGACCTTAATCGGCTGGTGGCCGCCTACGCGGTAGAACTGGCCATCGCTCAACACCCGCAGCAGGCGCGTCTGCAAATCCGCCGGCATATCACCGATTTCATCCAGGAACAAGGTGCCGTTATCCGCCTGCTCAAAGCGTCCGCGCCGCGCCGCCGCTGCGCCGGTGAAGGCGCCGCGCTCATGGCCGAACAGTTCAGATTCCAGCAGATCTTTAGGGATCGCCGCGGTGTTGATGGCAATAAAAGGCTTGTCTGCACGCGGGCTGTGTTTGTGCAAGGCGCGCGCGACCAGCTCCTTACCGCTGCCGGATTCGCCATTGATGAGCACGGTGGCGTGTGAGCGGCTCAAGCGGCCGATAGCGCGGAACACCTCCTGCATGGAAGGCGCCTGGCCGATGATTTCCGGCGTTTCTTCGGCCGGCACATTCTCCACCGCCTGGCGCATGCTTTCGTCCACCGCGCGCTTGATGACATCAATCGCCTGATCCACATCGAAAGGCTTGGCCAGGTATTCAAACGCGCCGCCTTGGAAAGCAGCAACAGCGCTTTCCAGATCAGAATAGGCGGTCATGATGATGACCGGGATTTCCGGATGCCTTTGCTTGATCTCGGTCAGGAAATCTAGACCGGAACCGTTAGGCATGCGAATATCGCTGACCACCACTTGTGGCAGCTCATGCTCCAGCGCGGTTAGCGCCTCCGCCACGGACGAGAATGTTTTAAATTCCATCTCTGTCCTCGCCAGGGCTTTTTCGAATACCCAGCGAATTGATTTGTCATCGTCCAGAATCCAGATTGGTCTCATAACTTGTAAATCCAAAAATTATTGTTGTATGACGATATGTTTCATCGCGCTGCTTTCCACCGGCAGCAGTATGGTAAAACAGGTTCTGCCAGGCTGGCTGTCGCATTCAATCATGCCATGATGCTGCGTGATGAAGGTCTGCGCCAGCGCCAGCCCGAGGCCGGAACCGCCTTCGCGGCCGGAAACCAACGGATAGAAAATCTTGTCGCGAATGTCCGGAGGAATCCCCGGGCCGTTATCGATAATTTGCAGCTTGATGGCAACCCGGTAGCGCTTCTTCGCCAGCGTCACTTGCCGCTCGGCACGCGTACGCAAGGTCACTTGCGCATCGGCAGTCTGATGCGCCTGCATGGCCTGCACCGCATTGCGCGCAATATTCAGCACTGCCTGAATCAGCTTTTCACGGTCGCCGATCAGTTCCGGCAAACTAGTATCGTAATCCCGGATCACCTTGATATTATGCGGCGATTCAGCCAGCAGCAGGCTGCGCACGCGTTCCAACACTTCGTGAATATTCGTAGGTTCATACTTGGGCACGCGGTGCGGCACCAGTAGCCTATCCATCAGGCTGTGCAACCTGTCCGCCTCTTTGATAATGACTTGGGTGTACTCACGCAAATTCGGTTGTGGCAACTCATGTTCCAGCAGCTGTGCCGCACCGCGCAGGCCGCCAAGCGGGTTACGAATCTCATGCGCTAGATTACGCAGCAATTCCGCATTGGCTTGCTGCTGAATCAGCATGCGCTCCTCGCGCGCGATGCGCAGCTGCTGATCCATCTGCTGAAACTCCAGCATCAGTGCAGCATTTGGCAATTCCAGCGGGGTCACGGTACAAGTCACTGCCAGTGAGTGCTGACGTGTGGTTGTCAGCACCAGTTCATGTTCCCGGTACGGGCTATGGTTCTTGAGCGCATTTTCGATGGCGATCTGCAACACATCGCAATTCTGAAACACATTGGAAATGTGCTGGTTGGCAATGTGATTGGCGCTGACCGCGAACAGGATTTCCGCGCTTGGGTTAGCGTAGACAATACGGTGCGCCTCATCCAGCAAGATCGCTGCTGTCGCCAGATATTCAAGGCCGGAGAAACCGTTGGGGATATGTTGTACCATCTGCTTAAGTTATCACAGCAAACAAAAATTGTGCTTGATATTAAGCAAAAGCTGAGCCAGCTTTCAGGCGGCTCGAGAAAATACAGGAAGACTTAATTGTTACCGCCGATTTCCTTCTGCAGCAGCTCGATATTGCGCTCATGCGCTTCAATTTCCTCGCGCAAAGGCTTCAATTTTTCTTCATACTTGGCTACATTACGGAAAGTCTTACCATCTTTGGTTTTATACACTTCCGGGTTGGACTCGGCATCGGCATAAGCCTGCCTGGCTTTTTCCAACGCCGCCCTTTCCGAATCCAGCTCGGCCTGTAAGATTTCTTTGCGCTTGGTGTCACGCGCGTTCTGCGTACCACCATCTACTTTTGGAAAACCAGCCGGGGTGGCTGTTTTAGGCGCTGGTGCGCGCTTGGCAGCGCTGCCATCACCACCAAAACTGGTATCGGCAGGCTCCAAATCCAGTTTTTTGGCGCCTTTGATTTTCACATTGGAATAAGTCACATTCCCTTCCGCGTCCACATGTTTGTAAATCTCGGCATGTGCGTTTGGCAGGCTCAATGCGCCCAGAAAAAGCATGGTAAATAAATATCTATTCATACCAATAGTTTAGATGACAATTGTCAAGTAATCAACGAAGTATTGCATTATTGGTTGACGCTGGAATCCCGCTAAAGTTCTGTTGTCATTACGGGCAATAAAAAAGGGCAGCCGAGGCTGAGACCATAGAAATGAAAAAGGGCGGCCTTGGCCGCCCTAGTTTGGTGCATGCTAATTTTAAAATTAGCAGGAGTAGTACAAACCAAACTCCAGCGGGTGTGGTGTCATACGCAATTGCTGCACTTCTTGCATCTTCAAATCGATGTAAGCATCGATGAAGTCGTCGGAGAACACGCCACCACGAGTCAGGAACTCGCGGTCTTTGTCCAAGTATTCCAACGCTTGATCCAGAGAAGAACATACAGTTGGAATCAATGCATCTTCTTCTGGTGGCAAGTGGTACAAGTCTTTGGTTGCTGGCTCGCCTGGGTGAATCTTGTTCTGAACACCGTCCAGACCTGCCATCATCAAGGCAGTGAATGCCAGGTATGGGTTAGCGGTTGGGTCTGGGAAGCGTGCTTCGATACGGCGTGCTTTATCGCCATGTACGAATGGAACGCGGATAGAAGCAGAACGGTTTTTAGCGGAGTAAGCCAATTTAACCGGCGCTTCAAAGCCTGGCACCAAGCGTTTGTAGGAGTTGGTGGATGGGTTGGTGATCGCGTTCAAAGCACGTGCGTGTTTGATGATACCGCCGATGTAGTACAGCGCGAAATCGCTCAGGCCAGCGTAGCCGTTGCCTGCAAACAGGTTTTTGCCATCTTTCCAGATAGATTGGTGAACGTGCATACCGGAGCCGTTGTCGCCAACCATTGGTTTTGGCATGAATGTCGCTGTTTTGCCGTAAGCGTGTGCAGTGTTCAATACCACGTATTTCAACACTTGAGTCCAGTCAGCGCGGCGCACCAAGGTGTTGAATTTAGTACCGATTTCGCACTGGCCAGCGTTGGCCACTTCGTGGTGGTGCACTTCAACTGGAATGCCCAAGTCTTCCAAAGTCATCACCATTGCGGAGCGGATGTCCTGGAAAGAATCGACGGGTGGAACTGGGAAGTAACCGCCTTTAACTGCTGGACGGTGGCCTGTGTTGCCGCCTTCGAAGCTGTCGCCGGAAGCCCAAGCGCCTTCTTCGGAGTTGATTTTAACGGAGCAGCCTTGCATGCCAGCTTGCCACTGGATGCTGTCGAAAATGAAGAATTCTGGCTCTGGGCCGAAATAAGCGGTATCACCAATGCCGCTGGCTTTCAGGTAAGCCTCGCCGCGTTTGGCGATGGAGCGTGGGTCACGGTCGTAACCTTTACCATCGGTTGGATCCACTACATCGCAAGTCAGTACCAATGTTGGCTCATCAAAAAACGGGTCAATGAAAGCAGTCGCTGCATCAGGCATCAATTGCATGTCGGATGCGTTAATGCCTTTCCAGCCGGCGATAGAAGATCCATCAAATGCGTGGCCTTCGGTAAATTTGTCTTCATTGAAGTGAGAAACTGGCACAGAAACGTGCTGCTCCTTACCTTTGGTGTCAGTAAAACGAAAATCAACGAACTTGATGTCGTTTTCCTTAACCATTTTCATTACATTTGCAACTGACATTGCTATTCTCCTAGTATGTTTTGCTCGAAAATGAAAGAATTGCTAAAAAATCCACATAAAACGTTTGAATTCTTGAGACCAAGATTTTAGCAGGAACCATGCCAAAGAGAAAATATCGTTTTTTTGTCAAAC
>JBGAVM010000017.1:0-46958 GCA_044228125.1 Methylophilus sp.
ACAGTTATCTCGGTAACTGACGGCATCGTGCGTATCCACGGCCTTTCCAATGTGATGTCCGGCGAGATGATCGAATTCCCCGGCAATACATTCGGTTTGGCGTTGAACCTGGAGCGAGACTCCGTGGGCGCTGTGGTTTTGGGTGATTATGAACACATCACCGAAGGCGATGTATGTAAATGTACCGGTCGTATTCTGGAGGTTCCAGTGGGTCCGGAACTGATTGGCCGTGTGGTGAACTCGCTGGGTCAGCCGATTGATGGCAAGGGCCCTGTCAAAGCTAAAATGACAGATAAGATCGAGAAGATTGCGCCGGGCGTGATTGCACGTAAATCCGTTTCCCAGCCAGTACAAACCGGTCTGAAATCCATTGACTCCATGGTGCCGGTTGGCCGTGGTCAACGTGAGTTGATCATTGGTGACCGCCAAACAGGTAAAACTGCGGTTGCTGTTGACGCGATCATCAACCAAAAAGGTCAAAACATGACCTGTATCTACGTAGCGATTGGCCAGAAAGCTTCGACGATTGCCAACGTAGTGCGCAAACTGGAAGAGCATGGCGCGATGGAATACACCATTGTGGTGGCCGCTGCGGCTTCCGACTCGGCTGCATTGCAGTTCTTGGCGCCATACGCCGGTTGTACCATGGGTGAATACTTCCGTGACCGCGGCGAAGATGCGCTGATCGTATACGATGACTTGTCCAAACAAGCGGTTGCTTACCGTCAAATTTCTTTGCTGCTGCGTCGCCCACCAGGCCGAGAAGCTTATCCAGGAGACGTGTTCTACATCCACTCCCGTCTGCTGGAGCGTGCTGCTCGCGTGAACGAAGAGTATGTAGAGAAGTTCACAGGGGGCAAGGTAAAAGGCAAAACAGGTTCCTTGACTGCTCTGCCAGTGATTGAAACACAGGCGGGCGACGTTTCTGCGTTCGTTCCAACCAACGTGATTTCCATTACCGACGGTCAGATTTTCCTGGAAACCGACTTGTTCAACGCCGGTATCCGTCCTGCGATCAACGCCGGTATCTCCGTATCCCGCGTGGGTGGTGCAGCGCAAACCAAAGTCATCAAGAAACTGGGTGGCGGTGTGCGTTTGGCCTTGGCGCAGTATCGTGAGCTGGCAGCGTTTGCGCAGTTCGCTTCCGATCTGGACGAAGCAACCCGCAAACAGTTGGATCGCGGTCGCATGTTCACAGAGTTGATGAAACAGCCACAATACTCTCCATTGAGCGTATCCAACATGGCCATCAGCTTGTTTGCAGCTAACAAAGGTTACTTTGACGATGTGCCAACCAACAAAGCACTGGCATTTGAAAAAGCCTTGCATGGTTTCATTGCTTCCAAATACGCCAAACTGGCCGAAGCGATTGAATCCAGCAAAGACTTGAACGCAGACAACGAAAAAGCACTGGATGCTGCGATTCAAGACTTCAAAGCAACCAATGCTTACTAATTAGCCAAGTAAATAACTTAATTATCAAATATTTAGGATTATCAAATGGCTGTCGGTAAAGAGATTAGAACCAAGATCAAGAGTGTAGAAAATACACGCAAGATCACCAAGGCGATGGAAATGGTAGCCGCATCCAAAATGCGTAAAGCGCAAGACAGGATGCGTGCATCACGCCCCTATGCCGAGAAGATCCGCAATGTGGCAGCGCACATGAGCTTTGCACAGGCCGAGTACAAACACCCGTTCCTGGTTAAGCGTGATACCGTGAAAAACATCGGTTTGATCGTAGTGACATCGGACAAAGGCTTGTGCGGCGGCTTGAACACCAACGTGCTGCGTTTGTGCGTCAACCAGATGAAAGAGTGGGAAACCGCTGGTAAGAAACTCAGCGTGAGCGCCATTGGTAACAAAGGCTTCGGCTTCATGGGTCGTATCGGTGCAAACATCACCTCCCATATCACCGGGATGGGCGATACGCCGCATCTGGAAAAACTCATCGGCACAATCAAGGTGATGCTGGACGCTTATACAGCAGGCGAAATCGATCAGCTGTATATTTGCTACACCAAGTTCATCAACACCATGAAACAAGAGCCTACCATGCAGCAACTGCTGCCATTGAGCGGCGAACAACTGGGTGCGCCAAAAGGCCATTGGGACTATATCTACGAGCCGGAAGCCAAACCAGTGGTGGATGAGCTGATGGTGCGTTATGTGGAATCGCTGATTTACAACGCTGTGGCAGAAAACATGGCGTCCGAGCAATCTGCACGTATGGTGGCTATGAAAGCCGCATCTGATAACGCGAAGAGCGTGATTGGTGAATTGAAACTGGTGTACAACAAAGCACGTCAGGCCGCGATTACCAAAGAGATTTCCGAGATCGTTGGTGGTGCGGCAGCGGTAGCTTAACGAAATTTATATATTGATTAAATCTGACTAGAAGAGTTAGGGATAGAAAATGGCAAAAGCAAATCAAGCAGTAGTTGGCAAAGTGGTGCAATGTATCGGCGCCGTGGTGGACGTTGAGTTCCCACGCGATCAAATGCCTAAAGTTTATGATGCGTTGATCATCGACGACGCTAAATCACAAGCCGAAGCTGGCTTGACTTTGGAAGTGCAGCAGCAATTGGGTGACGGCATTGTGCGTACTATTGCAATGGGTTCTTCCGACGGTTTGGCGCGCGGCACAGCGTTCAAAAACACAGGCGCTGCGATCAACGTGCCAGTGTGTGAAGGTACGCTGGGTCGTATCATGGATGTGCTGGGTCGCCCGATTGACGAAGTGGGTCCGATCGACTCTAAAGAATTCCGTTCCATTCACCAGAAAGCGCCAACTTTCGAAGAGCTTTCCCCTTCTGTTGACCTGCTGGAAACCGGCATCAAGGTGATTGACCTGGTTTGCCCGTTTGCCAAAGGCGGTAAAGTGGGTCTGTTCGGCGGTGCGGGTGTGGGTAAAACCGTTAACATGCTGGAACTGATTAACAACATCGCTAAACAGCACTCCGGTTTGTCCGTGTTTGCCGGCGTGGGTGAGCGTACCCGTGAAGGTAACGACTTCTACCACGAAATGGCGGAAGCTGGCGTTATCAAACTGGATAACATGAAAGAATCCAAAGTTGCGATGGTGTTCGGTCAGATGAACGAGCCACCAGGCAACCGTCTGCGCGTAGCGCTGTCTGGCCTGACCATGGCGGAAAAATTCCGTGATGAAGGCCGTGACGTGTTGTTCTTCGTGGACAACATCTACCGTTACACCTTGGCCGGTACCGAAGTATCCGCGTTGCTGGGTCGTATGCCTTCCGCAGTGGGTTACCAACCTACCCTGGCTGACGAAATGGGTCGTTTGCAAGAGCGTATTACTTCCACCAAAGTGGGTTCCATTACCTCTATTCAAGCGGTTTACGTGCCTGCGGATGACTTGACTGACCCATCTCCAGCAACGACATTCCAGCACTTGGACTCCACCGTTGTGTTGAGCCGTGATATTGCTTCCTTGGGTATCTACCCGGCGGTTGACCCACTTGACTCTACTTCACGTCAGCTGGATCCACAAATTGTGGGCGAAGAGCACTATACCGTTGCGCGTTCTGTACAAGCTACGCTGCAGCGCTACAAAGAGTTGCGCGACATCATCGCGATTCTGGGTATGGACGAGCTGTCACCAGAAGACAAACTGATCGTAGGTCGTGCACGTAAGATCCAGCGTTTCTTGTCCCAGCCTTTCCATGTGGCCGAAGTGTTTACTGGCGCGCCAGGCAAATACGTGCCATTGAAAGAGACTATCAAAGGCTTTAAAGCCATTGTGGCTGGTGAATATGATCACTTGCCGGAGCAAGCATTCTATATGGTGGGTGGCATTGAAGAGGCTGTTGAGAAAGCGAAAACACTTAACTAATTTAAATAATCTCCTTTCACTGCGAAAGGGGTGAGGGTGGGGGCAACCTGACCCGTTAAGTAAGAAAGAATCACATGGCACATACAGTTCATATTGACGTGGTAAGCGCGGAAGAAGAGATTTTCTCCGGCGAGGCTGAGTTTGTTGTTGCTCCTGCCAAAACAGGTGAAGTGGGTATCTACCCTAACCATACACCGCTCATTACTACGGTTAAGCCAGGCGCGCTGCGCATTAAGCTGCCCGATCAGCAAGAAGAAACGCTGATTTTTATTTCAGGCGGCATGCTCGAAGTGCAACCGCGCCTGATTACTGTGCTAGCAGATACGGCGATCCGTGGTCACGACCTGGATGAAGCTAAAGCGATTGCTGCTAAAGAGGCCGCTGCAGAAGCGATGAAAAATGCGCAAAGCAATATCGATTTTGCAAAAGCCCAAGGCGAATTCGCAGTTATGGCGGCGCAGATTCAGGCAATACAAAAACTTCGCAAAAAAGTGCATTAAATTTGAGCAATTAAAAAAGCGGCCTGTGTGCCGCTTTTTTATTTTTGATGCAAAACAACAACGAACAATGTTCTTTTTGCCAAGCTACACAATAAAATCAGCTCACGGTGTAAAATAAACTATCATGATACATTCCAAACTGAATATCGTTATTCTTGCTGCAGGCAAGGGTACGCGTATGAAGTCCAATCTACCCAAGGTGCTGCACAAGCTTGCCGGCAAGCCGCTGCTACAACATGTGATAGACAGTGCTAAGACGCTGAACCCTGCGAAAATCATTGCCGTGTATGGCTACGGCGGTGATGCTGTACCAAATGCGATGAAGCATGAAAACGTGATTTGGGTGGAGCAGAAAGAGCAGCTAGGCACCGGCCATGCAGTGATGCAGGTGTTGCCGCATCTTGATAAAGACGCGAACACGCTGATTTTGCTGGGCGATGTGCCGCTGGTGAATGCGGAAGTTTGTCAGCAATTGCTTGATGAAACAGGTACGCTAGGTTTGCTGACAGTAAAAAAAGATGACCCAGCGAGTTATGGCCGTATTGTGCGCGGTGCACAGGACACAGTGCAGGCGATTGTCGAGTTTAAGGATGCGAACGAAGTACAGCGCAAAATCAATGAAGTGAACACCGGCATCATCGCCGCGCGTAATGACAGGCTAGCTACCTGGGTGAGCGGCTTAAGCAACCAGAATGCACAAAAAGAGTACTATTTGACGGACATTGTTGCCATGGCGGTGCGCGATGGTGAGCGCGTTGCAGCAATCATCGCCATGGATGAGGCTTCTGTCGAAGGGGTCAATTCCAAGGCAGATTTGGCGGCGCTGGAGCGCATCTACCAATTGCGTTGCGCCAATAATCTGATGCAGCAAGGCGTGACTCTTGCCGACCCGTACAGAATCGATGTGCGTGGCACTTTGCAATGCGGACAGGATGTCAGCATTGATGTCGGGTGCGTGTTCGAGGGCGAGGTGACTATGGGCGATAACGTGCAGATTGGCGCCAATTGTGTGATCAAGAACGCGCGTATCGCTTCGGGCACGCAAATTGCTGCCTTTACACATATCGATGACACAAGAATTGGCGAGAATAACCGCATCGGGCCCTTTACACGCTTGCGTCCAGGCACGGTTTTACAAGCGGAGGCACATGTGGGCAACTTTGTAGAGTTGAAGAATGCTCAAGTGGATATCGGCACTAAAATCAACCACTTGAGCTATGTCGGCGATAGCGAAGTTGGCAGGAATGTGAATATCGGTGCAGGCACGATTACCTGTAATTACGATGGCGCGAACAAGTTCAAGACGATTATCGAAGACGACGTATTTGTCGGCTCCGATACGCAACTGGTTGCCCCGGTGACGATAGGCCGTGGCGCTACCATTGGTGCAGGCTCGACCATTACCAAGGATGCACCGGCGGATCAATTAACGATTTGTCGTGCCAAAGAACAGAAATCTATCGCGGGCTGGAAACGCCCGCAAAAAATTAAGAAATAGGACTTACTCATGTGTGGAATTGTTGGAGCAATCGCCAAGCGAAATGTAGTGCCCACGCTCATTGAAGGCTTAAGCCGTCTCGAATATCGCGGCTACGATTCGGCCGGTGTGGCTGTGCTTAACGGTTCGATCAACCGTGCGCGTGCCGTTGGGCGTGTCAGCGAGTTGCAAACCAAAGTGGATGTGGAAAAGCTGCATGGTTTTCTGGGCATTGGCCACACGCGCTGGGCCACGCACGGCGGGGTGACCGAAGGCAACGCGCACCCGCATGTTTCGCCGTCACAAGACAAGCCTGAAATTGCCGTAGTACACAATGGCATCATTGAGAACCATGATGAACAGCGCGACCGACTGAAAAAGCTGGGTTACCAGATCTATTCGCAAACCGATACTGAAGTGATTGCTCACTTAGTCCATCATTACCACGCCAAAGGCGCAAACCTGTTCGACGCTGTCAAACAGGCGACAGCCGAGCTGACAGGCGCTTATGCGATTAGCGTAGTTGCCCTGAATCAGCCCGACATGATGGTATGTGCCCGCCAAGGCTGCCCACTGCTGATAGGTCTGGGTGACGGCGAGAATTTCATTGCGTCCGATGTTTCCGCGGTACTCTCAGTTACGCGCCGCGTGATTTATCTGGAAGATGGCGATATGGCGAAACTGACCACCGAAGCCGTGACGATTTACGATAAATCCGGCGCGGAAGTCAGCCGCAAGGTGCATATGAGCGATGTCTCGCTTGCCAGCCTGGAACTTGGCCCTTACAGTCACTTCATGCAGAAGGAAATCCATGAACAACCGCGTGCGCTCACCGACACAATAGAAGCGTTGATAGATGATGGCCAGTTCAGGCCGGAGCTATTCGGTGCCGGTGCAGAGGCCGTGTTCAAGCAAGTGGACAGCGTACTGATACTGGCTGCAGGTACCAGCTATTATGCCGGGTTGACCGCCAAGTATTGGCTGGAAAGTATCGCGCGAGTGCCTTGCAATGTCGAAATTGCCAGCGAATATCGTTATCGCGCGACTGTGCCGAATCCGCGTCAGTTGATTGTGACCATTTCGCAATCCGGTGAGACGCTGGACACGATGGAAGCACTGAAACATGCCAAGTCGTTGGGGCAAAATCTCACGCTTTCCATTTGCAACGTGCAAGAGAGCGCCATCCCACGCGCTTCGCAGCTGGTGTTCTATACCCGCGCAGGAGCGGAAATCGGCGTGGCTTCTACCAAAGCCTTCACCACGCAATTGGTCGCGCTGTTCGTGCTGGCGGCCACTTTGGGCAAACTCAAAGGCTTGGTTTCAGCCGAGCAGGAGCAAGCGCATCTCGCTGCATTGCGCCAATTGGCGGGCAGCGTGCAATTTGCACTAAATCTGGAGCCGCAGATACGCGAATGGGCAAAATGCTTTGCAGATAAAGAACATGCGCTGTTTTTAGGGCGCGGTGTGCATTATCCAATCGCGCTGGAAGGCGCACTGAAGCTCAAGGAAATTTCATATATCCATGCAGAGGCTTATCCGGCGGGTGAGTTAAAACATGGCCCGTTGGCATTGGTGGATAGCAACATGCCGGTGGTGGTGATTGCGCCGAATGATGCCTTACTGGAAAAAGTGAAATCCAACATGCAGGAAGTGAAAGCGCGCGGCGGCGAGCTGTTTGTGTTTGCAGACGCGGATAGCCACTTTAAGGAATCCGAAGGGGTGCATGTGATCCGCACTCCGCGCCATGTAGGCGTGCTCTCCCCTATTCTGCACACGATCCCCGTGCAATTGCTGGCTTACCACACCGCCCTGATGCGCGGTACGGACGTGGACAAGCCGCGCAACCTAGCGAAATCCGTTACAGTCGAGTAATCGCCCACACTACCCAGATAACAGCAATTTGCAGCAACTGGGCGCTTATCACATGCACAGCAAACACTTTGTTTGCATGAAGCACAGCCATTACCGATTTGGAGATTGTATTGGCCGAAATGGCCGCCAGAATCGGCAACATCGTATAATCAGCGCCTAAATTGTTTGCGGCTGCAAGTGATGCTGCGGAGATTGTGGCTGCATGCACATCAGCCAAGCCAGCCGTGGCGGATGCGATGAGCAAGCCTTGCTCGCCGAACCATGTTTTGAGTGCGGCAGCAACAATAGATACCAAGGCAATCACTAAAGTCAGCGTCAGCGCGGTTTTGATGCTGAACGGATGCGCGGGCTGGTATTTCTCTTTTGGGTAATTTATTTTCTGACGTGAAACGAAAGCTAGCCACGTGCCATAAATCGCGGTTATGGTACCACCTGCGAGCAAAGGAAAGACTAGTGCATAAAGAGTCGGCGGGTGAATGGCAGCAAGTAAAATAGCCAGTTGCAGCATGGTTGCGACGCTGGATAGGACAGCGCCTGCAGCAGCTGGGTTTGCCAAATCAGGCGCTTCTTTTGCGCGCTTCCCCATTGTTCCGATGGTGGCGATACTGGAAATGAATCCGGAAATGAACCCGGCAACGGGCAGGCCAATACGGCCACCCAGCCAGCGCAAGGCGATGTGCCCCAGCGCGTTGATGGCGGTAATCAGGATAGCGATTAGCCAGAGATTGCGCGGGTTAATGGCCTCAAACGGACCGACGAACTGGTTGGGCACCAGCGGCAGGATAATCAACGTGGCGGCGGCCAGCACCAAAAAATCGTTCAGTTCATTTTTGGTGATAACCCCCAGCACAAAGCCGTGCAAAGGCTCCTTGGCGGCCAATAATATGGCGATAGCCACGGCCAACGCGGCGGCAAGTGCGGTTTGAGTTATCGCCAGCCCGCCTAAAATGACGGTAAAGACCAGTGCGATTTCCGTTGTTAAGCCGGGGTCGTTGCCATGCCTGGAGAAATAGGCGACTGCGACAAACACCATGACGCACAATACCGAAACGACTAGCAGCCAGAAGTTGAATATGGTGCTGATAGCGCCCAGTAGCGATGCGATGGTGAACGTGCGCAACCCGGCTGAGGATCGAGCCGGGCCCATACCTTTGCCGCGCTCACGTTCTGCGCCAATCAGCAGGCCGATACCAAGCGCGGCAGCCAGATTCAGCCAGAGTGAGGTATCGGCGCCCAAGATGTAGCCCGGAGTTATTCTCCGGTATCCGTTTTACTGTTAACAGAATATTCCTCGGAATCGTCTTTCCAGTTCAAGATCACGCGTTGCGGTTTTTCTCCGGAAAGCGTCATGCGTTTGGATTCGCGCACGCCATTGTAACGCCCGATGATCTGATAATCGCCCGGCGGCAGATCGATATACAGCAGCGGTCCGGCAACGGATTTGCTAAACACGGTTTGACCGGCGCTATCCAGAATCAACACACGCGCATCCGAGATCCACGCGCCTGCGTTGCCCAAAGTAAAAAGGATTTGCAGCGAATAACGCTTGGCAATGTGGCGGATCTTTTCAGCTTCTTCTTCGCTGATGCCACCGTTGACGAACCAGTGGCCTTGGCTGGATTTGTAAATCTCCCCGTCTTTGGCGTGGGTGCTGCCCACCCATACGCAAAGCAGGCAGATGGTGATTCTAACTAACTGTTTTAACATCATTTTCCCTTGTGATTAAGCGCTCAACAATAGCGCAAAAATATGGCGAAAGCAAATTAAGTCGTTCTGGATTTATGCGGTGCGTTTTTGGTTAGTTTATCCCACAGCCAAGGTGGGATCAGGCGCATCAATTTGGCGACCACGCCCATTTGCCATGGAATGACGACAAACCGGCGTTTGGCTTGCACAGCGCGCACCGCCTTGTTTGCAAACACGTCCGCATCCATTAAAAATGGCATGGCGTATCGGTTAATGTCTGTCATTGGCGTGCGAACATAGCCAGGCGCGATGGTAGTGACAGCAATGCCAAAATGCTGCATCTCGCTGCGTAAGCTTTCCAGGTAGGTGATGGCGGCGGATTTGCTGGCGCTGTAGGCACCACTGCCGGGCAATCCGCGCACGCCCGCTACGCTGGCAACGCCCACCAGTTGACCGCGCTGGGCTTGCTTCATCGTCGCGATGAAGGGCTGAAAAGTATGCACCATGCCCATGACATTGGTATCCATGACCGCTTGAAACGCGTCTATATCTTCTTCATATTCAGTCAGCGTGCCACGGCTTACGCCCGCGTTGGCAATCACAATATCCGGCGTGCCGAATTGGCGCATAAAGTCATCCGCTGCATGCTTAAGCGCGGCTGCATCGCGCACATCCAGCGGGTAAATAGCGCAGTGCACTTGCGGATTTTGTTGCAGTTCGTTCGCAAGTGTCTGTAGATTATCCAAACGCCTGCCCGCCAAGCCAATCTGGATGCGGCTTCCAGAGGCATCATTCTCGCCGCTGGTTTGCATGGCGTAAGCGCGAGCCAACGCCTGGCCAATGCCGCTGGATGCGCCGGTGATGAAAACGGAGATGGTCATAAAACAAAAAAGCCCACATTGCTGGTGGGCTTAGTGTAACAAAATACTTAAGGCGTTGTCTTTTTAACAGGTGGTTTTGGATCTACGGCCTTTTTAACCATCTTGCCTTTCGCGCTACTTACTTCTTTGCGTTAACACCTTTGTCCTTGCGCACGTTCTCGATAATGTAATCCGCAACTTTAAGTGCTTGCTCGTTGCCGCCTGCCATAGTGCCAGAGGTGATGTATTTGCCATCAACAATCAAGCTGGGCACGCCGGTTGCGCCGGAGCTGCGGAAAATCAGCGCCGCACGGTTCAGGCTGGTGTTGGTGGTAAAGGATTTGAACGCGCCCTCCACTTTGACACGGTCCAGACCGCTTTGCTTGGTTACCCAGTCAATTGCGGCCTTCTCGTCGGTCGGATTGAGGGTTTTCTGTTTTTGGATTGCGTCAAACAAAGGCGTGTGCAATTTTTCCAGCACGCCCAGTGTTTCCATTGCGTAAAAGGTTTTTGCCATGGGCGCCCAGCTTGGGTTAGGCAAGCCTGGAACGCGTTTGAAATAGACGTCGCCAGGTAGTTTTTTTACCCAAGCGTTCAAGGGTGTTTCCATATGGTGACAATGCGGGCAGCCATACCAGAAAATCTCCATCACCTCGATTTTGGCCGGGTTATCGGTAGTGATGGGTTGAGCAACGGCATCAAATTGTTCACCCACTTTTGGAGCATCAGCTACAGCACAAGCCTGGAACCCAAGGGCAGATACTGCCAGTACCAACATCGTTATCAATCTTTTCATAAAATTCCTTATCTATTTAAGTTAACGCAGGGCAACTAACGCTTGGTTGACCTTTGAAGATGACAAAAATTCCTCGTTTCAAACATCCCGGTTTACTGTACAGGAGTTTCGGTATGCACTTTAATCAAATCCGTGTTGAAACCATTGGTAGTCAATTCGCCACGAATCTTGTTGATCTGGCCGACGTCACTTAAAGGGCCTACTCGCACGCGGTGCCAGGTGCCTTTATCGGGGATATTGGCTGTTTGCACCACGGCTTCAAAGCCCAGCAAGGCTAACTTGGCTTTCATATTGTCAGCATCGGCCTCGTTGGCAAAAGCACCCACTTGAAGGAAATAACTATCCTTCTTTACGGTGCTATCACTTTTGATTTCCTGCTCGGTCACTGTGCTTTCTGTCTCAGGCAGAATCGTATAAAAATCAAACTGGTTATCCGGAGTTTTTTCTTTGTCAGCGTCAGAATTTTCTTCCGCCGGTAAGGCGCTTTCCTTTTCCTTTGAGAAAGGTTCTTTTTGCATTCTCTCAGAGAGCGTTGCCTTGCCGTTTTTGGGTTTGTCGGTAAAGACATTTTCCCCGCCCTTGATAAACACAGTTAGTGCGACCGACGCGCCTATGCCCAACAGCAAGCCAATCAGTAAGCCGGAAAAAAAGGCACCACCTTTGCCGGACGATTTGGCTTGTGGTGCTGGTTTGTAGTCTCTGCTCATTTTCGTTCCTCTGTCACATCTTTTCCGGCGCGCTCAAGCCAAGCAGAGCCAAGCCGTTGCGCAGTACTTGCCGGGTTGCCACGATTAACGCCAGACGCGCCAGTTTGGTTGGCGCATCGTCCACCAAAAACTTCGTGTCATTGTAATAGCTGTGCAAATCGCTGGCTAAATCTTTCAGATAATTGGCCACCATGTGCGGCGCCGATTCATGCCCTGCGCTGATTACTATTTCTGGAAGTTCGCTCAAGCGTTGCATCAAAGCGGCTTCCTGCGGGCTGGTGAGCGGGCTTAAATCGGCCTGCTGCAAGGCGGATACATCGCCGCCCCATTGGCCTAGCACGCTGCAAATGCGGGCATGGGCGTACTGGATGTAATACACCGGGTTGTCGTTGCTTTGGCTCAGCGCCAAATCAATATCGAACACCAGTTGCGAATCGGGCTTACGTGCTGCCAGGAAAAAGCGCGTGGCATCACAGCCCACTTCCTCGATCAAATCACGCAAGGTGACATAGCTGCCCGCGCGTTTGGAAATCTTCACTTCCTCGCCGCCGCGCATCACGGTCACCATCTGGTGTAGCACGTATTCCGGCCAGCCTTGCGGGATACCTATGTTGAGCGCCTGCAAACCGGCGCGGACGCGGGTGATGGTGCTGTGGTGGTCGGCGCCCTGCTCGTTGATGACGCGCTTGAATCCACGTTGCCATTTGTCCTTGTGGTAGGCCACATCCGGCACAAAGTACGTGTAGCCGCCTTCGCGCTTGCGCATCACGCGGTCCTTGTCATCACCAAACGTGGTGGTGCGCAGCCACAAGGCATCATCCTGCTCATAAGTGTGGCCGCTGGCGACCAGCGCTTCCACGGTCTCTTCCACCTTGCCGTGCGTATAGAGCGCGGATTCTAGCGAAAACACGTCGAAATGGACCTGGAACGCTTTCAGGTCAAGGTCTTGCTCGCGGCGCAAATAAGCCACTGCAAAATGGCGAATCGCCTCGGTGTTGTTCGGGTCGCCCTTGCCCACGATATGCTGGTCTTCCGCGTCTATCGTCAGCCGCGCCATGTAAGCGTTGGCAACCTCGATGATGTAATCGCCGCGATAGCCATCTTCCGGCCAGGCAGGGTTATCCGGGCCGATGCCCTTGCAGCGCAGTTGTACGGACAAGGTCAGATTGTCGATTTGCTGTCCGGCATCGTTGTAATAGAACTCACGGGTCACATCCCAGCCGTTGGCTTGCAGCAGGCGGCACAGGCAATCGCCCACCGCCGCGCCGCGCCCGTGACCTACGTGCAGCGGGCCGGTCGGGTTGGCGGAGACGAATTCCACCTGCACTTTTTCGCCCTTGCCATTCGTGTTGTGGCCAAACTTGTCGCCCGCGGCAAAGATGTCTTTCACCACATTTTGCTTGGCGTTGGCGTTCAGAAAGAAATTGATGAAACCGGCACCCGCGATTTCCACTTTGTTGATATAGTCGGAAGCTGGCAGGTTTTGTTTGATCTGCTCGGCAATAGCGCGCGGGTTCTGGCGCAAGGATTTGGCCAGCAACATGGCCAGATTGGTCGCAAAATCGCCGTGGTCGGCCGATTTCGGGCGATCCAGAATGATTTCAACTTGACTTAAATCTGCACCGATTTTCGCGGCGGCCTGACCAAGTAACTCTATAATATGTTGTTTCAAGGGAATCTGACTTTTACAAAAGCGTTATTTTAACTCAATAAGCTCTTGCCACACATGCCGAAAATTTTAAGAATTGCGCTGGATGTCCCGCTCGACCGCCTGTTCGATTACACCGATAGCGGTGACTCGGCACGCATCGGCAATCGCGTCATCGTGCCATTTGCCGGGCGCAATCTGGTGGGCGTGGTCATCGACATCGTGACGCAGAGCGATATTGACGTGAAAAAGCTGAAGCCCGTGACGCATGTGTTCGACGATGTTGCATTTGATGCGGCCAGTTTCAAACTGCTCAAGTTCTGCGCGGATTATTACCACGCACCGCTAGGCCAGGTGCTGCTTGCCAGCCTGCCCTTGCGCTTGCGCCAGACCAAACCGGCCAGCGCGCGCAAGACATTTGCCTACAGCCTGGTTGGGGCGCTGGATTTGGAGACCATTCCCGCGCGGCAAGCCGTGCTGCGCCGCATCGCACAAGCCCTGCAAGGTGGCGTGTGTTTAAGCGAGGCGCAACTGGCGCAGATTTCCGTTACTTGGCGCAAAGCCATGTTGCAGCTGGAGGCGCAAGGGCTGGTGCACAAGCAAGAAATCGTCGCGGTCAAACCTTCTTTGCCTGTCAGCCATATCGCGCCGCAATTGAATGCCGAGCAACAACAAGCTATTGACGCGGTGCTGGCGGAAAAACACATGTTCAAACCGTGGTTGTTGTATGGCATCACCGGCAGCGGCAAAACCGAAGTCTATATGCAGATTCTGGCCGAGATTTTGCAGCAGCCGAACACGCAGGCGCTGGTGCTGGTGCCGGAAATCAACCTGACGCCGCAGCTAGAAGCCCGTTTCAGGAGCCGTTTGAGCGAATTTCCTTTGATCACGCTGCACAGCAATCTTGGCGAGAGTGAGCGCTTACATAATTGGCAAGCGGCTGCCAGTGGCGCGGCCAAAATCGTCATTGGCACGCGCTTGAGCGTATTCACGCCCATGCCGCACCTGTCCGTCATTATCATGGACGAAGAGCATGACGGTTCCTACAAGCAGCAGGAAGGCATGCGCTACCACGCGCGCGATGTGGCGCTGGTGCGCGCCAAGCAGCTTGGCATACCCATCGTGCTGGGTAGCGCTACGCCTGCGCTGGAGACTTGGCATCAGGCGCAGAAAGGCCAGGTGGGATTGCTGGCGCTGACGGAGCGCGCGGTGCAAAGCGCGCAACTGCCGCAGATTTTTTGTATCGATACCGCCAAATCGCCTACGGAAAACGGCTTTTCGCCCTTGCTGGTGCGTGCCATCAAAACGCGTCTGGAGCGCGGCGAGCAAAGCCTGCTTTTCCTCAACCGACGCGGTTATGCGCCCGTGTTACATTGCAATGCTTGCCAATGGATATCGTCCTGCCCGCGTTGTTCGGCGCGGCTGGTGGTGCACCTGGGGCAAAGGCGGCTGAAATGCCACCATTGCGGGCACGAGCAGAAGATTCCACTGCAATGCCCCAGTTGCGGCAACGCGGATTTAAAACCGGTTGGCCAGGCTACTCAACGGCTGGAAGCAACGCTGAACCAGCTTTTTCCACAAGCGCGTATTGCACGAGTAGATAGGGACAGCATGCGCAGCAAGGACGCGCTGCATGATTTGCTTAGCCGCGTGCATGCGGGCGAGGTGGACATTCTGGTCGGCACGCAAATGCTGGCGAAAGGGCATGATTTTCCCAATTTGACGCTGGTGGGCGTGCTGGATACGGATAGTGCTTTGTACAGCCCGGATTTTCGCGCTGCCGAGCGCCTGTTCGCGCAGTTGATGCAAGTAGCAGGTCGCGCCGGACGTGCCGACAAGGCGGGCGAAGTGCTGATACAAACGGCGTTTCCACAACATCCGCTGTTTGCGGCCTTGCGCGAACAGGATTACACGGCTTACGCCACCGAGCTGCTGCACGAGCGGCAGGTGATGCAGTTCCCGCCGACACGCTATTTTGCGCTCATCAAGGCGGAAGCCAATGATTATGCGCCCGTGAACCGCTTCTTGACCCAAGCCGCACAATGGGCGCGGCAAACCGGCGCCGATGTGATGATCTATGACCCGGTGCGCCCGCAAATGGAGCGCCTGAAAGGCATGGAGCGTGGGCAGCTGCTTTTTCAATCTGCCAGCCGCAGGCATTTGCAACAACTATTTAAAGTGCTGATTCCGCAATTACGCGCCGATAAAGCTGCCGCCAAGATACGCTGGGTGTTGGATATAGACCCACTCGATCTGGCATGATGTGGGTTTTTGTGCTTGAACTTAAAGCTTTACTTTAAATTTATAGTGTAATTGTATATCATACATGGATGTCTAGCTCTACCGACTTTACCAATGTTATCAATCGGTTGATGGTGTCAGCCAGCCTGATATTGACGTGTTTGCCGATTTTAAGCTGGGCGGCGCCAGCAGTGCCGGATGCCGCAGACATTCCGCGTCCGCAACCTACTTTACCGCCACAGCCACGCCCTGCGGAGATCAAGCAGCAAGAAAGACCTGCATATCGTCCTGCCACGGACGCAGAAAGTGTCAAGGTGCAGGTTGAACAATTCATTTTCAGTGGCAATCAGGTATTCAGCACTGAGCAGTTGCGAGGCTTGCTGAAGGATTATTTAGGCCGTGAAAACGACATCAATACCCTGAACCGGGCGGCCAAAATCATTACGGATTATTATCGCAACAATGGTTATTTTCTGGCACAGGCTTATTTGCCGGCGCAGGATATCCGGAACAACACAGTAGAAATCGCGGTGCTTGAAGGTACTTTAGGCGGATTGGGCTTGAACAGCGCAGAAAAGCTGAATGGCGATTTTCTCGGCAAGATGGCCGCTCATCATTTAAAAACGGGTGACGCGATTGCGGAGAAGAATTTGGTGCGCAATGTCACCTTGCTGAACTCGCTGCCAGCAATTCGCGCCAGTGCGCAACTTAACCCGGGCGAGGCTGTCGGCAGCAGCAATGTGGATATTGAATTACAGCCATTACCAGCCGTGGAAGGCTATATTGCGGCAAATACCTACGGTAACCGATTTACCGGCCGCGAAGTGCTGTTGGCAGGCCTCAGGTTGAACAATCTTGCCGGCAGGGGCGATCAGCTGTCCATAAGCCTTAAGAATTCACGAGATGACGGCCAGCGAGGCCTTAATCTGGGCTATTTGATACCGGTGCATGAATCTGGCACTTTATTGAACTTGGGCTACAACTACGTGGATTACAAACTAGGTGGGCCATTCAAGCAGCTCAAGGCAGAAGGCGATAGCCAGTATTTTAGTGCCGGGCTGGATCAACCACTGATGCGTAATGCGCAGGGTGGGCTGAGCGCACATGCGGGTGGTGCCTACAAGCGGGTAGATGACGATGTTTCCGCATTTTCATTGAATAACCGACGCAATGTCTCCAATATCGACCTCGGGCTGTTCGGCGATTGGTTCAATAGTCAGGGGGATGTCAGTTATCAGGCCGGGCTGAATTTGCGCGCAGGCCGGGTGAATTTCAAGGATGCGTTTGCTGAATCACTGGATGCCACCGGCGCAAAAACCGAAGGCCATTTCCTTAAATACAACCTCGTTGCATCCAGGGTGCAATACTTCAGCAGTGGCGTCAGTCTTGCTTTGCGAGCCGATTACCAGTATGCCAACAAAAATCTGGATAGTGTGGAAAAAATCCTTATCGGCGGTATCAACCGTTGGCGCGGTTTTGCCGAACTGCCAAGCCAGGCAGATACCGGCTATATGACTGGAGCTGAACTTCGCAAGAATATTGCAGCTGGCCAAAAACTGGCAAATTTATTGCTTGAAGGGATTAGCACGTATGGATTTGTGGGTTTCGGCCGTGGCAAGCTCAATCGGGATGCACTTAGTGATGATAATCATGTGAAATCCATCCATTACGGTGTTGGCGTCGATATGGCGTTCAGCAGAAAATGGCTGCTGGATATCACGGTTTCGCACCAGGCCCGGAAGTTCGACGGTGTATCGCAAGAGAACGAAACTCGGGTTTGGGGGCAGTTGCAAAAAGATTTTTAAAGCCAGATGTGATGATGGAGGCTGGCAGAAAAATGATTAAACACTCTCAAATGACAAAGTTTAACTTAAGCCAGCGGGCCAAAATCCGGCTGCTGGTCAGCATGGCGTTGGCGGAAACATTGGCATTGCCAGGGTTGGTGCATGCATTGCCCGCAGGGGCAGAAGTGCAACACGGGCAATCCCACATCCAGATGAACGGTAGCCAGATGCAGATTCATCAGGCGACGCAGAAATCCATCATCAACTGGCAGTCTTTTGGTGTTGGCGCAGGTGAATCAGTGCAGCTGCTGCAGCCTGCTCAAGGGATGGCGCTTTATCGCGTGATTGGCTCGGAGGCTTCGCAAATTTTTGGCAGCCTGAGTGCAACTGGCAGCTTGTTTCTAGTCAACCCCAATGGCGTACTTTTCGGTCAAGGGGCACAAGTGGATGTGGGCGGCCTGGTGGCGTCCACGCTTAATATTTCCAATACGGATTTTCTTGGCGGTAACTACCGCTTCAATGCTGGTGGCAACCCAAGTCGTGTAATGAACCAAGGCACGATACGTGCAGCGGATGGTGGCTATGTGGTGATGCTGGGCAACGAAGTGATCAATAGCGGCAACATCACTGCCAACCAAGGCAGCGTAGTATTGGGTTCGGCACAATCTGCCATGTTGGATTTTTATGGCAATGGCTTGATTAGAGCGCGCCTTTCCGGCGATGCGCTAAATGCCTTTGTAGAGCAATCCGGCCACATTCAGGCGGATGGTGGTACGGTACAACTGGCAACCAGTGCGCGCAGTTCTGCCATTAACGTGTCGGGCATCGTGCAGGCTAATAGTTTGGTGGAGCGTAACGGTGTGATTCGGCTGGAAGGTGGCGATCATGCCAAGGTGAGTGTCAGCGGCACATTGAGTGCTAAAGGTGATACGACGGGAACTACCGGTGGCCATATCGAAGTCACCGGCGAGCAAGTAGCACTATTCAAAGGCGCCAATCTGGATGCTTCCGGTAATGCAGGTGGTGGTACCGTGCTGGTGGGGGGTGATTACCAAGGCAAGAATGCGCAAGTCTACAATGCGCGTACTACCTATGTGGACAAAGATGCCAGTATCCACGCAGATGCTATCAATAGTGGCAACGGTGGTACGGCGATCGTCTGGTCTAATGACACTACGCGCTACTACGGCAGTATCACGGCGCGTGGCGGTGCCCAAAGTGGCAATGGTGGTTTTGTCGAGGTTTCCGGCAAGCAGAACCTTGACTTCATCGGCAAAGTGGATCTGTCCGCCAGCCATGGTGTAGGCGGCAAGTTTTTGCTTGACCCGACCAATATCACACTGAACACCAGTACCCAAGCCAGTCCGCCCAACAATCCGAACGGCACACCCGACTTGGCTTTTGGCGATGGCCCAGCCAATACCATCGTGCAGATTTCCGACATTACCGGCTATTCGGAGGCATTTTTTCAGGCGACTAATGACATCACGATTGCAAGTACCCTGACCATGGGAGCAAACAATAGTATCCGGCTGGAAGCCAATAACAACATCAATGTGAATGCCGCGGTTGCTGTCAGCGGAACGGGTAACATCAATTTCAAAGCTGATGCAGATAACAGTGGTACGGGCAATCTGGCGATAGGTGCTAACCTGACCTCTCAAACAGGCGGCATCACGCTTTCCGGTGCGACGATCACGCGTACTGCGGGCAATATCGCCTCTACTGGCGCAGCGAATGCTAATGCCGGAAATATCAGCATTACCTCTACCGGCACTACTAACTTGGGGGTGGCTACCATCACTGCTAATGGCGGTACGGCGAGCGCGGGCAATGTGGGGCGCAATGGTGGCACAATCACCATCAACGCAGGTGGTTTTACAGGTACCGGTGCGATGAATGCATCGGGCAGCAATGGCAATGGCGCCAATATGGCTGGCGGTAATGCTGGCACTATCACCATCAATAGCAGCAATGGCATTTCAATGGGAGCAGCTACTGCTTCCGGCGGCAACGCAGGAACCGGCAACGCTAACGGAGGTGGCGCCGGAGCTATTAATATTAACAACAGCACTGCAGGGAATATTACTACCGGTACATTGATCAGCAGAACAGGCAATGCCATTGGCGCAGGCGCAGGCGGCACCGCAGCGGGTATTTCCGTCACCAATAATGCAACAAGTGGAAATGTTTCCACAGGTGCGCTTTCTACGCAGGGGGGCACGCTGGGACATGGCGGCAATATCGCGTTGGCTGCATTAGGTAATGTGTCTGTTAGCAGCACGGTTAGTAGTTCTGGAGGCACTAGCCTGACAGGCAATGTCGGCAGAAACGCGGGTACGGTCAATATCAATGCCGGTGGCAGTATCGTAACAGGCGTTATCACTGCTTCGGGCAGTGCCGGTGTGGGGACGAATCAAAATGGCGGTAATGCCGCTGCTGTGACATTGTCTGCGGGTACAGGCAATAGCATTACATATAACAACATTACCGCTTCCGGTGGCGCACGCACGGGTACCGGCATAGGCGGTAATGGTGCCAATGTCACCATCAATGGCAACTCCCTGCTTTCAGCCAATACTACGATTGCTGCCTTGGGTGCTGCCGGAGGCGGAACAAGTGGTAATGTAAACTTTGGCGGGACCATCAATTCCAGCGGTGCAAATCGTACGCTGGCGGTGAATACTGGTGCGGCCACCACATTTGGCGGCGCGGTCGGCAATACGCTGGCCTTGGCATCCCTGACCACAGATGCTGGCGGTACAACTGTAATCAACGGCGGCGCGGTCACCACGACAGGCACGCAAACCTATAACGACGCAGTGACGCTGGGTGCCGCAACCAACTTGGCCACAACCAACAGCGCCATTACATTTGCAAACAGCATCAATGCCGGTGGCAATGCGTTGACCATGGCATCGGGTACGGGCAATATCACTGCAACTAATGCGGCTAACAATTTTGCCAGTGTGGCCGTTACCACCGGCAATAATGTCAGCTTGCGTGATGCGAATGCCATCGTGTTGGGCACCAGCAATATCAGCGGCACTTTGGGCTTGCAAACGGCGGGCGCCATTACGCAAACCGGAGCGGTGACAGTGGGTGGCACAACCACGCTGAATGCGGGCGCAACAAACGATATTTCGCTGAATAATGCCGCCAATAATTTTAATGCCATTGCTATCACCAGTGGCCGCGATGTGGCACTGGTGGACGCAAATGCGTTGACGGTCAATGCATCCAGCGTCAGAACGTTGTCAGCACGTACGTTAAGCAACAACCTGACCTTAGGAGGCAATATCACCGCCACCGGCACAGGTTCCGGCACATCCATTACATTGGCCGCCGCACAAAACTTTTTGAACCCTGGCAATTTCAATCTGACACCGGGCGTCGGGTCTCGCTGGCTGGTATATTCCACCAGCCCGTTGAGCGATACGCGCGGCGCTAACCTGTTGGCTGCCTACGATTTCAAACAATACAACACAGCTTTTGGCAGCCCGATTCTAGGAACAGGTGACGGCTTTATTTATAGTCTTGCGCCGACTATTGCTGCGACTTTGAGTGGATCCACCAGTAAGGTGTATGAGGGCACAACTACAGCCGCAATCAGCGGGTTAACCTTGGGGCAAAGCGGTGCGATAGATGGTGATACAGTTAATCTGTCGGCGTTAACCAGTGCGACCTACGACAATAAAAACGTGGGTGTGAGCAAAACCGTAACATCGAACACCATCTCTGTCACCAGCGCCAGCAATGGCGCAAAACCGGTTTATGGTTATCAGGTATCGGGTTCAACAGCTAGTGGCAATGTGGGCACAATTACCCAGCGCGCCATCACGGTGACCGCGGTGACGGACACCAAGACCTACGATGGCAACACCAGCTCAGTGGGCGCACCGACAGTGACCTCCGGCAGCATCGTGACCGGTGATACCGGCAGCTTCAGCCAGACGTTTGATAACCGCAACGCAGGCACAGGCAAGACACTCACTGCCAGCGGCAGCGTGAATGATGGTAATAGTGGTAACAACTATGCGGTGACCTTTGTGGCAGACAACACCGGCGTCATCAACCAGCGTGCCATTTCAATCATTGCCAATCCGGGACAGAACAAAATTGTCGGCGCGGTAGATCCGGTATTCACATATACCGTAGGTGGCTTAGGTTTGGTGGGCGGCGATACCCTGACAGGCGCTTTGGCACGCGCACCGGGTGAAACTGTTGGCACATATGTGTTTAATTTAGGCACGCTGGACGCGGGCACCAACTACATTATCACTTTTAATACGGATAATTTTAGTATTCTTGCCTCTCTTACATCCCCAAATAATGGCGGCAATGCGCCCAGGGATGCTGCGGGGCTGGGGAGTTTGCTGACCCAGACGGATACTCCCATGCAGCATCTGGCGGTGTTGAATGTTGCCGCACCCGGCGCAGGTAATGAGACAGGCGATAATGCCGAGGCATGTCAGGAGATTGAAAACAAACGGCTGAACAACCCGAATACTTCGGTGATATTCAACTTCGGGATACATTTGCCAGCTGGCGTTAAACCGGAATGTACTTCCCTCTAGTCAACAGCTAGCGATTCCCTACCCCGTGCGGCACATGGCCTGTGGCCACATGCTGGCGGGCGGAGTCGCAGTGTGATTTCTGATCGTCAAAGAAAATGTCCGCACCAAACGCTTTCAATACCGGGCCTTTCTCCACGCCGCCTAGAAAAATCGCCTCGTCGATGCGTACCCCCCACACACGCAGGGTCTGGATCACGCGTTTATGCGCCGGTGCGTTGCGTGCGGTCACCAGCGCGGTGCGAATGGGCGCGTCATCCGGTCCAAAGCCTTTCTGGATGCGGTGTAGCGCCTCCAGAAACGGTCGAAAAGGCCCACTAGCAAGCGGCGTGTTGGCCTTGGCCTTTTCGTGTTCGGTAAATGCTTCCAGACCTTTTTCCTTAAATACGCGCTCGGATTCGTCGGAAAACAGCACCGCGTCGCCGTCAAATGCGATACGCAGTTGCGGACTCTCGTTGTTGCCCACGGTAGAGGACATGATGGTGGCGGCGGCAATGCCGGCATCTAGCGCGTTTTTTACGTCGGTCGGGTCTGCTGACAAAAACAGGTTTAGTCCCAAGGCCTCGGCGTATTGATATGGGCTCTCGCCCTGTGAAAAAACGGCACGCGTGATGTTCAAATTATGATGTTCGATGGAATTGAAGATGCGTAAGCCGGTATCTGCACTGTTGCGGGAGAGCAAAATCACTTCGACGCAGGGCTCACCGTTTTTGTCTTTGATGGAGAGCAGTTTTTTCACCAGCCGGAACGCCATGCCCTCACTCAAGGGGTCGTTCTCATGTTCGCGCTGATACTGGCTGTACTCTCCTACCCCTTTGGTTTCAAACAGGCGGTGGCTTTGTTCCAGATCGAACAAGGCGCGCGAGGAAATACCAACGACAAGTTTATTTGCTAGGGAGACTGCCATAATTCAAGTATATCTGAAAACTCACTTTGCTTTGCAGCGTGTGGAAAAGTAGAATATCGGTTTTATGCGGCTGTAGTTCAATGGTAGAACGCCAGCTTCCCAAGCTTGATACGCGGGTTCGATTCCCGTCAGCCGCTCCAGATTTGAAAGTAACACATGGCAACTATCCCTCCTTGCGTGTTGACTTTCGCCGCGACAGATCCAAGTGGCGGTGCAGGTTTGCAAGCAGATATTCTTACCTTGGCCAGTATTGGCTGTCACCCTTTATCCGTGGTTACTGGCATCACCGTACAGGATAGCGTGGGTGTGGAAAGCATTATGCCGCTGGATGCAGACTGGATTAACGACCAGGCGCGTACTATTCTCGAGGATATGCAAGTCACGGCCTTCAAGCTAGGCTTGCTGGGCAGTGTGGAAAATGTGGCCATGATTGCAGAGATCGTGGCCGATTACCCGGATATTCCTTTGCTGATAGACCCGGTGCTGGCTTCCGGCCGTGGTGACGAACTCACCAGCGAGGAAATGCATGCGGCGATGTGCGAATTGCTGTTCCCGCAGGCGACCTTAATTACGCCTAACAGCATCGAAGCGCGCCGTTTGGCCTTTTATGATGAAGGGGACGAGGTCAAAAATACCGGTTTGCACCAGTGCGCAGAAAGATTGCTGGAGATGGGCAGTGAATATGTGCTGATTACCGGCACACACGAGCGCACTAACGACGTGATTAACAGCCTGTATGGTCGTAGTGGGCTGATCCGCGATTACCATTGGGAGCGCCTGGCAGGCAGTTATCACGGTTCCGGCTGCACGCTCACCAGCGCCATTGCCGCCTGCATGGCGCACGGCCTGAGTGTGGAAGAGGCTGTACAGGAGGCACAGGAATACGCCTGGCAGACACTCAAGAACGGCTTTCGCCCGGGCATGGGGCAATTTATTCCAGACCGTTTCTTTTGGGCGCGCGACGAAGACGAGCAAGACGACAAAGGCAATGGCAAAAGCCCGTCTATTCAGCACTAGCCGCATTTACGCCATCACGCCGGACGAACTGGATACCGAACTGCTGCTGGCCAAAACCGAAGCAATTCTGCAAGCAGGTGTCGGTATGCTGCAATACCGCAACAAGGCTGCAAGCCAGCAACTAAGCGCCCTGCAGGCCGGTGTTTTAAAATCGCTTTGTGCGGCCTACCAAGTGCCGTTTGTGATTAACGACCATATCGAACTTTGCGAAACCTTGGATGCCGACGGCGTACACTTGGGTGGCACCGATGGCGACATCGCCGCAGCCCGCACCAGACTTGGCGCAGACAAAATCATCGGCGCATCCTGTTACAACCGCTTGGAGCTGGCGCACAAAGCACAAGCGGCAGGCGCCAGTTACGTGGCATTTGGCGCATGCTTTCCCTCCGGCACCAAGCCCAATGCGGTAAAAACCGATTTAAGCTTGTTCGTAGCGGATTTGGATATTCCCAAAGTCGCCATTGGCGGCATCACGCCGGAGAATGTGCACTTGCTGCAGGCCGCCGATGCGGTGGCAGTTATCAATGCGCTATATAATGCCGAAAACATTGCCGAAACTACAAAAGAATTTAACCGTTTATTAGAGCCAAAACATCATGACATCGCTTAATCAACAACTCTTCGAAAAATCCCAGCAACTCATTCCCGGCGGCGTCAATTCGCCGGTGCGCGCTTTCCGCAGCGTGGGGGGCACGCCTATCTTTTTCAAGCGCGGCAAGGGGTCGCGCCTGTGGGATGTGGACGGTAAGGAATACATCGATTACATCAATTCGTGGGGGCCGATGATACTGGGTCATGCGCACCCGGAGGTGACCAAAGCGGTGCAGGAGGTGGTGGCCAATAGCTTGTCGTTCGGCGCGCCAACCGGCCTGGAGCTGGAAATGGCCGAGCTGATTAACAAGCTGGTGCCCAGCATGGAGCAAGTGCGGCTGGTGAGCAGCGGCACAGAGGCGACCATGAGCGCGATTCGCGTGGCGCGCGGCTTTACTAAGCGCAGCAAAATCGTCAAGTTCGAAGGCTGCTACCACGGCCATGCCGATGCGCTGCTGGTGAAAGCGGGTTCCGGTTTGCTGACATTTGGTGAGCCAAGCTCAGCGGGTGTTCCGGCAGAAGTGGCCGCTCACACACTGACGCTGGAATACAACAACACGCAAATGCTGGAAGACGTATTTGGCAAAATCGGCAACGAAATCGCCTGTGTGATTCTGGAGCCGATTGTCGGCAATATGAACCTGATCGTGCCGCATCAGGAATTCGTGCAAGCGCTGCGTGCGCTGTGTACCAAGCACGGTGCCGTGCTGATTTTTGATGAAGTGATGACCGGTTTCCGCGTTAGTTTGGGCGGTGCGCAAGCCTTGCTTGGCATCAAGCCGGACATGACGACATTGGGCAAAGTGATTGGCGGCGGCTTGCCGGTGGGCGCGTTTGGTGGCCGCAAAGATATTATGAGCGTGCTCGCGCCGCTCGGCCCGGTGTATCAGGCAGGCACGCTGTCAGGCAATCCTGTTGCGGTCACTGCCGGTTTGGCAACGCTCAAGCTGATTCAGGAACCCGGCTTTTACGAAAAACTGACTACGCAAACCAAAAAGCTGGTGGATGGCTTGACGCAAGCCGCGCAGCAGGCAGGCGTGACATTCTGCGCGCAAAGCGTGGGCGGCATGTTCGGACTATATTTCAGCAAAACTTGCCCGACTTCATATGACGAAATCATGCAGGCGGATAAAGAGGCGTTCAACAAATTCTTCCACCACATGCTGGATAGCGGCGTGTATTTCGGGCCATCCGCGTTCGAGGCCGGGTTTGTCTCCGCCGCGCATACGGATGCGGATATTGCGCAAACTGTAGAGGCGGCAAAAGCGGCGTTCGCCAAGTTGTAGTTTATTGCTGTAGTTTCATTGCTTACACCGCTGCCCTGGAAGCGCCTCCCAGGCCAGCATAATTCATAATGAAGCGCACGCGCGTAAAGCGGCGTGTTTACAGCGCCCACGTTAGTGCATGATTTGAAGCTGCCCCGGGCTTGCGCTAAAGTAGTCCGAAAGGCTGGTCATGCGATCCAGTCGCAAGCTGGCTTTCATCATGGTGTTGGCAATCTGCTGCGTATGCTCCGGGCTAAGTCGCAACGAAATCGCGCCCATTTCCAGCTCAATGACGTTGCAGTTTTTGCAATAGATGAGTCGCACACCGGCGCTTTCTGCCAAAATCAGTTTGTCACAAGGGTTGTTCATCGCAACATCTCCTCTAAATGTTTATAAATGATAATGATTCTCATTTATAAAATCAAGTGGGAAAAGCATCTATTTTTGTTTTTCAGTTTTGCTTGGATGTGGTCTAGGTGATTGAACTTGCAGGTATTTAAAGGTATGATTGAAGGTTCCGCTAAATGTTTAGAATTAGAACTATCAGGCAAAGAATATGCAAGTTGCAAAAGCACCAAAAAATCAGGGTTTATACGATAGCCGTAATGAAAAAGACAGTTGTGGCGTAGGTTTCGTAGCCCATATCAAGGGTCAAAAAAGCCACCAGATCGTACAGCAGGGCTTGCAGCTCCTGACCAACCTGACGCACCGCGGTGCGACCGGCTACGACCCGAAGCTGGGCGATGGCGCCGGTTTGCTGATGCAAATGCCAGATGCGTTTATGCGCAAAGAGGCGGCAAAACTGAATATCGATTTGCCTGAAATCGGCCAATATGCGGTGGCAAATGTGTTTATGCCGCAATCTCAAGCAAATCAAAAGCAGGTAGAAGCGGTATTCGCCAAAATCATTGCCGAAGAAGGCCAATCTCTGCTGGGCTGGCGCGTGGTGCCTGTGGATAGCAGCGACATCGCCCAAGCGGCGCGCGATGTGGAGCCTGCGATGCGCCAAGTGTTTATCGGCGCGACGGTGAGCGACAACAATGTGTTCGAGCGTAAATGCTTTGTGATTCGCAAACGTATTGAGCACGCCGTGCGCGAGCTTAACCTGAAGGATAATGCGGCGTTCTATATCCCTTCCCTGTCATCACGTACCATCGTTTACAAAGGCATGTTGCTGGCTAATGAAGTCGGCGTTTACTATCAAGACTTGCGTGACGAGAGCATTGTTTCTGCGTTGGCTCTGGTGCACCAACGTTTCTCCACCAACACATTTCCAGCATGGGATTTGGCACACCCTTTCCGCATGATTGCGCACAACGGCGAGATCAACACCGTGCGTGGTAACGTGAACTGGATGGCCGCACGCCACGAAACCATGAAATCCGCCTTACTGGGTGAGGATTTGGATAAACTCTGGCCACTGATTGCCGAAGGCCAGTCTGACTCCGCATGTTTCGACAACTGCCTGGAGTTGCTGGTGGCTGGTGGCTATAGCCTGCCGCATGCCATGATGATGCTGATTCCCGAAGCATGGGCCGGTAATCCTTTGATGGATGAGGACCGTCGTGCTTTCTATGAATATCACGCAGCCTTGATGGAGCCATGGGATGGCCCGGCTGCAGTGGCTTTCACCGATGGCAAAATGATCGGTGCGACACTGGATAGGAACGGCTTGCGTCCGGCTCGTTATCTGGTGACAGATGATGACATCGTGATGATGGCGTCTGAAATGGGTGTGCTGACATTCCCGCAAGAAAAAATCATCAAAAAATGGCGCTTGCAGCCAGGCAAGATGCTGCTGATCGACATGGAACAAGGCCGCATCATCGATGATGCGGAAGTGAAACAACAACTTTCGACCGCCAAGCCCTATCGCAAATGGATCGAAGCGACACGTTTCCACTTAAACGATTTGAAAGAACAAGCCAAAGAAGCGGCTGGCAAGGAAAACCTGCTGGATACGCAACAAGCCTTCGGTTATACCCAGGAAGACATCAAATTTGTGCTGCAGCCAATGATTGCGAATGGCGAGGAAGGCGCAGGCAGCATGGGCAACGACGCCGCTTTGCCGGTGTTGTCCAATAAAGCGAAAGTATTCTACAACTACTTCAAACAGCTGTTCGCACAAGTGACCAACCCGCCAATCGACCCGATTCGCGAGGAACTGGTGATGTCCCTGGTGACATTTATCGGACCGAAACCGAATTTACTGTCTGTGGATGAAACCAATCCGCCATTGCGCCTGGAAGCCGCACAGCCAGTGCTGAGCACCAGCGATTTCACCAAGCTGAAAAATATCGGGACGCTGACGGGCGGCAAATACCGCTCCATGGTGTTGAACACGACCTACGATGTGGCTTTAGGCACAAAAGGTATGTCGGTCGCGTTGGAGCAATTGTGTGACGTGGCAGAAGAAGTCGTGAAGAACGACATCAATATCATCATCCTGAGCGATGCGACGACAACCAAGTCTCAAGTCGCTATCCCGGCATTGCTGGCTTGCGCTGCGGTGCATCAACATTTGGTGAAAACCGGCCTGCGCACCAAGACTGGCCTAGTGGTTGCCACCGGCTCCGCGCGCGAGGTACATCACTTTGCCCTGCTGGCAGGGTATGGTGCTGAAGCCGTGTACCCATGGCTGGCGTACGAAACCATTGCTACCATGACCGACAAGCCTGAAGAAGCGAATTATAAGTTTGTCAAAGCGATTGGCAAAGGCCTGTATAAAGTCATGTCCAAGATGGGTATTTCTACTTATCAATCCTATTGCGGCGCACAGATTTTCGAAGCCATCGGCTTGAATTCGGCCTTTGTTGAAAAATACTTCACCGGCACCGCCACCAACATCGAAGGCATCGGCCTGAGCGAAGTGGCTGAGGAAGCGCTGCGCATGCACCGTGCGGCCTATGGCACAGACCCTGTGTTGGCAAACGCACTGGATGCAGGCGGTGAATACGCCTTCCGCGTGCGTGGCGAAGAGCATATGTGGACGCCCGAATCTATCGCCAAACTGCAAAATGCGACTCGTACAGGCAAATTTGATACTTACAAAGAATACGCCAAGCTGATTAACGACCAAGCGCGCCGTTACATGACCCTGCGCGGCTTGTTCGAGTTCAAGCCAAAAGCAAGTGCGATTCCGCTGGAGCAAGTAGAGTCCGCCAAAGAGATCGTCAAACGTTTCGCGACGGGCGCGATGTCCTTGGGTTCCATTTCTACGGAAGCGCACACCACATTGGCAATCGCGATGAACCGCATCGGCGGCAAATCCAACACGGGCGAAGGTGGCGAGGATGCCAAACGCTTTATCCCGGTGACTGTTGATACGAATACGGCTGAAGTGTTTGGTGCGGATCAGATTGAAAAAGCGGTTGCCCTGAAAGCAGGCGATTCCATGCGTTCCAGCATCAAGCAGGTGGCTTCCGGCCGTTTTGGCGTGACTGTGGATTACCTGACCAATGCCGACCAGATTCAAATCAAGATGGCGCAAGGTGCCAAGCCGGGTGAAGGCGGTCAATTGCCCGGTCACAAGGTTTCTCCTTATATCGCTAAATTGCGTTTCAGTGTACCCGGCGTGGGCTTGATCTCGCCACCGCCGCACCATGACATTTATTCGATTGAAGACTTGGCGCAACTGATTCACGACTTGAAGAACGCCAATCCGAGCGCTTCCATTTCGGTCAAGCTTGTGTCCGAAACCGGCGTGGGTACTGTGGCTGCAGGCGTGGCCAAAGCCAAGTCCGACCATATCGTGATTGCCGGCCATGATGGCGGCACAGGCGCTTCACCGATTTCCTCCATCAAGCACGCGGGTACGCCGTGGGAGCTGGGCTTGTCCGAGACTCAACAGACGCTGGTGCTCAACCAGTTGCGCGGCCGTGTCATTGTGCAGGTGGATGGTCAATTAAAAACTGGCCGCGACGTGGTGATTGGCGCGCTGTTGGGTGCGGATGAGTTTGGCTTTGCAACCGCACCGCTGGTGGTGGAAGGCTGTATCATGATGCGCAAATGCCATCTGAACACCTGCCCGGTGGGCGTGGCGACACAAGACCCGGAACTGCGCAAGAAATTTACCGGCCAACCGGAACATGTGGTGAATTACTTCTTCTTTGTGGCTGAGGAAGTGCGTGAAATCATGGCCAGCCTGGGTATTGCCAAGTTCGACGATCTGGTGGGCCGCGCAGATTTGCTGGACATGCAAAAAGGTATCGACCACTGGAAAATTCAGGGCTTGGATTTCACCAAAGTGTTCCATCAGCCGGATATGCCAGCCAGCGTTTCCCGCAAGCATACCGAATCGCAAGATCACGGCTTGGTGAACGCGCTGGATAACCAGATTATTGCTAAAGTGCAGGCTGGCTTGGAAAAAGGCGAAAAAGTCACTATCGACATGCCTATCACCAACACCAACCGCACTGTGGGCACCATGCTTGCACACGAAGTGGCCAAGCGTTATGGCAATGCAGGTCTGCCCGATGACACCATTACGGTCAACCTGACAGGTACCGCAGGCCAAAGCTTTGCGGCGTTCCTGGCAAAAGGCATTACCTTCAACTTGACAGGCGAAGGCAACGATTACGTGGGCAAAGGCCTGTGTGGCGGCAAAGTGGTCATTCGCAAGCCAGCTGCTTTCCGTGGCGATGCATCTGAGAACATTATTGTGGGCAACACCGTGATGTACGGTGCGACTACCGGCGAGGCCTATTTTAGTGGCGTCTCAGGCGAGCGCTTCTGCGTGCGCAACTCCGGCGCCAGCGCGGTGGTAGAAGGCGTGGGTAACCACGGTTGCGAATACATGACTGGCGGTACGGTCGTCGTGCTGGGCTTGACCGGCCAGAACTTTGCGGCGGGTATGAGCGGCGGTATCGCTTATGTGTATGACATCGACGGGCAATTTGCCAAACGCTGCAACACCAGCATGGTTGCGCTGGAAAAAGTGGAAGCTGCAGAGGCCGATGTCGGCAAGATTCAGCATCGCAACCAGCCGGATGAAGTGATTCTGAAAACATTGATCGAGAATCACGCCAAGGCAACTGGCAGCGCACGTGCGCAGGCGATTCTGGACAATTGGGCGAATGAGCGTGCCAAGTTCGTTAAAGTGTTCCCGCACGAATACAAACGCGCTTTGACAGAAATGGCCGCTGCAGCCAGTAAAGTGGCAGCGTAAAACTAAGAAATAAATCAGGATGGGTAAAGGCTGTAATCATGGGTAAGGTAACAGGGTTTATGGAGTTCGAGCGTCTGTCAGAGGAAAATCTGCCAGTCGTGGAACGCATTAAAAACTACAAAGAATTTGTTCTGCACTTGACGGACGACCAGGCCAAGCAGCAAGGCGCACGCTGCATGGATTGCGGCATCCCTTTCTGCACCAGCGGCTGCCCGATCAACAACATCATTCCGGACTGGAATGACCTTGTGTACCGCCAGGATTGGGCGGGTGCGATAGACGTGCTGCATTCCACCAACAACTTCCCGGATTTCACGGGTCGCATTTGCCCTGCGCCTTGTGAGGCGGCTTGTACGCTGAACATCAATAACGATGCGGTGGGCATTAAATCCATCGAACACGTGATTATCGACAAAGCTTGGGAAAATGGCTGGGTCAAACCGCAAATCAACCTGAACAAAACCGGTAAAAAAATCGCCGTAGTAGGCTCTGGCCCTGCTGGCTTGGCCGCTGCGCAGCAATTGGCGCGTGCGGGTCACAGCGTTACCGTGCTGGAGAAAAATAGCCGTATCGGCGGTTTGTTGCGCTACGGTATTCCCGATTTCAAACTGGAAAAATCCAATATCGATCGTCGCATGAAGCAAATGGAAGCCGAAGGCGTTGAGTTCAAGGTTAACCAGCATGTAGGCGAGAATGTCTCTGCTGACGAATTGGTTAAAACTTATGATGCCGTGATTCTGGCCGGTGGTGCGGAACAGCCGCGTGATTTGCCGGTTCCAGGCCGTGAGCTGGATGGCGTATATTTTGCGATGGATTTCTTGGTGCCACAAAATAAAGTGAACGCCGGTGATGTGATTCCAGACCAGATTAAAGCGACAGGCAAACATGTTATTGTGATTGGCGGCGGTGATACCGGTTCCGACTGCGTAGGCACATCCAACCGCCATGGCGCGGCAAGTGTGACACAATTCGAGCTGATGCCACGTCCACCTGAAAAAGAAAACAAAGACTTGGTATGGCCAAACTGGCCGCTTAAGTTGCGTACTTCCAGCAGCCATGAGGAAGGTGCAGAGCGTGACTGGTCTGTGACCACCAAGCTGTTCAAAGGTGAAAACGGTAAAGTGACGCACTTGGTTGGCGCAAAGGTCGAGTGGAAAGATGGCAAGATGAGTGAAGTTCAGGGTACGGAATTCACAATCCCGGCAGATTTGGTGTTGCTGGCGATGGGCTTTGTTTCCCCGGTGCAAAAACTACTGGATGTTTTCGGTGTGGAAAAAGATGCGCGTGGTAACGCCAAAGCGACTACGGAGGGCACAGGATGCTACAAAACCAGCAAGGACAAAGTATTTGCCGCAGGCGATGTACGCCGCGGGCAATCGCTTGTGGTATGGGCGATTCGGGAAGGCCGCCAGTGCGCGCGCGCTGTGGATGAGTTCCTGATGGGCTCATCGGTATTGCCAAGGTAGCAGGCATATTTCAATAAAGGGATGCATCAATTTGGCATCCCTTTTTAATTTTGGAACAAACGAAATGACGACACTGCAAAATGATACTTTTTTGCGCGCGCTTTTGCGCCAACCTACCGACTACACCCCTGTCTGGATGATGCGTCAGGCAGGGCGTTATTTGCCGGAGTATCGTGAAAGCCGTAAAAATGCGGGTAGTTTCCTAGGCTTATGCAAAAGCCCTGCTTTTGCTACCGAGGTTACTTTGCAGCCGATAGACCGCTATCCGCTGGACGCTTCCATTTTGTTCTCCGATATTCTCACCGTACCGGACGCAATGGGCTTGGGCCTGTATTTTGAGGAAGGTGAAGGCCCGAAATTCGAGCGCACCTTGCAGGATGAAGCGGCGATACAGGCCTTGCAAGTGCCGGACATGGCCAAGCTGCAATACGTGTTCGATGCGGTCTCCAGCATACGCAAAGGCCTGAATGGCCGCGTGCCGCTCATCGGCTTTGCTGGCAGTCCGTGGACATTGGCAACTTATATGGTGGAAGGCAAAGGCGGCACGGACTTTCTGAACACCAAGAAAATGGCGTATGCACGCCCGGATTTGCTGCATCGTATTCTGGAGATCACCGCACAAACCGTTACGCAGTACCTGAACGCGCAAATCGCGGCAGGTGCGCAAGCGGTGATGATTTTCGATTCATGGGGCGGTGCCTTGTCGCATAATGCTTATCGCGAATTTTCGCTGCAATACATGCAGAAAATCGTGGCTGGTTTAACTAAAGAAGCGGAAGGTCGCAAGGTGCCTAGCATCATCTTCACCAAAGGCGGTGGCTTGTGGCTGGAGGCGCAGGCAGACGCGGGTTCGGACGCGTTGGGCTTGGACTGGACGGTGGATATTGGCCAGGCACGCCAACGCGTGGGCAATAAAGTCGCGCTGCAGGGCAATCTGGATCCGGCGATTCTGCTGAGTACGCCGGCAGCGATCGAAAAAGAAGTGGCGAGCATTTTGGCCAGTTATGGTCATGGCAGCGGCCATGTATTTAATCTGGGTCACGGCATTACGCAGTGGACAGACCCGGAGAATGCCGGTGCGATGATTGCCGCGGTAAAAGCGCTGAGCAAACAATATCACGCATAACTCAAACCTTATCAAACAACATGCTCTGCAGCCCAGTATCCATGCGGCTTCCAGAGCATATAAAAAAGCCCGCAGTTGCGGGCTTTTGTTTTAATTTCTAAGTGATATACGCTTCATGGTTTCGTCTTTATCAATCAGTTTGTGCTTGAGTGCACCCACGATGTGCAGCAGAATCAGCACCAGTAGCAATGTGCCGATAAATTCGTGCATTTCTTTATAGAAATCACGCATTGGTTTATTATCGTTGCCGCCAATCAAATCCATCCCAAACCATAAAATACCCCATTTGCTATTGATAGCCATCAAGATACCACTGACAGGCATGGCGACCATCAGCAAATACAAAATATGATGTGCGGCGGTTGCCAGCTTGCGTTCCCACGCTTTGTAGCTGGTGAGCATTGCCGGTGGTGTGTGTGTAAAGCGCCAAAATACGCGAAAAAGGATGAGTGCAAACAGAGTGACACCGACAGACTTATGTAAATTGAAATAGAATGTTCTGGGAGATGCTTCTTCGCTAAGCTGCCAAGTATAGATACCCCAGTCGAATAGGTCGAAAGCCATTTGTTTGGGTGCTTCTTTAGGTAATTCGTGCATCCACCAGCCCAAGGCAAACATGCAGAATATTGCAATAGCAATAAGCCAGTGTAATATGATGGCAACCTTGGTGTAGCGATTGGTCATGCAGGACTCCTTAAAAATATCGATGGATTGCTCTATGTGACAATCATCACAGCGCGTTTGTTCGCATAATAATAGCATTTAACCTTATTAAAACCTGAAAGCCGCCTTATGTGGATACGGATAATCACTAAATTCTTATTGTTGATAGCTTTGGTTGGCTGTGCTGCGAGCAAAACCAATGCAACGAGCGGCAATTTTCTGGAATCTTTGGGTGATGGCATTTATGTGCATCATGGTCAACATCTGGATATTGATACCGGTTATCAAGGCGATATTTGCAACATTAGCGTCATTGTAGGCAGCAAGGGCGTAGCGGTGATTGATACTGGCGGCAGCTACAAAGTGGGTAAGCAAGTGCGCGATGCGATTCGCAAGGTGACGCCGCTGCCGGTGCTGTATGTTATCAATACGCATGTGCATCCGGATCACGTGTTTGGCAATGCCGCGTTTAGCGAAGATAAGCCGCAGTATGTGGGACACGAGAAGCTGGCAAATGCTCTGCTGAACCGCAAGGAGCAGTACGACAAGCTCAATGTTAAATTGCTGGGTGAGGACGCCAAAGGCAGCGAGACTATCGTGCCGACCATTGCGGTGAAGGATGGTTTGGAACTGGATTTAGGTGACCGCAAATTAACCTTGAAAGCCTATCCCATAGCACACACGCACACTGATTTGACGGTGACCGACAGCAAGACACAAACCTTGTTCACCGGCGATTTGCTGTTTATTGAACGTACGCCTGTGCTGGAGGGCGACATAAAAGGGTTGATTGCGGTGCTGGATACATTAAAAAACCAAAATACCAAACAAGTAGTGCCCGGACACGGGCCAATCACCAAGGATGGGGTTGCCGCTTTTGGCAATGCGCAACGCTATTTGAATCTTTTGCTGACGGATGTGCGCGCAGCCATCAAGTCCGGCAAAAGCATGGAGCAGGCCATGGAAACTGCTGCTGCTGGCGAGAAAGATAAATGGGTGCTGTTTGATGTGGCAAACCGCCGGAATGTGAATACGATCTACCCGCAGTTGGAGTGGGAGTGATTTTAATGCGCTGGAAGCCGCTTCCTAATTGGCTTCCAGAGACATGATTTTAAATGGTGGACGGCTGTTTAAGCCTTAAATTTGTTATCCAGAGCGCAGCTGGTTCGCGGGTGTTGTGCCAGTAACAATAGGCCACCAGCCAAGCCTAAATAAGTAAAGAAAACTTCTACAGCATTTGGAGAGGCGCTGGTACCAATTACCAATGCGTTGAAAATTGCAAATACAGCCAGAACATAAGCATTCAGTCGAGTTTTAAAACCCATCAGCAAGCCAAGCCCACAGACAAGTTTAATCAAAATAATGAGTGGCGCAAAGATACTGGGCAATCCCAACTGGCCTAGTGCCATTTGATATTGAAGATAGCCATCTGGAGTATGGGTAATGTTAATTAATAATACAATGAGTGTTCCCAGAAATGCTAAAGCCAGTAAGATGCGCGTTGCGGCAGAGAAATATTTCTGCATGCTAAATCCTTATCGAGTATTGAACAAAGCCGCATAATGCCTGACACTGTAAGCGTGTGCAAGTGAGAATTACTATGTTGGCGGATGTGAAGATTATCGGCGTGGGGTGGGCAAGCCAGAAGCCAGCATTGATGCGGCTACGCGAGCAGGTGTTTATTAACGAACAGCACGTGCCGCCAGCACTGGAGTGGGATGAACAGGACGCTACAGCGCAGCACTTGCTGGCAATTCATCAAGGACAGGAAATAGGTTGCGCACGCGTGGTAGATAATCAGATCGGCCGCATGGCGGTGCTGAAACCGTGGCGTCATCATGGCGTGGGAAAAGCTTTGCTGGATGCGGCGATACAGGTGATCAGACAGCAAGGCTACACTCATGCAAAATTGTCTGCGCAGGTGCATGCCATCGGTTTTTATCAGCGTGCCGGATTCGCTATCACCAGTGGCGAATACCAAGATGCGGGCATTGCCCATGTGGATATGCAGTTATCGTTATGAAATTGCCTAAAAAGCACGATTTCGCTAAAATAACTGGTTTCGTAACCTATTCATTTTTCAAGGAATATTCATGTCTAAAATCGTTTTCAAAGCAGGTGAAGCCACCGTATTCTCCGAAGGTAAAGATGTTACCGCAGCGATGCCCGAGATTTTAATCGGCGCTGTGGATGGCCCGGTCGGCCAAGCATTTGCCAACATGATGGCACAAAGCAAAGGCCACACTGCGATGTTCGCCGTGCGTGACATCAACCAGCTCGTGCGCCCGGTGTGTATGACAGTGCCTAAAGTGACCTTGAAAGGCAGCACCGACGTGGGCTTGTTTGGCGGTGTAGTGCAAGCTGCTACGGCAGATGCGATTCTGGATTGCGTGATCGAAGGCATCATTCCTAAAGATCAGGTGAACGAGCTGTGCATCATCAGCCTGGTGTGGATTGACCCGGGTTGTATCCCACTGGAGAAAGAAGGCAAGCTGGACAAAGCCGACATGTACAAAAACAACTACGATGCGACCAAACTGGCGATCAAACGTGCATTGAACGATGAGCCAAGCATTGATGAGCTGATCGCCAACCGACACAAAATCAAACACTGCATGTGGGAAGATAGTTGGGACCAAAAGTGAGCTGGAATCAGAATTTACCTTAAAGGGTAGCTGAACCAGGCAAACCAAACGCTTGCCAAATTGCACGAAGGCTTTTACCATAACTTGATACAAAACAAGTGGAGGCGAAAATGGCTGAGCGCAATGTGTGTATGGAAGCGTTTGAACGATTATGCGAAGACGTGGGTTCGGACAAGAATTACGCAATCAATAAATCGGATTACTGGTTGTTCGAACTGGGGTTCCGTTCTGCGATAGAGGAGCTTTTGCAGATTGCAGATACTGGTACACAGCCGCGCAAGTTTATTTCGCCGCGGTTTCAGATGCTGGCTGAGCGGATTTTACAATCTAGACCACATTAAGGTAAAAGAAACAAAAAAGGCAGCGCAAGCTGCCTTTTTTATTGGGCGGGTGATGCCGCCGGGCTTGGCGCTGGCGGTGTTTTCTCTGCTGCGGGCGCATCTGGCACACGTTTGGCCGCTTTTACATCTAGCGTCAGTTTGGTGTTGACCAGTTTCCCTTGAATGCCGGTTTTTACCGGCGCATCAACACGCACGCGCTCCTGGGCGATACCCGTATCCGTCAGTGCTTTCTGAATCGCCTCTCCACGTGCCTTTGCCAGTGCCTGCAAATCGGCTTCTTTAATCTCGATGCTGACAGTCAGCTTTTCCTGCGCCTCTTCAAAATGGCCGGGTTTCGGTTTCTCCAATTTGGATGCTAAGCGCTTGAGCAGGCCTTTCTGGGTCAAGTCGTCATAAAGCGTATCAATGGCTTTTTGCACTTTCGGGTTCGTCAGGTCTATCGGTCCGGGCTGTTGCCCTTCGGCCAGCTTGATACCCATTTCCTCGGCAACGCGTTTGCGCAGCGTGGTCTCCTGAATCGCACGGGCATCCGGCGCGGTGTCGTAGCCAGGCACGATACCCAGCGCCAGCCTGTGACGCTTGCTTAGCGCGATGCTGACAGCTTTCAGTTTTTCCATCTCCGGCGGTGCGAGCGCCGCGCTGCCCGGCTCAAAGCTGATGGCTTCCAATTTATCGCCGCTGCCGCCAAACAGCTTGCCCAGCGCGCGGAACGGCGCGGTGACGATTTTGGTGAGCACGTTCCTGATAGCTTTCCACACAATGCTGCCGTAGCTGAATTTCGGGTCGTCCAGATTGCCGCTGATAGGCAAATCCAGATCAATCACACCATCGCTGTCTTCCAGAATCGCGATGGCCAAATCCAGTGGCAGGTTGGCGGCATCTTTGCTGTCCACTTTTTCGCCCAACTGGAGTTTGTTGATGACGAATTTGTTCTCACCTGCCAGCATGCGCTGCTTGATCCTGTACTCCAGATCCACCGAAAGCTTGCCGGACTCGATCTTGCGTCCGGCGAACTTGCCGGAATAAGGCGTCAGGCGGTTCATTTCCAGATTGGTGAACGCCAGTTTCAGATTGGTGAAATTGGTGGCTTGGAAAGGCTGCAACGCACCGCGGATACGCGCCGCGCCGTATTCGTCCACTTTGCCGTCCAGCTCTACTTGCGCGGTGGAGGATGCGTTGGTGGAAACGCCATTGATAACGCCAGTGAGCGAATGGATGTGTGTGCCAAATTGCGGTGTCAGGGAAAGATCGGCAAATTCCAGCGCGGCGTTGTCGATGCGCACGGTTTCGATGCTGACCGGGAAAGCTTCCGGCGCGTTGTCGGTGGGCGGTGGCGGTGTCATATCCACGGGCTTTTCCGGCTCTGCGCTGCTGGCGGGCGCGCCAAATGCTTGCGTCGGCTTGGCCGTGCCATTTTCAGTGGGGGCTTCTTGTTTGGTTTCTTTTGTTTCCTCGGGTTTCGTATCGCTGGCTTTCTCGTTTGTTTGTTCTGGCGCTGCTGCAGGCTGCTTACGCAGAATGCGCATGATGTTCATGCTTTTGTCTTCGTTGATAATGAATTTGCCCACCGGCTTGACGATATTCAGCGCAGACATGTGCAAGCGGTTTGGGCTTAACGAGAGTTCCAGGCTATCGCTGCCCAGTTTTTCCCAAGCCATGAAAGGCGCGCCGTTGGCTTCTTCCACCAGCGCTAGCTTATCCACGCTGAAGCCGCCATTGAAAGTCACAGCATTATCCGGCTTCAGGTCGAGTTTTCCGGCGATATTGGCCGCGCCATCATTCAGCTTGAGTATGGCGAACTGGTTGATATAAGGCGCAAACGGCGTGAGCGCGAATCCGGCCAGCTTGACGTCCAAATCGCCTTTCAACGGCTGCGGGGCGAGCTTGCCATGCGCATCAAAACTGCCGCCTTGTTTCACCTTGAACGCGGCTTTCACGGGCACGGCGCGCGCCATGTCCAGCGAGGCGTCTTTCACCTCAATGCCTGCTTGCTCGATGTCCAGCACCACTAGTGTTGCGTTGCTTTTGTCTTCCACATGCAGGCTCGCATTCGCCAGCGCCAGCTTTTTCATCGAGACCGCCCAATCCGGTTTTTTCGAGGCGGTTTTTGTTGCCGCTGGTTTTGGCGCACCGCCTGATACGGGTTCCAGTATGGTTTGCCAGTTCAGCGGCTTGTCGGCTTCTTTAATGATGGCGGTTTTCAGACCTGCCAGCGTAATCGCCTGAATGTCGATTTTTTGCGCATCTGGCGCAATGTCTGTTTGCGCGATTTCGAGTTTGTCCAAACTGGCCACTTGTGTTTTATTGGAGCTAGCCGTGATGCCGGAAGCCTTGCCCTGCAATTTGTTGACCGCCAGCTTGCCCTGCGGCGCTTGCACGGTCAGGCCAAGGTTGAAATCGGCGACATTCACTTGTAGCGGCCGCACAAAGCCTTGGTCTTGATACGCCACACGCCAGTGCTGCAGCTGAATGTCGTCAATCGCAAAGCTGAACGGCTCGGCGGGCGTTGTTTCTGTCGTTTCGCTTGTTGCCTCGGTAACAGGTGGTTTATCGGCACTGGCAAACGCCTGTTGCCAATCCACATTGCCTGCTTTATCGCGATTGGCTGTCACCACGCCTTTGGGTAGCAGAATCTGCGCGATATTGGCTTGGCGTGCGGCCATATCCAGGCTGATGTTGTTCATATTTAATTCCGGCAGCGCCAGCAAGGTTGCCTTGTCGTGCGTCAGCTGAATATCGTTGAGTGCTACGTTCAAACCTTGAAACTGCGTCTGGGCGTTCTCCGGCGCGGAAAAAGCCAGTTGGGGCAGGCTTGCGCCCAGTTTTTTGAGCGCAATCTGCGAGGTGGCGTTTTGTGCAAAGCGGGCATCATCTAGCGAAAGCGTGATATTTTGCACTTGCAGCGAAGGCGCTTTTTGCATGGCAAACACGAGGTGATCGGTATTCAGGCTGGCTTGCTGCAGTGCCAGCTTGCCCATTTGCGGCAGCTCACCGGCAAGCTGGTTCAGGGTCAGCGAAATTTTGTCCAGTTTGACCTTGGGCTGATCGTTCACCAGCGAGAACGCGTAGCCGAAACGGGCGGCAATATCGCCGCTTTCGGCCTTGAAAGGCGGCGTATCGGTTTTGATGACTTGTAGCAGCTTGGCGAGTTTTACGTTTTCCAGCACCAGTGCGCCTTTGGAGGCCACCGGATTCACGCCGATGTCGCCTTTCCATTTCAAGGTGCCGCCTTGCTCTGCAAATTTGGCGGCAATCAGATAGTCGCCGCGATCTTGCGGCAGGGTAGAAAAACCGTCCAGCTCAAAGTTAATCGGCGTCAGCGCGACCTTGAAAGGCTTGTCGCGGTTGGCTGCATCCGTATACGCAATATCGCCGCGCGAAACCGCGATATGGTCAATCACTACGCGCGGCAGGCTGTCGTCCGGCGGGGTCGGGTCTTCGTTCAGCTTGGAAATCAAATCCGCCCAGTTGAGCTTGCCTTGTCTGGAAACGGCGATATTGGCTTGTGGCGCGACAACGTTAATCTCTTTCAGCTTCCACGCCCAGTTAAACAAGCCGCTGGCTTCCAAATCCACTACCAGTTTTTCCACACTGGCCAGCGGCGCACCGCTTTTCTCGGTCAATTTGAAATTCTCGATAGTCGCTTTCAAGCGCAAGGGGTCGAATGCGACTTTGCCCACGCTGGCTTTGCTGGCGAGCTTTTCTTCGGCAATCCATGGGACAAGCTTTTGCGCCAGCGGATTGACCGCGAAATAGCCGAACAGGAAATAGAATGCGACGAGACCCGCAAAGATTTTTGCGGGCAAGCTTTGACGGAATTTGGCTTGCAATTGTTTTAGCTTATCGCGCATATGGCAAGCTTAACAAAATTTTTCGAATCGGCGTAGGAATAGCCGCTTGCAAAGCCTCCTCCGGCGTCAGCCACAGTGTGTTTGGCTGGTTGGGCGGCTTGGTGTCATTTATCACAACGGGTTGGATATGCAGCTTGAAATGCGTGAAAGTGTGTGTGAATGCAGGCAGTTTTTCAGCGTTTTCGGGTGTTTCTTCGGCTTCCGGAAAGCTCCAGAGGCCGCCCCAAATCCCGGTATTGGCACGCTTTTCCAACAACACCTCACCTGCATCATAATGAATCAGCATGACACAGTGGCGTTCCGGCAGGGCTTTTTTCTGCTTGGGCGTGGGGAGCTGGCCGACGCGTGCTTGCTCGTAAGCTTGGCAGGAGCCTTGTACTGGGCAATCATTGCAGCGTGGGCGCGAACGTGTGCACAGTGTGGCACCCAAATCCATTAACCCTTGCGTGTAGGCTTGCGCCTCTTCGTTAGGGTTTTCACGGTATGCGATTTGCCACATTTGCTGCTCGATTTTGGGCGTTCCCGGCCAGCCTTCAATCAAGAAATATCGCGCAAACACACGTTTCACGTTGCCATCCAGTATTGGCATGGGGTGGTTGAAGGCGAAGGTGGAAATGGCGGCAGCGGTGGATTTGCCGATGCCGGGCAGGCTTAAAATATCGTCAAAATCCTGCGGAAAGTTTCCTTCAAAATCATCCACGACTTTCTGCGCGGCGTTGTGCAGATTACGTGCTCGGGAGTAGTAGCCTAAGCCACTCCAGTGCTGCAGCACTTCATCTTGCTCTGCGTTTGCCAAGCATGCAATATCAGGAAAGCGCGCCATGAAACGCCCGTAATAGCTAATCACGGCAGCCACTTGCGTTTGCTGCAGCATGATTTCGGATACCCAGATTGCGTAAGGGTCAGTCGTATTTTGCCACGGCAAATCGTGGCGCCCGTGCTGCTTTTGCCATGCGATGATTTGACTAGCAAAAGCAGGCATGGTCAGAATTTCAAAATATCCTTGAGTTTTTTCTCGGTCTTTTCTTCCAAGGATTTTGGTTTTTCCTCGGCAGGAGCTGGGGTCGGTGTTGCCTGACCATCTGCTGGCGCTGCATTGGCCGGCGCAGGTTCAGCAGCTTTCTTCTTGCCGCCAAGCAAGCCTTTCAGCGCATCTGCCTTATTCTCGCCACCAATCAGGTCTTTCACTGCCGCACCTTTTTCGCCACCTACTTTTTCCAGCAATTGGGATTGCGCCAAACCAGAGGCAACCGCGCTGAAATCCAGGCCATATTTCGGGCTGGAGAAGGTGCCGGTGATTTTCATCGGGATACCAATCCCTGCCAAACTGTCCAGATCCGCACCGCCCTGCCCTTTGAGTGATTTGACGATGGTGGGTTTGGCCAGGTAGTTCAGCTTCTCATTGCCAATGTCGATGTCGCCTTTACTGTCCCCTTTCGCCAAGCGCAAAATCGGCGCCTTCATGGCCAAATCTTCATTATGCGCAACGCCGTTTTTGATGGTGAATGAAGCAGTCAGTTCGCTAAAGTCGGTCTTTTTGGATTTGTCCGCATCCGCTTCTTTGGTTTTGAACACATTCACCTTATTCTTTAAATCGCGTATGCTGCCGGCAATATCTATGCCTTTCAGCGCGCCATCCGCCAAGGCCAGCGAGGCGTTTCCAGCCAAGGCTTTTTTCAGCGCGTTAACCGAGTTGCCTTGCGTAGTGACATCGACATTCACCGTGCCGGAACCAGACAGCATGTCGTTGTTAATCGCATCTACCAGTAGTGGGCCAATGGAGACACTTTTCATGTTCTGCTTGAAGGCGATGCTGGGCGTGGCGCGCGCATCCACTTTGAGCGAGCCATCCATGCTGCCTTGATACAAATTGGCAGCAAACGGTGAGAGTGTTGCCACACCATCGGCCGCTTTCAAGCCAAGCCGTACGTTTTCGGTTTTAACGTTGGCAAGCTTAAGCCAGCCGATATTGGCTTCGCCACTGGCTTTCAGCTTTTTTAAGGCACTCAAATCAACCGGCGTGTCGCCGCTGCCTTTGCTGCTGTTGCTGTCACCTTTGGCGATATATCGGTCAGCATCCAGCTTGTCGATATTGATAGCAAAGTTGAAAGCCGGGTTACTAAACTGCGTGATACCGAAACTGCCTTTCACTTGGCTGTCGTCAATTTTGGCGGCAAGCGGGCTCAGGTTCAGTTTTTCGCCATCTGCCTTCAGGTTGATATTGATATTGGACGCATTGGTCTTGCCATATTTCAGTTTGCCGATACGAATCGCACCATCTGCGTTCAGCGCTTTCAGTGCGCTCAAATCCAGCGCCTTGTTACTGGTTTCCTGTTTTGGCGCGGCGTCTGTGCTGGCGTATTTGTCCAAGTCCACCTGATCTACATCCAAATCGAAGGTATAGAGCGGCTTGGCGAAATGGCTGATACCCACATTGCCTTTGATATGGCTGTCATCCACCTTCACATCCAGGCCGCTTAAGCTTAATTTGTCACCATCGGCTTTAATCGCTACGTTAAGGCCGGAAACGTGATATTTATCATACAAAATCTGGCCCACGCTCAGCTTGCCATCTACCGTACGGCCTTTGAGTATAGATAAATCGGCAGGCTTGGAAGCCGCTTGTTTATTGGCTTCTGGCGCGGTCGATTTTGCCAGCAATTTGTTCAAATCCAGCTTGTCGGCATTCAGGTTAAATTTCACGCTGCCTTTTTCAAAACCGGCCACGTCAATATTGCCATCCAGCTTGGTCACGCCTTCAATATTCAAATTGAAATTGCTTTTGGCGATCTCGTTCTTAATCTCGGTGTGCGCGCCAAGATTGAACGTGCCTTTAATACCGCCACCCGGCAGGCTGGGGTCTTTAATATCCAGATTGCCCGCCAGCTTGGGCAAATCAAAAATCAGGTTCTTGATATTGCCGCTGAAAGGAGAGGAAAACTTGCCGGAAACCGTGCGTTTACCTTGCACCATCGCCAAATCGCCGGTAATGCCGCTACTTTGCAAGGCTTTTGGCGAGCCTTTCATGTCTGCCAGCACCATATTCACTTTCAGCGAGTCGCCAGCTTTGTCCTGAGTAATCGTTGCGGTTACTTTCTTGCTGCTCACTTCGTCCTTCTGGATGGTGATAGCCGGAGCGATTAATTCCACACCTTGTTTGGCGCCGCTGAAGTCGCCGTTCATAGCCAGTTTCAAGTCGTCCACCAGAAATTCCATCGCTTCCGGTTTGGCATCCACATCGCCGCTGGCTTTGATATCCACATTCTTGCCGCCCAGCATATCGCCAGCAATCTGGCTATCCAACCCTTTCACCTTAAAATGCTTGGTTTCCGGGTCTACCAGGAAATTGCCTTTCAGGTTCACGTTTGCCGCGATTTCCGGCTGGTTGGCCGTTACGGTGAAATCGGTTTTCAGGTCTACCGGCTCCGCCAGTGCGATGTGGCCGGATTCCATGTTGAATTTGGTAATCGAATATTTCGCGCCCGATGTTTCATCCAGATAGCGCACTTCGGAGTTGCTGACATTCACCCCCTGAATATCGAATTTGAACAGCTCCGATTCTTCCTCATCCTTGCTCATCAGGTCGTCAAAGTTGAATTTTCCATCTTTATGTTTAATGACATTCGCTTTGGCGCCATCCACATAAACGGTATCCACCACCAGCTGCTTTTTCAGCAACGGCATCACAGCCAAGGCTACTTTTACATTGTTTACCGAGGCGAATTCGGTTTCGGATTGGTGCTCGGAGAGTGAAATCTTGCCCAGGTCAGCGCCAATCTTGGGCCAGAAGGTCAGCTTGATGTCACCATCAATATGCAGCGTGCGCTCTTTCTTCTCCTTGACCAGCTTGATGATGTCATCTTTGTAATCGTTGGGGTTGAATGTGGCCGCGAAATAGCCCGCCACCAGCAAAACCAGCAGCACAATACCGCCAATTCCCATAGCAATATATTTAAGCAATTTGTGCATGTTCCAAACTCCCTAATGTGCTGTCCAGGTTACAACCCCGGTATAAGCGGTCACCAATACAATCAAGCCAAATACGATGCGATACCACGCAAAGATAGTGAAATCGTGGTGACTAACATAACGAATCAGTGCGCGCACGGCAATCATGGCGCTGATGAAAGCAAATATAAATCCCATTATCCATGCGCCGAGATCGCCTGTGTCAAATAGCGCGCGTTCTTTATACATGGAATAAAGCGAAGCGATACCCAAGGTAGGGACAGCCAGAAAGAAGGAAAATTCCGCAGCCGCCTTGCGGGAAAGCCCGAAAAACAAGCCACCGATAATGGTTGAGCCGGAGCGCGACATGCCGGGAATCAAAGCGACTGCCTGCGCCAGACCCAGCTTTAAGGCATCCTGGGGGCGAATGTCATCTACCGTTTCAATCGTGATGATATGCTCGCGTTTTTCTGCCCACAAAATAATCAGCGCGCCCACAATAAAAGCCAGCGCAACGGGTATTGGCTTGAACAGAACTGCCTTGATGGCATCGCCAAAAAGCAGGCCAAGTATTGCCAACGGCAGAAACGCAATCGCCAGGTTGATGACGAGGCGGTTGGCAATCGGGTCGCGCCCCAGCCCGGCAAATGTGCTGACAAAACGTGCGCGGTAATCCCACACCACAGCCAGTATCGCGCCTAACTGGATAGCAATATCAAACACGCCGCGTTTTTCGTGATTCATGAAATTCAGCAAATCACCCGCCAGAATCAAATGCCCGGTGCTGGAAATCGGCAAAAATTCGGTAGCACCCTCTACGATGCCAAGAATTGCGGCTTTGAGTAACAGTAAAAAATCCATATGGTGTATTTTAACAACAAACCTGTCCGGCCAAACAAAAAAGGGGCCTAAGCCCCTTAATTGTCTGATTCCAAATTATTTCAACATCCCCAGCACGGTTCTTAGCAAATCGCCGGAAGAAGCCTCGTTCACTTCACCGTTCGGCGTCATTTTGTCGATAACGGTTGGCAAATGTTCCGCAATCTTGGCGCTCAAATCTGCCGGGTCAATGCCGAATTTGGCCGCCATGCTAGCAATCTCACTATTGCCCAAAGCATTGGCAATTTGGTCTGCATTCACAGGCAGGTTCGCGCCTGTGCTCACCCACGATGCCGCTTCATCAGCCAAACCGTTTTCTTTCAATTTTTCCAAAACGCCAGTCAAGCCCCCGTTCTGGTTAAACATGTCCAGCGCGATTTGTGCCATTCCGCCTTGCTCGCCACCCAATTTGCCCAAAACTGCACCTGCTACACTGTCAAACAACCCCATTTTTTATTTCCTCTTCTATAAATAATCAAAACCGCTCATTGGCTTGCAAATAACGCCATTGCCCTGCCGGCAGTTTACCTAATGTTACGCTGCCAATACGTATTCTTTTTAGACCCACCACCTTCAGCCCCACCAGTTCGCACATGCGGCGAATCTGGCGCTTCCTGCCCTCGCGCAACACAAAGCGCAATTGGTCTTCGTTCTGCCAGCTCACCTTGGCAGGCTTCAGCGCAACACCATCCAGGCTCAGCCCGTGATTCAGTTTTTTCAAGCCATCGGCAGAAAGTTCGCCTTCCACGCGCACCAAATACTCTTTTTCCACACTCGAATCCTCGCCAATCAAATGGCGCGCAACACGGCCATCCTGAGTGAGCACTAACAAACCCGTGGAATCAATATCCAGGCGGCCTGCCGGGGCAATGCCTTTCAGGTAGCCGCGTTTGAATTCCTTCTTGGTCGGGTCATCCGGCCACTGGTTTTCCGGCTTAATCAGCACCACCGCAGGCTCGTAGCCATCCTCCGCCTGCCCGCTCACATAACCCACCGGCTTGTGCAGCAGAATCGTCACATTCTCAGCCTGATGCTCCCGTGCATAACCGCTAATCTCAATCTTGGCATCCGGCGAAATGCGCGTGCCCAGCGTT
>JBGAVM010000036.1:0-4763 GCA_044228125.1 Methylophilus sp.
ATAGGAAACCGCCGGGCGTAACAGCACTTGATCGAAGTGCTTGCCCTCTTGACGCCAGCGCGGCTGCAGCTCCGCATACCAGCGCCAGTTCTCCAGCGGCATCGGCCCGGTCGCATTGACATTGAACCAGTAACGGCCATCTTCCTCGGTATCTTCGGCATGTACTGGCAGGCCTGCCAACAGCGCCAATGTAAGTGCCGTCGAGAATAGAAATCTAATCATATTCACTTTTTGCATACATCACTCGGATGGCGCGAGTGTACACAACAAAAGCTTTTTCTACAAAACCGCCAGATGGCGGCTTTGTAGTCTTAGGCTGCGTGAGTGAAAAACCGGAAATTTCTGGGCTTTACAAAAACCTCTTCACCAATTGCCAGATTTAGTGATGCAAATTGATCTCGCGTCAATTCGGCTTCAATGAATTGATGTTCTTCCTGCTCCAACTCCAGCCTGACAGTTGACCCTAAGTAATTGATATATGACAGTTTTGCCTTGAAAGCTCCCGCTAGCGGCTGGCGTTCCACCTCGACATCATAAGGCCGCGCAAAAGCAATCACTTGTGCATCTTTCACGTCAGAATATTCTGCGAATACCAGCTCTTGCTGACCTAAAGTGATAATTCCATGTTTCACCCTGCCCTCAAACCGATTTACGTTCCCGAGGAACTGATAGACAAACGGCGTGACAGGATGGTCATATACCGCTTGTGGTGTACCGACTTGCTCAATCTTGCCCTGATTCATCACCACGATGGTGTCCGCAACTTCAAGCGCTTCTTCCTGATCGTGCGTCACAAATACACTGGTGACATGCAATTCGTCATGCAGCCTGCGCAGCCATCGACGCAAATCCTTGCGCACTTTCGCATCCAACGCGCCGAAAGGTTCATCCAGCAACAGCACTTTGGGTTCCACCGCCAGCGCGCGCGCCAAGGCAATGCGCTGGCGCTGTCCACCGGAAAGCTGCGGCGGGTAGCGGTCTGCCAGCCAATCCAGTTGAACCAGATTCAACAGCTCATGCACACGCCGCTTGATCTCGGCCTCGCTTGGGCGCGTATGTTTTGGCCGCACGCGCAAGCCAAACGCGACGTTCTCGAACACTGTCATGTGGCGGAAAAGCGCATAGTGCTGGAATACGAACCCAACTTCACGCTCCCGCACCGCACGGTCTGTCGCATCCTCCCCATGGAAATGGATGCTGCCGCTGTCCGGTGTTTCCAGGCCGGCTATGATGCGCAGCAGTGTGGTTTTTCCACAGCCAGAAGGCCCGAGCAAGGCTACCAGCTCTCCTGTGGGAACATTCAGGGAGACATCCTTCAACGCACTGAAATTGCCAAACCCTTTATAGATATTCTTGATTTCGATACTCATGATGATTCCTGTTCAATTTCGATAGCGTCTTTTGCCGACTGCCATTCCACATAGGTCTTGAGCGCCAATGTCAGCAAAGCCAATAAGGCGAGCAAAGATGCAACGGCAAACGCAGCAGCATAGTTATATTCGTTATATAAAATCTCCACATGCAGCGGCATGGTGTTCGTCAAACCACGGATGTGCCCGGACACGACAGACACTGCCCCGAACTCACCCATCGCACGCGCATTACATAGGATTACGCCATAAAGCAGCCCCCATTTGATGTTAGGCAAGGTCACTCGCCAGAACATCTGCCAGCCAGAGGCACCCAGTACCAAAGCCGCTTCTTCCTCTTCCTTTCCTTGCGCCTGCATCAGCGGAATCAACTCGCGCGCCACAAACGGAAAAGTGACGAAAATAGTAGCCAGTACGATACCCGGGATGGCAAAGATGATTTTGAGATCATGGTCTGACAGCCATTCGCCGAACCAGCCTTGCAGACCAAACATCAACACATAGATCAAACCGGCGATGACAGGCGAAACGGCGAATGGCAGATCGATCAAGGTAATCAGTAAACTCTTGCCCTTGAACTCGAACTTGGCAATTGCCCAGGCGGCGGCTACCCCAAACACCAGATTAAGTGGCACCGCGATACCTGCAGCAATCAAGGTCAGCTTGATAGCCGACAAAGCATCAGGTTCTACCAGTGCAGCGAAATAGGTTTCTGCCCCTTTCCTGAAAGCCTCTGTAAACACGGCGGCTAATGGCACAAACAGAAACAGGCTCAGGAAAAGCAAAGCAATAGCGATCAAGGTGCAGCGTACCCACGCGGATTCCGAAGTGGCGCGACGGTGACTGACCTTTTGATTATATTTTTGATATTGTGATATGTGTCCGGTTGCGGCTGACATAGTTGCCCTCTATTACACTGTGTTGCCCAGCCGGCGATTGCTCCACCACTGGAATGCATTAATCAAAAACAAAAGCGCAAAAGAGATGACCAGCATAACCACAGCCACTGCGGTGGCTCCCTCGTAATCATATTGCTCAAGCTTGGTGATGATGATGAGTGGCGTGATTTCTGAAACCATCGGCATATTACCGGCGATAAAAATGACCGAACCGTATTCACCTATGGCGCGAGCAAACGCAAGCGAAAATCCGGTGATAAGTGCTGGCCAAATGGCTGGAAAGATGATTTTGTAAAAAACTTGCCAACGGTTGGCTCCCAGACTGGCCGCAGCCTCTTCCACCTCAGCAGATAAATCCTCCAACACAGGTTGCACTGTGCGTACGACAAATGGCAATCCGATGAAAGTGAGCGCCACCATAACACCTAATGGCGTATAAGCCACCTTTACACCTGCCGGCTCCAGCAGACTGCCTATCCAACCATTGCTGGCATAAATTGCTGATAACGAAATGCCAGCGACTGCTGTGGGCAAGGCAAAAGGGAAATCTACGAATGCATCGATCAACCTTTTACCCCAAAATTGATAGCGCGTCAGTACCCATGCGGTGAGCAAGCCAAAGACAGCGTTGATACTTGCTGCGATGAAAGATGCGCCAAATGTCAGTTGATAAGAAGCCACCACCCTTGGCGAGGCGATCGCTTGCCAAAACTCGCTCCAAGTCATAGTGAATGTCTTGATGAACGTGGCCGACAATGGAATCAACACAATCAAGCTCAAATACAGTACAGCGTAACCCAGCGATAAGTTAAACCCAGGCAAAATATTTTTTGATTTTGTGTTTTTCATCTAAAACTGGCGCATTCAAAATGCGCCAGCTCCCGGTTAATTAAACTTTAGCTAGCGCAACATCGGTTGCTTTAACCAGCGCCAAAACTTCCGAGCCTTTATCCAGCGCAAGCTCGCGGATGGATCGCGTAGTAATGACGGAAGTCACTGTGCCAGCAGAGGTTTCCACTTCTACTTCGCTAACGACATCGCCATATACAATGTTTTTGATTTTTCCACGCAATTGATTCCGTACATTGATTGCTAATAAAGCCATGACAGTCTCTCCTTTACTGTTATCTGGAGTTAAACCCAGCAATTGGGTATTGGTGATGTATTGAACAACCTGCATTTATAAAAACGCTCACTTTTGATAGATCTGGTCGAATACGCCGCCATCAGCAAAATGCGTTTTCTGTGCTTTTTGCCACCCGCCAAACACATCATCAATCTTGATTAAATTGATTTTTGGGAATTGTTTCTCGTATTTCGCAGCCACTTTTTCATCTGTAGGTCGATAATAGTTTTTCGCGGCGATTTCCTGACCCTCTTCGCTATAGAGATACTCCAGATAAGCCTGTGCTACTGCACGCGTTTTATTTTTATCCACGTTTTTATCCACGATCGTAACAGGTGGCTCGGCAAGGATGGAGAGCGATGGGATCACGATCTCGAACTTGTCTGGCCCCAGTTCCTTTTGAGCAAGAAACGCTTCGTTCTCCCATGAGATGAATACATCTCCGATACCGCGCTCGACAAACGTGGTCGTTGAGCCGCGTGCACCACTATCCAAGACAGGCACATTCTTATATAACTTGGCGACGAACTCTCTTGCTTTGGTCTCGTCATTGTTATTCTGCTTCAAGGCATAAGCCCACGCAGCCAGATAATTCCAGCGCGCGCCGCCTGAGGTTTTGGGGTTTGGCGTTATCACCGAGACCCCCGGCTTCACAAGATCACCCCAGTCTTTGATGTTCTTGGGATTGCCTTTGCGCACCAGCAGTACAATGGTTGAAGTGTAGGGCGAGCTGTTATGCGGCAGGCGCTTTTGCCAGTCTTTGGGAATCAGCCGCCCTTTTGCATGAATCTCGTCAATATCGTAGGATAGTGCCAAAGTCACCACATCAGCCCGCAGACCATCTATCACGGCACGTGCTTGTTTGCCGGCACCGCCATGCGATTGTTTGATAGTAAGGCTGTCTCCGGTTTTTGCCTTCCAGTATTTTGCAAATGCTTGGTTGTATTCCACATACAATTCGCGTGTTGGGTCATAAGATACATTCAACAGCGAGATATCTGCCGCAAGTGCGAATACAGGACTGGATAATGCAATAGCCACCAATAATTTTTTCAGTTTTATACTTATCATCATGTTTCCTTAAAAATCTTAAAACCCTAATAGGGTCAATTCCGTATAGAAGAAATCGGAGTCAGTATCACGGTCTGCCTGACCGGCAACCTTTCTCGAAGTGGCTTTAACGAAATCTCCCGCCCAGAAGTGGGCATAGCCTAAGTTGAGTGAAGCGTATTGGTTGATTGGGAAGCGCACACGCAGGTCGAACTCTTTACCCAAACCCTTGCCGCTCTTGCCGGTCTGGTCACGCAGGTTAGCACCGGCATTCCAGCGGTCGGTCGCGCTATCCAGGCGATACCAGCTAAAGCCGGT
>JBGAVM010000018.1:0-37259 GCA_044228125.1 Methylophilus sp.
ACCACGCATGATAGACCTGGCTGTACCCGCTAACCGTAAATGTGGCGTGCCAGAAGAACCGCAAGGCTAGTTTGTGCCTGACACATTGTCAGAGCGGCTTAGTAGCCGCTTTTTTATTCTTTGTCATCTCATGGTTCTTGCATCCGGCAGCTTAGACTGATAGTGTTAGCCGTATAAAAAATAGATGTATAACAAAGATAACGCTGGTATTGGGGGTGTACATGGAAAATCTGGATTGGCTTTCACAGTTCCCGGCATTGTTGCAGCTGGAACCCAAGGCGCGTGAGCTGCTGGCAAAAAGTGCACGCATCGTAGAAGCGCCTGTGGGTACGATCGGCTATCGGGAGGGCGGTGCTTGCGGGGCTTATGTGATGCGGCTGGCTGGCCGTTCGCGCGTATATAAAATGTCAGCAGGCGGGCGCGAGATCTTACTGTATCGTGTGCATGCGGGGGAGACTTGCGTGATTACGACCACTTGTTTGCTGGGTAACAGCAATTACCCTGCATCTACTATCGTGGAAGAGCCGATTCGCGATGTCATTATCCCCGCGCCTGCGTTTAATCAGTTAATGATTGATTCGCCGGTTTTTCGCAAGTTCGTCATGGAAAACTACGGTGCATTGATCAGTGATCTGATTGTGCTGCTGGATGAAGTGGCATTCCACAGCCTGGATGCGCGTTTGGCCAAGCTGCTGCTGGATGCAGGCAGCAACAGTATTAACCGCACACACCAGCAGCTTGCCGATGAGCTGGGTACGGCGCGCGAGGTAGTGAGCCGTCAATTGAAACGCTTCGAGCAGAAAGGCTGGGTCTCGCTCGGGCGCGGGCAGGTAGAACTGGCCAATCGCGCCGAGCTGACCAAACTGGCCAATAGTTAGTGTTTCTGCGTGATACGGCACAATACGGTTGAGTAATCCGTGCTTGTGTTTTCGGCAACCGCTTGCTGATTTGCTTTCGCAGGTTCTGCAGCAGCGGTAGGGATGGTGCAATCCATACACTTGCCTTTGGCTATATCATAACCTTTGATTGCTTCCAGACCTTTTACGCCGGTCATTATCGTGCCATCTAGCACAGCTTCGTTCAGATTCGCGCCTGTGATGTCGGCACCGGTCAAGTCGGCTTTGCTGAAATCAGCTCGGAACAAGTCGGTGTTGCGTAAGTTGGCGCCACGAAAATCGGCATAACGCACATTGGCACGATTGATGTCAGCGCCTTCGAAATTGCTGCCACTGAATTTACCGCCTTCTGCATCAAAGCGCATCGCACCCATCGGTTGATTGCCAATATCCAGACCGAATCTGCCTTTGCCGATTTGTGCGTCCTGCATATCGACATTGCCTAGTGTGCCGATCATGCGGGCATTGGTCAGGTTGGCACCTTTAAAGTTGGTCTTGTCGAAAATAGCCTGAAATATCGTGGCATCAGTTAAGTTGGCATTACTCAGGTCGGCGTTCTCTAGTCTGGCCAAATTCAGGTAAGACCTCTGAAGGTTAGTGCCACTTAAGTTGGCGCCGCGCAGATAAGCACCAAAGAAACTGGTGTTGACCATGGTGCAGTGACGCAGGTCTTTGCCATCCAACTCCAGATAGCCTAAATCGCGGTTAGAAAGATCGCAGTCTTTGCTGGCAATGCGTTTTAGCGCTTCTTCCTGCGTCATTTTCTCGCGTTCCGGCTCGGCATGTTTGGCGTAAAACTCTGAGGCTTTGGCAATGATGGTGTCCGGGTCTAACAGGAAGCTATCTCTTGCGGCCTTATTGCCAAAGCAGTAGGTTTTTCCTTTGTAAAGCTCGTTGATCTCGCATTTGGTTTTGATCAAGCTGCCTTTTGATAGCCCCGTAGTACAGTGGTCGCCAAACTCACCGGCGAAGGTAATGTTGCTGAATAAAGCGGTGGTGGCCGCAATAAGCCATTTCAGCTGATGTGTTTTCATGTTCTTTCTCCTAATCATTGGTAAGCCGCTTGAAAAATTTTCAGGTTGCGGACGGTGTGACCATTGTAGGTATTAGAAGAGCGGCTACAGTGATATCGGTTACACAGCGAATTTTTGTGCAAGTTTCTGGCTACGTAAAATCATGAGTTACAGTTTATTAACAATTGGCCGTCGTCAACCGCAAGCGCCTCTCCGTTAAGTGCTCATCTGCCACATAAAAGGCAGGGTTACTCAAGGAGAGTTAAAAATGCGTCAAATATTAGTGTTGGGTTTATTAACTGCAAGTGCATCCATGCCAGCTTTGGCGGATCACCGTGGCGATGACGGCCGCTATGAAGATCGTTATGAGGACCGTGCACGCGTGATTTCCGTGACACCACAATTCGAGCGTGTGAACACCCCGCGCCAGGAATGCCATACTGAATATGTGCGCGAAAGCTATTACGAGCAGCCACAACGCTCCATCGGCGGTGCCGTGATCGGCGGCCTGACGGGTGGCCTGCTGGGTAGCACGATAGGCCGCGGTAGCGGGCGAGTAGCTGCCGCAGCGGTGGGTGCAGGCGTTGGTGCTATCGTAGGTGACCGCATGGATAACCGCGACACCGGTTATGGCCGCGAGCGCGTGGAGACACGTCCGGTTGAGCGTTGTGTGACCGTGGATAACTGGCATCAAGTGCCAGCCGGTTACCTGGTGAATTATGAGTATAACGGCCGTCAATATACAACGGTGACCAATGAAGACCCTGGTCGGTTTATCCCTGTTAGTGTGCAGGTGAGGCCAAACGGTTATGTGACCAATGTGGTGTACCAGCAATCGCGCTGGGACGATGACGATAGAGGCCGTGGGCGTGGTCACTGGAAACGTAAGCACCATCACCGCGAGTACTGGTAATACTAAGTCGCTACAAGCCGCCGCAAGGCGGCTTTTTATGTCTGCAAGATGTATAATTCGGGCGTGTCTTCGTCGCTTTTTTCAGACTTTCTTTCCGAATTGCTGGGCAGGTTCGCGCCTGCGCCCATGCGTGCCGCGCAGCGCTGGCAAGCTGTTGGCGGCGCGCAAACGCATGCGTTCTGGATGTTTGCGCATCCTGTGTATTTGGCGCTGGCGCGCGATTATTTTGTGCTGCCAGAACCCGCGCCCTTGCTGGTTTCCAGCGATGATGGAAATGCCATCATTGAAAGCCTTAACCAGCATTTTTCCGCACAAGGTATGCGTTTTTACGTGCAAGAGAATCGGTGGTTTTTAGGGCTGGATTTTGACCCGAAAATTTCCACAACCTGGCTGAAAACCGCGTTGAATCGGGATGTCACACCTCATCTACCCCAAGGCGAAGGGGCGTTGAATTGGGCAAGGCTGACCAATGATATCCAAATGCTGTTGTTCAATCATCCCGTGAATGTCGCGCGAGAGGTGCGCGGCGAATTGCCGATTAATAGCTTGTGGTTCGACGGACTAAGTCAGGCCATATGAAAATCGTTGCCAGAGTTGTTGATACATCCGCCGAAATGCGCCTGATTGAGCAAGGCATCGCCCCGCTCATGGCGCGCTTGCTGGCGGCACGCGGCGTGCAAAGCGCGCAGGAATATGATGCGAGTTTGAGCAAACTATTGCCGCCGGAAACCTTGACCAACGCGCCGGAAATGGCACAGATACTGGCCGATGCGATAGCCGCCGAAAAAAAACTGCTGATTGTGGGCGATTACGATGCTGACGGCGCGACCGCGACTGCAGTGGCGATGAAAGGCCTGCAAAGCATGGGCGCGCGGGTGGATTTTCTGGTACCTAACCGCTTTGAATATGGCTACGGCTTGACGCCGGAAATCGTCGCGCTTGCGGCCACAAGCAAGCCGGATTTCATTATCACCGTGGATAATGGCATCGCCAGTGTGGATGGCGTGAGAGCCGCGAATGACTTGGGTATCCAGGTGCTGATTACCGACCACCACCTGCCTGCAGAAACCATGCCGGATGCGGCTTGTATCGTGAATCCAAACCAAAGAGATTGCAATTTCCCCAGCAAAAACCTGGCTGGCGTGGGCGTGATGTTTTATGTGCTGCTGGCATTGCGTGCCGAGTTGCGCAGCCGTAGTGCATTTGCCGAAAAACTGGAACCAAATTTAACGGAGCTTCTGGATTTAGTTGCGCTGGGTACGGTGGCTGATTTGGTGAAGTTGGATGCCAACAACAGGATACTCGTTGAGCAAGGCTTGCGTAGAATCCGCGCTGGTGCTTGTTCTTACGGCATCCTCGCCTTGCTGGAAGTGGCAGGCCGCAACTCGCAAAAAGTCACCGCGCAGGATTTAGGTTTTTACATCGGCCCGCGCCTGAACGCGGCGGGCAGGCTGGACGACATGACGCTGGGCATTCAATGCCTGCTGGCTGAAACGCCGGAAGCCGCGCGCAGGCTGGCGCAAACGCTGCATGATTTAAACGCCGAGCGCCGCAATATCGAGGCCGATATGCACGACAGCGCGCTGGTGAATCTAGGCGATGTGGATGTGACCAACCGTTACAGCATCAGCCTGTTCGAGCCGGGCTGGCACCAAGGCGTGGTGGGCATTCTGGCCTCGCGCTTGAAGGAAAAATATCATCGTCCGACGATTATTTTTGCCGATGCGGGCGAGGGCTTGCTGAAAGGCTCCGGTCGCTCCGTAGTGGGGTTGCATTTGAGGGATGCGTTGGATCTGGTCAGCAAACGGCATCCTGATTTGATTGTGAAGTTCGGTGGTCACGCCATGGCAGCGGGACTGAGCATTCGGCAGGACGATTTCACGCAGTTTTCTGAAGCATTTGAGCAAGTGCTCTCCGAGTTAATGACCGAAGAAGACTTAGAAGCTGTGATGGAAACGGACGGCAGTCTTGAGTCCGGTTCAATGGGGCTGGAAACCGCGAGGGTGTTGGCTTCCGGCGTATGGGGGCAAGGCTTTGCGCAGCCGGTATTTTGTGATAGGTTTCATGTTGTGCAGCGGCGCATCGTTGGTGAGAAGCACACCAAGTTGTTGCTGGAAAAAGACCAAAAACGCTTCGACGCAATCTTTTTTAACTATATCGAAGACCTTCCTGATAGTTTTTTCGCCGTTTATGCGTTAGAGGTTAACGAGTATCAGAGGGCGCAAAACGCGCAGTTGGTGATTAGGCAAATAGCATGTTCGGGCGAGTAGCGTTTTGTGTAGAGTGGCGGCTGTTTGGCAGTACATATTTAAAGATTAGGCTCTTATGAAAGAACATTATTTTCAGGATTTTGATGTCTCTGGTAAGCAAGTGCTGGATTTTTTGCACCAACGGTTTGGGTTTGGGCTGTGGATGATAACTCGGGTGCAGGGTGACGACTGGATTGTGCTGCAATCTGAGGACCATGGCTACGATGTTGAGCCGGGTATGGTGTTTCGCTGGACGGATTCTTTCTGCTCAAGGATGGTGCAAGGGCTAGGGCCGTGCGTGGCGCCAAGCTCAGATAGTGTGCCGGCTTACCTAGAGGCGCCTATCGGTAAGCAGGTGTCTATCAAGGCGTATATCGGGATTCCACTGAAAAACAAGGATGGCAGCTTGTTCGGCACTTTGTGTGCGATAGATCCTGCGCCGCAGCCCGAGTCGATAGTGGCGGATCAGCCGTTGATTGAGTTGTTGGCGGATATGTTGAGCCGCATATTGGCGCTGCAGTTGCTGGCGGAGGATGAAAGCCGTCGTATAGAGCGATTGGAAGCCAAAGTGCAAATGGATCCATTGACCCGTTTGCTAAATCGCGGCGCTTGGGATCAATTGATGTCCAGAGAGGAAGGGCGGTGCCAGCGCTATGGCCACAACTCGGCGGTGGTCATGATGGATTTGAATGGTCTGAAGGCTGTGAATGATACCAATGGCCATGCTGCTGGAGATGCGCTGATTGTTCGCGCGGCTGAAGCGATTAGAGAGGTGACGCGTAAGGGCGATATTTCAGCGCGTTTGGGTGGGGATGAGTTTGGCATTATTGCAGTGGAGTGTGATTCTGCCGGTATGGAAATCCTGATGGAGCGCCTGATGTCTGCTTTCAGAAGACGCGATGTGAGTGTCGCAGTAGGGGCGGCAATTCGCAGCGCTTCTGGAAGCCTGCTTGCCACATGGGAAGCGGCCGATAAACAGATGTATCAACGGAAGAAAATCTAAGCCGTCGAGTGGACGCCGTCTGTAGGTGCGCGCGTGCGTGTTCATTGTAAAAACTGTTGCTCTGCGAGGCAATCTGTATGCGGCTTCCAGGCCAGTGTTTTGTGTAATGAAAGTATAAGACGCAAATTTCTTTTTGTTTGACCGCATGGACGGCGGCGCGTAGAATTCGCGCCAAATCCTATGAAAAAATCCGCACAGAAAATGGTGGTTGCCAACTGGAAGATGCATGGCAACCTCAAACAGAACCAAGCCTTGCTCGAGGCATATATCCGCACCTTGAACAATCTGCCGCATACGCAAGTCGTTGTGTGCGCACCATACCCTTATCTGACGCAACTGCAAAGCCTGCTGGCGGATACGGACATCGCCTGGGGGGCGCAGAATATCGCCAAGATGGAGCGCGGGGCGTATACCGGTGAGGTGAGTGCCGAGATGCTGCGGGATTTTGGCTCGACATTCGTGATTATTGGCCACTCCGAACGCAGTACAGCCTATTGCGAATCGGATGAGAATATCGCGCAGAAATTCATGGTGGCAAAGAAGCATAGCCTGACACCGATTCTGTGCGTGGGTGAGACCCTGATCGAACGCGAGGCCGGCATGCAGGAGAATGTGGTGGCCAAGCAGCTGGATACCATCATTCGCATGTATGGTGCGCAGGTGTTTGCCGATACGGTGATTTCTTATGAACCGATCTGGGCGATTGGCACTGGTTTGGCGGCAACGCCGGCGCAGGCGACAGAGATGCACAAGTTCATTTACGGTAAGATCGCGGCGCTGGACGAAGTGGCGGCAAGTCGCCTAAAAATCCTCTATGGGGGCAGCGTAAATCCGCAAAATGCGGTACAATTGTTGGCTGTAAAACATTGCGATGGCGGCCTGATTGGCCGCTGTTCGCTGGATGCGCAGGAGTTCGGGCAGATTTGCCTGGCGGCCGAGCAGGCAACTGCTTCTGCAAGTTAAAAAAGTATTTAGGCAAAATAATGGAAAATCTGGTTTTAGTGATTCATGTGCTGGCAGCCGTTGCAGTGATTGGCCTGGTGCTGCTGCAGCATGGCAAGGGTGCTGACATGGGGGCTGCTTTCGGTAGTGGCGCTTCTGGTAGTTTGTTTGGCGTAACGGGTTCGTCTAACTTTTTGAGCCGTGCAACGGCAATTTCGGTCACGATTTTTTTTGCTACCAGTCTGACGCTGGCTTATTTCGCCGGTAATCATGCTGGATCTGGTAGCGTGATCAAACCTACGGCAGCAACAGCCAAATCTGAAGAGAAGCCGGCTGCGGAAGCGACAGTGGTACCCGAAGCGGTGAATAAAGGCGGCAACGCACAGGATGTACCGAAGTAATTGACTGCAGGGTATATTGCCCGGTAGTAAGCCGTCGTGGTGAAATTGGTAGACACGCTATCTTGAGGGGGTAGTGACGAAAGTCGTGCGAGTTCGAGTCTCGCCGACGGCACCAAAATAATAAGAAAGAATAAACAAGAAAAATAACGAGTTAACAGCTAAATGTTGAATAAGCGTGTGGATAATGGTTTGTTCGGCAGTTCGGTCTGCTTAATAAGAGGGAATAATAAGGCGGTTTCGTCAGGCGGTGTGGGTTGTGGCTGGTTGTTTTGACTTGTAGTGATTGATATAGGACTAGCGAGTGCTAGAAAATTATTTTCCAATTCTGTTGTTTATCCTGGTAGGCCTGGGCGTAGGCGTAGGGCCGCTTATCCTCGGTAAAATCCTCTCTCCCAATAAGCCGGACACCGAAAAGAACTCACCGTATGAGTGCGGCTTTGAAGCTTTTGAAGATGCGCGCATGAAGTTTGACGTGCGCTATTATCTGGTGGCTATCCTGTTTATCCTGTTCGATCTGGAAATCGCTTTCCTGTTTCCGTGGGCAGTTGTGCTCAAGGAGATTGGGCTGTTCGGTTTTGTGGCGATGCTGGTCTTCCTGTTTATTCTCGTCGTAGGTTTTATTTACGAGTGGAAGAAAGGCGCGCTGGAATGGGATTAGCTCCTTTTGAAAATCAAAAATTACGGTGTCAGCTCGCCTCACTGTACAAATGCGTACTATCCTCGTCTCGCTTTCTTGTCCTTTTTGATTTTGAAAAGGAGTTGATAGCGTGAGCATCGAAGGCGTATTAGAAAAAGGTTTCGTCACCACCACGTTAGATACGGTGATCAATTACACCCGTACCGGCTCGATGTGGCCCATGACATTTGGTTTGGCTTGTTGTGCGGTGGAGATGATGCACGCGGGTGCTTCCCGTTATGACCTAGATCGTTTTGGCATTGTATTTCGCCCAAGTCCTCGCCAATCCGACGTGATGATCGTCGCCGGGACATTGGTGAACAAAATGGCACCTGCTTTGCGCAAGGTGTACGACCAGATGGCCGAGCCGCGCTGGGTGATTTCGATGGGCAGTTGTGCTAATGGCGGGGGCTACTACCATTATTCTTACGCCGTGGTGCGCGGTTGCGACCGCATCGTGCCGGTGGATGTTTATGTGCCTGGCTGCCCACCCACTGCGGAGGCGCTGCTGTACGGCATCATTCAGCTGCAGAAGAAAATTAGAAGAACCAATACGATTGCGCGATAGCCAGATATTCCCATGACCAAACTAGAACAATTGTCCGCACAACTGAAGCTGGCGCTGAGCGATCAGCTGGCCAGGCTGGACGTTGCCTTGGGCGAAGTGACTATCGAATGCAGTGCAGAGCATTTGATCCCTGTTTGCTTGAAATTGCGTGATCATGCCGAGCTGAAATTCGAGCAGCTGATAGACTTATGTGGTGTAGATTATGCCGACTACAAAGAGGGTGCATGGTCTGGCAAGCGCTTTGCAGTAGTGGTACACCTGCTTTCGGTTTCCCTAAATCAGCGCGTGCGTTTGCGTGTGTTTGCCGAGGATGACGAATTTCCGGTGCTGTCTACGCTAGTGGATGTTTGGCCGGTTGCAAACTGGTTCGAGCGTGAGGCGTTCGATATGTACGGCATTATGTTCGAGAACCATCCGGATCTGCGGCGCTTGTTGACAGACTATGGTTTTGTCGGCCACCCATTCCGCAAGGATTTTCCAGTGATTGGGCATGTGGAAATGCGTTACGACCCGGAACAGCAGCGCGTGGTGTATCAGCCGGTTTCGGTTGAATTACGCAACAATGTGCCGCGTGTCATTCGCGATGAAGGGGCGCATTCATAATGGCCGAGATTAGAAATTACACCATGAACTTTGGGCCGCAGCATCCGGCGGCGCACGGCGTACTACGTCTGGTGCTGGAGCTGGATGGTGAAGTCATTCAGCGTGCTGACCCGCATATCGGCTTGTTGCACCGCGGCACCGAGAAGCTGGCCGAAAATCGCACTTATCTGCAATCCGTGCCCTACATGGATAGGCTGGATTACGTGTCCATGATGTCCAACGAGCACGCCTATGTAATGGCGATCGAGAAGATGCTCGGCTTGGAAGTGCCGATTCGCGCGCAGTATATCCGCGTGATGTTCGACGAGATTACGCGCATCCTTAACCACCTGCTGTGGCTGGGCGCGCACGCGCTGGACGTGGGCGCGATGACCGTGTTCCTCTATGCTTTCCGCGAGCGCGAAGACCTGTTTGACGTGTACGAGGCGGTGTCCGGTGCGCGCATGCACGCCGCGTATTATCGCCCGGGCGGTGTTTATCGCGATTTGCCGGATCGCATGCCGCAATACGAAACCAGCAAATTCCGCAAAGCGGCAGATCTGAAAAAATTGAACGAGAACCGTCAAGGTAGCTTGCTGGATTTCATCGAGGATTTCACCAACCGCTTTCCGACCTATGTGGACGAATATGAAACCCTGCTGACCGATAACCGTATCTGGAAGCAGCGTACTGTGGGCATCGGCGTGGTGTCGCCGGAGCGCGCGTTGGCGCTGGGGCTGACAGGTCCGATGCTGCGCGGCAGCGGTATTGCATGGGATTTGCGCAAAAAGCAGCCTTACGAAGTCTATGACAAGATGGATTTTGATATTCCGCTGGGCGTGAATGGCGATTGTTACGACCGCTACTTGTGCCGCGTGGAAGAAATGCGCCAATCCAACCGCATTATCAAGCAATGTATCGCATGGCTGCGCGCCAATCCTGGCGAGGTGATTACGGCCGACCACAAAGTGGCGCCGCCGCAACGCGAAGGCATGAAAACCAATATGGAAGACTTGATCCACCACTTCAAGCTCTTTACCGAGGGTTTCCATGTGCCTGCCGGTGAGGCCTATGCCGCGGTGGAGCACCCTAAAGGTGAGTTCGGTATTTACATGGTGTCCGACGGCGCCAACAAGCCATACCGTTTGAAAATCCGCGCGCCGGGCTATGCGCATCTGGCTGCGCTGGATGAGATGGTGAAAGGGCATATGATTGCGGACTTGGTGGCGATTATCGGGACGCAGGACATTGTTTTTGGCGAGATTGATAGATAAATATGTTAAGCGCAGAAGCGATTAAGAAAATCGAGTATGAACTCACCAAATACCCGCCGGAGAAACAGCAGGCAGCGGTGATGTCGGCATTGCGCATCGTGCAGATGGAGCGCGGCTGGCTTTCGCAAGAGAGCATTAGCGAGGTTGCGAATTATCTGGGTATTCCTGAGATTGCCGCAATGGAGGTGGCGACTTTCTACAACATGTATGATCTGGAGCCGGTTGGACAATACAAGCTCACGGTGTGTACCAATATTTCGTGCATGCTGCGCGGTAGTGATGAAATTGTCAGCCACCTGCAGGATAAGCTGGGTGTTGGTTTCAACGAGATTACGCCGGATGGGAAATTCTGCCTGAAGGAAGGCGAGTGCATGGGTTGTTGTGGCGGTGCGCCTTTGCTGCATGTCAACAATACTGAGATGCACGAATTCCTGACGCCGGAAAAAGTGGATGCGCTATTGAAGGAGCTGAAATAGTGGCGACTAAAACGGCAAAACCCGTGATGACGGATTTGAAAGGTCAAACCTTGGTGACTTTGCGTACGCTGAAGGAAAAGAATCCTGCGGCGCTGGCCACTTATCAAAGCATGGGTGGGTACGAACAGCTCAAGCGTATCGTCACGGAAAAAGTCAAAGCGACCGAGATCATCAATCAGGTGAAAGTGTCCGGCTTGCGCGGTCGCGGTGGCGCTGGTTTTCCGACGGGCCTTAAATGGAGCTTTATGCCGCGTTATTATGACGGCACTAAGTATCTGGTTTGCAATACCGATGAAGGCGAACCGGGGACGTTCAAGGATCGCGACATCATCCGCTATAATCCCCACCAGCTCATTGAAGGCATGGCGATTGCCGCTTATACATTGGGCGCGCGCGTTGGGTATAACTATATCCACGGTGAGATCTGGCAAGATTATCAAAGTTTTGAAGCAGCGTTAGCGGAAGCGCGTGCAGCGGGTTTTCTGGGTGAGAACCTGTTTGGTACCAACTTCAGTTTTGATTTATATGCTGTACATGGCTATGGCGCCTATATCTGCGGCGAAGAAACGGCATTGATCGAATCTATCGAAGGCAAAAAAGGCCAGCCGCGCTTCAAGCCACCGTTCCCTGCCAGCTATGGTGTATTTGGCAAGCCAACCAACGTGAATAATACGGAAAGTTATACCTCTATTCCCTGGATTTTGCAGCATGGCGGTCAGGCCTTTGCAGAATTGGGTGTGCCAAATTCCGGTGGCAGCAAGATTTTTGCGGTTTCCGGGCATGTGGAAAAACCGGGTAACTATGAAGTCAGGATGGGAACGCCATTTGCAGATTTGCTGGCGATGGCGGGTGGTGTCTGGAAGGGGCGCAAGCTCAAAGCGGTGATTCCAGGCGGGCCATCCACAGCTGTATTGCCAGCCGAAAAAATCATGACGGCTACGATGGATTACGATGGTCTGAGCAAAGCCGGTTCCAGTTTGGGTGCGGGTTCCATGATTGTCATGGACGAGACGGTATGCATGGTAAAAACCTTGAAACGCCTCAGCTACTTTTTCTATGAGGAAAGCTGTGGACAATGCACACCATGTAGAGAGGGTACGGGCTGGGTCTATCGCGTTATTAAACGCATTGTGGATGGCCAGGGTCGCATGGAGGATCTGGACTTGCTGTCAGATGTCTGCAACAACATCTCCGGGCGTACGATTTGCGCATTGGGAGATGCCGCGGCGACGCCGGTGCTGAGCTTTATTGAGCATTTCCGGCCAGAGTTCGAATATTACATCCAGCATGGCAAAAGCATGATTGACGGTAAATGATATGCTAGAGATAGAAATAGACGGTAAAGCAGTTCAGGTAGAACACGGCACAACGATTATTGATGCTGCGGATAAGCTCGGCATTCCTATCCCACGTTTTTGCTATCACCCCAAACTTTCGGTAGCAGCTAACTGCCGGATGTGTCTGGTGCAAGTCGAGAAGTTTGCCAAGCCCCTTCCAGCCTGTGCGACACCGGTTGCCGACGGCATGAAGATATTCACGCGTAGCAAGGCTACTGTCGAGGCACAACAAAGCGTGATGGAGTTTTTGCTGATTAACCATCCGTTGGATTGTCCAATTTGTGACCAAGGCGGTGAATGTGAGCTGCAAGATATTGCAATGGCCTATGGAGCCAGTGAGTCACGCTATAAGGAAGAGAAGCGCGTTGTACTGAACAAGAATATCGGTCCGCTCATTAGCACCGACATGACACGCTGTATCCAGTGCACCCGTTGTGTGCGTTTCTTGCAGGAAATCGGTGGCATGCAGGAGCTTGGCATGGTAGGTCGCGGTGAGCATGCTGAAATTACCGCATATATCGACAAGAGCGTGAATTCCGAATTAAGCGGCAACATCATTGATTTGTGCCCGGTAGGTGCACTGACCAGCAAGCCGTTCCGCTACACCGCGCGTAGCTGGGAACTGGTCCGTCGCCCTAGCATTGCGCCGCATGATGGTTTGGGTTCGCATATTGAAGTGCACGTCAAAGATAACAAGGTCATGCGTGTTTTGCCACGTGTAAAAGAATCCATCAACGAATGCTGGTTATCAGACCGTGACCGTTTCTCCTACGAAGGCTTGAATAGCCCGGATCGTCTGAAAGTGCCGATGGTCAAACACAACGGCGCATGGGTGGAAACAGACTGGAAAACCGCACTGGAGTTCGCTGCCGGCCAGTTGAAAGATATCACCAACCATCATGGCAAGGATGCATTGGGTGTGTTGGTTTCGCCCAATAGTACGATGGAAGAAGGTTATCTGCTGAAGAAAATTGCCGAAGGTTTAGGTTGTGGCAATATCGATTACCGCTTGCGCCAGACTGATTTCCGGATGGACGGCAAACGTGTGGGCACGCCCTGGATGGGCTGCAATATTGACGAGTTGGGTAAGCTGGATCGTATTCTGATCATCGGTTCCAATTTGCGCAATGAGCATCCGTTGCTGGCACAGCGTTTCCGCAAGTCGGTGGATAATGGCGCTGAACTATCCATTGTCAGCCCGCTGGATAATAATCCTCTGATGCCGGTCGCGCATAAAGCGATTGTCAGACCAAGCGACATGGTCAACGTGTTGGGGCAGATCCTTAAGGCCATGTCCGGCTTGCAGCGGTTATCCTTATGCTTGCCGCCTTCTATGAATAAATGGCTGGAAGGTATCGAAGTGCAGCCTAACATACAGGCGATGGCAGAAAGCCTGGCCGGTATGGGTAAAGATATGGACCTGATTGCGCCGCGCGTAGGGATATTTCTGGGTACGCTGGCGTTGACAGATCCGCGTTTCACTGAAATGTATAGTCTCGCGGAAGCGATAGGGGGTGTTTGTGGTGCAAAAGGGGGTATTTTGCCATCCGCAGCCAACAGCACCGGGATGCATATGATGGGCGTAATGCCGTCCCCTACGGGCATGCATGCCAGAGCCATGCTGGAAGTGCCGCGCAAAGCTTACCTGTTGCTGAACATTGAGCCGGAACTGGATTGTCAGCATGCCGCCTTGGCCAAGAAAGCCATGGTGCAGGCTGAGTGCGTCGTGGCCTTAACGGCCTTTAAATCCACGGCGCTGGATGATGCGGATGTGCTGTTACCAATTGCGCCGTTTACCGAGACATCCGGTACTTTTATGAGCATGGAAGGGCGTGTGCAAAGCTTCTCAGCCGTGACAAAACCACTGGGAGAATGCCGGCCTGGCTGGAAAGTATTGCGTGTGCTGGCCAATACGTTAGGTTTAGCTGGTTTTGAATTTAACAGCTCCGACGAAGTCAGGGACGCAGTTTTCGGAGGCGAGAAACCTTCTGTGGTCGTGCGCCGCAATTTGAACAACAATCTGAGGGAACTGGTGGAAATTCAGGCAAAAATCCCGCCTAAAGGGTTGCAGCGTATAGGCGAGGTGCCGCAATACGAGTCAGACCCTATTGTGAGGCGCGCTGCTTCACTGCAAAAAACCAAATACAACATCAAGCCGATGGCGCGTATGTGCGCAGCACAGATGAAGGCACTTGGCGTGGAGCATGGTGATACGGTACTCGTTAAGCAGGAAAAAGGCAGCGCAGTGCTGCAGGCGCGGCTGGATAATCATGTGGCAATGGGCTGTGTGCGTGTCGCTGCTTCGCACGAGGATACGATTAGCTTGGGTGATTTGATGGGTGAGATCGAAGTGGAAAAAATCACTGAAGATCAGGCGCAGTTTATGCGGACAGCAATCATGAAAGCGCTGAGCGAATGAGTATGGAGAGTCTATACACAGTCTTGTGGACGCTGGCAAAAATCATTGCCATCGTCCTGCCATTGATGCTTGCAGTGGCTTATCTGACTTATGCCGAACGTAAAGTGATTGGCTATATGCAGGTGCGTATTGGTCCGAACCGTGTTGGGCCTTGGGGTTTGCTGCAGCCGATCGCAGATGGCGTGAAACTGCTGTTCAAGGAAATCATCCATCCAACGGCTTCCAATAAAGGTCTGTTTCTGATTGGCCCTATCTTATCCATTGCGCCTGCGCTGGCGGCATGGGCAGTGATTCCGTTCGATGCGACTTTGGTGTTGGCGAACATTGACGCAGGTTTGCTGTACATTCTAGCGATGACTTCTGTTGCCGTTTACGGGGTCATCATCGCTGGCTGGGCGTCTAACTCGAAATACGCTTTCCTTGGCAGCTTGCGCTCTGCGGCGCAGATTGTGTCTTACGAAATTGCGATGGGTTTTGCGCTGGTGGGTGTGCTGATGTGCGCCAATTCGCTGAATCTGGGCAAAATTGTCATGGGGCAGGTGGGCGGATTCTGGCACTGGTATTTCCTGCCGTTGTTTCCATTGTTTGTCGTGTATTTCATCAGCGCGGTGGCGGAAACTAACCGCGCGCCGTTTGACGTGGCCGAAGGTGAGTCGGAAATCGTGGCCGGTTTCCATGTGGAATACTCCGGTATGGCGTTCGCTTTATTCTTCCTGGCCGAATATGCCAACATGATTCTGGTGTGCGCGCTTGCGGCCATCATGTTCTTGGGCGGCTGGCTGTCACCGTTGCCATTCTTGCCGGATAGCGTGCTTTGGCTGCTGTTCAAGATTGCTGCACTTTTGTTCTTCTTCCTGTGGTTCCGCGCTACTTTCCCGCGCTATCGCTATGACCAGATCATGCGTCTGGGCTGGAAGATATTCATTCCGATTACCCTGGTATGGATTATTTTCGTCGGCGCGATGATGCAGACGCCTTGGGGATATTTGTTTCACTAAATCAAATGATTAGACAAATAAAACAGACATTGAACAGTTTGATGCTGTGGGAGTTGCTGAAAGGCATGGCGCTCACGGGTCGCTATTTCTTCGCCAGAAAAATCACGATACAGTATCCCGAAGAGCGTACGCCGCAGTCCAACCGGTTCCGCGGGTTGCATGCCTTGCGACGCTATGCCAATGGTGAAGAGCGCTGCATTGCTTGCAAGCTTTGCGAGGCGGTGTGCCCGGCGATGGCGATTACGATTGAATCTGAGCAGCGCACAGACAATACGCGCCGCACTACACGCTACGATATAGACCTGACCAAGTGCATTTTCTGTGGCATGTGCGAGGAAAGCTGCCCGGTGGATTCGATCGTAGAGACGCGTGTGTTCGATTATCACGGCGAACAGCGCGGCGACCTGATCTACACCAAGGAGATGTTGCTGGCCGTAGGTGATAAATATGAAAAACAGATTGCCGCAGACCGCGCGCAAGATAAGACATTTAGATGACAAGGCATTTAGATAATGATGCAATTCTCTGACATCGTATTTTATGTGCTGGCTGCAATTTTGCTGTATGCCGGTTTGCGTGTCATTACCACGCGCAACCCGGTGCATGCCGCATTGCATCTGGTATTGGCGTTCTTTACCGCTGCTGGCGTCTGGCTGATGCTGGAGGCCGAGTTTCTGGCGATCGCGCTGGTGCTGGTGTACGTAGGTGCGGTGATGGTGCTGTTCCTTTTCGTGGTGATGATGCTGGACATCAATCTGGACAAGTTGCGCGAGGGTTTCTGGTCCAATTTGCCTGTTGCTGTGACCGTTGGCGTTTTAATGGCGGGCGAAATGGCCATGGTGTTGAGCAGCAAGTATCTTGTGGCGGGCAAAGTGGTTGCGCGTCCGGCCGAATATAGCAATACCGCCGAACTTGGCCGCGTGTTGTATACCGATTACCTGTTGGCTTTTGAGCTGGCTGCGGTTGTGCTGCTGGTAGCCATTGTCGCTGCCATCGTGCTGACTTTGCGTGATCGCGGCGATAGCAAAAAACTGGATCCGTCCGAACAGGTTGCGGTTAAACGCAATGACCGCTTGCGCATCGTGAAAATGGCTGCCGAGGTTGAACAGGTGCAGGAGGCGAAAGAATGATCGGATTGTCGCATTATCTGGTATTGGGCACTTTGCTGTTTGCCATCAGCGTGGTGGGCATCTTCCTGAACCGCAAGAACGTGATTGTGCTGCTGATGTGTATCGAGCTGATGCTGCTGGCGGTCAACCTGAACTTTATCGCGTTCTCGCATTACCTGAACAATATTGCCGGTCAGGTGTTCGTGTTTTTCATTTTAACGGTCGCTGCGGCGGAATCCGCAATCGGCCTGGCGATACTGGTAGTGCTGTTCCGCAACTGGCGCACCATCAACGTAGATGATTTGGATAGCCTGAAAGAGTAATGATGATTTCAACGAATCTGCTAGTCTGGATTCCTGTTCTGCCCTTGCTGGCAGCCGCAGTGGTTGGCCTGTTTGGGCGCAAGTTGCCACGTGCGGCAGCGCATGTTCTCACAATCGCCGGTGTGGGTGCTGCATTTGCGCTCTCCGTATCTGTGCTTTGCAAAACGCTGGACGGCGCGACCTATAACCAGAACCTTTACACTTGGCTGACAGCGGGTGATTTGCAGTTCCATGTCGGGTTCATGGTGGATAACCTCACCAGCATGATGATGGTTGTGGTGACGTTCGTGTCGCTGATGGTGCACATCTATACGATCGGCTATATGGAAGAGGATCCAGGCTATTCGCGCTTCTTCAGCTACATTTCGCTCTTCACCTTCTCCATGCTGATGCTGGTAATGAGCAACAACTTCATGCAGTTGTTCTTCGGCTGGGAGGCGGTAGGTCTGGTTTCCTATCTGCTGATTGGTTTCTGGTACACGCGTCCCACCGCGATTTATGCCAATCTGAAGGCGTTTCTGGTGAACCGTGTCGGTGATTTCGGCTTTTTGCTGGGCATCGGCATGGTGCTGTATTACTTTGGCAGTCTGGATTATGCGACTGTCTTTCAAGCTGCGCCAGAAAAGGCCGCAACCGAAGTGAACCTGTTGCCGGGAACGCCATGGTCTTTAATGACGGTGACCTGCCTGTTACTGTTCGTCGGTGCGATGGGTAAATCCGCACAAGTACCGTTGCATGTCTGGCTGCCAGATTCGATGGAAGGCCCGACGCCTATTTCCGCGCTGATCCACGCGGCAACCATGGTGACAGCGGGTATTTTCATGGTGGCGCGTATGTCGCCGCTGTATGAACTTTCCACCGCGGCGCTTTCCACGGTCATGGTCATCGGTGCCATCACCGCATTGTTCATGGGTTTTCTGGGCGTGATTCAAAATGACATCAAACGCGTCGTGGCCTACTCCACGCTGTCCCAACTGGGTTACATGACGGTTGCTTTGGGCGCGTCAGCTTATTCGGTCGCGATATTCCATCTGATGACGCACGCGTTCTTCAAAGCATTGTTGTTCCTGGGGGCGGGCGCAGTCATCATGGGGATGCACCACGATCAGGATATTCGCCATATGGGCAATCTGAAAAAATACATGCCGGTGACGTGGGTAACTTCATTGATTGGTTCGTTGGCGCTGATTGGCACACCTTTCTTTGCTGGCTTCTATTCTAAAGACAGCATCATCGAGGCTGTTCACGCCACCCATTATTCATGGGTGAGCAGCTTTGCTTATTTCGCTGTACTGGCGGGTGTGTTCGTGACGGCCTTCTATAGCTTCCGTATGTACTTCCTAGTGTTCCACGGTAAGGAAAAGTGGCGTGAAGTGAAACATGACGCGCATCACGATGACGACCATCATCACGGCTTGGCTCCGAACGATGATCCGCACGAGCCGGGCTGGGTGGTTAAGTTGCCATTGATTTTGTTGGCGATTCCTTCCTTGGTGATTGGTTATATCGCGATTGAACCGATGTTGTTCGGGCATTTCTTCCAAGGCGTGATTACCGTGAATCATGCGGAACATGGTGCGATACGCGAGATTGCAGAACACTACGCGCATCACTTGCATAGCCCCGCAGGTATGGCTTTGCATGGCTTTATGACCTTGCCGTTCCTGCTTGCTGCCAGCGGCGTGGCATTGGCGTGGTTTTTCTATACCAAGCGCCCAGATATTCCAGCAGCGTTGCAGACACGCTTTGCAGCGATTCATCGCATTCTGGAAAACAAATACGGATTCGATGCGTTCAACGAGCGATTCTTTGCGGGTGGCGCGCGTTGCCTAGGCACACAATTGTGGCAAATCGGCGATGTAAAACTGATTGACGGCGCGATTGTGAACGGCACGGCCAACAGCATTGGCAAGCTGTCGCAGATTGTACGCAAGCTGCAGACCGGCCGCATCTATCATTACGCTTTCGCCATGATTATTGGCGCATTTATCTTGCTGACATTTATTAGGTTCGTGCATTGATGGCTTATCCGATTCTAAGTGTTTCAATCTGGCTGCCAATTTTGGTGGGCATTGTCGTGTTGCTGCTGGGCAGTGATAAACGCGCCTGCTTCACCCGCTGGCTGGCGTTGGCTGGCGGTTTGGCATCCTTGCTGGTGACGTTGCCGCTTTATACCCAATTCAATTATGTAGAGAGTGGTTTCCAGTTTCAGGAGCTATCGGAATGGATTCCGGCCTTTAATATCCACTATCACTTGGGCGCAGACGGCTTTGCCGTGCCGCTGATTCTGTTGACTGCGCTGATTACCGTGATTGTGGTGATTGCCGCGTGGGAAGTGATTGAGAAGAATATCGCGCAGTACATGGCGTGCTTCCTCATCATGAGTGGCTTGATGATAGGTGTGTTCAGCGCGCTGGATGCCATTCTGTATTATGTATTCTGGGAAGCAATGCTGATTCCGATGTTCCTGGTGATTGGCATGTGGGGCGGCCCGAATCGCGTGTATGCCACCATCAAGTTCTTCCTTTACACCTTGCTTGGCTCTTTGTTGATGCTGGTGGCATTTATCTACCTATATTATAAAACCGGTAGTTTCGAGATCAGTGATTTTTATCAGGTGCCGCTGGATCTGACCGCGCAGAAGCTGATCTTCATGGCGTTCTTCGCAGCTTTTGCAGTGAAAATCCCCATGTGGCCGGTACACACCTGGTTGCCAGATGCGCACGTGGAGGCGCCGACGGGCGGTTCTGTCGTGCTGGCGGCTATCATGTTGAAGCTTGGTGGGTATAGCTTTCTGCGTTTTGCAATGCCGATTGCGCCGGATGGTGCGCATGCCTTGAGCGGCATGATGATTACGCTATCTCTCATCGCAGTCGTGAATATCGCGCTGATTGCTTTGGTGCAGAAGGATATGAAAAAGCTGATTGCTTATTCTTCTATCTCGCACATGGGCTTTGTGACGCTGGGCTTTTTCATTTTCAACCCACTGGGGCTGGAAGGCGCGATGGTGCAAATGATTTCCCACGGTTTTATTTCCGCAGCGATGTTCCTGTGCGTTGGTGTACTGTATGACCGTGTCCACAGCCGCGAAATTTCAGCATATGGTGGTGTGGTGAATACGATGCCTGTATTTGCAGCGTTCGCTGTGCTGTTTGCAATGGCGAATAGTGGCTTGCCGGCAACATCCGGTTTTGTGGGCGAATTTATGGTGATTCTGGGCAGTGTGCAGGCCAATTTCTGGTACGCGTTTTTGGCTGCTACTACGCTGATATTTGGCGCAGCTTATACCTTGTGGATGGTCAAGCGCGTGTTCTTTGGCGCGGTTGCCAATCATCACGTGGCAGAGCTGCAAGACTTGAACCGTCGTGAGTTCCTGATTCTGGCAGTGCTGGCGATTCTGGTGATTGGTTATGGTGTCTATCCAAAACCAATCACGGATATGACGCATGCCACCACATTGCAATTCTTACAGCATATGGCAACCCCGAAATTGCCACAAGCAGGGCTTTGATTCATGGATAGTATACAGACCGATTTGATAACAGCGTTGCCAGAAATTGTGGTATTGACCATGGCAATGGTGGTGTTGCTGGCAGATTTCTTTATCAGTGCTAAAAACCGTATCCTGCTGTATACCCTGACGCAGTTGACTTTGTTGACAGCGGCGTTTGTCTTGATTAAAACACATACTCCATCAGTGGGTTACGCATTTACCGCTATGTGGGTGGATGATTCACTGGGCGATGTGCTTAAACTGATGACGCTGTTTGGTACGTTTATCATGTTGGTGTATACGCGGCAATACATGCAGCTTAGGGGCATGTACCGAAGCGAATACTATGCCTTAGTGCTGTTTGCCTTGCTTGGTATTATGGTGATGATTTCCGGCAATAATTTGTTGACGATTTATATCGGGCTGGAACTACTTTCATTGAGCCTTTACGCATTGGTAGCGTTTAATCGCGATAGCCAGCAAGCTAGCGAGGCGGCAATGAAATATTTTGTGCTAGGGGCGCTGGCCAGCGGTATGCTGCTGTATGGCATGAGCATGATTTATGGCATGACGGGAACGCTGGATTTGGGGGATATTGTTGCCGCATTACGTGATACGTCAGTCAGGAACCCGATATTGGTCATGGGATTGGTATTTGTGGTGGCTGGAATAGGTTTCAAGTTTGGCGCTGCGCCATTCCAGATGTGGGTGCCGGATGTCTACCAAGGCTCGCCAACGGCGATTACTTTGCTGATTGGCTCGGTGCCAAAATTCGCTGCATTTGCCATGGCAATCCGCCTGTTGGCGCAAGGTTTGCAGCCATTGGCGGCGGATTGGTCTCAAATGCTGCTAATTATGGCTGTGCTTTCCATCGCAATCGGCAATATTACAGCAATCGCGCAAACCAACCTGAAGCGCATGCTGGCGTATTCCACCATTTCACACATCGGATTTTTACTGTTTGGCTTGATGAGTGCAAGCTTGAATGGCTACGCTTCCAGCATGCTGTATATCAGCGCTTATGTACTGATGACGCTGGCCGGATTCGGCATGATTATGCTGTTATCCCGCCAGGGCTTTGAGGCGGACAAACTAGAAGACCTGAAAGGCCTTAACCAGCGTAGCCCATGGGCAGCCTTTTTGATGCTGGTGACGATGTTCAGCATGGCGGGGGTACCGCCCACCATTGGGTTTTATGCCAAATTCACAGTGCTGCAGGCCGCGTGGCAGGCGGGGTTCACTTGGGCGGTCGTATTTGCAGTAATGATGGCGGTGACAGGGGCTTTCTACTATTTACGTATCGTAAAGCTAATGTATTTTGATCAGCCTGCAAGCCAGCATCCAGTACAGGCATCACTTGAAATGAGAACGCTGTTGAGTTTGAATGTCTATGGCCTTGTATTAATAGGTGTCATGCCTCAAACGTTGATGGCGACCTGTGCTTCAGCGATTCTCACTAGTTTGCAGTAATCATTATGGCACAAAATATTTTATTGCTATTGATGTTTATAATGGCAAATGTACCTTGTTCATCCGACCGTATTTTTCTCGCGATATCGCCTAAGCGGCTTCCCAAAAATATCGGGTGGTGTTTGCTGGAGTTGATGGTCTATTATAGTGCGATTATCTTGTTGGCTACCTATACAGAAGCTCGCATATTGGGTAATGTTGCGATGCAGGGGTGGGAGTTTTATACGGTAACTATTAGCCTGTTTTTCGTGTTTGCTTTTCCGAGCTTCATTTATAAAGTGCTTTGGAGGTAAACAAAAAACAAAACGCCCTGTAATGGGCGTTTTGTATAGTGCTAGTTAATTTAATATAGTTATTGTTTATAAATAACCCTACCGTCCCCAAGTTTGTGGTTGCCACAATTCACAGTTTTGGTAATGCAGTTATTCACAACACCTTGTATTACTTTTTCATCCCACCCATTTACCCAGCCACCATGCATGGAATAACCACTGTTATAGTCGGTTTTCTGATAATTGTCGCTGGACAAGCGCCAATTTTTGGTACCTTCGGCTGAAGTTACCTTGTAATAGACATGCAAGCCTATGGCGGGTATGGCAACCGGATGCGTTGCTGGGCAGGAATATTTCCATATGAATTGACCGTTGCGTGTAGATGCGGTTCTAACCAAATTATAAGACATGTGGGATATGTGATCCGCGCTGTCTAGATTCTTACCATCCCAGCATTGCGGAAAGGACACGCTGGCTATGATGGTGCCACCTTGCGGGCAAGCAGGGATTTGTTTCAATACTTGTGTCGGGTAGGCTTTCCCGAGCACTTCCCCCGTTGCCGAACGGCAAATATAGCTGATGCTGTGTGCTTCGGCTTCGGATTTGGCTTTCGGATTCCCGGCAATTAACTTCAATGCTTTAGGTGGCGGCAGGATATGGCTATTTACAGGGTCTGTGTATCCGACTAGTCCAGACTTGTAATACCATAGGCCAAGGTCAGGTACCAAAGCTGTTTTGTTTGACGTGTCAATCATGGAAGGTACCCAGTAAGCAGATCGATTGGCAATACCACCTCTGCAAGTGCTGTTCCCGATATTAGCCAGATTGTTAGTGTCTGATTGTGCGTTGATAGAGGTATTCCCAAAGAATGTATGATGAGGGGCAGCATTCTTTTGATTAGGGAAAACGATAGGGTCGTCATTATTCATGTGTGAGGGTTTGCAATCAATCCTAAAGTCGCCGCTACCTGCCACAGGAAATTCGCCGGTGTTTTTAATCAGCAATGTACTGTAACCTGTGACTGGCATCATATTTTTGCTCACGTCTACAGCAGGCATTAATTCTTTTTGAATGATAGTAGAGTACGAACTCGTAGTCGTGGCTGTTGTTGAACCGCCAGTAGTGGTTGTTGCGCTTGTGCCAGGTGGCGGTTGGTCGGAATAGACGGTATTCCCATTAGCGTCCTTATATGTATAAATTGCTGCATTTGCACCTGGGTTTGCTGCCAATAGCACTGCTGCTGGTACCAATGCCCAAGTTAGGCGCAATACTTGATTTGATATAACCATTCTAAATACCCCTGTTATCGTACGGTGCGCTCATACTACTTTAGCATTGTTTCGTAAGTCAATGAATTGAAAAAACATATTCTATTGAGTGAAAATAAAATAATAATTGGTTATAAACAAACTTTGATTTCAGATGAAAAAAATCAGACAATAGACTTACTTGCTGGTTCAATTTTTCCTTAAGGATGGGGCATTATGCGTTTAGATAATGAGCGTGAAAGCTCGAATGTCGAAGATCGCCGTGGAAGTGGTTTTTCAATGGGAGGTGGTCGAGGCATCGGCATTGGTACAATCGTGTTGGCACTGGTAGCTATGTATTTTGGCATTGACCCGCGTATGGTGATGAATGCTGGACAAGGCATGGGTCAGCAGGAAGCGCCTGAAAGTCGGCCAATTCCACAAAATGATGAAATGGCTAGGTTCGTGGCAAAAGTACTGGGCAGTACCGAGGATACCTGGGGTAAGATTTTCCAGAATTCCGGTCACGAATATCCGGCTCCCAAGCTTGTATTGTTTTCAGGCGTTACGCCCACCGCATGTGGTACAGGGCAGGCAGCCATGGGACCATTTTATTGCCCGGGTGACCAGAAGGTGTATATCGATCTGGCTTTCTATAACGAGATGAAGAACCGTTTTCATGCACCGGGCGATTTTGCACAGGCCTATGTGATCGCGCATGAGGTGGGACATCATATCCAGAATCTGATGGGGACTTCGGATAAGGTACAGCAAGCACGCCAGATGGCGCGTACGGAGGCGGAAGGCAATCAGTATTCCGTCCGGCTGGAGTTGCAGGCAGATTGTTATGCAGGGGTATGGGCGCATCATGCAGATGGCGCAAACCGTATTCTGGAGCCTGGTGACGTGGAAGAGGCAATGACCGCTGCGGCGGCGATTGGTGACGATGCATTGCAAAAGCAAGCACAAGGCTATGCCGTGCCAGATAGCTTTACACACGGGACATCAGAACAGCGGATGCACTGGTTCAATCAAGGATTGACCGGTGGTGATTTGCGTAAGTGCGACACATTTAACATCCCGGCAGTTTAGAGATGCCATTGGATCTGGCCGAGGAGTGTATTTCATCCGAGACAATCGCGTCCGGAGGTATGCTCACAGTTAAGCGTGATCAGGTGCGCCTGCCTAATGGGCATATCAGCCAGCGTGAATATGTCATACATCCTGGTGCAGTCGTGGTAGTGCCTATGCTAGTCAATGGGCACATTGTGCTGGAAAGACAATTTCGTTATCCCCTCGGACGGGTTTTCATAGAGTTGCCTGCCGGGAAGATAGATGCTGGAGAGGATACGTTAACTACCGGACAAAGGGAACTTCTGGAAGAAACCGGCTACCGTGCTAATCATTGGGTTAAGCTGGGAGCAGTACATCCATGCATTGGCTATTCCAATGAAGTGATACATGTTTATCTTGCCTATGATTTGCGCGCTGGAGAGCATCGGCCAGATGAAGATGAATCACTCGAGATTTTTGTACAGGAGTTTACGGAAACCCTAGATCAAATCCAGTCCGGAGAGATTACGGATGCAAAGACTATTGCGGCTTTGTTTTTGGCTGATCGATATATCCGGAATAATCCACTTTAAGTTATACATATGCTAAACAATAAGACCGGTTTGCTGTTGCGAGGGGTTTTGTATGGTCTGCTGTTGGATAGTGTCTTGCTTGTTCATGCCGACGAAAAACTCCCTCCCGCAGCTTGGATGCGCGATCTTAAGCAAGAGGCGATGTCCGCCGGAATTTCAAGGCAGACTGTTAATACCACGTTTAAAGGCGCCAGATTGCTTCCACGGGTGGTGCAAATGGACCGAGGTCAACCGGAATTTATCACACCTTTTATGGATTACATGGCCAAGCGCGTAACAAGGCAGAAAATCGCGCAAGGACGAGAGATGCTTCAACAACACGCTTCGTTGTTGATGGGGATTGAAAAACGGTATGGAGTTCCCGCAAGCTTGTTGGTGGCTTTTTGGGGAATGGAGACTAATTACGGTGCCAATCAAGGTGATTTTGCCTTGCCTTCTGCCTTGATGACCCTGGCTTATGATGGCCGCAGAGCCGCCTTCTTTCGGGAACAATTGATAGATATCATGCGCATCGTGGAGGCAGGGCATGCGCCTGTCAAATCGTTGCGCGGTTCATGGGCGGGTGCATTGGGGCATATGCAGTTTATGCCTTCTACGATGCTGCGTTACGGCGTAGATGCCGATGGCAATCGCAAAATCAACTTAAAGGATTCTTTGCCGGATGCGTTTGCCTCCGCAGCTAACTATCTTAGCCAAGTGGGTTGGAAAGCAAGCGAGCCTGCGATGATGGAGGTGACGTTACCACTGGAGTTTGATTATGCCTTGGCGCAGTTAACACTCAAAAAAACCACTGCCGAATGGTTCGCCTTGGGCGTAACGAGAGTGGATGGGGATGCGTTGCCTGAGGTCAGTCAGGCGGCCATTTTGTTGCCGCAAGGATGGCAAGGACCGGCTTTAATGGTGTTTCCCAATTTCGAAGTGGTGATGGATTGGAACCGCTCGGTGAATTATGCGCTTTCCGTATTGCACTTATCGAATAACTTGCTTGCAGATAATGAGCTGCAGGGTGGTACGGTTACCCCATCGGAGGCGATGAGCTTTAACCAAATGTGGGCTTTGCAGCTTAAGCTCAATGCGCTGGGTTTTGATTGCGGGCCGCCGGATGGGTTCCCTGGATTAAAGACCCAGGCGGCAATCCGACAATATCAGGCAAGTCAGCAACTGCCACAGGACGGCTATGCCAGCCCTGATTTGCTGGCAAGGATGCTTTCAAATGAGCCGGGGGGCGCGTTGTCGGAACCAGCCAGTCAGGCTGACTCTGGGGTGGTTCGCAGGTAATACCTCATGAATAAACTCACCCGACATGAATGTGACCAATCTGCCACCCGCCGGAAAAATATCTAACTGCTTGCCTTCCGGCAAATACATGCGTAGCTGCCCTCCGAAAGCCTCCTGCCAATCGGTATTCAGGTAAAGCACGCAACTAACCTGTCTTAAGGCGTTTCTTCCTTGATTGAATTGGTCAAGGTGTTTCGCATAGCGGGCGCCAATGGGATATACCGCCAAATGTGCTTCCAACTCATGTAAGTTTAAAAAGAACTGCTGGTTCAGTGCTTGCTGCAAGGCATGCATTTTCTGCAGGTAAATTTGTACACAAGGGGTAGTGTCATCATCCTGAATCCACATGACATGGTCTCCGCGAATAGCTTGATGTTCTGCCTGTAACCCTGTACCGGCAAGTTTCATGTGTCCATTTTGGTGTAATTTATCCGCATGTTTCCTCAATGCTATGATGGTGCTGGCTGGGAAAAAGTGGTCACTGATAGCATAACCTTGTTCGGTAATAGCCTGAGTGATGAGCGAAAAATCCTGAGTGTGCATAGGCTGTATTATACTAGGTAGTGTTTGCGTCGCTTGAGGCAATACGATAGAATTCAGCCTCTTTAGTCGCGTAGCTCAGTTGGTTAGAGCACCACCTTGACATGGTGGGGGTCGTTGGTTCGAGTCCAATCGCGACTACCAAAGTATCAGTCTTGTCGCACTGGAGAGATGGGTGTTATTAGACGCTAAATTGCACATTCCTCGACGCTTGGCACTACCTGGTTTGTGTCCGCCCAAAATAGTCGGTTATTTGCTTGTCATCATGATGTTTTTTTATGGTGGTATGCAATCCTTGCCTGCATCGGCGGCTCAAGATGTTCTTGATCTAAAAGGCAATGCGCGCCTTGATGCACCTATCATTAAAGCCGAAGTGCTGGTCAAGTGCGTGACCCAAAGCAAAGAGATATCGGCCAAAACTGACCATGCAGGCAAGTTTGCTATCAAAGCAAAAAATGTTACTTGTCCATGCATGTTGCAAGTACGTGGTGGTTATATGGACGGCGCTGAAAATACGTTAAAGCTGCATGGTTTTGCCTACAAAAGCGGCAGCGTCAATATTACACCGGTAACAGATTTGTCATTGTCATACGCGCTTGCGGGTCAGCCGGATACGGTTTTCGATAAGTTCTCGTTGTCATCTGTATTGTCGCAGCAGGTTGCAGAACAAGGCGTAACATTCGTGAAGCGGCAACTGGAGTTGAATCACCTAGGGCAGTTGTCAGGTGACGTTTTTCACACACCTTTCCGAGATAAGAGTGAAACCCATCAAACGATAAATAATTTGATGGGGAAAGTCGCCTTGAGCCAAAGGCCATGGAAGAGTTTTGTCGCATTGACTTCCCGTAAAGCGCATTGGCATGAAGCGTTTATCCCTCCGCCCAGCCGATGGAAGTGGAATTTACCAGCCGCATTGCCGGAGCCTGCTGTGCCAGCCAGCAACCCGATGTCAGAAGCTAAAGCGGAATTGGGGCGCTACCTGTTTTACGATGTGCGCCTATCCGGTAATAAGAAGTTTTCATGCGCTACTTGTCACCTGCAAGATAAAGCCTTTACGGATGGGAAGGCGTTGGCGATAGGTTCCACAGGTCAAACGCATCCGCGCAGTTCGCCTTCGTTGGGGAATGCAGCTTATAACGCGCGGCTGACTTGGGCTAATCCAATGGAGCAACAACTGGAAGAGCAAATCAATGCGCCTATGTTTGGGATACATCCGGTGGAGATGGGAGTCAACGACAAGAACCGGCAGGAAGTGATTGGACGTATTCAGGCAGATAGCTTTTATCAGGCACAGTTCAAACGAGCGTTTCCTGGGCAAGATAACGTTATGCGCTGGGAAAACATCAAGAAGGCAATTTCAACATTTCAACGCACATTACTAACGGGAAACAGTCGATATGACAGGCATATCCGGGGTGAGAAAGGCGTGCAGTGGAGCGCGGCAGAAGAAAATGGCTACGCGTTGTTTTTTACCAGGGCAAATTGCTTTATTTGCCATGGCAGCTTTAACTTTAATGACACTGACACCTATAAAGGCGGGCCTCCACCTGATATCCGCTTCCATAATACGGGCTTATTCAATATCGGTGGCGCAGGGGCATTCCCAAAGCGAAACAGGGGGATATTCGAATTTACTAAAAAGGCTTCTGATATGGGGAAATTCCGTGCGCCGACATTGCGTAATATTGCAGTGACAGCGCCTTATATGCATGATGGTTCAATTCCGACATTGGAGAAAGTGCTAGATTTTTATGCTGCACACGGCCGTAATATCAAACAAGGCCCCAGTGCCGGAGATGGGCGACGCAATCCGCACAAAAGCAAAGACGTGGATGCAATCAACCTGACCGAGCAGGAAAAGGCAGATATTGTGGCTTTCCTGAAAACGTTGACTGATGAGCAGTTCTTAACGAACCCAGAGTTTTTCGATCCTTTCAAGAAACCATCATAACCATTTTTGTTTTAATGGCGGATTGTGTTGTAAAAAGACAACGATTGTGAGCAATAAAGTGACATGCCAAGTGCGGGTTTGATATATATCAAATTGGCAATAGTTGAAATCGATAGAATGCGCATAAATAGAATATATTTCATTCAGTAAAGGGAAAAGCAAATGATGAAAAAAGCAATCGTAGCAATGGCTTTGGCTGCAATGTTGGCGCCAGAAATGGCATCAGCTGAGGCAGGGGACTGGGTAGTGCGTCTGCGCGCAGCGAACGTAGCGCCGAATGAGGACAGTAAATTGGGTAAAACCGTGAATAATTTGCTTGGTGCGCCAGTGATGTCCCCAGGTGCGGAATTGGCGGTAAGTGATAAAGTGATTCCAGAATTGGATATTTCTTATTACTTCACTAAAAATATTGCGGCTGAGTTGATTCTGGCGGTTGGTACACGTCATAACGTGAGCATTCAAAAAGATGCTCTCGCTGCTGTAGGTAACCAAGGCTTGGGCAGTGTCAATCTCTTACCACCTACCTTAACTGCGCAATGGCACTTTAATCCGGATGGCATGTTTGATCCGTACGTCGGTGCCGGTATCAACTACACTATTATGTTGGATCGTAATCTAAAGGGCAGTGCGGGTGCGATTGCTGGCAACAAGATTAAAATCGATAGCGACAGTTGGGGTCCGGCTGTGCAGGCAGGTTTTGACGTTAACTTGAAAGATGGCTGGTTGATCAATGCTGACGTAAAATACATCAAATTGGATACTGATGTGAAGTTGAAAGGTGCTGTGACTGGTAACGCTTGGAGAAAAATTGACGATTTGGATATTGATCCATGGGTTGTTAGCATCGGTATCGGTAAAAAGTTCTAATAGCAAAGTATTCAGCTGGACGACCTAATCCGTCCACCCTCTTGCCCCCATCGCCCGATGGGGGTTTTTTTATGGGTGTTTAGGCACACCATATCCTGATTTTGTGGAAAACATCCATCCAGATGGCCACACTAGCCGCCATACTCAAAAAGAGACCGGCTAACCGCATACTTAAAGCATCTGTGAGCCAGTCTACCCCTTTTCTAAGTTTGAGCCATAACCAAGGGCCAACTATTAAGGATATGCTGGTGCCAACTGCAAAAGCCAGCATGTTGATTGCGCCGGTGATGAAGTTAGCACTTAAGGAAGAAACTAGCAGCGCAGAATAAAGTAGCCCACAGGGCAGCAGTGCCCAAGTGACGCCGGTAAAAAAAAATCCGCCTGGTAACGTGGTGATTTTGCGTACTTTTACCCAGATAGTTTGCCCGAGTTGGTCCGCCCACAGAGGTTGTCTGGCATAAAAAAGCAGCATCAGTCCCCAGCATAAAACCAGGATATGGAAGAAGGTCCATAACGGATGCAGTGCTTGTGATTTGTCCGATAGCCAGGCAAGGCTCTTTAACGAAACCGCCGCGATTGCGCCCATCGTGGCGTATCCGAACAGGCGCCCGGTATGGAATTTCCATAATTGCATGCTGCCTTGCGGGGCTTGCCGGATGCCGGCACATACCGTGCCACACATAGCGATGCAGTGAGGCCCGCCTGCCAGCCCCATCAGGAAAGTGGTGATGGCTAGGGAGAACTGCATGAGAAAGGGTTAGATGATCTTGGAGAAGCGTGCTCGGTTACGGTCGGATTGCAGATAACGGTCGAACTGCATGGCAATGCCACGTACGAAAAACCAGCCCATCGGAGTGATTTGCAAGCCGCCATCTTCCAGTTCCACCATGCCAGTACTTTGCATGTCTTCAATAATTTTTAGCTCGTTTGCAAAGTACTTTTTAAAGTCAATCATGTAAGCAAGCTCAATGGATTCATATTGTAACCTGCCTTGGCACATGATCGCCATAATAACGGCACGCCGCACTATATCGTCATGTGATAAGGCCAAGCCGCGTACAATAGGGAAGCGGTTTTGGTCGAGAAAATCGTAGTATTCTTCCAGTGTTTTGGCATTCTGGCTATAGGTCGCTCCCACTTTGCCTATGGATGAAACCCCCAAGCCAATCATGTCGCAATCCGGCTGTGTGCTATAACCTTGAAAGTTGCGATGCAATCGACCTTGTCGCTTGGCGACAGAAAGCGTGTCATTGGGCAGCGCGAAATGGTCCATCCCGATATACACATATCCAGCCGCATTAAAGAAGGCAATTGCATCGGAAAGCATTGAAATTTTTTCACTGGCTTTGGGCAAATCTTCAGCATGAATGCGCCGCTGCGGTTTGAATCTTTCAGGCAGGTGCGCATAAGCATAGAGCGCAATCCTGTCCGGTTTGAGTGCTGTGATTTGCGACAATGTACGTTTGAAAGAGGCTTCTGTCTGTTTCGGCAAACCGTAGATCAGGTCGACATTGATGGACTCAAAATCCAGTTTGCGTGCGGTATCAACCAAGGAGAAGACGTCTTCAGCGGGTTGTATCCGATGCACAGCTTTTTGTACTTCACTGTCAAAATCCTGTACGCCAAAGCTCAAGCGGTTGAATCCTAGCTTGGCCAAATGTGCCAGCCGTTCGGCATTTACAGTGCGTGGGTCTACTTCGATAGAGTATTCCCCCCCTGGCACCAGCGTGAAATTCTGTTTCAGCATGGACATGAGTTCTGTCAGTTCGGCATCGGAGAAGAAGGTGGGTGTTCCTCCCCCCAAATGCAGCTGTGAAATGGTTTGTCCGGTACCCAGGTGCTGGATGTGTAAGTCAATCTCGTGATGGATGTAGCGCAAGTATTCAGCACTGCGCTCATGACGTTTAGTCACGATTTTGTTACATGCACAGTAGAAGCATAGCGATTCACAAAATGGTACATGCACGTAAATCGATAATGGCAACGCCAAACTGCCCACACGACGCTGTTCAAGCGCTTGCCGGTAAGACTCATCGGTGAAGGCTTCTACAAAGCGATCAGCAGTCGGGTAGGAGGTATAGCGGGGGCCATTGACGTCGAATTTCTGAATTAATTCAGGCGTAATTTCGGGTGTGTCGGGTAACCCTTGCGCAAATACTCTGGCTAATTTCTGATGAATCATGAGGCTACTCCAAAACCGTTTTTGCGTTATTCTGCGTTGTTTGTTTCCCTCAAGCCTTGATACAGGTCAAAATCTCCGAAAAGACTATCGTGGCAAGCCATAAAACGGTATCATCCATCATAATAAAGAAGTTTAACCGTTCCCACATCCATGAATCACGAAACTATTAAAGTCCAATGTTCCAGCTGTAACTTGCGTGAGCTTTGTATGCCGGTGGGATTTGATTCGGATGAGTTAAGCAAACTAGATAGCATTGTTGCAGTGCGTAAAAAGGTCAAGCAAGGCGGGTTGTTGTTTGGCAACGGTGATCCATTTACTTCGCTATATGCGATTCGCACCGGTTTTTTCAAGACTTGTGTGTCCACCGAGGATGGGCGAGAGCAGGTAACAGGCTTTCAGATGGCAGGGGAAATTATCGGCTTGGATGGCATTGTGACCGATCATCACAATTGCAATGCAGTGGCACTGGAAGATGCGGAAGTGTGCGTGATGCCGTTTGCCAATGTCGAGGAACTTTCGCGTGAGTTTCCTATGTTGCAGCGGCATGTGCATAAAATCATGAGCCGGGAGATTGTGCGCGAAAACGGCGTTATGATGCTTTTGGGGAATATGCGTGCCGAGGAGAGGCTGGCGGCTTTTCTGTTAAATCTAGTGCAACGTTTGCACTCGCGAGGGTTTTCACAAACTGAAGTCGTGCTGAGAATGACCCGGGAAGAGATTGGCAGTTATTTGGGACTCAAGCTCGAAACGGTCAGTAGGACTTTCTCAAAATTCAGCGAAGAAGGAATTATTGACGTAAAGCAGCGTCATGTGCAGATTCTGGATCCTGAAGCGTTGAAGAAGGTATTTAATCCACAAGTTTGCTGATGTGGATTCCTGAGTCAATAAACGATTGGATGTTTAATCGTTTTTTTCTGTATGGATTCCTGTTGCCGCATGATTGCGTGCCTGTTGTGCTGGCGCCATGTTGTCACGCTTTGCATTGAGGGTCTTGTTGATCTCAATACCTTTGCGGTAGTAATCATCAATTGCTGGATCTGGTGTCTTGATAGCCAGATAGAGTGTATAGAACGACGCTACTACGACAATGATCGGACCTCCAACAACTAGCCAGATATGCCAGTTCTTCCACCAGGCGGTTCTATTTTCAATGGTCATTTGTGTATTCTAGCTTAACGCGGAACAAGAAAAACAGATTTTTCAGTCACGATTTCTTTTGATTCCATAGACTGTATGTCGAAGTAGATTGGATGGGAGCCAGACGTTTGACTTCCATCAGGAATCTCCAACCGTACGGATACCCATCTGGATTGAGCCGGTTCTATGGAAATGGTCTGGGTTTTATCCAGTTCATCTTGTTCAATGCGAAGATTGTTCAGCCCCTTGGCGGAAATTTTGTAATGCTGTGTCGTTTCGGTAGCGTTCATGATCTGCAGCCGATAGACGTTTTCAAGTTCGCCTTTTTCATTCAGACGAGCCATGACGCTGCGGTCGCGAACGACATCTGTACGAAAAGAGGGGCGCATGGCCAAACTGACCAGCATGCCTATGACTAATAAACATAGGATGCTGAAGTAAATCAGCACGCGTGGTCTGAGAACGTGTTGGAACATTTGCGTGCGTGTCCAGCCATTCTTAAGGCCATTTTCAGTGGTGTATTTTACTAAACCTTTAGCGTATCCCATTTTACCCATTACATCGTCGCATACATCTGCGCAGGCACCACAGCCAATGCATTCGTACTGCAAGCCTTTACGGATATCAATGCCGGTTGGGCAGACTTGGACGCACAGGGTGCAATCAATACAAGCGCCAAGATTGCTGTTTTTCAGATTCTGTTCTTGAATTTTACGGGAGCGACTACCGCGCGGTTCTCCGCGTGACTGGTCGTAAGTTACAATTAAGGTATCAGCATCGAACATCGCGCTTTGGAATCGAGCATAAGGGCACATGTATTTACATACTTGTTCGCGCATGTAGCCGGCATTGCCGTAAGTGGCAAAGCCATAGAACAGGATCCAGAATGTTTCCCATGGACCCAGGTTAAAGCTCAAAACATTGCTGAACAGTTCTCTAATAGGTGTAAAGTAACCCACAAAAGTAAAGCCAGTCCACAAGGCAAACAAAATCCAGATGACTTGTTTGGCGAATTTCTTCGAAAATTTGTGCTTGGACATGCCTGATTCATCGAGTTTCATGCGCGCGGTACGGTCACCCTCGATTTTTTGTTCGATCCACATATAGATTTCGCTATAGACCGTTTGTGGACAGGTATATCCGCACCACAGGCGGCCGGCCACGGCAGTAAACAGGAATAGGGCGAGTGCGGAAATAATGAGCAGGAAAGATAGGTAAATCAGATCCTGCGGATAGAAAACGAGGCCATAGATATAGAAGCGTCTGGCTTCCAGATCAAACAGTAGTGCCTGGCGTTGCCCCCACATGATCCATGGCATGCCGTAAAAGAAAAGCTGGGTCGCCCAAACCATGACCCAGCGCCATTTGTCATACAAGCCAGATACACTACGGGCGTATATTTTGCCTTCGGATTTGTATAGAGACGCAACTACTTCATCAACGGGGATTGCTGTTTCTTTTACTGCCGGTTGCGTCTCTTTCACAATATGCTGCTTACTTCCAATGGTTAATTAAATTATATTTCCCAGCTATTAGGAGTTAGATTTGCTCCATACATATGCGGCCAATACCCGAATCTGTTCAGGTGTAAATTTGGCACTCCAAGCTGGCATCTGGTTAGTTTTGCCTTCATGGATACGTTTGATGATGGCAGCCTCGCCTGCGCCATGCAGCCAGACATTGTCTGTCAGGTTAGGTGCACCGATAGCAGGGTTGCCTTTGCCGTCCGCACCATGGCAAGCAGCGCAGACTGCAAATTTCTCCTGGCCTAGTTTGGCGCGTGCGGCATCGTGGGATGAAGCGGATAGGCTCAGGACATAGTTGGCTACGTTTTTCACATCCTCTTCGCTACCTACGCCGGCAGCCATAGGTGGCATCATGCCGATACGGCCGTTGGAGATGGTTTCCACGATTTTTTCTGGCTCACCACCATATAGCCAATCATTGTCAGTTAAGTTGGGGAAGCCACGGCTACCACGTGCGTCCGAACCGTGGCATTGTGCACAGTTGTTCATGAATAAGCGTTGGCCAATCCCGTTCGCCTCTTCATTTTTTGCCAATTCTTCGATTGGCATCGCGGCGAATTTGGCATACAAAGGCTTCAATGCATCATTTGCCTTGTTGACCTCGTTTTCGTACTGTCCAACCTGTGACCAGCCAAGTTTCCCGTTATAGATACCCAGGCCAGGATAAATCGCCAGATAGGCTAAACCAAACACGATAGTGATGATGAATAAACCTACCCACCACATAGGCAGCGGATTATTCATTTCACGCAAGTCACCATCCCATACGTGACCGCTGGTGTTGTCGCTGGTAGCAGCTACCTTGACTTTACTGGCAAACCAAAGCAGGCCAGCACAGCCAATAATGCCGCCCAAAGTGATAGAAGCAATAAAAAGTGGCCAAAAACTGTTTAAAAAGTCACCCATTTTATTTTCCTCTAAGCTCTTTCAATTAGTCCTCTTTAAAAGGCAGGTTTGCTGCCTCTTTAAAGTCCGCAGTATTGCGACGGCGCCATGCCCATACGATGATTCCGATGAAGACAATTAGTCCTATCGTAGTGACTATGGCGCGCAATGTGTTGATTTCCACTTCAAGCTCCTTCGGACATCGGGTTACTTGAGATGGATGCCCAATACTTGGAGGTAGGCAATCAATGCTTCCATTTCGGTTTTGCCTTTTACATCACCGGCAGCCGAGGCAATTTCCGCATCCGTGTATGGAACACCTACCTTACGTAACGCGCTCATATGAGAAGCAATGGTTGTAGAGTCCACTTCAGCTTTCTCCAGCCATGGATAGGCTGGCATAATGGATTCAGGTACCACATCACGTGGGTTAATCAGGTGAATACGATGCCAGTCATCGCTGTATCTGCCACCTACACGGTGCAAATCAGGACCTGTACGTTTGCTACCCCATTGGAATGGATGGTCATACACAAACTCGCCGGCAACGGAATAGTGACCGTAACGCAGAGTTTCTGCGCGGAACGGACGAATCATTTGTGAATGGCAGTTATAGCAACCCTCACGCTGATAAACGTCACGCCCAGCTAGCTGTAAAGCGGTATATGGTTTTAGGCCGTTGATAGGCTCTGTGGTTGATTTTTGGAAGAACAGCGGAACGATTTCCACCAAGCCCCCGAAAGCGACCACAACCAGAATAAGTACAATCATCAAAAAGTTGCTGGTTTCAACTTTTTCGTGGCTCAGACCACTTTGTGTGTTTTGACTAGACATAATTTTTCCTTAAGCGTGTGCAGCCGGTGCTGGGATAGCGACCACAGCAGGTTGGCCATTGCGTGCAGTTTTGATCACGTTCCATAACATAATCACCATGCCGGTCAGGTACAGAGTACCGCCCAGGACGCGAGTGAAGTAGTACGGAGTTTTAGCTTTCACGCTTTCAACGAAAGTGTAGGTCAGTGTGCCGTCAGCATTGATTGCGCGCCACATCAGGCCTTCCATTACGCCGGAAATCCAAAGTGCAGCGATATACAGTACGATGCCAATAGTTGCCAGCCAGAAGTGCAGCTCAATAGCCTTGACGCTATACATTTGTTTTTGACCAAACAGGCGAGGCACCATGTAGTAGATGGAGCCCATGGAGACCAGGCCTACCCAGCCCAATGCGCCGGAGTGGACGTGGCCTACAGTCCAGTCAGTGTAGTGTGACAAGGAGTTGACGGTTTTGATTGCCATCATCGGGCCCTCAAAAGTACTCATGCCATAGAATGACAAGGATACGATCAGGAAACGCAAGATGGGGTCATCGCGCAGTTTGTGCCATGCGCCGGAAAGTGTCATCATGCCGTTGATCATGCCACCCCAGCTTGGTGCCAGCAGAATCAGGGAGAACACCATACCCAAGGACTGTGTCCAGTCAGGCAGAGCGGTGTAGTGCAGGTGGTGCGGACCCGCCCACATGTAAGTAAAGATCAATGCCCAGAAGTGCACGATAGACAAGCTATAGGAGTAAACTGGACGCTCGG
>JBGAVM010000037.1:0-4054 GCA_044228125.1 Methylophilus sp.
CAATCGCCACAGGCATCAGCCGCACCACATTGTTCCGCATGATGAAAAACCAGGGTTACAGCACGGTCACCGATCATCTCGACAAGCTATGTGCTTTTTTTGAGTGCGAGATTCAAGAGCTAGTGAAGTACGTGCCGGATAACAAACTTGTGACATGCAAGGCTTGACTGGAAGGCGGGAAGAAAATGCAAATAAAACAAATGGTTGTATTAATGCTTTCGGCCTGCGCAAGCACGGCCTGGGGGGATCACAATGAAACCTTGGAACTTGAAGGGGTGACGGTGCGTGCGCCATTCATTGATAGCCGCATTACCAAGCACCCGGCTACTGTGGAAACCTTCGACAGGCAGCAGATCGAGGATAGCATCAATGCTGCGACACCCGCGCAAACACTGAAATATCTGCCGAGCATCCAGGTGCGCGAGCGCTTTATCGGTGACCGTAATGGCATCATCGCCACCCGGACGATTGGTACGCTGTCTTCCGCCCAGAGCATGTTGTATGCGGATGGCGTGCTGCTGTCCAATCTATTGGGTAATTCGTTCGCCTATCCGCCGCGTTGGGGCATGGTCAGCCCGGAAGAGATAGAAAGCATGAGCATGATGTACGGGCCTTTTTCGGCACTGTATGCCGGCAACTCTTTTGGCGGGGTGATGAGTATTGCGACGCGCATGCCGGAAAAGTTTGAAAGCCATGCTACCGCACAAGCATTTGCCCAGAATTTTGAACTCTATGGCACGGATAAAACTTTCAACGGCCAGCACTACACGGCCTCGGTCGGCAACAAGGTGAATGATTTCGCCTTCTGGCTGGGAGTGGACTACCTGGATAGTGAAGGTCAGCCGATGAATTTCTCTACGGCAACGCTTTCCACCACTGCGCCTGGAGCAAGCCCTGTCGTCACCGGGGCGTATCAGGATAAAAGCGAGACGAACGCTAACCGCGTGATTTTCGGCGCCAACAGTATAGACGATACGCAGCAGACCAATCTCAAGTTCAAGGCCACTTATGATATTACTGATACTATCAAGGCAGCTTATACCTTGGGCGTATGGGATTTGGATGGCAAGACAAGCGTAGAAAGCTATGTGAAGGATGCGGCGGGCAACACGGTTTATAACGGACGAGTCAATTTCAATGGCAGGCGATACGATATTTCCGGTATGAATCCGGCCGAAGCCGAGGCTTTGCATGTCATGCATGCACTCGATGTGAAATCCAACAACAAGGGTTTTTTCGATTGGGAACTGACATTGTCGGATTATGATTATCAGCGCGACAAGAATAGCGCAGCCAACCCAACGACTACCGGTACGATCGCGCAAGGCAATCCGTACCTTAACCGTGTTGGCCGTATAACAGACATGTCTGGCAGCGGCTGGACCGTGTTTGATGCGCGTGCCACCTTGCATCCGAAAGCTAATTACTCAGGTGAGCATACCGTAGATATTGGCTATCATGCCGACCGTTATGAATTGGAAAGCCAAACCTTCAATACGGCAGACTGGAGCCAGGGCAATAAGGGGGCGCTCAATGCATCCGCCAAAGGTGAAACGCGCACCCAGGCAATCTATGCGCAGGATAAATGGCAATTCAACCCGAAATGGGCGCTGACATTTGGTGGCCGTTTGGAGCACTGGGAGGCCAATGACGGGCAAAACCGGGTGACATCCGGCACACTGAGGACCGTTAAATATCGAGGTCATACGGAAGACAAATTCTCTCCCAAAATATCGCTGAGTTTTGAGCCGCAGCCGGAATGGGGCTTCCGCGCCTCGCTGGGACAAGCTTTCCGCTTCCCAACGGTGAGCGAGATGTATCAGCTGCTGCAAAATGGCGCATCAAACTATTACGTGCAAAGCAACCCCAACCTGAAGCCAGAAGAAGTGATTGCCGGGGAGTTCACCGCAGAGCGGCGTTTTGCCAATGGTTTGGTGCGCGCAAGCCTGTTCCACGAGAACAAGTTTGATGCGTTGATTTCGCAGACACTTAGTAATGGCAGCGCTATTCCCTACGACACGGGCACTTGTACCCGTAGCGCAGGTTGCAGTTTTATCCAGAACGTAGATCATATCCGCACCCGCGGGCTGGAACTGGCCACGCAATGGCAGGATGTGTTAATCCACGGGCTGGATTTGCAAGGCAGCGCAACCTTTACCGATGCGGAAGTGCTGCGTAATGCTGCTGCGCCGAATACCGTGGGCAACAAGCCAACCCGGATTCCACGCAACATGTTCAAAGCCATTGCCACCTACCACCAGGGCAAGAATCTGACTTATAGTGTGGCAGCGCGCTACAGCGGCAGACAGTACAATGCGCTGGATAACAGTGATGTGAATCCGGATACCTTTGGTGGTGCCAGCAAGTTCTTTGTGGTGGATGTCAAAGCCAATTACAAGTTTGCAGATCGATTCACTGCCAGCCTGGGCGTGGATAACCTGAACAATTACAAGTCGTATGTGTTCCATCCTTATCCGCAACGGACAGGGTATGTTCAACTCAAGTTTGATTACTAACAGGAGAAATCATGATGCGTGTACTGGTTTGGTTGATCGGGTTGCTACTCAGTGCCACTTTGCACGCGCATGAGGAACACACCAAGCATCAGCCGCAAGCCGCGCCGCTTGCGGTAAGTGTGGTGTTCGATGCACAAGGCACGTTATGGCGCGCTGGCGTCAAGGATGGCTTTGTGGCGGTGGATGCTAGCCGCGACTTGGGCAAAACATTCGCCGCGCCAGTGAAGGTTAACGCCAGCCCGCAGAAAATCGGTGCAGATGGTGAGGCCCGGCCCAAAATCGCCGTTTCGCCGGAAGGCAATCTTTACGTCACGTGGACAGAGGCGCTGAAAAAACCGTTCTCGGGCTATGTCTGGTTTGCCCGCTCGGTGGATGGCGGCAAAACTTTCGAGAAACCCTACACCGTGCATCAGGACAAAGCTGAGATTACGCACCGATTTGATGCGCTGCATGTCGCGCCCCATGGTGAGATTACCGTGCTGTGGGTGGATAAGCGCGATTTGATAGCCGCTAAGGCTGCAGGCAAAAAGTACGATGGCGCAGCTATTTACTATGCGGTTTCCCAAGATAAAGGTGCAAGTTTTTTGCCTGAGAAAAAGTTGGCAGACAGCAGCTGCGAATGCTGCCGAATTGCCACCGCCACCAAGCCGGACGGCACCGTAGCGGCATTGTGGCGGCACGTGTTCGAGGGCAGCGAGCGCGATCACATGATAGCCGAGGTGCCTGCCCCGGAAGCCAAGCGGAATGCGGCTCCCAGACGTGCCACTTTCGGTCATTGGATGATTGACGGCTGCCCGCATCATGGGGCTGCGATGGAGGCTGGTGGCGAAGGCAAGGATTGGTGGGGCTACCACATGGCCTATTACGACGGCAACGACAAAAAACCGGGGCTGTATTACAGCCGCATGGATGGCGTTGCATGGGCCAGTTCGCCTGCCAAGCTGTTCGGCAACAGCGCCAATCAGGCCGGGCATCCGGCGCTGCTCAGTTTAGCTGGCAAGGTCTATCTGGTCTGGCGTGAACAGAAAGATGGCACCAGCAGTATCATGGGCATGGTGTCAAACGACGATGGCAAAAGCTGGAGTGTCCCCAAAACGCTCGCCAGCAGCAAACAGAAAGCCGATTACCCCTTCATGCTGCAACATCAAGGTATGCCGTATCTGGCCTGGAATGTGGCAGGTGAAGGATTGTTGCTGCTAGAGATTAAAGACAAATTTTCGCAGTAACTATCATGGTCATGGCAAGGGGCAGAGTATACTTTACTCGCCCTATATGGTTTACCGGGCTGATATGGCAGCAATCACCACAATCAAGCCTAGTGCCAGATTGATTGCGACGAATCGGCGAATAGCGCCGAGCACCTGAGAGGCCTCCTGCCAGGAGGTCGCAGCACAATTTTTGCGCAGCTGCGGGAATAGCCAGAGATGGATATACAAGTACACACCTGCCATGATCAGGCCAAGCGTGAACATGATATGCCAGCCTGCGGGTGCAAACTGGAAGCCGACCGAGGGCAGCATGGTGATTCCAGATATCAG
>JBGAVM010000019.1:0-31169 GCA_044228125.1 Methylophilus sp.
CGGGCCAGATTATTCGCTACAGTCTACTGACAAATACACAACAAACCGGTTTGAAAAAAACATGATCTTTTTTTCCGGAATTGCGGCTTTATGCAGTGTGCCTATCTTCAAGACCATGACACATTTGCCACCTTTTATGGGCATTTTGTTCGCACTAGGTGTCATCTGGCTATTGAGCGAGCTGATTCATCGCAACAAGGATAAAGAAGATAAACAACAATTGACCCTGGCAGCAGCTCTGCAAAGGATTGATATGGCTTCTTTGGTGTTTTTTATCGGTATTCTGCTAGCTGTGGCTGTACTTGAGCATACGCATATCCTAACTGCGCTAGCGCAATGGTTGGAAAATTCAATTGGCAACCAAGCTGTTATCTTGACCCTGTTTGGACTGGCAAGCGCTATCGTAGATAATGTACCTCTCGTGGCTGCATCTATGGGCATGTATTCACTGGAACAATATCCTGCCGATTCGTTTATCTGGGAGTATCTGGCTTACGCAGCTGGCACAGGAGGCTCCATGCTGATTATCGGCTCCGCTGCCGGGATTGCCGCGATGGGGCTGGAGAAAATCGAATTCTTCTGGTATTTGCGTAAAATCAGCCTGCTGGCGCTATTAGGCTATCTGGCGGGGGCGGCAACCTATGTCCTGATCGGGCAAGCACTAGTTCACGTTTAATAACTATCAGCGTTTGCCAATTTGAGCCTGCAAAATCTTAACCTCTCCGTCACGCGTGACTTGCAGTTCCACCGCCTGCCCCTGAAGCTCCGCTACCAAGGCGGATAACTCCTTAGGCTTGTTAACGGGCTTACCGCCCAAAGCCAGCAGCACATCTCCTCGCTGCAAGCCTGCTTGATCAGCAGACGAGCCTTGAATCACCGCAACCACATGCACGCCATCGGCAGGTGCAATATCTTCATCTTTCGGCACCAGCTTTATCACGTGTACGCCCAGTAGCGGCGCGGGCAATTTAGCCCAATAACTTGCGTAATAACGGTATTGCGGCAACTCCTGCAAATCCTGCTCGGTCAACTCCTTATCGGCTTTTCTGGCCTCCCGGATAAACTCCATCTGGCCGACAGGCGTGCTATTGCGTGATTTGGCGACATATACCAGCACTTTGTCAGCTCTTATCTCCTTGCCATGCGCCAGCGCCTGCTCCGGCGGCACATCGCCCGCCTCAAAGCTGGAAAGCCCCATCAAATCATACCCCTGCTCCAGCATGTTGATATTGTCTTCTTGCTTGCGCGTGCCCGATAGCAGCTCAGTTTCAGGTTCCGGCTGCATGGAAGCCAGCCTGTCTTTTGCCTGTACCTGATAATGAAGCGCATACAAGTTATCACCTGCCCGCGCAACCAAGCTACAGAAAGCCAAAATGCATATGAATAAAAACCGCATGATTCTCCTGCTGTGTTCAATGTTATGATTTCGAACTATAACGCTTGACCGGTTGTAAACAAAACAATTCCCTTATGCAAACTATTTTAAACATCGGCTTGGTATCCATCAGCGATCGCGCCAGTAGCGGCGTGTACGAGGACAAAGGCATTCCCGGCCTGCGCGAATGGCTGGAGAAAGCCATCGCCAGCCCATATCGCATCGAAACGCGCCTGATTGCAGATGAGCAAGCGCTTATCGAAAGCACCTTGATAGATTTGGTGGATACGCAAGGCTGCCACCTCGTGCTCACCACCGGCGGCACCGGCCCGGCCAAGCGCGATGTGACGCCCGAAGCAACGCTGGCGGTTGGCGAAAAAGAGATGCCCGGCTTTGGCGAACAAATGCGCCAGATTAGCTTGCACTTCGTGCCTACCGCCATACTCTCGCGCCAAGTTGCGGTGATTCGTGGCAATAGCCTCATCATCAACCTGCCCGGCCAGCCCAAAGCCATCGCCCAAACGCTGGAAGGCATGAAAGACGAATCCGGCAAGCAGATCGTCCACGGTATTTTCGCCGCTGTGCCCTACTGTTTGGATTTAATTGGCGCGCCCTTTTTAGAAACCAACGAAGCCGTGTGTAAAGCATTCAGGCCGAAAAAATGACGCTAAAAAATATTTGGACGATACTGTTCTGGCTGCTGCTGGGGTTCTGCACTTGGCTTTTACTTAAAGAAAGCACACCAAAACCACCGCCCTTTCCATACTTTGACAAGCTGCAACATGCCATAGGGTTTGCCGGACTCGCATTCAGCGGCTTGAAAGCATACCCTTCAAAACCCGCATGGATATTGGCTTCCATGGCCATCTACGGTGCAAGCACCGAGGCGCTGCAAGGCTTGTTGACCCTCACACGCGAAGCCAGCGCATTGGATTGGCTGGCCGATATAACGGGCGTTTTTGCGGCCTATTATTTCCAGAAATTTGCACCTCAATATGGCCTCCGAATTTAATATCATCCGCGATTTTTTCACCCGCCCGACCAAGCATACCGATTTGAGCGTGGGCGACGATGCCGCCTTGCTGCGCGTGCAGAACGGGTATCAGCTTGCCATTTCCACCGACATGCTGGTGGCAGACACCCACTTTTTTGCCAATGCTGCGCCTTATGACATCGGCTGGAAAGCGCTTACCGTCAATGTTTCCGACATGGCGGCCATGGGCGCACAGCCGAAATGGGCGACACTGGCACTTGCGCTGCCACATTACTTACCTTCCCCGTCGCAGGGGGAAGGGAGTATTGACGCACACTGGCTGCGCGAATTTACGCGTGGTTTCTTTGCTTGCGCGGACACCTTCGGCATAGATTTGATTGGTGGCGATACCACACGCGGCCCGCTCAATATCAGCGTAACTATTTTCGGCGAAATCCCGCAAGGCTTGGCGCTACGCCGCGATGGCGCAAAAGCCGGTGACGACATCTGGGTGAGCGGATACTTGGGCAGCGCTGCAGCAGGTTTAGCCCATCTGCAAGGCAAAATCGAGTTGAAAAACGATGCCCTGCAAGCCAGTCTGGATGCGCTTCACAGGCCGATGCCCAGAGTTAATTTAGGCTTGAAATTACGCGAAATCGCGAATAGCTGCATCGATATTTCCGATGGCTTGGCTGCGGATTTAGGCCACATTCTGGAAAACTCCAAGCTCGGCGCGGAAATTTATTACGAAAGCATCCCTAAACACCCTGCCCTGCAAGCCAAGCTGGGTGCGGCGTTTGAGTCCATGGTGTTGAGCGGTGGCGATGATTACGAGCTATGTTTTACTACGCCGCCAGACAAACGAGACGCGATTGAAAACATCGCGAAAGACTTGAACCTGAAACTCACGCGCATTGGCGTAACCCGCAAAGAACCTGGCTTGCAGGTGTATGATGCGCAAAATAACCTGATGCAGATTGACTCAAAAGGCTATGACCACTTCGCCTAATCTCAAATTTTTACTCGAACACCCCGCCCACTTCATTGCGCTGGGCTTTGGCAGCGGCTTGGCGCCCAAAGCGCCGGGCACTTTCGGCACGCTGGTGGGCATGCCACTGGCCTTATTGTTGTTAAAGCTGCCACTGGTCTGGCAGGCGCCTGTTTTATTGGCGCTGTTCGGGCTGGGTATCTGGTGTTGCGATAAAGCTGGCAAGGCGCTTGGCGTGGCGGATCACGGCAGTATCGTGTGGGATGAGATTGTCGCCATCATGCTGGTGCTGGCTTTCACGCCCATGAATTGGTTGTGGTGGCTGGCCGCGTTCGCGTTGTTCCGTTTGTTTGATATTTGGAAACCGTTTCCCATCCGCCAGCTGGATGCGAGATTCAAGAATGGTTTTGGTGTGATGCTGGACGATATACTCGCCGCGATTTATGCCATCGTCTGCATTTTGGGCTTGCTCATATGGACACACTCGACGCACTAGCAGCCGAACTGGGCCAAGCACTTAAAACCAAAGGCTGGATGCTCGCCTTGGCGGAATCCTGCACCGGCGGGCTTGTCAGCGCGGCGATTACGGAAATCCCCGGCAGTTCCGGCTGGTTCGACCGCGGCTTTGTGACTTATAGCAACGCAGCCAAGGTGCAAATGCTGGGCGTTTCCGCCGAAACACTGGAAAGATTTGGTGCAGTAAGCGAGGAAACCGCCAAGGAGATGGCGCTGGGCGCGTTGAAGAATAGCCAAGCGCAAATCGCCTGCAGCATCACCGGCATTGCCGGGCCGGATGGCGGCACATCTCAAAAGCCGGTAGGCACTGTATGTTTTGCGTGGGTAGTTAATAACCAGCCCGCGCAAACGGCCACTTTGCATCTTTCCGGCAACAGGCACAGCATCCGCCAGCAATCCGCTCAAACGGCGCTGGCAGGGTTACTGAAGATAGTAAATACGGCTTAACGCCAATGGCGACGCGGCCGCTCGCAGCGGTCGCCGCCACGCCAACCGTCATGCCCCCATCTGCCATATGAATGGCTACGATAATAGCCGTGTGCCGGGGCGGAATAGACCACAGTTGGCGCGGAGCGATAATACACTACCGGCGAACTATAATACACAGCAGGAGGCGCCGAATAGTAGACCGGTGGCGGCGCGTAATAGGACGGGCTGCCGAATGAGATGCTCCAACCCACATCTCCATGCGCCTGCGCGCTGGAAATGCTGGCCAAACCTATTAGGGTTGTTGCTAAAAATGTTTTAATGAATTTCATCTTGCTTCTCCAATTTTGTCTTTAGCAGACGTTTATCTAACGCCTCAACCGACCCGCAAGTTGACATAGATTTTCCGTTGAAATTTCATGACAATCACCTCTTGCCGAGCTTACTTTAAATGCCGTTTTATGAAATAATTGCAGGTTAAAATTATTCGCATTTAAGCACCTAAAAACAAAGGCAAAACTCATGGATGACAACAAAAGCAAAGCGCTTGCAGCCGCACTGTCGCAAATCGAAAAGCAATTCGGCAAAGGCTCCATCATGCGCATGGGCGACAGCGACATTGGCGAAGAAGTACAGCCAGTTTCTACCGGCTCGCTCGGCTTGGACATCGCATTAGGCATTGGTGGCTTGCCGCGTGGCCGCGTGGTCGAGATTTATGGTCCTGAATCATCAGGCAAAACCACACTTACCTTATCCGTGATTGCGGAAATGCAAAAACTGGGTGGCGTAGCAGCATTCATAGATGCAGAGCATGCGCTGGATCCGCAATATGCTGCCAAACTGGGTGTAAATGTTCCAGAACTGCTGATTTCTCAACCTGACACCGGTGAGCAGGCGCTGGAAATCGCCGACATGCTCGTCCGCTCCGGCAGCGTAGATATCGTCGTCATCGACTCCGTCGCCGCACTAACACCCCGTGCAGAAATCGAAGGTGAAATGGGCGACAGCCACATGGGTTTGCAGGCACGCCTGATGTCACAAGCACTGCGTAAACTTACCGGTAACATCAAACGCACCAACACGCTGGTCATTTTCATCAACCAGATTCGCATGAAGATCGGCGTGATGTTTGGCAACCCGGAGACGACTACCGGTGGTAACGCACTGAAGTTCTACGCTTCCGTGCGTCTGGACATCCGCCGCACCGGCGCCATCAAGAAAGGTGACGAAATCATCGGCTCCGAAACCCGTGTCAAAGTTATCAAGAACAAAGTGGCGCCCCCGTTCAAGCAAGCCGAATTCGACATCATGTACGGCGAAGGCATTTCCCGCCTCGGCGAAATCATTGAACTGGGTGTGAACCTGAAATTGATTGAAAAAGCCGGCGCCTGGTTCAGTTACAACGGCGAGAAAATCGGCCAAGGCAAAGAGAATGCCAAAGAATACCTGCGTGAGCACCCGGAAGTCGCCGCCGAGATTGAAGCAAAGATCCGCGCAAATGCTAAAGCGCTCAGCGAAGCAATGACAGCTTCTCGCAGCGAAGAAGATTAAGCATCAAAACAGCACAAAAATCCCTGCGGCAACGCGCCTTGGAGTATCTAGGTAAACGCGAATACTCACAACATGAACTGGCGCAGAAACTCAAGGGATTTGCGGAAGAAGGCGACGATATTGCGGCCTTGCTGGATGATTTTAAAAAACGCGGCTGGCTCTCGGACGCACGCTTTACCGAGCAAGTGGTGCATGCTCGCAAAGCCAAGTTCGGCGCAAGCAAGGTAGCACACGAGCTACGTGAAAAAGGCGTGGCAGATGAACTGGTGACCGATGCGGTTGCCCAGTTAAAAGAGAATGAGTTGGACAATGCGCGAGAAGTATGGCGCAAAAAATTTAAGGCGCCGCCCGCCAACCGCGAGGAGTGGGCCAAACAGGCAAGATTTTTACAGAGCCGTGGATTTGGCTTTGAAACCATTAAGAAAATATTAGATAGTAAAAAATTTTAAATAGTAATTTTGACGATGACAATTAAGTTAAGTAGCAAACCATCCAGCAACGAGATTCGCCAGGCATTTCTCGATTTCTTCGCATCCAAAGGCCACGAAGTCGTCGCCTCCAGCTCATTGGTGCCACATGGCGACCCTACCCTGCTGTTCACCAATGCTGGCATGAACCAGTTCAAGGATGTGTTCCTGGGCTTCGACAAGCGCCCTTACACCCGCGCTGCTTCCAGCCAAAAATGCGTACGTGCCGGCGGCAAACACAACGATCTGGAAAACGTGGGTTACACCGCGCGCCACCACACTTTCTTCGAGATGCTGGGCAACTTCAGCTTTGGCGATTACTTCAAGCGCGACGCGATTAAATACGCGTGGGAGCTGCTGACCGAAGTCTACAAACTGCCTAAAGAACGCCTGATGGTGACCGTCTACGCAGAAGATGACGAAGCCTACGATATTTGGAATAAAGAAGTGGGCATCCCCGCAGAGAAAATCGTGCGCATCGGCGACAATAAAGGTGCACGTTACGCGTCCGACAACTTCTGGATGATGGGTGACACCGGCCCATGCGGCCCCTGCACAGAGATTTTCTATGACCACGGAAGCCACATCCCAGGCGGCCCTCCGGGTAGCCCGGATGAGGACGGCGACCGCTTCATCGAAATCTGGAACAACGTGTTCATGCAGTTTGAAAGTGTTCTAGTCAAGGAAGGCGTTTTTGGTAAAGAAAGTAATGCCCAAAATGCAGCAAGAGAATTCGATAAATCCGGATTGGTAGGCAGAGTTTCTACGAGGCCTGACGCAAACGGAAATATCACATACGTAGCATCGGCGTATGAATTCAAACCGCTGCCCAAGCCCAGCGTGGATACTGGTATGGGCTTGGAGCGTATCTCCGCCGTGCTGCAAGGCGTGCACGCCAACTATGAAATCGATTTGTTCCAGGGCTTGATTAAAGCCGCCGCGCGTGAAACCAATACATCAGATTTGAACAACCCCAGCTTGAAAGTTCTGGCCGACCATATCCGCGCTTGCTCATTCTTAATCGCTGACGAGTATAAAAAAGATGCTGCTAAAGTACACATCTCTGGCGTAATTCCAAGTAACGAAAAAAGAGGTTATGTTCTACGTCGTATACTACGTCGAGCTATTCGTCACGGATATAAGCTCGGGGCTAGAAAACCATTTTTCTATAAAATAGTACCCGACTTAGTAAAGGAAATGGGTAAGGCTTACGAGGTTATTGAGCTAGGCAAACAACACATAATGGATGTCATTAAACAAGAAGAAGAGCGCTTTTTTGAAACGCTAGAAACTGGCATGCAAATACTAGATTCAGGGCTAGACTCTTATCAGGCAGATGTATGCAAACCTTCAAACTGGGAGCAGTACGGTTTTAATCGAATAAATGACCATGTAACACTCTGCCATTTTAATGAAATAAGTAACAATTTAGGTGGTCGACTAACTCATTCCGTTTACGTATATGATTCAAAAGTGTTTAGTGAACAAGAAATTATTAAATTAAATCAGAATAACAGCTCTAACTCTCAAACATTTTTATTTAGAGATTGGAAAACTTTGCCAGGTGCTCTTGCTTTTGAGCTTCACGACACCTTCGGCTTCCCACTCGATTTAACTGCAGACATTTGCCGCGAGCGCGGCGTGACTGTTGACACTGCAGGCTTTGACGCCGCGATGGCGCGCCAGAAAGAGCAAGCACGTGCCGCAGGCAAATTCAAAATGGCGGCGAATCTGGAATACAACGGCGCTGGCACCGATTTCAAGGGTTATGACACCTTGGAAACGGCTGCAAAAGTGCTCGCGCTATACAAAGACAGCACGCCTGTCAGCCGCTTGAATGAAGGCGACCAGGGCGTTGTCGTGTTGGACACCACACCGTTTTACGCAGAATCCGGCGGTCAAGTGGGTGACAGCGGTGTGTTGAAAGGCGATAACGGCATTTTTGCGGTGGAAGATACGCAGAAAATCCAGGCGGCGGTATTTGGGCATCACGGCATTTTAAAAACAGGCACACTGAATGTAGGCGATGCCGTGAGAGCCAATGTGGATGCGGTTTCCAGGGCATCCACCATGCGCAACCACTCCGCCACACACTTGATGCACAAGGCTTTGCGCGAGACTTTGGGCGCACATGTGCAGCAAAAAGGCAGTTTGGTGGATGCGGACAAAACGCGTTTTGACTTTGTGCATAACGCGCCGCTGACGGACGAGCAAATTGCCAAAGTCGAGGCGATTGTGAATGCGGAAATTCTTGCCAATGCTGCTTGCCAAGCGCGCGTGATGGACATTGAATCTGCACAAAAAACCGGTGCCATGATGCTGTTTGGCGAGAAATATGGCGACGAAGTGCGCGTGCTGGACATCGGCAGCAGCCGCGAGCTCTGCGGCGGTACGCATGTGAGCCGTACCGGCGACATCGGCCTGTTCAAGATTTACGCCGAGAGCGGCGTTGCCGCGGGCGTGCGTCGTGTGGAGGCCACCACTGGCCAAGGCGCGCTGAAGCTGATTAACGCGCAGCAGGCGCTGATTGCGCAATTATCGAACGAGTTGAAAGCCCCTGCTGCAGAAGTGGCAAACAAAGTCGCGCAACTGAGCGAACATGCGAAAATGCTGGAAAAAGAACTGACACGCTTGAAATCCAAGCTAGCTTCCAGCCAAGGCGATGATTTGGCTAGCCAGGCTGTGGCAGTAAATGGCATTAAAGTACTGGCCGCAACGCTGGAAGGCGCGGATGCAAACGCCCTGCGCGAAACCATGGACAAACTGAAGGATAAACTTAAATCCGCGACGATTGTCCTAGCCAGCACCGCTGGCGGCAAAGTGAGCCTGGCAGCAGGCGTAACGCAAGATTTGACCGGCAAAGTAAAAGCTGGCGATCTGGTCAATTTCGTCGCCAGCCAGGTGGGCGGCAAAGGCGGCGGCAAGCCGGATATGGCGATGGCGGGCGGCACGGATATTGGCGCATTACCCAAAGCGCTTGCGAGTGTGCCCGAATGGATTAGCAGTAAAATTTGATACGAGTAGAAGAGTTAAAACATGGCGTTAATAGTACAAAAATACGGCGGCACCTCAGTTGCAAACCCTGAGCGTATCCGCAACGTAGCCAAGCGTGTAGCACGCTACAAGGCGATGGGGCATCAGGTCGTGGTGGTAGTTTCAGCAATGTCGGGCGAAACCAACCGCCTGATTTCGCTGGCCAAGGAAATTATGCCAGAGCCAGACCCGCGCGAGCTGGATGTGATGATTTCTACCGGCGAACAAGTCACTATTGGCCTGACGGCGCTTGCGCTGATGGAGCTTGGCATCAAGGCCAAGAGCTACACGGGCGCGCAGGTCAAGATTCTGACAGACGATGCATATACCAAGGCGCGCATCCTGAGCATTGACGAAGCCAACATCAAAAAAGACCTGAATGACGGCTATGTCGTGGTGGTTGCAGGATTCCAGGGCGTGGACGCCAATGGTAGCATCACCACCTTGGGGCGCGGCGGCTCCGACACCACCGGCGTTGCGCTGGCAGCCGCATTAAAAGCCGATGAATGCCAAATATACACCGATGTGGACGGTGTTTACACCACCGACCCGCGCATTGTGCCGGAGGCGCGTCGCCTGGAAAAAATCACCTTTGAGGAAATGCTGGAACTTGCTTCGCAAGGATCCAAGGTATTGCAAATCCGCTCGGTGGAATTTGCCGGAAAATATAAAGTTAAATTGCGTGTACTCTCCAGCTTTGAGGATGAAGGCGACGGCACGCTGATTACATTTGAGGAAGACGAAGGAAACAACATGGAAGACCCGATTATCTCAGGCATTGCATTTAACCGCGACGAGGCCAAAATCACCGTATTGGGCGTGCCTGACAAACCGGGCATCGCCTACCAGATTCTGGGCCCCGTTGCTGATGCGAATATCGATGTTGACATGATTATCCAGAACACCGGTGAACAAAGCGCTGAATATTCTGCGTGACAAGGTGCAACCGCATATCCACGCCCGCGAAATCAACGGCGACGATAAAATCGCCAAGGTTTCCGCTGTGGGCGTCGGCATGCGTTCCCATGTGGGCATCGCCAGTAAAATGTTCCGCACGCTGGCCGAAGAAGGCATCAATATCCAGATGATCTCCACCAGCGAAATCAAAATCGCCGTGGTGATTGAAGAAAAATATATGGAACTCGCCGTGCGTGTGCTGCACAAAGCGTTTGATTTGGAGAATGCATAAATCCCCAGCAGACGGGATTTAAATTGATTTTTAAGGGGGTTTCGCGTATAGTGGCGCCCTCATGCAGTACCGGAGAGATGGCCGAGAGGTCGAAGGCACTTCCCTGCTAAGGAAGCATACGGGCTTAAATCTGTATCGAGGGTTCGAATCCCTCTCTCTCCGCCAGTTTCACCAGATTGTGTGCTATAATGCACGCGTTTTCTGAAATGAAACACCCTTGCGCCCGTAGCTCAGTTGGATAGAGTATTTGGCTACGAACCAAAGGGTCGGGCGTTCGAATCGCTCCGGGCGCGCCAATTAAATCAACGGGTTAGCTTAGGCTAGCCCGTTTTCATTTTAGCGACTGTAGCCCGATTGTAGCTATCTCCGCATTCCCTACGGCTCGCAGTTGTGACAAACGGTCCACATACCCTGCCAGGTGCTCACTGGAGAGGTGTGCATACTTACGTACCATCTCTACACACTCCCACCCACCAAGTTCCTGTAGCACATGCAAAGGCGTTCCCGCTTGCACATGCCAACTGGCCCAGGTATGCCGCAAATCATGCCAACGGAACGCGGTAATCCCGACCTGTTTCAGGGTCGCGCGCCAAGCTTTGGTGTTTACCTGCCTGACAGGTTTACCTTTGTAACTGAAGACATGCGTTGCATGCTTGCCGATCTGCTCCCTGATAACGATCACTGCTGCGTTACTCAGGGGTACTGCAATCGCTTTCCTTGCCTTGGCCTGATCTGGATGTATCCAGGCTGTCCGTCGGACCAGATCCACCTGAGACCACTGCAAGCCAGTGACATTGGCTTGTCGCAGACCGGTCTCCAGTGAGAACCTCACCATCGCCGCCAGATGTTCAGGAAGCGCATGGATCAGCCTGTCAGCCTCGTCCCGGGTGATCCAGCGGATACGCCGTTTGGGTTCCGGCAACATCCGCACTCTCGGGACACGATCCAGCCATTCCCAATCAAAAGCCGCCTTGCGCAAAATCGCCCGCACGATTTCCATCGTACGGTTGACGGTGCTATTGGCAACCTTCCCTGTCATGCGTTTCGCCATGATCCTTTCCAACAGATCACGGTTGATCTCATCCAGCATCAGGTCACTCAGGTAACGATCCAGCCAGCGCAGATGACTCATGTCGGTGGCTTGGGTCGCTTTCCCGGTGGTCTCGGCAAGATAGCGAACTACTGCATCTTTCCAGGAATAACGCGGCTTGATGCCGAGCCGGTCCTGATCCCACAGTTGGGCCTTCAGCTTGTCGTGATACTCCTGGGCTTTGGCCTTGTCGGTAGTGCCAGTGCTTTTCTGTACTGGTCTTCCGTTGTGGGAGATTTTGATCCACCAGTAAGGTGAACCGTTTCGTTTGAAGAGTGACATAGACTTTCCTTTCCATCACCCTGCAAATCCCGCCGCTGATATTGTGCTCTGATGTACTCGATCAGGTCAATATCCACAAATACCCAGCACTTCCCGATCTTGGCCCCGGGAATGAGACCAAGGCGGGCTTTTTCGCCCAAGGTGACCGGGTGTATCTTGAGGAAGGCAGCGGCTTGTTGCAGGTTGAGAGTTTGCATAACCAGCCTAGTTACTCGCTATCCTCTTCATCATCATCGTCCTCATCTTCGAGGGATTCGGATAACTCTGTGAGATAACCTTCGATGGTTAGGTTTAGCAAGTCTTCCAGTTCGTCGAAGTCGATTTGCTGGATGCTGGGTTGGTTAGGTTTAAGGCGATACTCAAGCTCGAACTTCAAAATGTTTCTCATGGATTTCTCCTATAAAAAGTTTAGTAACCTCAATCTGAGGGCCTGCACTGATTATGGGGATGCGACTTGCTATTCCCGATGAACATAAAATCCAGATTTCGGATTTATGTTCACGTAGATATTTCAGGACTTGAGATGTTTGAGCTTGAGTACATCATTAGGACTGACAGGATTTCCTGACCAGCCTAATGCACTGTTAAGGGTGTTGATGGTATTAGCGACGACCGCATGCAGGTCTTTTGTGAAGTGTTGATCACAGTACAAAGACAGGTCGTGGATAAGCTGGTTAACCTTGGCATTCCTGGAATTTCGTTTGGTAGGTAAATCAGGAGAAGGTGCAAGGGCGGCTTCTTTAGCTGATGTCTGGATTGCTTCCAGTATCAAGGGGATTGAGCCATGTGTCTGAAGATCACTCAATAATGACTGGAGCGAGTGAATATTAGAGAGTTGATCCGGGAATCTGTTGCCTCGCCTTTCAAACGCTTGCTGTAATAAGACCCAGCCTGCTTCGGGGTCATTATCGCCGATCTTGGATAGCTCATTGATTACATCGCCCAGCAACTTCTCGATCTTGTTATAGGATTGACGTTGGATGGCCTGGCTGGGGATGTCGATTTTTCCTTTACTTTTTTGACCGAAGATTACTGCATCATGCAGACGCACATATTCGAGATAATCGATCAGTTGCTGGGGATTCTGGCTATGCTTGGAGAGGGCTTTCCAGGCTGATTCCATCGATGGGTCAGTAACTAATGCTTCGAGTATGGGCTTAAAGTCACCCAAACCACCTTTTTTTACAAGACTTTGGACGTACTCACGCAATTCCAATGGGATGCATTTGGGAAACTTTAGCATTATGTACTTCTATGCATTAAAAATAGTTTAATGTACCTGCTATTAGTATAGGTTTAATAACTTTAAAGTACCAAATGATTATCCGCTAAGTACCATTTGGGTAACTAAAAGGTACAAATTGGGTACATATTGATAAGATAATTTGCCGAATTCTGACCATAACCCAATTATAAGTTAACTATAAACATGCGATATGTTTGATGTAGTTAGGATTTTTTCTGTTATGGTTGCAAGGTTGCTTGTGGTTTATTTTGTATTTACTTTAAGATTATTTGGGTTTTGTTTTTTAGATCGATCCTCACTTATTTTTTTTATTAAATTACGATGAATAACACATTGACATGAACTTAAAGGGACCATGCTTAATTCGATAGCAGTCTCCATAGTGCCAAGAAAAAGATTACCTATTTGAAATTTTTGCTTAGCTAAAACATCAGGGGAAACAACTGATTTAACTGCTTCAGCAACAACTAATGCTGACGCTATTGTTGCCACAAAAGGAACTGAAGGTCTAAATCCATCAGCAGCATCGACTCCAAGTTTATTTGCAAGTGCTGCTTCGCTAATTATTGAGCAAATTGTTTTACCTTCATTTTTTTGTAGTTCAAGCCAATCCTTTTTTTCTGGTATAGCAAGAGCAATATCCTCGTCTGTCAGGGGTCTAGCAAGATTAGCTAACGAATTAACGCTTAACCCCGTCCAAATGCTTTGTTGCTCTCGCTCATCTGTTACAGGCAAATCAAACCAACATTTTAGACAAGCATGGGTTTCATTAGACAGACGATATTGAATTACAGCGGCACCAATTTCAGTGATTCCACCGTCTATAATTACTTTGGGCCAGATATCCTGTGCGACCCGTCGGGCCACTGCATTATCTAGTCCATTTAAAACCAAATCAAAATTTAATTCAGAACTTACCAAATCTGATTTGATAGTCTCAATAGGCGCCTTATTAGAAGTAACTGTTAGGTTGCTATTTTGTTTTAACCATAATCCTAGTTCTTCAGCTTTTGATTTTCCCAACCAACTCTTATTAATTAAAACACATGTTCCCAAATTTTCATCTGCATAATCTTGCTTGTCTATTATGTGAACTTGGCCTTTGAGTGGTAATTGGGACATTAGTAGAGCTGTACCATTCCCAATAGCCCCTGCGCCTATCAAAAGGGTATCCGGTAAAGAAACAACAATTGGTATTGCTGGCCCAAGTCCTGCGTGATTCTCTGAGAGTTCGAATAATGAAAATTCTGTTCTACTCATCAATGGCGCTACTTCATTGGGTACATCAAATATTCGTTTAAAAACTTCCGCAGCGCCAAGTGAAGCTGCCATTAAAGCTGAAATAGGATTTGCTTGATTAACATCGCTAGGTAGCGAAACATTTGAATCTGAAGAAATTCTAGCTAGCCATCCGTTGGAATTTATTACAGTCCAAGGTAATGATGAATTTTGTAATGTACCAACGGACAAGACAGCATCACATTCCAAGGGTATATCATTGCAATCACCATCAATTAATTCTATTCTTCCATTAGACCAAGCATCTTGTATAAAGGCAGAAACGTCGGTGAAAAGTGCAGAATTACTATAAGGCACGACCACTTTTAAGTTGCCAACCATACGCGACAATATTCTTAAAGAATCTAAGAAACACCATTTCCCATTTTGCGTGGAAAGCACTTCGGCTTCGCCAGTTAAAACCACATTTTTTGAATAAACCAACTTTTCATCAATTGGGGTGCTTAATAAACTTTTCGCTACGCCTAACACTCTGCTTTTAGCGAGGCTTCTATCGACACTCATGCTTTTACCTCTAACCTAATTTTTTCTAATGATTTATTTTGAAAATAGATTCGGGTTAGGACCTCATTGTTCGGCATACGTCTATAACTATTGTTCTCAAATACATGAAAACCAAACTCGTTCAAATCGGCCATGTCGCGTTGTGCATAATAAGGACAAACTACTGATAAATAATCTTGTATTCGAATACCAAGCCTTTTGTCTACTTCGGAAAGATCTATAAAATTGCCTGGATGTGAGTGAATTTGCCCTATAAGAAATACGCCCAATTCTTCTGCAAGGTTAGTTAATTTAATCATTGCATTAGATGACAGACTCATATGCAATGGTGTTGTAATAAAGCCCGAGCCAAAAACTTCAACAATATGACTTACTACTAGGTTATTTTTATCTTCAACACCAAACCAAAACGCCAAACCCTCGTTACCTATACGACCTTGAGGGCGCATAGTTATGATTGATTGACTCAACAGACTACTTGGCAAATACCAATTCGGATTGCTCATTTGCTGCCCCTACCATCATATGTAGTATCTAGTGACAATTGAATTTGTAATAATGCATGCTGCATTGGTAATTCAACAGAAGGAAATCTGTTAGCAGCTGAGTTTCTCCATTCCGGATGAAGTGCATGGCCCTCGGCAGTCCATGGTAAACAAGCGTCTAGAGAATTTGGACGGAAGCCAAAGCATTTAGGCCAAGCGGTTGGATCATTGTCGGCACCAGTTCCCAAGTGTATAAACTTCATTGAAAATGGTCCAAAATAATCTGTCCAACGGACTCTCACTTTGTAAAGATCTTCAGGACATCTCCTTGGATACATAACTACAAGCAGCCCAAGAGGGACAGAGTTGTCCCTCTCAAGTTGCCATCGTTTACTTTCAGGCACATCCGAAATTGTATTTAGCTCATGTTCGAAGAGAGCTAATTCAAGTTCGATAGCCATCACTTACCCCTGCACAAACTGCTCATTCAATATGAAATCGATTTCATATTTGCCTTCAGCAAGCGAACCTAAAGTAGCATTAAGGTCTGTCAACTCAAAGCCATCTAGAACAAATCTGTAGGTTTTAGCACCACCATCTGTGTTACCTTCTACCAAACCAAAAAAACCGAGCACACGAGGCTTAAGCTCGGACAGTGTTTCTTGCCTATTGGCTTCGTGGTCAATAAACAGTTTTCTAGCTGCGATGTAACGTACTTTTACCACAAGGTTATTTTTATGATGGGCTGCCTTTTCGCCCATTTGATTTTGAACGTCCATTTAGGATTCTCCAATATTTAATTAGCGTAAATTGTTTTGAGGCTAGTCCAAGCGCTTGACAATATAGGAGTGGATGAGACAGAATCGCAGGTGCTAACCAGGGCGGGTTGTCATCAGCTTGTCCTAAACGGCCGGGTGCTTTGGTACTCGGCCGTTTTTTATTTATATTTCAGCATGTTAATTCTCCTTATATTGTTTTCAGGTTTTAGAAATTTCTTGACGGTATTTAGTTTACAATATATTATTGTATTTGTCAATTTGTAAACCAAAGGAGAAGGGGCATACAATGATAGGTAGCCGACTAAAACTTGCTAGAGAAGCTTCAGGCCTCTCTTTAAGAGACCTTGAAGCCACCATTCATGGCTTAGTTTCAGCTCAAGCAATCGGTAAATATGAACGTAATGAGATGATGCCAAGCTCAACAGTTCTGCTTGCCTTGGCAGAAAGTTTAAAAATTGCACCTGACTATTTGCTTAACGCTCGTGAAATTGAACTCACAGGTGTTGATTTTCGCAAGGCTACACATGCGGGTAGCAAAGAAGAGCGTGCAGTGGTCGCCACTGTTTTAGATCAAGTCGAAAGGTATCTTGAACTTGAAGAACTTATGCCAAGCGTTGATGTTCAATGGCAACCGCCAATAGATGATTTATTTAAAATTACCAGCATTGAAGATGCAGAAAACGCGGCCGACGCTTTGCGTAAAAAGTGGGATTTGGGAATAGATTCGATTCCGTCTATGACTGAACTGCTTGAAGAACAAGGGGTAAAAGTCATATCGCTAGATTTACCTATGGAAGTATCTGGGTCAAAAGCATTTGTAGAAAGGCCAAATTTCCCCAATGTACCTGTGATTGTAGTAAATGAAAAACATAACGGGGAAAGGCAGCGCTTTACACTTGCACATGAGCTGGCACATTTAGTTCTTGAGTTCGGGGATGGTTTAAGCGACAAAGATCAAGAGAAAGCTGCAGATAGATTTGCTGGCGCATTTTTAATGGCAAAAGAAATTATGAAAAAGATTTTAGGTGCAAATCGCACTTCTATATCTCTTGGCGAACTTGTTGAACTAAAAAAAATATTCAAAGTTAGTATTGCGTCTTTAGTTGTCAGATGTTCCCAAATTGGAATTTTGCCTAAAACAGCCTACTACAAATTATTCAAAGCAATTGAGGCCCTCGGTTGGAATGGACCTAATTCAAAAGAACCTCTTCGATTCGATGCAGAAGTACCCGAACGGTTTATCAGATTATGTTTTAGAGCAGTGTCTGAAGGTGCAATATCCCTATCGAGGGCAGCAGAACTAATGAACAAGAGTGTCCATGAGCTGGATCACATGATGGCAAGTGGCACGTGAAAACTCATGAATATTCTTGTTTCCGACACATCAGTCTTGTTCGATTTAGAGAAGGGTGGGCTATTAGAAGCAACCTTCTCTTGCGGACTCACTTTGATCGTGCCAGATTTCCTATATCAAAAAGAACTTAAAAACCGTAATGGACAACATTTACTTACTCTAGGATTAGGGGTGGCAAAATTTAGTCCTGAAGAGTCGTTAGTAGTTCAAGAAGTATTCAATGCTCAAAAGGGACTATCGTTGCCTGACTGTTCTGCACTAGTTTGTGCAGCTAGAAATAACCATGTATTGCTCACGGGTGATAGGCTGTTACGCAAAGAAGCCGAAGCTAGAAAAATAAGCGTATGTGGAATTTTTTGGATTTTAGACCATTTGGAATCTTCTGGAATAAGTACTTCCCTTCTGTATGAAGCTTTAGAATTAATTGCTGGGCTAACAACATGCCGCCTCCCCAAAGATGAAATTAAAATACGTCTACAAAAATGGTCCAGCTAATTTAGTTATGACTTATATAATTTTTGAAAATTTAACACCTTTGGTTACGAACCAAATAACTTCCGAAATTCGCAGTATTACTAAAGCCTAGCTTTTACCGTTATTTAAACTCTGTAAAAACCCGCAAGTTCTCGAGTTTAATGTACACACTTTCACCCTCGGCTATTTTAAGATTATCAAAAGCTGCTCGTGTTAACTCCGCATCAATATATTGTTGATTGTCATCGCGTTTCAATTCCAACCTTACAACAGGGCCAATAGAGTGTGTATAGGTCAGTTTTGCAGGAATTGCCTGGTTGCTTGGTTTTGTACTAATTTCAATGTCATGTGGACGGACAAAAACATGAATTGGGGTGTTATATGCTTCTTTCAGCTCAGATAATGGGATTTGTGCACCATCGATTTGCGCTACACCTTGATTGGCGACGCCTTCAAAAGTGTTCACATTGCCCAAGAATTGATACACGAATGGTGTGGCAGGATGATCATATACCTGCTGAGGGGAGCCAATTTGCTCAATCTTGCCTTGATTCATCACCACAATCGTATCCGCCACTTCCAGCGCCTCTTCCTGATCGTGCGTCACAAACACGCTAGTCACATGCAGCTCATCATGCAGTCTGCGCAACCATCTGCGCAAATCCTTACGCACTTTTGCGTCTAGCGCCCCGAAAGGCTCATCCAGCAACAGAACCTTGGGTTCCACGGCCAAAGCGCGTGCCAAGGCGATGCGTTGGCGCTGTCCACCGGACAGTTGTGGCGGATAACGATCAGCCAGCCAATCCAGTTGTACCAGATCAAGCAGTTCATGCACACGGCGTTTGATTTCGGCCTCGCTTGGGCGCGTATGTTTGGGACGTACTCGCAAGCCGAAGGCGACGTTCTCGAAAACGGTCATGTGGCGAAAAAGCGCATAATGCTGGAACACAAAGCCAACTTGCCGTTCCCTCACAGCACGATCTGTCGCATTTTCTCCATAAAAATGAATGCTGCCATTATCAGGTGTTTCCAGGCCAGCAATGATGCGCAGTAAAGTGGTTTTGCCGCAACCGGAGGGCCCAAGCAGAGCGACCAGCTCGCCAGTCGGCACATCAAGCGACACATCTTTGAGTGCGCTGAAGTTGCCAAACCCTTTGCTGATATTTTTGATTTCAATACTCATGATTATTCCTGTTCGATTTCGATTGCGTCTTTTGCAGATTGCCATTCCACGTAGGTTTTGAGCGCCAATGTCAGCAACGCCAATAAGGCGAGCAAGGATGCGACGGCAAACGCGGCGGCATAGTTGTATTCGTTATAGAGAATCTCCACATGCAAGGGCATGGTGTTGGTCAAACCACGGATGTGCCCGGACACAACAGATACCGCACCGAACTCACCCATCGCCCGTGCATTACACAGAATCACCCCATAGAGCAGACCCCATTTGATGTTAGGCAAGGTAACGCGCCAGAACATCTGCCAACCGGAAGCGCCTAGTACAAGCGCGGCCTCTTCTTCCTCCTTGCCTTGCGCTTGCATCAGAGGAATCAGCTCGCGCGCCACGAATGGAAAAGTAACAAAAATTGTGGCCAGTACAATGCCCGGGATAGCAAAGATAATTTTGAAGTCATTATCGGATAACCATTCGCCGAACCAGCCTTGCATGCCGAATATCAGCACATATATCAGACCTGCAATCACCGGTGACACTGCAAATGGCAAGTCAATCAGCGTAATCAACAAGCTTTTGCCTTTGAACTCGAACTTGGCAATGGCCCAAGCCGCGGCCACGCCAAACACCAAGTTAAGCGGTACGGCAATGCTGGCGGCAATCAAGGTCAACTTGATTGCAGAAAGTGCATCCGGGTCGGAAAGAGCGGCAAAATAGGTGCCAGCGCCTTTCCTGAAGGCCTCCGTAAATACCGCGGTCAGTGGCACGAACAAGAATAGGCCTAGGAACAAAAGCGTGACCGCAATGAGTGTATAGCGCACCCACGTCTTTTCGGAAGTCGCGCGGTTGCGGCTGACCCTTTGATTGTATTTTTGATACTGGGATAAATGCGTGTTGGTAGCTGACATGGTTATCCTTATGATGCGGCGTGTCCCAAGCGGCGATTGCTCCACCATTGGAATGCGTTGATGAGAAATAAAAGCGCAAACGAGATGGCCAGCATCACTACCGCTACCGCGGTAGCTCCGGCATAGTCATATTGTTCCAGCTTGGTGATGATAATGAGTGGCGTGATTTCGGAGACCATCGGCATGTTGCCTGCAATAAAAATCACCGAGCCATATTCGCCGATAGCGCGTGCAAACGCTAACGCAAAGCCGGTAATCAGCGCGGGCCAAATCGCGGGAAAGATGATTTTATAGAACACTTGCCAACGGTTTGCTCCCAAGCTTGCTGCAGCTTCCTCCACTTCCGCGGACAAATCCTCCAGTACTGGTTGCACAGTGCGCACGACAAATGGCAAACCGATAAATGTGAGCGCTACTACCACACCCAAGGGGGTATAAGCTACTTTGATGCCTACTGGTTCCAGCAGGCTACCTATCCAGCCATTGGTCGAATAGATCGCCGAGAGTGCGATGCCAGCAACCGCAGTGGGCAAAGCGAAAGGAAAGTCCACGAATGCATCGACAAACTTTTTACCCCAAAACTGATAGCGCGTCAGTACCCATGCGGTGAGCAAGCCAAACACAATGTTGATGCAAGCGGCAATGAGCGAAGCGCCAAACGTCAGCTTGTAAGAGGCGATTACACGCGGGGAAGCAACGGCTTGCCAAAAACCCGCCCAGCTGAGACTAAATGACTTAAGGAAAGCGGCTGACAACGGAATCAGCACAATCAGACTTAAGTACAAAAGCGCGTAGCCTAAAGACAAGTTAAAGCCCGGCAGAATATTCTTTGTTTTTGCGTATTTCATCATGAATTAGGCTGGCGCATTTTAACTGCGCCAGCGCCCGGACAATTAAACCTTGGCTAATGCAACGTCAGTCGCTTTCACTAGCGCCAATACTTCGGAACCTTTATCCAACGCCAACTCGCGTATGGATCGGGTAGTAATGACAGAAGTCACTGTGCCAGCAGAGGTTTCTACTTCTACCTCACTGACAACATCGCCAAACACGATGTTTTTGATTTTTCCACGCAATTGGTTGCGCACATTCACTGCTAATAAGGCCATGACGGTCTCTCCTTTACTTTTGTTAGGGGTCAAACCCAATAACTGGGTAGTGGTGATGTATTGAATCACTCGCATTTTTAATCGGCTCTCATTTTTGATAAATCTGGTCGAACACACCGCCATCAGCGAAATGCGTTTTTTGTGCTTTCTGCCAGCCACCAAACACATCATCGATTTTCACCAGATTGAGTTTGGGAAACTGCGACTCATATTTCTTGGCAGCAGCTTCGGAAACCGGACGATAGAAGTTCTTGCCAATGATGTCCTGTGCCTCATCAGAGTAGAGGTAATCCAGATATGCCTTGGCTATCGCTTCGCTGTTATGCTTCTTGGCAAACTTGTCTACCACAGTCACAGGGGGCTCAGCCAGAATAGAAAGCGAAGGTACAACAATCTCGACTTTGCCTGCACCCAGCTCTTTTTGAGCCAGGAATGCCTCGTTTTCCCAAGCGAGTAAAACATCGCCAATGCCACGCTCGACGAAGGTGGTGGTTGAGCCACGTGCGCCGCTATCCAGCACAGGTACATTTTTGTAGAGCTTTCCTACAAAGTCCTTGGCCTTGTTCTCATCGCCATTGTTTTGCTTGAGCGCATAAGCCCAAGCTGCAAGATAGTTCCAGCGCGCGCCGCCAGAGGTTTTCGGATTAGGGGTAATCACGGAAACACCAGGTTTTACAATATCATCCCAATCCTTGATGTGTTTGGGGTTGCCTTTTCGCACCAGGAACACGATAGTGGAAGTGTAAGGCGCGCTGTTATGCGGCAAACGTTTTTGCCAGTCTTTTGGAATCAGTTTGCCTTTCTCACTCAACTGATCCACGTCGTACGCCAAAGCGAGCGTGGCCACATCGGCTTGCAAGCCATCAATAATGGCACGTGCCTGCTTACCGGACCCACCATGTGACTGATTGATTTTTACCGTGTCGCCAGTTTTGCCTTGCCAGTATTTGCTGAATGCCGTGTTGTAATCTTCATAAAGCTCGCGGGTCGGGTCATAAGAGACGTTCAACAGCGTCACTTCTTTTGCTAATGTTGGCTGGCTCGTCAGTAGCACTGAGGCAAGCAAAGCCAGTGTAAGTAATATTTTCTTCATGTGAAATCCTTAATCAAAATTCAAAAATAGCTAAAAATGTTTTGGGCGAGTAAACAATGACATCGCATATTCGGTCTCCTTGTGTCTCAAGCCGTGGCGTTAAAACGCCACCTGAAAGCGTGCCAGCAAGGCATTTTCATCTTCGCGGTCACGTGCATTGCTGCCACTGGCGTTGTTGTTGGTTGCCTGTGGTAAGCCTTTAGCCAATGCACCACCGTCAAACGAGGTGTGCGCATAGTTGAGAGAGATTTTTGCGTTCTGGTTGAGATACCAGTTCACACCTGCCACCCAGGATTTGGCCGATTTTGCGCTTTTGGTCAGGTCGGCATAGGCGCTCGTGATAGCGGTGCCTTCCGCGGCATATTGTCCGGCCTGGTTCTTGAATGTGTCGTTATCGAGGTTGATTTCGCTATATCGCGCTACAAGTTCCCATGCACCCCAACCACCTTTATCCAGGTCGAAATCCCGATTCGGTTTTACACCTTTAAAAGAAGCATCTTCCCCGGTCAGCAGGTAGGATGCAGCGATCTCCCAGGCGTCATGCGTAAGCTTTTTATTGGTGCCAGCACGAATAATAGTGCTGTCGTTACCGGTGGTTGTGGTCAGCAGGCTCACATCCTGGTCAACACGGGCGTATTCAGCCAGCACGCCAAATGGACCATAGTAATAATAAGCTTGTGGGGAAATACGGAAACGCTTGCCGTCAGCCACGGCTGCCGAACCGTATCTGAAGAACGTATTCTGCCCTTCGGTCACGTAGCTTGGCAGGCCGTTTCTGGTTGCATCCGCGGCGGAAGTGTTAGTGAAATCGAGATTGCGCTCGCCGGTAAAGTCGGTATAAGTTGCGCCTAAACCAAACCCAAGGCCGGAAAGTGCATTGGCCTGATCTACGAAAGGCGTGGTAAATACGCGTACTGTATACTCGCGTTCGCCAGTAAATTCTGTACCAGTGCTGATATTGCCGCCATCAGCTACACCATTGACCACACCTAACGCATAATTGAGTTTTTTATCCAGCACATCGCCGTATAGCGCAAAGCCTAAATCGCGGTTTGGCAAGATGGCATTGGTCACATAACTACGTTCGATAAATTTGGTTTCTGCCGCGCTCTGCAAGCGCTCCAAGCCAACGAAGCTTTTGAATTTACCGGCGCGGATATTGAATTCCGGCGCAAGGTTTGCTTCAACATAGGCATCAACCACCGTGGCATTGCCGTTACCGAAATCGGGTGTAAAGCGGAATCCATATTTGCCTGCCACTTTGCCTTCGATAGTGGGCCGCACCCGACGCAACAATGAGCTGTCTTCTGCGTCATGGAAACCTGTTGCCGGATTCAGCGAGCCCGCCCGGTTATTCGTTCTGCCGCGCACATCATTCGCGCCATCAAAATAGTTGCGGTGGTCCGCCTGCACGATACCGCGGAATTTGATCTCGTTCTGGCCGTCAGCCGAGCTAAACGAAAAGCCGCTTGAACTGGCCTTTACCACGGGTATTTCTTTTTTCGCTTTTGCGCTGTCTTCCTCGGCCAGTTCGCCCTTGCGCTCCAGCACTTTTACTTTCTGATTCAGCTCTTGAAGTTGCGCCCGCAACTCCTCAAGTTCGCTGCTGTCATTGGCATAACTGATTAACGGATTCGTAATAACGCCCGCCAACAACAATGTGGTTAAGATTTTCCTTTGCATCATAAAACTCCATTTTTAGTTCTTCCAGTGGACTGGTCAGAGTTTTAAGATTGATTTAGTCGTGCCCGGTTATCCGGTAGCAAATTACTTCTTCGATTCAAAGCGGACTTTTTCGCGACGCTCAATCTGCGTTACACGTCCATCATGGACGGTAATCTCGATCGAGCCGTAACCTGTTTGGCGTTGCACAGACGCAATTGAGCGGATAATTGCTTCCAGCAATTCACCGTCAATTTCTTTCAACAACGCTTGGTTTGATACAGTCATCACTTAATTCAATCTAAAGAATGTCGGCACTTTATCAAGCATGCTAAATAATAAAAAATACTTTGTAACTATATTTATATAATAATAAGGAATATAAAGATCGTAGCAATTTTGTGTTTTGATAAACTATTTAATATGCAATTGATACTGCTATAGACTGTAAATCAATAATGGCGAGATTTACAAGGTATTGATTTAATTAATAATATTTTTTTAATCCGGCCTACGAACCAAAGGGTCGGGCGTTCGAATCGCTCCGGGCGCGCCAATTTCAAAAAGCTCACAGCAATGTGAGCTTTTTCATTCATCAAGCCTTCATTAACAAAAACGTTACCTCAGGAACCGCTGCGGATTACTTCTTAAACCAATTGCGTGACTAATGAAGCGCGTACGCACGTGAGTTAAAAAATAAAGCCCAGTCAAAGACTGGGCTTTTTGTTTGGTAGGGTGTGCGGGGATCGAACCCACGACAAACGGATTAAAAGAATAGAACTTAAACTTAATTAATTAGTAAAATCAATGCCTTGCAACAACCGCCAGCATGGTAATTGAAGTATAAAAAAGTCTAAATTAAACAAATTTAGTGATATTCAGCTACGAATACGCTACGTATTAATATTTTAGCTATATCAAATTTCCTTGCCTGAAAATATTCCCCATAGTCTAACCATAGCAAATGTATCCAATTTGCAGTAAGCCGACAATTGAGAACGAATTTCTTCTTTGCGTGCAATAGTCGTATTAGGGTGTAACGCTTCCATAAATGCGTCCATCGCCATGCCTCCATGCTGCACCCCTTCTAGGTCTGAATATTTCAGAGTTGGAACTAATGCAGGCAAAACCTGCTTAATGCTCCAACTGCCTTGTTGTGAAGGGAAATATACATGCTTTCTGGCTATCGGTAATAAATCAACTATTCGTTCATTAATGGCGAGTAATTGTTGACTTAGTTCGGGCAGCATCCCGGCAAGTTCTTTAATTCTGGCTGTTTCAAAGCCTGCGTTATACACAAATACTGGCCCTGAGTTACCACATGTTTCAATTAGTTTCTCTGCAAAGCCTAGAATCGGAGATTCTCCAGATGTGTCCAGAAACTCATGGTGCTTAAGATCGCCGGATTCATTCATGATATGCAAACTGAATTGAAATGGCACCTGCTGATAAGGTCGAGTGCCAATCCATATAGGCACTGGGAAATTGATAGTTTCGAAGTCTAGGAAATAGGCTGGAAAGGGTAAATCTGATAATTCTTGCTGAGCAGATTTCTGATCAAAATAAGGCTCATCGAGAACAGTCTGTTGCTTTACTCTTAGCTGAGTGTCGTTGAGCAGATCATCTGGCACTTCGCGCAAATCATAGATTCCTTGCTCAGCCAGATACTTAACTTTGGCTTTAGTGATCCTCGGTAACCATTGCACAGGATATTCTGCCTGTACCATATCCCGCGTACAATAGTTATAAAAACCACACTCAAACGGTTCGGCACATTGGTCCCCAGGATCTACATCAGGCTCATTTTTCCGCAATAAAGATTGTGCCTGACTGACCCAAGCTTTTACTTCTTCTTTTCTGCTTAGCGCATTGTCCGTAAGGTCTTCTTCTGCTAATAATCCCCGGTAATCCTCATTACCCGGATAAACAAAGCTACTATCAATATGCGCTAAGGAAACCTTCTTTAATTTGAAACCAGCAGATTCAGCTGCATAACTTTGAATTGCAATATCATCCAAATGGTAATCTTTTACCGATGTGGAGGATTTTACTTCAACCATGTGCCAAACACGCTGTCCTTTTTCTTCATCTGGTAGCATCACATCAGCGAACGCCAATACGCCATCACTGGCAAAGCCAGCTTCGAAAATAGGCGTGTTTGCATTTCGCAAAGTCTGGCTTCGCGCAATTGCTTGACTAAAACCTTCATTAACGACATCAATCAGTATACCTTTTGCATCTTTGTCATATAACTTTCTGGCAATTTCACCAACCTGATGCCCAATTTGAAATGCGGCCTGAGCGTTTTCAGGTATTTCTAATATCTCAGGTTTTTTCACTTCTAGCCAAAGTCTTTTGGGGCATTGGCGAAAAGCCATCAGTTTGGATTTTGATAAATTGATTTTTGACATAAATCTAACTACTCACTAAAAGAGTATGTCCGAAATAGACTATTCTATGCATGGTATCTTTGTTCATTTTGTACTTGCCTTAATAGGAGATCTTAGCAAGACTTCGGAAGCGATTTTTAAGTCAGATTTAGCAAGACAACTTACATCATAATTTAATTGTTATTTAAGCCGTAAACTTTTGTGCCAAGCTTATGTTTTAAAAAAGACTCGGCATTGATTACCTGTTCTTTACTTGATGATTTATCCATCACTCGCAATATAGAAATTTGGAAATTTGATGCGTAATCAGCATTGTCCTTCACTAATTCTAGTAAACTTTTATTTCCCCCATGATTATTTCTAGAATAACTTTCCCATCTGCCGAGAAATCCTCTAGCTCCATAAGCTGAGCCTATGTACTGATTGCCAGTTTTAATATCTAGTATTAAATATACCCCACTAACTCCAGATAGTTTGCTTATCCACTCTGGATTACCTTCTGGTTGGCTTAATATTGCTTTGAGCTCATCGAATGACAAAACAAAATCGTAGTAGTCAGTAAAGTCTCTAACAAATCCTTTCGCTCTAATCTGTATAATTTCTTTATTAAGATTTTTTTGAACCCAGTTAATTGATTGACCCCAATCAATTATTATTCGATTTTTATAATCATTGATTTCATCTTTCAGTAACTCAAGTTTGTAATAATGATTTACCTCACGAGGCCTTTTTGAGTAACCAAGTTTGGTAATAAATTTCTCAAACCCCCAAACTATCTTCAATTTATTGGGTAAATCACTTAAATATGTTTCATAATTTTTACTAAATGAAGCAAGATCAGACTTTTCGAGAACATTAAAAGCGCCGATAAATTCTGCACTCGACCCCTTGCTTGCCGCAAAAGCAAAAACAATTTGTGTGTTTTTTAAAATGTCCCTACCTTGTTCTGCACAGCTAATTTCAGCTAACTTAACATCGGCTCTGATTGACGATAATTTTGTTTCGGATTTCAGAACACTACCTGTTGTATATATCTCTTCTAGGTCGTCAGCGGAAAGTTCATTATTCTTAACACCTATATCTTTAAGAATTTTTAAATCATCCTGAAATCGATGGCGTAATAGCTTAATTTTTTTATTCTCAATTAACATGGGTGAACAATTATTTAGTAAATCAATAAACTTCATACTTTTCCTTTTTAATTTAATTATTAATCCCGTATAGCACATGTGCAATTATTAGATATTCTATAATAGATTCAAAATGGCTATTTGCAGTGTAGTAATGCTTATCCTTGATCAGGTATCATCACTATTACCTGATAGGGCAATCACATCTGCATTGATATTAATCACTCAATTGGGTAGTGGAATCTCATTACTAAATTTTAGTTTCGCTACCTTGATTATTTCTATTAAATCAGATTTTGCCAGATAGGTTTTTTTAGTGAGTGCTTCGGTAATAGCATTCAGCATATCTAGTCTTTCAACCAACTTACTTTTAACCCTGAGAAACTCCTGTTCCAAATAACTAGCTACTAATTTATCAGTGCGTCTGTGTCTCTCATGGGTTTCGCTTTCCTCAAGAGAAACCAATAAATTATTCCCGCTCCTTTCAGCATTCTCTGCCTGGGGTGATATCCCACAGAAGTTGAAGAGTTCTTTGGCAATGATATTGGCCCTTTTTAAATCATCTAATGAAGAGTAACAATCTATTTCAAGTACACCTAGCACGATCTCTTCTGCAGCTCTCCCAGCAAGTGAAATACGTATCTCGTGTCTCGCTTGTCTGAATGTGCGTTTACCATGGTTCAAACTTCTGAAAGTATAAGAATCAACGACACATCCGCGTTTTGTGGTGCAACTAATTACATCTACATAGTCCGGAATGTTCTTACCATCGGAATCCATGATGGCTATCAATGCGTGACCTGCCTCGTGAACTGCTACTCGATGAATCAGATCGTTATCTGGTTTTTCTTTTGCATATTCGGATGTCCCATTCGCCACAAAGGCCACCATATCAGTGAAACTCAGTTTTCTTTGCTCACGAAATGCCAGTCTTCTCATGGCGATTACCAGCAAACCAATACGGCGATTATCAAAGGATGATGACTTCAATACATTTCCGATGATTTTAGGTTGTCCCAATATGGTGTTATCACATTTGGCTATACCCACTTTTCTGATGAAGTCTTTACCAATATCAGCTGATGATTTTTCTCTGATATGAATTCTGCGGTCAATCAGATTCATCTGGCGCAATTCTGGGGCCAGCTCAAGAAAATACTCTTCTTCAGTCAGCGATAATACAAATACTACCGGCCGATCTGGCGACGATTGCATGATCCAATGAGTTAGCGATTTGACAGCCCTTTCAGATAGACGCTGTCTTTCTTCGCTTCCTGTCCACCAGCGTTTCATTAGAATTTCTTTGTCTATATAAACTAATTCAATTCCTTTCTCATTTTGCGATATTGGTAAGCTTTCATCACTTTCCTTAAACTGTTCCATGGTGATATGACATAAAGCCAGATTGAAATCCAATTCAAGATTGGCAATACCTTTACGTCCTTTAAGACTTGAATCTGATATTGCATGGACCAGCCGACTCACAGTTTCCGAATCATCTTCCTCTAGTAGCACAATTGCTCTGCCTGCAAGATTCCATTCTTTCGTATTCATAGTCTTATATGCATGGTCCAGATCAATCATCCATTGCATCAACACATCATTAAAGCCGCATTTATAGGCTGCTTTCAGATATTTATTATGTTTGATTTTAAAATCGCTAACTTTTGCTCTCATGAGAATTACAAAGGCTCCTGAATTAATTAAGAGCTTAATGTAAATCAATAATGCGACAAATTACGTCGCAATATCATTTTGAGTATGCAGTTTGGATGGTATTTAGCGTTTGAATGATGCTCTTACGTAATTCAGATGGAGCCAGCACAGTCACGTTTTCTCCCATGCTCAGAATCCACCATTTGAGTTGTGGGGTGTTAGGGACTTTCGCAGTAAGTGTCAGTAATTCATTTTCTGATGAATCAATTTTCTGATCTACACTGAGGGGAGATTCATCGAGATGTTCTGCAGCTTCTTGCGAGATTAATAATTTAAGCTCGATTTTCTCCCCATTACCGAATGCAAAACGACCAATTTCAATGTCATTATCCAGATCAAAGTTGTCTGGATAAACAGTAGAGTCTTGCAGCTTTTCAGCTGACTGGATTCGATGCATGGCTAAAATGCGAGTATCCGAATAATCGAATATACGCACATACAAATATATCACACCACCCCTTTGCACCATGCCTAAAGGATGAATACGCATCTCTTGTGCTTCAGTTGATCCACGGCGTTTGTACTGAATCAGGGTTTGCCTGTCTTCGAGTAGTGCTTCTGAAATGGACTTTTGAACCTCTCTAGATATTTGTGGAGATATCAATGGCTGCTGTGGCAATACCGTTCTAACTTTATCAAGCCAGCCTTTATTGGACTTTGCAAGCACTTCTAGCTTAGCTCGAGCAGCATTGAAATAAGGCTTGAGCACTTCTGTTGTATTAACTGGAAGCAGTTGCCCGAGATGCTTCTCAGCCATGACAAGCATAAGAGATTCATTGAAATCCAAACTAGGTAAATCAAATGATGGTGCATCTTTTTGCCAGCTCCAATCGTATGGCTTCTTTGATTCATTCACATAGAGTGGGAACTTGCTAGACAACTCCATCAGATCACGCTCGACCGTGCGTTTAGATACGAAATAGCCCTCTGATTGCAGAAATTCAGTGACCATCTTCGCATTGATTACTCTTGGATAACGAGGTATCAAACGAAGCATTTCCCATTGGCGCAATAATGTATCGTGTTCGATTGTCATACAAATAATCTAAGAATTCTTAAAAGAATATATTATTTTGCGCCAAAACATGTCGCAAAAAATTAGATTGAATATGTTTATTCAAACAAAATAAATAGTTTTAATAGAGCCTGCAAATTATTTTAGACATAACTTATTGTTAAGCTTCAAAAATTGCCAAATGAATCGCTCTGGCTACCTTAGACATTTTGAAGATTACTCATATATTATCTACACAACATACACCCCAACCTGATATAAAGTGCATATAAATAACAATCACCTCGATATAACTGATGCATAAAATCCCCATATGGATACCTCATGAATTGCGTGAGCACGTTCTGAGTCTAGTAAAGCAAGGTGGTTTAGGTGATCTTGAACCCATACTCCAAGCATTAATTGCTGATCCATCAATGGAATCGGTCTGGAAAACCCTTTCCAAGCATAGCCAGAATCCCCAGCAACTGATCGACTATCTCGAATATGTGCGTCTGCATGAGGCAGTGATCTTTAGTGAGAAAGGCGATGGAGGGATTAATATCCCCAGTCAGGCCATCCAGCGCCAAGCCTATAACAAGATCGACAAGTTGCTGGGCGACGTAGTTGATGAGCTATCCAAAATCGGCGATAAAGACCCTGAAATAGGCTGGGGCTTATTGCAGCAGGCATTTGAACGGCGAGGCAGCAGATTCCCGGATCAACTCTCTAATATTCACTCGCTTCAGTCATTATTGAGTGATCTTCAGACACATGGCTCAATCCCCTCGATACTGGTGACATTCCAAATAGCAGCTAAAGAAGCAGCATTGGCTCCTTCCCCTGATTTACCCACCAAACGAAATTCCAGAAATGCCAAGGTTAACCAGCTTATCCACGACCTGTCTTTGTACTGTGATCAACACTTCACAAAAGACCTGCATGCGGTCGTCGCTAATACC
>JBGAVM010000038.1:0-1844 GCA_044228125.1 Methylophilus sp.
GAATCTGCGCAACCAACGGTTCATCTTTAAGCAGCGCCGAACCTGCCATGACATTACAGATTTTTTTGGCAGGGCAACCCATGTTGATGTCGATAATCTGCGCGCCGTTATCCACGTTGTGTTTGGCGGCTTCCGCCATCATTTTCGGGTCTGCGCCGGCAATCTGCACCGAAATGGGTTCAACTTCACCTTCGTGGTTAGCACGGCGGCGTGTTTTCTCGCTACCGTATAGCAGCGAGTTGGAAGTTACCATCTCGGAAACAGCCAAGCCCGCGCCCATCTTTTTGCATAACTGACGGAAAGGCCTGTCCGTGACGCCTGCCATAGGCGCGACAACAAGGTTGTTCTTTAAAATGTGATTGCCGATTTGCATTTATTAATTGTTAGGCTAAAAGGTTGCCTATTTTATACGCAATCGCGATGACTTGACACTATTAACTGCTAATTTTTTGCTTAATTTTGAGCTTAAAAATGAGGTGTGGTAAGTTGCTCTAATTTGCCCAGCCATGTCATTGCATATTCACGTGTTTCCCCGCATATTTCCTCATTTGGCTGCAGGCTTGCACAAAAGGCGGGGCGCTACGGTTTGCCGAAAATCATGCAGCGATTTTGTTCGTCTAGCTGTATACAGCGCAGTCCTGCAGGTTTGCCATCTGGCATGCCGGGAATGGGGCTGTTGATGGAAGGGGCAATACAACATGCACCGCAGCTAGGTCTACATTTCATTAATGCGCATTTTCCCAATTGCTGCCTACGCCGACTTCAGCTAATAGCGGCACATCCAGCTTAGCTACATTCTGCATCAATTCTGGCAATTTGGTTTTTACTAATTCCAATTCATTATCAGGCACTTCCAGCACCAATTCATCATGCACTTGCATAATCAGTTTGCTTTGTAATTTTTCATCATTTAGCCATTTATCTACGGCAATCATGGCGAGTTTAATCAGGTCGGCCGCAGTGCCTTGCATTGGCGCATTGATAGCGGCACGCTCGGCGCCGGCGCGCTGCATGGCATTGGCGCTATTAATGGCGGGTACCCAAAGTCTGCGTCCGAAGTAGGTTTCCACATAGCCTTTTTGTTTGGCAAGTGCGCGAGTGTTGTCCATGTAGGCGCGCACACCGGGGTAGCGCGTGAAGTAGCGCTCGATATAGCTGGCGGCTGCGCTGCGTTCGATATTCAGGTTTTGCGCTAGGCCAAATGCGCTCATGCCGTAAATGAGGCCGAAGTTGATGACTTTGGCGTAGCGGCGCTGCTCGCCATCTACGGCTTCTTTTTCAACGCCAAACACCTCAGACGCAGTGGCGCGATGAATGTCCTCGTTATTGGCAAAAGCTTGCAGCATGCCAGCGTCTTGTGACAAATGCGCCATGATGCGCAGCTCGATTTGCGAATAGTCGGCAGAGACAATGACGCTGCCTTTGGGCGCGATGAAGGCTTCACGGATGCGGCGTCCTTCCTGGGTTCTGACGGGGATGTTCTGCAGGTTAGGGTCGCTGCTAGCTAGGCGGCCGGTAATCGCCACTGCCTGATTGTAGCTGGTATGCACGCGACCTGTGTGCGGGTTAATCATCTTGGGCAGTTTGTCAGAGTAGGTGGATTTGAGTTTGGCCAGGCCGCGATACTCTAACAAAACTTTAGGCAGCGGATAATCCAGCGCAAGCTCCAGCAGCACGTCTTCGTCTGTTGAAGGTGCTCCGCTAGGAGTTTTTTTAGTGGGTTTAATCCCCAATTTATCAAACAAGATTTCCTGCAACTGCTTGGGCGAGCTTAAGTTAAATGGCTGGCCAGCCAGTGCATAGGCCTGGTTCTCCAGATTGACCAGCTTCATGCCGATTTCATT
>JBGAVM010000038.1:1856-3551 GCA_044228125.1 Methylophilus sp.
TCAATCAGCACCCCGTTGCGCTCGATGGTAAATAAAATGTTGGAAACAGGCATTTCAATCTGGCTGTAGATAAAATCCAGCTTGGCATCCGCGGCGATTTGCGGATACATGGCCTCATGCAACTGCAAGGTGATATCGGCGTCTTCTGCGGCGTATTCGGCGGCGGTTTCTACCGTGACCTGGTTAAAGCCAACCTGCTTCGCGCCTTTGCCGGCCACTTCTTCAAACTTGATGGTTTTAATGCCCAGATGCCGCTCACTCAAGTCATCCATGCCGTGCGATTTATGCGATTCGAACACATAAGACTGCAGCAAGGTGTCGTGCGCGATGCCGTTTAACTCAATGCCGTGATTGGCCAATACATGCTGGTCGTATTTGAGGTTCTGGCCAACTTTCTTAACGGTGGGGCTTTCTAAAATTGGTTTTATTTTAGCCAGCGTTTCAGCAAAATTGAGCTGTTCCGGCGCGTCAAAGTAATCGTGCTTGAGCGGCAAATAGGCTGCGCTGCCGGGTTCAATGCTGAACGACATGCCGACTATTTTTGCGGTCATCGGATCGAGCGAGGTGGTTTCGGTGTCGAAGCAAACCAGGGGTGCAGATTGCAGTTTAGCCAGCCAATGGTCTAATTGGTCATTCGTCAGAATGGTTTCGTAGTTGCGTGAATTGTTGGCAACGTATTGTTTTGCTGTGGATATATCGTCAGAAACAGGTGCTCTGGAAGGCGCATGGATATTGGCCTGCAGGGCAGCGGATTTTGTGCCATTATTCGTTTGATTTTGATCTAATTCACGTCGCCAGGTTTTAAAATCCAGACGTTCGTAAATTTCGGCCAGTTTGGCTTTGTCTTGCGGCTGCGGGGCAAGGTCGCTGAGTTTTTCCTGAATGCCGACGTCACAGCGGATGGTAATGAGTTCGCGTGAGATTTCCAGCCAAGGCAACGCTTTGCGCAGGTTTTCGCCCACCACGCCGCTGATTTCATCGGCATGCGCAATGATGTTTTCGAGCGAGCCGTATTGTTTAAGCCATTTGACTGCGGTTTTCGGGCCGACTTTTTCCACCCCCGGCACATTATCAGAGGTGTCGCCGATCAGCATCAAATAATCAATCATCAAGCTGGGCGGGATGCCGAATTTATTTTCCACGCCGGCGGCATCCAGCATTTCATCGGTTTTCCTGAACGCATCGCGCATGGTGTTGACGACGGTGACATGCTCGTTGACCAGTTGCGAAATGTCTTTGTCACCGGTGGAGATGATGACGCGCATGCCTTCACGCTTGGCCTGCTTGGCAAGCGCGCCAATCACGTCGTCGGCCTCCACGCCTTCTTCCACAATCATCGGCCAGCCCATAGCTTTAATGGCCTCGTGCAGCGGTGCAATCTGGGCACGCAGCTCATCAGGCATGCTGGCGCGGTTGGCCTTGTATTCCGGATAAATGTCATCGCGAAAGGTTTTGCCTTTGGCATCAAAAATACATGCGCTATAATCCGCTGGATAATCTTTGTGCAGACGGCGCAACATGTTAAGTACGCCGTAAATCGCGCCGGTAGGTTCGTTCTGGCGGTTTCTCAAGTCAGGCATGGCGTGAAAGGCGCGATACAGGTAGGATGAGCCATCCACTAACAACAATGTTTTCATATATTTTGAGTACCTAAATTATGTCTAATGCAAAAAAAACACCAACAATTACTGATCC
>JBGAVM010000020.1:0-30404 GCA_044228125.1 Methylophilus sp.
TTCATCGCCGTGCCGGCAAAGCTGCTGGTCGATTTGTGACAGGTCTCACAGGCCGCCGTGGTCGGGATGTGGTTGCTGGCTTTGCCTAAAGCTTTCGTGCCGTTATGGCAGCTGGCACAGCCGGAGGTGATGCCGGTATGATTATATTTTGCACCAAAGAATGTCGCTGTAGATGTATGACACGTTTCACAAGCGGCTGTTGTTGGTATGTGACTCGATGACTTCCCTTTTGCCTTTGTTCCATTATGGCAACCAGCGCAATTATCTTTAACCCCGCTATGGTCAAACTTAACCGCACCTAAGAATGAGGTTGTAGAGCTATGGCAACTTTCACAAGGCGCATTGGTTTGAATGTGATTGACTGACTTTCCTTTGGCCTTCACGCCATCATGACAACTGGCGCAACCCGAGGTGATACCTTGATGGCTAAATCCCTTGGCAGGCACCCAACCGGACATGCTGTGACAAGACTCGCAGCTAGCCGTAGTCTGAATATGTTTACCCGGCTTACCAGGCGCCGACTTTCCGTTGTGGCATGCAGCACACGGTGTGCCATCCATTACGCCATTATGGCTAAACAAGGCTGGAGACCAGGACGACGGGATATGACAGGTTTCACACTTATCAGAAGAAGGGATATGCATTGAAGGCCGTGCAGAGGCGTTCATGCGATTACCGTTGATATGGCATCCAGAACACTGCTTTGGCGTGCCTTTAAAAATGCCATTGATGTGACAGCTTTCACATCTAGCTGATGCATGATCACCCGTTAAGGCAAACCCGGTTTTTGCGTGGTCGAACCTGAAACCTTTAGTGGTTTTAGTCCCTGCAAAGCCTGGAGAAATAAAAATGAAAGAAAGGCAGCACACGATCATCAATGCTGCAAACCGCCTCCAATTCATTTTTATTCTCATAAAAACCCCTTAACATTTAACAATCTTTAAACGATTGTTACAATTATGTGGGAAAATATTCCAAAATAATAATATCTGTGGGAATATTATCCACGATAATAGTCTACGTGGGATTTTTTTATGAGTCAAATTTATTTTTAAGAAATAATATCAACCAAATAGAATATGCAAATTAACTATATGGTCGCTGTATAAAACCTTCCGCGACTAAATAAGCTATCTTCCCACTCCAGCATTAATCTTAATTGCCCTGAAGTTGGTATCCACATGACAGCGATCGCATTGCGGGCCAAAACTACCGCCATGGACGTCATCAGCCGAATGGCAGCTATAACAGGCTGTGTTTTGTTTAACTTTTCCCACAAATGCGGTTCTGTGACAATCCAGACATGCAACGCCTTTATGCCCGCCACTCAACTTGAATTTGGTTCTCGTGTCGTGGTTATAATCCCACACCTTCCAATCACGCGCGTTGTGACAGTCTTCACACAGCGTGCCTAATTGCTTTTTATGCTCGTCATCTTTTTGGTGACAGAAATAACAATCTGACTTGGCTTCTTTGAATTTTCCAGTCGAGTGGCATTTATTGCATTCGACAGGCCCATGTTTTCCAAGAAGCGGGAACTTGGTCTTGTTGTGGTCAAAATCCTTCACTTTCCAGGTCGTCTCAGTATGGCAATCCTCACATTTTTTGCCCTCACTACCTTTATGCACGTCATCCCGCTCATGACATGAAAAGCAAGTCGCGGTTGGCGACAACTTAGGTGGTGCCGGTGGCAGCTTATGACAAGCCTCACACTTGGCTTTGGTGTGCTTACCTTTTAACGGGTACTTAGTGTCCTTTGTGTGATCGAAGTTGATGGTTTTCTTCCAATCCGCGTCGTTATGACACTTCTCACAGTTCACACCAAACACAGACTTATGTGGATCATCCTTCTGGTGGCAATCATTGCAACCAGTCTTGAGCTTTTCCTGCAATCCGTTTTTGTGGCAGTTCTCACACTTGGCAGGCTTATGCTTACCTCTAAGCGGAAATTTAGTTTTGTCATGATCGAAGTTATCTTTCTTCCAATCGCGCGCATTGTGACAATCTTCGCACTTCTCGCCAAACTTGCCTTTATGTGCATCATCCTTTTTATGGCACGAATAGCAATCCATCGGCACTTTTTCGTATTTTTTCCCCCCTGATGTATGACAAGCCTCACATTTTGCCGATTTATGCTTATCCCTAAGCGCAAACCGCGTGTCTTTATCATGGTCGAATGTAGAGGTTGACCAACTGCGCTCATGGTGGCAATCCGTACAATTCTCGCCTAGCGAGCCATGATGGATATCATCATTGCGATGGCAGCCAATACAAGTCTTAGGAAGTTTTTGCCCTGCTGACTTATGGCAACTCTGACATTTAGCACCGTCATGCTTGCCCAACAAGGCAAAGTGGCCATCCACTTTATGGTCGAAAGTAGATTCTTTCCAGGTTTTTTCTGTATGGCAATCTACACATTTCTGCCCAAAAACACCTTTATGATCATCATCTTTTTTATGACATGAATAACAATCTTTTGGCGTCTGCTTGAACATGTTGTCTTTATGACAATCTTTGCACGCCACCTTGCTTTCTACTGCATGCGCCCCTTTAAGCGGGAAATCACTTTTATCATGGTCAAACTTGATGTCTTTCCAGTTTTTCTCGATATGGCAATCCGCACATTTCTCACCCAAGGAGTTTTTGTGTTTGTCGTCTTTTTTGTGACATCCAATACAGGTGAGCGGCGCGTCTCTGTATTTTGCTTTTGGCTTGTGACAGTCCTTACATTGGATCTTTTCGCCCAGATGCCCCCCTTTAAGCTCAAAATCCGTTTGAGCGTGCTTAAAGGTTTTTTCGTCTAAATTAACGATGTTGGCATCGCGCCCCTTATGTTCGGTATGACATTCTGAACAATTGCGCCCTTCTTTCAATTTGCCGTGGTAACCATGCTTCTGCACAACATCTTTGTTGATGTCCTTATGGCAATCTTTACAAAGCTGGTTCTGCCCTTCTTTATCAAAGCGCTTATGACACTTCTGGCAATTGTCTTCCCATTTTAAGTGGCCCTGAATTACCTTGCCAGGCATCATCACCGATTCGAGCGTATCTGCACCCGCGGCGAATGAAACCAATATGCCAAGAATAATTGAAACAAGAAAACGTAACATTGAATATATTTTTAGTACATGTGCACCCAGATTACATGAAATATTGCCGTGGCCACCATCATGTACATTAAAGGGATATGAATAATATGCCAGGCCGAGAATATCTGTTCGAACTTTTTGAATTGCGCCACGGTTTGTATTTGTATCAAATACTTGCAAACCAATTCAGATGCTTCCGCGGCAATTTCTTTATGCGCTGGCCCAAGTTTGAGATGGATATATCGCTTGCAATGCCATGTAAGCAGCATTCGTCTCACGTCGAAGCTAAGAAAGAACCAAACACCTTGCAAGAAATTACGCTTTTTCTCTAACGCTTCATGCTCAAAAGCTTTGATCTTTTTTTCCACCTTAGGGACAAAATGTAATTTAGATTTAACATCTCCAGAGCTACCCGCCATTTCATCATAGGCTTCTTTTAGCGTAGATCTGCTGCCATACAAGCCTTTGTGAATTTTTGTATATACGAATCGTCCAATTAGACCGCTCCCCGCAACCATCAACATACAATACAGCGCAACTGCTGCATTGATAGAACCAGTACGAAACGTAGTATGAAACAACACTAGCGTCGGACCCAGCACCCCCAAAATCATATGGATACGAAACCAATATTTCAACTTGCCCAAACTTTGCATAAATTTGAAGTGTTTCCGTGCGGAATACATTAGCAACGCCAACATCATCAAACCGCCCATCAACCCCAGAGAATAGCCCAAGCCTTTACCAGGCTTATAATAGTTGCCATTTGCGACCTCCCAGCCTGCCAAGATTACCAATAGCGCCAACGCGACAAATGTCAATTTCTTTACACACTGAATTACCAGACCAATTCTCATGTCTCGTTTTGACTTTATCAATTTTGAATCAACTGTCACATCAAACGCAGCACCCATACCGCCCTTTCATGTATTTTGTGTAACATTTTCACACAAATTTATGCTTTTATCATACCAAAAAAACCCAATCTTATGTTTAAATAGCATTACTCCATGGCAATAATGATTCATGGCTTAATAGCATTTTTACCACTTTCTCAACATGTCAAAAGTTGCCTTAATCTTATATCTGGCCCCATTCCTTTTGGTCCTGATGATCTATCTATCACGCCAAATTCGGCAAGACAGACGCGGGAAAGCGCGTTTACATGAGGCTAAAGAAGCCGGCTTATCTGAACCAGCATCTATCCATCCCGTTATCAATCCTGGGCGCTGCGTTGGTTCTGGTGCTTGCGTCAAAGCTTGTCCTGAACAGGCACTGAGCATCATCAATGGCAAAGCAGTCCTCACAGACCCCACCCATTGTATCGGCCATGGCGCCTGCTTGGCGGCATGCCCTGTTGATGGAATCGAACTTGTCTTTGGCACGGAAAAGCGTGGAATGGATATCCCGTTCGTGTCGCCCAGTTTCGAAACAAATGTTCCCAATATATTTATCGCTGGCGAACTGGGTGGCATGGGGCTGATTCGCAAATCGGCTGAGCAGGGAAAGCAAGCCATGGATTCGATCGCCAAAAAGAAAAATGCCGGCAATGAATATGATGTCGTCATAGTCGGCGCAGGCCCCGCAGGCATGTCCGCTTCACTAGCAGCCAAAGATCATCTCCTTAAATATGTCACGCTTGAGCAGGAAGAATCTCTAGGCGGTGCGATTTTTAAATACCCCCGCAACAAAGTTGCGATGACGCAACCCGTGATTCTGCCAATTATTGGCCGAGTTGAAATGTACGATATCAGCAAAGAAGAATTGCTTGGTTTCTGGAATCGCGTATTGCGTGAGACAGAGCTGAATTTACATTTTAATGAACGCATGGAAAGCATTTCAAAAACAGCTATTGGATACGAAGTTAAAACATCAAAGAGTGTTTATAAAACCACAAGCATTCTATTGGCGATCGGCCGCATGGGCACTCCGAGAATGCTAGGCGTCATGGGTGAAGATTCACCAAAAGTTGTATATCGACTCATCGACCCAGAACAATATATCAATCACCACGTACTAGTTGTAGGTGGCGGAGACAGCGCACTTGAAGCAGCCATCACTATCTCTGAACAGCCAGGCACAACGGTAACGCTATCCTATCGCAGTGAGGCATTTGGCCGTGTCAAACCCAAAAACCGTGAGCGCCTAGAACAAGCTGAGACTGCCCACAAGCTCACTGTACATCTCAAGTCAAACGTTAAAGAAATTCTCACCGATACGGTAAAACTAGAGTTAGCTGATAAAGAAATCTTAGAACTCCCGAACTCTGCTGTGATTATCTGCGCTGGTGGGGTGTTGCCTACGCCATTCCTAAAAGAAATTGGTATCATGGTGGAAACACATTATGGAAAAAAAGTTTATTAGCGTGTAATTTTTTTACACTCTTGCAAAGCTAACATATAATTCAACCAATATGAAAACAGATGTAACAATATCTGAGAAGAAACAATCCATTATTCATAGCACTCTACGCAGAGTGTTGCGTCCTTTGGTGCGCCTCATGCTTTCACAAGGCATCAACTACACCATGATCCTAGAGGATTTAAAGGCTGTCTTTGTCAGTGTTGCCGAAGACGAATTCAAACTAGACGGGAGGCCACAGACTAATAGCCGAATCACATTGCTTACCGGAGTACATCGGAAAGATGTACAACGTATTCGCAATGAAGAAGGTGAAATACCAGAAACTCCCAACTCTATCGGTGCACAAGTTGTTGCGCTATGGCTAGGCCGTGACAAATATCTTGATGATTCCGGCAACCCAAAACCGCTCTCTAGATTGGCGCGTAAAGGTGGAGAACTTTCGTTTGAATCGCTCGTAGCTAGTGTCAGCAAAGATTTCCGTGCCAGACCCATTTTAGATGAATGGCTAAGATTAGGATTGATTAGTGTTGATGAAAAAGATTTCGTTCATTTAAACGTTAAAGCTTTCATCCCAAATCAGGATTTGGAAGAAAAGCTTTCGTTCCTGGCGATGAATGTTCATGACCATGCTTCTGCCGCAGTAAACAACCTAGATCCTCAAGCATCCGCAATGATGGAAAGATGCGTTTATTATGAAGGCTTAACCCAGCTTAACATTAATATTTTGCATGAATTAGCCAGACAGCAAGGAATGGAACTGATTAACCTTATCAACCACCGTGCAGCGGAATTAAAGGCAGCTCAAAGCCCAGGCAGAAGAGAGTCCGACAGCAAAACAGGTAGAATGAATTTCGGCATCTACTTCTTTCATGAACCCGAATCAGGCAAATCCAAAGAAAAATAAATCTGCAACATGCGTTCGTTCATCTTCCTTATTCTCTCGCTTTGCCTTTACTGCAACATTGTGCATGCCGCTAACGTATGCAATACCGGAATCAACGAGCTGAATAACATGCAAGATGGAATTGGTGGAACCGGCCAACAGGTACAAGATGGTGTGGGTGGAACCGGCCAACAGGTACAAGATGGTGTGGGCGGAACCGGCCAACAGGTACAAGATGGTGTGGGCGGAACCGGCCAACAGGCATATGAGGGCGTTGGTGGAACTGGCATTGTCGGCATCATTACTGGCTTTGCAAGCATCTGCGTTAATGGTATCGAGGTGCATTATGACCAAAACACCCCAGTCGACATTGATGGCCAAACCGCTACCGTAGCCAACTTGAACATTGGCCAGATTGTAGCCATCACATCACAAGAAAAAGGCACGCAGAACAAAGCTGTGCACATCAGCGTATCCCATGCGATTGTTGGCAAAATCGAGAAAATCAATCGATTCAACGGATCGATTCAGGTAATGGGTAAAACTATTCCCGTCACTCCAAACACACAGGGGCAACATGACCTGAAGACTGGAAGCATGGTAAAACTAAGTGGATTAATGTCTGGAAACGGGGCGTTCCAATTAACCAGAATTGACCCAGCTGGCCCTGCTGATTTGCCTGCCATTTCCGGAGTATTAGATAAAAATGGGAATATCCATGGGCTCAAAGTATCAAACATCAAGCCTTCCGATATCGGGAAAAATGTTCAAGCACAAGGCACGTGGAATGGACACAATTTCGAAGCCAGACAAATTAAGCAAAGTGCCGTGCAGCGTGTGCTCGATAATAGCAAGGCCTATATTATTCAAGATGTTGCGCCCGCCAACATCAATAGCAAATTCTCATCACAAAATCGTGTTGTATCAATTACCAGCAACACAAAGATTAAAGGACAACCTACCGATAACGGAGCAACAGTCATCATCAAAGGTGTGCCAAATAGTACCGGCGGCATTACCGCACGCAGTATCCAATATATCAATCGGGATAAAATCCTTAACTTGGGCGGCAGCAAGGAAAGACCTGCAATAGAAAACAAAACACCGAATAATGATTATGACCAGCGACATTCACAACAAAAAGGCGAAAAAGCTGAGAAGCCCGAGACGATTGAGAAGCCCGAGACGATTGAGAAGCCCGAGACGATTGAGAAGCCCGAGTCGATTGAGAAGCCCGAGACGATTGAGAAGCCCGAGAAGATTGAAAAGCCCGAGAAGATTGAGAAGCCCGAGAAGATTGAAAAGCCCGAGAAGATTGAAAAGCCCGAGAAGATTGAAAAGCCCGAGAAGATTGAAAAGCCCGAGAAGATTGAAAAACCTGATGTAGACGACTGATTCGAAAGTTTCCAGTACTCGCCCATCAATTTCTTGCAAAACCAAGCAAAGTAGATATCAAAAACAAGATGAAAAGAATAATTATATTATTCGTCTTAGTAACTAAAGACGCACTTGCTAACGACGGCAAACTAAGCTTCGCTACTGGCATCGATTACAGCAGTGGTCATTACGGCCAGTCCGAAACCACAAAGATCAAATATGTTCCATTCGTCACAAAATACAATAAAGATAATTGGCAGTTAAAACTGACTATCCCTTGGATAGAAATTGATGGCCCCAGTGGCGCAACCGGGGGGGATAGCAAAATTATCATCGAGAACAATATCAACAAGCATAGGCATGAATCTGGCCTTGGTGACGTTGTAGCCAGCTTTAATTACACCGCCATTGAATCAGCCAACTACAATCTTCTCTTGGATTTGAGTGGAAAAGTTAAATTTGGAACAGGCTCAACCAAAAAAGGGTTGAGTACCGGTGAAAATGATTATTCGCTTCAAGCCGATGTTTATAAAACAATCAAAAAACTCACTCTCATGACTACGATAGGTTATCGTTTCGTTGGTAATCCTGATTACGAAGAATATAAACCTGAGAATATATGGTATGGGACGATAGGCGCCAATTACAAGATAAATAACTCTAACAACGTAGGACTAATGCTCGATCTTCGACAAGCCGTATGGGAATATAACACCAACATACGAGAATATACCGCATACTATTCTCACCGCTTCAACCCCACCTATAGCCTGCAATCCTATATCACTGCGGGCAATACAAAATCCAGCGTAGATTTAGGTGGTGGTTTGATGCTCAATATACATTGGTAAGCAATTGCAATAGGGTTACGTTTTTTAAATACTCATGCAATATGAAAATCCAAAAGCACTGGGTTCGACTCCCGCCGGGTGTGCCAGTTTGTGTTAAAACTTCCAGTAATGATCTACCAATAGCGCAGCAAATATCAGGCTAAGGTAAATGATCGAAAATTTGAAAGTGCGTTTGGCCAGATCGTCTGAATATTTTCTATAAAGACTCACGACATATTTCAGGAAAATACCATTCAGTATAATTGCCGATATAAAATAAATCAGGCCGCTCATTCCCAGGCCATATGGCATAAAGGCAACCGCCACCAGAATAATGGTGTACAGCAGCATATGCAGCAAAGTAAATGCTTCACCATGTGTCACAGGCAGCATGGGCATACCCACCTTGGCGTATTCTTCACGGCGATATAAGGCTAGGGACCAGAAGTGTGGCGGGGTCCAGGCAAATATGATCAGGAACATGATCAGGGATTCAGGCGCAACATTATTATTGACTGCTGCCCAACCCAATATCGGCGGCATGGCACCGGATGCGCCGCCAATGACGATGTTCATCGGGGTCGCTGGCTTGAGGAATACTGTATAGATTACTGCATAGCCCACAAACGTGCCAGAAGTCAGCCACATCGTCAGCGGGTTTACATAAAAATACAGTATCGCCAATCCTATACCACCGAGAATCGTTGCGAATACGGTTGTTTCCAGATTTGATACCCGGCCAGTCGGCAAGGGGCGTCCGCGTGTACGTGCCATGACTGCGTCAATTTTGTGCTCGATGAGACAATTAAATGCAGCGGCCGCGCCCGAGGAGAATGCAACACCAACAGTAGTAGCCATCAACAGTGGCCAAGGTACCATGCCCGGCGTAGCCATGAACATGCCGATAATGGCCGTAAACACAATCAGCGCAGTCACACGCGGCTTGCACAGTGCATAGAAGTTTTTAATACTGGAACCAAAATTTGACACTTGCATCGTCAATGCGCCATTCCCCAAAGAAACCTTTTCCATCTCAAACTCACCCTCTTCAATTTATGTAGGCCGCGTTGTTATTTTTGAATTGATGATCACCAATGCCACCATCAGCGAAGCGGCGCCAGCGTTGTGTGCGACTGCCAGCACGGTAGGTAAATGTAGAACTAGATTCGCCACACCTAAGCTGATTTGTGCCAGAAGCAAGGCTAATAGCACACCACACCATGTTTTAATTGCATCATATTTTAACCCAACCACTCCCAAAAAACCCAAAACAATCAAGGTGATGAACGCGCCAATCCGATGCGTCCACTGAATAGCCGTAAGTGACGCCAAGGTCAGATTCCCTCCGCTTGCGCTTTGGCCCAACTCGCGCACCATATGAAATGCATCCCTGAAATCCATGTCAGGTAGCCATGCGCCATGACAAGTGGGGAAATCCGTGCAGGCCAATGCTGCATAGTTGGTACTGGTCCAGCCACCCAGAAATATTTGGACAAACAGCACCAGCAGCCCCAACCGGTACCATGGCCTTTTGTCCGAAGAGATCGCACACACGCTAACACTTCCCCAATGGCGATGTGCAATCCACGTGATAATAGCCAACGTTGTGATGCCACCCAGCAAATGCGCGCTAACAATCACCGGCTTGAGCAGCATTGTCACCGTCCACATGCCTAAAGCCGCCTGAAATATGATGAGCGCCAATAGGAATGTAGTGAGCCAAGGCGATGTATTAATCCGATCGCGCTGCTTCCAGCCGAGTACGAATAGAGAAAGTACCATTAACCCTAATGTGCCCGCCAGATAACGATGAATCATCTCTTTCCATGCCTTACCGGCATCTATTGGCTTGTCCGGATATACCGCCTGCGCCTGCACAATTGCTGACTCACTTTCGGGCACGGTTAGCGTGCCATAACAACCTGGCCAGTCTGGGCAACCCAAGCCTGCATCTGACAGCCTGACATAAGCCCCCAGCACAACCACGCAAAATGCCGTAATTGCGGCAACCAAAGAAATCCGTTTAAACCACATCACAATTCAACCTGCCCAAGATGATTTCAGAAGCCGCACCAAGTCTTTGCGGATATCTGCTGCTTTAGTGGATGCAGGGTAGCTCATCATAATGTAACCCAAAGGATCTACCAAATACAAACGCCCGGCCTGCATGGCATCTTCTTGCCCGATGTTAAACTGTGCAGCCATGCTGCTGATAGCGCCTACTGGTTGATTCATTATTTGCATATCAGGATAAGCATTCTTGATCGATGCAACATCTGGCACCGTTGTAATCAGCACGCGCTGGACGCGCGGCATATCCTTGTATAGCGAAACCTGCAACTGGCGCATATCATGCAATCTGCTCAAGCAATTATCTCGGCAATTATCCGTTACATACACCATACTCCACTTGTCTAGCCAGAAAGTACCAACTGGTTTACCATTGTTATCCGCCAGCATATCGTTTCCAACAATCATGCGGGGTGGGGTAATAAGCTCCCCATAGCTTTGTCCGACCGGCCTCCAGTTGAAGTGCAACATCAGCACCACAACCAAAATAGGCACTGTAAAAAAGATGGCCAAAGCGAGTAACATCAAGCGTCCGCGACGCTGCTGTTCCCTATCCACATTCTCCTGCATTTCCATTCTATTGTTCCAATTTTCTAAAGCTTAAATACAAGTAAATAAGTAATGCTGCCAGTGCAAAACCAAACCATTGGTAAGCATATCCCAAATGCGTCACGATACGTTCGGTAGGTACTTGCCAGTTACGCACGAAACCGCCTTGCGGGCTTGTCGGATCCATTTTGACAATAGCCGGCAATACAGGCAACGACGACTCAGTCTGGAATTTTTTCATATCCAGATACTGCCATACAGGTGACCAGTTTTTTTCTGTTGAGGTTTCAGGCGCGCGCTCTAGTGTAAAAATTTTGTCGCTTGGCTGCCATACAATGCCAACTATCTCCAACTGCTGACCAGGCGTCTCAAATTCTGGCAGCTTACGATGTTCCGCAAACCCAGCAATCCACCCACGATTTACCAGTACATATTTCTCAGTACCTGCAATTCTAAAAGGGGTCACCACATGAAAGCCTGCCTGACCATTCTCCACCTGATTATCCAGCAGCAACTGATACCGCGTCTCGAATGCACCATGCACCACGACCTTATAATATTTTAGCTGTAGAGGATCGCTTAGGTAGTTTGCCAAGTCAGGAATATGCGTACTTTGCTCTGTGGATTTTGCCTGAATCTCTTGTTTCAAAGTAGCTTTGTGATATTGCCAAAACCCCAACTTGATAAACAGAGGAATGCAGATCGCAACAATCAACGTACCCAACCAGCTTGGTCTGAATTCAAGATTAAAAAACTTAAATTGCATTTTTATATGTCGGGATAGATAATCGGGCTTTAACCGAAATGGACTAAATCATGTGGATTAAAGTTGTAGTCGTCGTTGTACTTCTTATTATAGTGGTCAGTTTGTTTTCGGCACTCTTTTTCTTGTCAAAAGATAAAGGTACAGGTGACCGCACTGTCAAAGCGCTCACGGTTCGCATTAGCTTATCTATCGCATTATTTATCATGAGTTTGGTGTCTTACCGTCTGGGCTACATCGGCCAACAATAACCCTTATCTTCTACCCGAATAAAAAAGGCGATGCGTCTGCATCGCCTTTTTTGCTTCTATCGTATTAAACAAGCCAATACACGAAAATGAACAAGCCCAACCAAACCACGTCAACAAAGTGCCAGTACCATGCCACGCCTTCGAATCCGAAGTGATTTTCCGGTGTAAAGTGACCTTTCAAGCAACGCAACCAGATTACGATCAGCATGATAGTACCCAAGGTCACATGAAAACCATGGAACCCGGTCAGCATAAAGAATGTCGCCCCATAAGCGCCGGATTTCAGGGTCAGGCCCATTTCAGTATAAGCGTGATGATACTCAACTGCCTGGCAAATCAGGAACGCAATACCCAGCGCAATAGTCAGGAACAAACCAAGAATCAATTGCTTACGATTATTTTTAATTAAGCCCCAGTGTGCCCAGGTAATAGTTGCACCGGAAGTCAACAACAGCAATGTGTTAATGGCAGGTAACCCCCATGCACCCATTGGGTTCAAAGGGCCCGGTGTGTATGTATGGCCTAACACATTGCCGCCAGGGCCAGCCGACGGCCATGTACCTGGGAAATCTTTATATGGTGTAAAGCTCGGGTCAAAACTCGCCAGTTCTGGTACCGATAACATGCGCATATAAAACAAGGCACCGAAGAAAGCTGCAAAGAACGCCACCTCGGACGCAATGAATACGATCATCCCCCAACGGAAAGAACGGTCTTCCCATTTTTTGTATTTACCTGTCACGCTTTCCGTGATAACACTACCCATCCATTTAAACGTCATGAACAAGATAATGGCAAGGCCAAGGTACATCATCCATTTACCAGGCGCAGCTAGATAACCTAAATCTTTATTTTTATCTGTGGCAACAGAGAACACAAAGCCAGCAGCCAAGGACAACAGGCCAGCAGAAAGCATGGCCGGATAGCTTACCCCTTCAGGCACAAAATAGTGATTATTAGAATTTGTTGCCATAATCTCAACTCCCAGTTTTAAGTTTTAAAACAAATGTTTCTAATTCTATTCAAAATTAATTTTTTACTGCACTAAAGAACGAATATGAAAGCGTCATTTCATTTACATCTTTGGGCAACTCCGGACTTACAAAAAATCGCAGAGGCATTTCCTTTGTTTCTCCCGCTTTTAACTCTTGCCGGATAAAGCAAAAACATTCAATCTTCTTCAAGTGCGCCGAGGCTTTGCCCGGCGTCACACTTGGTATCGCTTGTCCAGCTACCGTCTGACTCGTCGTATTCTTTGCAACAAATATCACTGTCTCGACTTGGCCTGGCTTTACAGTAATGTTGGACGTTTTTGGGTAAAAATTCCACCCCAGCCCTGGCATTACCGATGCAACAAATTGTACTTTTACTTGCCTTGTGTCATCTACCTGAGCAACACCCATTGCAGATGGAGAGGCTTGCGTCTTGCCATTCAGTCCCGTCAAACTGCAAAGTACGTTATATAACGGTACTAGCGCAAAGGCAAATAAAAGAGAACCGGCCACTATCCACAACAGTTTGTAAGCCAACTTTTTGTTAGCCAACTCACGCTGTGACTTATTGTCACCTTGTTCCATCAAACCCTACGCTTCTCTATCTCTCACTTATGTGCTGTCAGCACATAGAAAGAGACCAAATAACACAACACTGCAAACACACCCAACACAAGCGCCAATTTTTTATTTCTGGCACTTCTTTTACTTTTCTCGTCCATATCAACTTTCATATCCGGCCATCATGGACTTAACTCAAGATGACCGGTCTCGCGATTACTTCACAACAGGTTGTTCGGTAAAGCTGTGATATGGCGGTGGGGATGGCAATGTCCATTCCAGACCTTGTGCACCTTCCCATACTTTATCGGTAGCTTTCTCTCCACCTTTGACACAACTGAGAATGTTGTACACAAACAGCAATTGTGAGAGGCCCAAGATAAATGCACCCACAGTAGAGATCATATTGAACTCGGCAAATTGCAGTGCATAGTCTGGAATACGACGTGGCATACCTGCCAGACCAACAAAGAATTGTGGGATAAATGTCAGGTTGAAAGAAATTGCAGTTAACCAGAAGTGAAGCTTACCCAACTTCTCGCTGTACATATGACCTGTCATTTTTGGCAGCCAGTAATAGACACCAGCCATGATACCCATAATACCGCCTGCAAAGAGGGTGTAGTGGAAATGCGCCACGACGAAGTAACTGTTGTGATACTGCGCATCAGCAGCCACGTCAGCCAAAACAAGACCTGTCAAACCACCGATGCCGAACAGTACGATCCAGCCCACTGTGAACAACATCGGTGTTTCAAAGCTCATGGAGCCTTTCCACATGGTGCGGATCCAGCAGTAGAACAAAACAGCCAATGGCAATGAGATTGCCATGGTGCTATACATAAAGTATAGCAATGCAGGCACTGGCATACCAGCTGTAAAGAAGTGGTGTGCCCAAACTACTACAGACAAGGCACCGATACCCCAGAATGCGTAGACTTGCGCTTTGTAGCCATACATAGGTTTACGGGAAAATGTTTGCAGAATTTGTGGGATAAAGCCCCAAACTGGCAACAACAGGATATACACTTCTGGGTGACCAAAGAACCAAAACAGATGTTGGAACAAAATTGGGTCACCACCACCGGCAGCATCAAAGAAGTGTGTGCCGAAATGACGGTCAGTCAACAACATCGTCACTGCACCAGCCAATACAGGAATCGTTGCAACCAGCAAGAAAGCAGTAATCAGCCAGCCCCATGCAAACATCGGCATCTTCATCAATGTCATGCCTGGTGCACGCATATTGAATAATGTCACGATGATGTTAATGGAACCCATGATGGAGGAGATACCCAAGATATGCACCGCGAAAATCGCGAAGTCCACACCGATACCACCTTGCACAGACAACGGCGGATAGAACGTCCAACCTGTAGCCAGCGCACCATCGCCAATGCCAAACAAAGCCAAAGTGAAAGGCAATGTCAGCAAAATTGCGGCTGGGGGCAACAACCAGAAACCCCAGTTGTTCAAACGTGGCAAGGCCATGTCAGGCGCACCGATTTGCAGTGGAATCATCCAGTTGGCAAACCCGGTTGCTGCAGGCATCAATACAGCGAAGATCATGATCAGCGCATGCACGCCAATCAACTGATTAAAAAAGTCAGGGTTCATCAATTGAAGACCTGGCTTGAACAGCTCCGCACGAATACCAAGAATCATCCCGCCGCCAACAAAAAACATGATCAGCGCGAATGTCAGGTACATCGTACCGATGTCCTTATGGTTGGTTGTGGTGAGCCAACGCATCAGGCCCGTTGGGTGATGATCGTGATGATCATCGTGATGCGCTACTGTTGTAGTACTCATCGTCTTCTCCTAATTTCCAATCAAGCTTTACTTCTAAAATTATTGACGTGCTGCTTGCACTTGCGTTGGCTGCACAACATCGCCCACATTATTTCCCAAGGCATTACGCTCATAGGTAATTACCGCCGCAATCTCTGTATCATTTAATGTTGCCTTCCATGGCGGCATCACGTTTTTACCGTTCAATACACGATCCAGATGACTATCTGGCAAATACTTGCCATCGGCACCAAAAATCGGACTGGTCGCGATTTTACTGCCAGTCAAAGCAGGGAATGCTGGCGGCAAACCTGCGCCACTCACCTGGTGACAAACTGCACAGTTTTTCTCATATACGCTTTTACCCTGCGCTATCAAGTCTTCTTTAGACATCTCTTTGACTTCGCTGGCTTTCTTCAACTCCTCTTTTTTCGCAGCTACCCAGGTTTTATACTCTTCAGCCGGAACAGCGTTCACTACGACAGGCATATACCCATGGCCTTTACCGCACAATTCTTTACATTGGCCACGGTATGTACCAGCCTTATCCACCTGAACCCAAGTCTCGCGAATGAACCCAGGCACTGCAAGACGGGATGAACCAAATTGCGGCACCCACCAGTTATGCAACACGTCGTCCGCCGTCATCAAGATGCGCACTTTCTGACCAACTGGCAACACCAGCGGATTATCCACCTCTAACAAATAATGCTCATCTTTAGGTGCACGATCAAATTTCTGATCTTCGGTGGTTGTTAATACGCTAGTGAATTTGATACCCTGTGCGTCACCATCCATGTATTCATATTGCCATTTCCACTGGGAACCGGTAACTTTAATCACCATAGCGGCTTTGTCGCGCGTATCTTCCATCATCACTACACTGTGGTATGCAGGAATCCCCATGATCACGAAGTCGATCAGCAAAAGAATGGCGAAAGGAATCAGCACCCAAAACACTTCAACCGCTGTAGATGGCGCCTTGTCAGCAACCGCCTTAAACCCTTTGCTCTTACGGTGCGCAAAGATGGAATAAATCATGATGGCCAGCACAATAAAGAATATCGCCATACTGATCAGCATGAATTTATTGTGCACATGCAAGGTATCCAGCGCCATGGGAGTTACTGGCTCAGGGAAATTAAATGTATAGTCAGCGTAGGCGCTGAGCGAAGCTAGCAATGCCGCCAAACTTATTCCGACTTTTTTCATAAAACGCATAAAACTCACTCCCAATTTTAAAGTAGTAGTTATCTAATTAATTTTTTAACTTCTCTTTAAGCGCACGCACCAAAAAGACACGCTGCTCTTCATCCAAAAATCTGCGTCCAAACTCCAGCTCTTTACCGTGCGACCCGATAAATATGCCAGTTCTGCCTTTTTCAACCTCACGCAATATCACGTGCATCCAATACCGCTGAAACTCCTGCCGTATGGAAGCTCTGGGACTTTTGCTTTCTATAACAACCGTATCCTGAAGGATTTCAATGCTGTCATAGTCGGACGCACGCGAATACACATGATAAAAAGCATAAGCGAATGCCAACAATTCCAAACCCGCAAAAGGCATGACTAACCAAGCCCCAGCCAGCGTAAACCCAAGTCCAACCAATAAATTAATTGCCGCCAGCACAGCCATCAGCTTGACTACACCCCGCGGCGAAAGCGAATTATTAGGCTGCGCGATGATCTTGTAATCTGTCACCAACAACGCCACTCAAACACTCCTTAAACCGCGCAATCACGCACGACTCTTTTGGAGCCGTTTTGACTTAGGTCAAGAAATTAACACAAAAGAAAAACTTGCTCAAGCGAAATGTTACATTTTTGAAACAACTGGAAGCGGTAGGAATAGACCATCAAAAACCAATCCGCCGCGAAGAGCGGTATAAATAACCCCGTTCACGGGGAGCCGCTTGAAACGATCTTGAGAACTATCGGGAAAATATGGTGCCGGGAGCCGGAATCGAACCGGCACGCTGTCGCCAGCGCTGGATTTTGAGTCCAGTGCGTCTACCAATTCCGCCACCCCGGCTGAGGTATAATTGCGAATTGAAGCTAGTATTATAACAAGTTATTTCGATTATGCGAACCCAGGATTTCGATTTTTATCTACCCGAAAAGCTGATTGCCCAGCACCCAACCCCGGACAGAACTGCCAGCAGACTGCTGGAATTGAATGGCAAAAGCGGTGAACTGGCAGACAAGCAATTCACCGATTTGCCTCAACTGCTGCAGCCTGGCGATTGCTTGGTATTCAATGATACGCGCGTCATCAAGGCACGCATGTTCGGCCAAAAGGCAACAGGTGGTGCTATTGAAGTGCTGGTGGAGCGTGTTTCTGCGCCGCAAGAAGCGTGGGCGCATATCCGGGCATCGCGCGCACCCACCCCTGGAAGCCGCATCCAGCTTGGCTCCCAGGGAATGTCTTTTGAGGCGGAAGTATTGGGGCGCAATGATGATCTATTCCATTTGCGGTTTTTGACCGCACAAAGCGCCTTTGAAATATTGGAACAAATCGGTCATTTGCCCTTGCCGCCATACATCACCCACGATGCCGATGCTGAAGATGAAACACGCTACCAGACCGTGTACGCCAAGCATGCCGGTGCAGTAGCTGCGCCAACCGCGGGGCTGCATTTTGACGAACCCATGCTTGCCACCCTGCAAGCCATGGGCGTAAACATCGCCTACGTCACCCTGCATGTAGGCGCAGGCACGTTTCAACCCGTGCGCGTAGAAAATATCGCCGAACACAAGATGCACAGCGAATGGTATACCGTGCCGCAAACCACGGTAGATTGCATTGCTCAAGCCAAACAAGCAGGAAAATCAGTCATTGCCGTAGGGACCACCTCACTACGGGCGCTGGAAAGCGCGGCGCGCAACGGCAACCTCTCTGCTGCCAGCGGCGAAACGGATATATTCATCACACCGGGCTACCCATTCCGTGTGGTGGATAAATTGATTACCAACTTTCACCTGCCCAAAAGTACGTTGCTCATGCTGGTCTCCGCGCTTGCCGGGATGGAGAATATCCGGCACGCATACCAGCATGCAATTCAGCAACAATACCGTTTTTTCAGTTACGGTGATGCCATGCTGATTAGCAGAAAATGATTGGAACAAACCATGTCAACAGCCACACTAATAGCTTCGTTTAATGTTCAAAACAACCATTGGGGAACGATTTTGCGCGCACGTTTATCTATTTGCACTTTAATGATGGGGGTTATGCTCACGCCTGTTGCCTCCCAGGCCGAGATACTTTCCGAAGCGACGCTGGGTATTAAAATCCCGCTCGTCAAAAAACCGACATCCCGCCCCATGACAGTCGCCTACACTCCCAGCCCGGCATGTTATTACGTAGCCGACGGCGGGCTTGCGCCAATGGGCTCCGAATTTGAAGCACCAGTATCCAAATCTCTGGTGCATGCATTTACCGCAGACGGAAAATACCTGAACTCGGCCAAGCCCGGCTACGATAACCGCTCGCTGTATTACAACCCGAACAACGCCAAGCTGGAAACCATTACTTACAACATCTCCAGCGCTGCGGGATTTTCACCCAACACCGGCATCTACACGCTGGACACCAGCGAAACCGGCGAGATCAAGGAAAGCTCTGGCGAGGTGATGCAATTCAACCCCGCATTTGGAGATGCAGGCACCATACCCAGCTACGACCCGGAGACCAAGCGCTATTTCGCCAAGCAAGAGCGCAGCAACAAAGTATGGATTGTCGACCCGAAGCAACGTGAAAAAGTGGGCGAAATATCGCTGGAACTGGACAAGGCAGGCGCGGCTTTTGATGATGTCAGTGACCATTTTATTGCCTTCACTGGCGTGAAAGGGCAAGAGCTGGCGTTACTAGACGTTGACCATAAAGCGGTGCTGGTGTTCGACCTGAACGGAAAATTCATTGGTAAATGCACGCTACCCCAAAATTTGAAACTGCGTGCGCAGAACCACTTTAACGGTACCGGTTATACCAATAGCATGCTGTTTGTATATCACGAAAGCGAAGGCGAATTTGGCACCTACCATGGCTACAAGTTATTCAAATAAATGAAGATAAAAAAGCCGCGCAATGCGCGGCTTTTTTATTTAAGTAATTTCTGATTATTTACCCAGCATCCCTGCCACTTTGCCGGATAACATGCCAAAGACTGCACCAAAGACCGCGGACAGCGCAATCAGCAGCACGGGATTGCTCATATCCATTGCCGTTGTACTGCCGGCACCGGTTTGATGCAAAGCGTAGGCCACAGTAGCAGCATAGCCATACACATTGGCTGGAACCACGGAAAGCAGGCTACAGCCAGCAACAGCAACCAACGGGAACACAGTTACAGCGACATAAACTGCCGGGCCGACAGCACCTGGCAAACCAAACGGATTCGCATTCACCAGCGCCAATGCGATACCAGCCATCACTGCGCCAAATATCATCCCTGCGATGGTTTTTTGCAAAGCGGCGTTATCCGCACCGGCGGCAAAATAACATCCCCACGCGATAAACCCGGCCCACACCAATACCAACCCGGATAGTGGCCCCAATGCCAGAAACGCCCACACACCGCCCAACACTGCAATACTTGTAGCCAATGCTGTCAACTTCGACATACGCTTTCTCCCCAAATATAAATAAAACGCTTATGAAATAATATGTTGCGAATTACTCGCCTGGCGGCATTGAGTTGGGAAAGCAGAATGAAACAGTGTACAGCACCAATTCAATACCAGCCCGACAGGCGCATGGTATCCCCATTTTGGTGCGCTTACAACTTTTTTATTGGGAAAGAAAGAAAAGTCTAATTACTCGCAACCGTGATTGCCGGTTGATATTGCCAATGTTTGCGCCAAGCGCCCACCACCAGATTGGGATACTCTGCCCGACCTAAACTGCCGTTATATCGGCCCAGCGCGCGATATAAATCACCCCGCTCAATATCCAGATAATGGCGCAAAATAGTACAGCCATAGCGCAGGTTCAAACGCAAGTGGAACAAATTATGCTCTGAGCTACCAATAGATTTCACCCAAAACGGCATCACTTGCATGTAGCCGCGCGCACCTACGCTGGAAACCGCATATTTCTTGAACGCGCTTTCTACTTGAATCAACCCCAGCACCAGTTGCGGATCCAGTCCGGCACGCGTCGCTTCATAATGCACAGACTTCAAGAAATCTTCACGATAAGCCTGATCCGGCATGCGACGCTTGAGACGTTCGGACATCTCGGCCAGCCACACCTGTCCTTGCTCTGGTGTATCAAACATCAGCCGCGGTGACGCAATGTCGCTCACCGATTTCTGCATCAAAGCTTTCACGCTGTTAGAAAGCGGCTCCTCTTTCTGGTTACCGGCATAGGACAATCCCGCTACAAGCAGCAGCGTAAAACCACACAGTATTCTGGCCAGTTTTTGCATCAGCGATTAATTCAATACGTTTTTCAGGTAATTCACCACATTTTCCAAAAGCAAGTTCTGTACCTCCTTCTGGCTTCTGGCTTTGTACTCCACTTTACCTTCTGCCAAGCCGCGATCGCCCACCACGATGCGATGCGGGATACCCATCAGGTCGCTTTCCGCAAACATCACGCCAGGACGCTCGCCCCGATCATCCAACAGTACATCTATGCCCCCAGCCTGCAAGGCTTGATACAGCTTGCTTGCAGCGGCTTTCACCGCCTCTGATCTATCCATACCAATTGGACAAATCACCACATCAAAAGGTGCCATACCGCGCGGGAAAACAATGCCGTTTTCGTCATAATTCTGCTCAATCGCAGCCCCCACAATACGCGACACGCCAATGCCATAACAACCCATTTCCATCACTTTGGACTGACCATTTTCGTCAAGATATGTCGCATTCATGGCACTTGCATACTTGGTGCGCAACTGGAAAATGTGCCCGACCTCGATACCGCGACACAGTTTAAGCTCACCCTTTCCATCGGGGCTGGCATCCCCTTCCACGACATTGCGGATGTCTGCCACCACGCTCGGCTCGGGCAAATCACGACCGAAATTCACACCCGCCAAATGGTATTTGGGTTTATTGGCACCGCACACAAAATCGCTCATTACCGCCACCGTAAGGTCTGCAATCACCTGCACATTGGCAGCTACGCTCACAGGGCCGATAAAGCCTGGTGGGCAGTTCAAGTGCACACGAATTTCCTCCTCAGTCGCCAAGCGAAAATTGGCAAAACCAGGCAATTTCGCCAGTTTGATCTCGTTCAGCACATGGTTGCCGCGTAACAGTGCCAGTACAAACTGCGATTTGCCCTCTTGCTCCACCATCAAAGCGACCGATTTGACTGTCTGTTCAACACCTATATTCAGTAATTTCGCCACATCTTCACAGGCGGTTTGCTTGGGCGTATCCACTTCATGCATCGCCTGAAACGGCATGCCGCGCTTGGCTTTTGGCGATACGGCTTCGGCAAGCTCCACATTCGCGGCATAATCCGAATGCTCGCAATAGGCCAAGCCATCCTCGCCGCTGTCGGCTAGCACATGAAACTCATGCGAGCCATCGCCACCAATCGCGCCGGTATCGGCTTTTACCGCGCGGAACTTGAGCCCGAGCCGCGTGAAGATATTGCTGTAAGCCTGATACATCACATCGTAAGTTTGCTGCAGCGATTCGAAACTGGTATGGAAAGAATATGCGTCCTTCATCAGAAACTCGCGCGCGCGCATTACACCAAAACGCGGGCGAATCTCGTCGCGGAACTTGGTCTGTATCTGGTAGAAATTCACCGGCATTTGCTTGTAGCTGCTGATTTCCTTGCGTGCGATGTCAGTAATCACTTCTTCATGCGTCGGGCCAAAGCAATAATCGCGCTCGTGCCGGTCCTTGATTTTCAGCATCTGCGGGCCAAACACTGCCCAGCGTCCGGTTTCTTCCCACAGTTCTTTAGGCTGCACCGCCGGCATGGAAAGCTCCAGCGCCCCTGCCTTGTTCATTTCATCGCGCACTACCACTTCGACCTTGCGCAAAATACGCAAACCCAGCGGCATCCACGTATAAAGCCCGTTGCCTAGCTTTTTAATCAGCCCAGCACGCATCATCAACTTGTGCGAAATCAGCTCTGCATCGCTAGGTGCTTCTTTTTGGGTGGAAATAAAAAATTGTGAGGCGCGCATATATCATTATCCTTGTGAAGGCGTGATTTTAGCGTTAAAAGCGCGCCAAGTCAGCTATTGCTTGGCATGTGCTTCGTGCTTGCGCGGCTTGCCGATAGGACTGTCTGCTGGTTCATAGTTCGCTTTCCACCGATCAAAAGGCACAATCGTGGCCGGGTGCCCGTTGTCATAGAACCAGCCATCCACCGCGTAGCGCTGCTTACTGGCAATTTCGTGGATGACCGCCGTGGTGTGCGGCCAGCCGGTAAAGAAAAAATTGCGGGTGCGCGTATCTTCCACCTCATGCAGAGTCATCAGGCCTGCCTGTTTCAGCAGTCGCATATAGGTGGTGGTGTTGATCGCCTCGTCATTACAATCCATCTGCCCGGGCGTATCGCTGTTATCGAAAGTGCCGGCCAGATCGGTGTCTGTCCCGACCATTTTACCGACTATCTGCTCCAGCGCCCCAATCGCTTCTGCAATCTGTACCCGCTCCTGCTCAGCATTCTGGGCTTTTGGTTTAAATACTCGAACGACTTGTTGCCACTGCTCTAGTGTCAGGCCAGTTATCGAAACTTCCGCACAGCCTCCGCCCTGGCAGACTTCAAAGTGATTCAATTGCGGCGTTTGCCTGAAAATGCGCGTCATCTCGTTCAGGTCGGCTTGCGCGGCCATACTGAACAAAGACAGTAGACTAAAGCACCAAGGGTTGATTCGGGATTTCATTATTTTTGCTTTCCAGAGGCGGGAAATGCCGCTGCAGATACATACTGATCTCGGCAATACCCTGCAGTACAGCGGCCTCATATTCGCCTTTTCTGAACAGGTTTTCCATATCGCGGCATATCGCGTCCCAGTGATCATAACCTACGTGCCGGTCTATGCCACGATCAGCAACGATCTCGACATCCTTGTCCGCCAGCAGCAGATAAATCAGCACGCCGTTATTCTGCTCCGTATCCCAGATATTTAATCGCCCAAACAGTTCGATCGCCCGTCTACGCGGCGTCTTTTTGAACAGAATCTCAAAAGGATGCAGTCCCGCCTCCACCACAAAGCGGATCTCGCCATTGTGGGTACGCTCACTCGCCATGATAGCCTGCTCAATCCGCTGCAAGGCTCCTGCTGGGAAGCGCCGCCTGACTTGCCAGGGGTTACTGACCAGGTGCGCAAAGAAACGGATGACAGAATGGCGTCTTTTCATTACCAATCCCCAGAAGCTCCGCCGCCACCGAAATCGCCACCACCGCCGGAGAACACGTCACCGCCACCGCTCCATCCGCCGCCGAAACCACCATTGCCTATGCCACCTCCTCTGTGCGGACTGACATAGGAATGATTCCCAGCCGCGGCAAACATGAAGGCGAACAAGCCCAAAAGCAAGGCTATAAACAATCCTGCACCAAGCAACCATACCATACCGCCTACCAGCGCACCACTTAAGGCACCTCCCAGAAACCGCCCTAACAAAGCACGGAAAACAGCGCCCCAGCCAAGCCGACCAGGAACAAGATGGCCAGATAAGTTTGCCAATCTGCCGTGGCCGAATGTGTGGATGACTGCGGGTGCAGGCAACGCCTCACCTTCAATCAGCTCTTCAGGCCATCCACGCCCGCATCCAGCCCGCCAAAGAAATCGCCTTGTTTGAACCGCGGAGAAATCACATCGCTGATGATGCGCTTGGCATAAATGTCAGGATCGCGCCCTCCAGCCCACGCCCCCACTTCAATGCGCAGCTTGCGGTCATCCTTGGCCACCAGCACTAGTACGCCATCATCTGGCTTTTCACGCCCTAGCTTCCATTGGTCGACAACGCGAATGGAATACTGTGCAATATCTTCCGGATGGGTGGTGGGTACAATCAGAATGGCGACCTGGCTACCTTTTTTGTCCTCCAGCGCTTTCAGCCTGGCTTCCAGCGCGGCTTGCTGAGGCGCATCCAGCGTGCCGGTCAGGTCGGTCACACGCGCCTGCAGCGGCGGGATTTCCACCAGCGCGAAAGCCAGGCGCGGCAATAACAACAATGCCGCGCACAACAACAGGCAGATATTGAAAAAGCGCTTCACCATCACCCCAGCCCATGCCCTAGCGGGCGAGGGCACTATGGCTTACTTCTTATCGCCGAACTCGACTTTAGGCGCCGTAGAAATCGCTTTCTCGTTCTCTACGCTAAAGTTGGGTTTAGTATTGTAGCCAAACACCATCGCAGTCAGGTTGTTCGGAAACTGTCGCACCGCCACGTTATATTCCTTCACCGCCTCGATATAACGATTACGCGCCACGGTCACGCGATTTTCCGTACCTTCCAGCTGCGCCTGCAAATCACGGAAACCCTGATCGGCCTTCAGGGTAGGATAATTTTCCGCTACGGCCATCAAGCGTGAAAGCGCGCTGGTCAGCTGGCCTTGCGCCGCCTGGAACTTGGCAAACGCCTCCGGGTCGTTCAGCACTTCCGGCGTTACTTGCATGCTGCCCACTTTGCTGCGCGCTTCGGCCACTTCGGTTAGCACTTTTTCTTCGTGCTCGGCATAGCCTTTCACCGTTTCCACCAGATTAGGTACCAGGTCAGCACGGCGCTGATACTGATTCAGCACCTCGGACCAAGCCGCTTTGGATTCTTCATCCAGACTCTGGAAAGTGTTGTAACCGCAACCGCTCAAGCCCAACACCAGCACAAAAATGGCCAGTTTAGACATCAGGTTTTTCATATTATTTCCTCTTTAAATTAAGGTTGGAAAATGAAGCAATCAGTATATGGCGGCTTGCGCGTAAATTACAAGTTCCGCATAGTGTCGCGTGCCAGACATAAATCTTCCCACGCTTTGGCTTTCTCCAGCGGGCTGCGAAGCAAGTAAGCAGGATGGTAAGTCACCACGACAGGCACACCCGCATAGCCATGCAATTTTCCGCGCAAGCTGCCGATACTGTCATCTGTATTCAGCAATAATTGTGCTGCAAACTTGCCCAGCGCGATGATGAGTTTTGGCTGAATGAGCGCGACCTGACGCTTCAGGAAGGGATCACACTTTTGCACTTCATCGCCGTGCGGGTCGCGGTTCTCAGGCGGCCGGCATTTCAGCACATTGGCGATGTACACATTCTCGCCACGCTTCAGGTGAATGGCCGCCAGCATATTATCCAGTAGCTTGCCCGCCTGCCCGACAAAAGGCTCGCCGCGCTTGTCCTCTTCCGCGCCCGGCGCCTCGCCGACAATCAACCAGTCTGCGTTCGGGTCGCCCACACCAAATACGGTTTGCGTACGCGTTTGCGCCAGACTGCAAGCTTGGCAATTGCGCACGCAATCCTGCAACTGCGGCCAATCCATGTGTTGAATTTGGGGCTGATTGCTTTCAATAGGCGTTTCAATAGGCCTGGAAGCCGCATCCTGACTGGGTTCCAGAGCATCTGCTTTTGCTATTGAATGCGCGCGCGCATGTAAAGGCTCGCGCAGCTTCCAAGCTGGCAGCAGTTCTAGTTCACGCAAAATATCTTCCCGAGTCATTGTCATAATGCATTGGCAGCGGGGTAATAATTGCGTCGCACCGACATTTCATTGAACCCCACATCCTCATATAAGGCAATGGCATTCTTGTTACTTGGCCGCACTTCCAGAAACATATTGTTTGCACCGTAGCCTTTGGCCTTGGTAATCATGTGCGCCAGCAGCATGCGCCCCAAGCCACGCCCCTGCTCGGCCTTGGCCACGCTGATGTTCAATAAATGCGCCTCATCCAGCACCAGATACATTAGCGCATAACCCACCAAAGTATCGTTTTCCATCATCACCCAGGCACTATGGTCAGAGCGCAGCGAATCGGCAAAGTTGCCGCGCGTCCACGGATGGCTGTAAATGGTCGGCTCGATCGCCATCACCGCGTCCAAATCCGACTTTTGCATGAAGCGAAAGCTGACTTTCACGCTCACAGCTTCAGTCCCTGCTCGCGTTCCTGCGTCGTCAGCGCCACGCGATTGCGGATATACAAAGGTTTAGCCTCACTGGCAGGCTGTGTTTTCCCATCACGGAACAGTGGCAACGCTAGTTGCAGAATCGCCTTTGCATCCGGCGCCGCAGCCGCATCAACCCCTCGCAGAGCCGCATGGTACCTGGCTTGCAGGGCATCGCCATAAGCTGCCCATGCGCTGCCGATGCCCAGCCAGCCAGCCCCCGGCACATCCGGCAGCGCATCAGGCTTATATAAAGCCGTTGCGGAGACTTCGCGCCAGCCTTCGCCTTGTTGTTCCAGCGCGGCAAAGTAAATCTCGCCCATGCGCGCATCCTGGCAAACCATGGCTTTTTGCGCCCCGCTGGCCTGCGCCAGCGCATGCAAAGTGTTGATGCCAACCACCGGCAGATTCAAGCCAAACGCCAAGCCCTGCGCTACGCCGCAGGCGATACGCACGCCGGTAAAAGCGCCCGGCCCGGTGCCATAGGCAATACCATCCAGGTCTTTCAATTGCAGATTGGCTTGATTCAGCAACACCTGCACTTGCGGCAAAATCAAATCGGACGCGCGCGTCCCCACGCGCTCGTGGAACGCGAACGTGCGCTCCCCAGCCTGCAAGGCGATAGAAAGCGTGTCGGTAGAAGTATCAAAAGCCAGTAGATTCATACGGCTATTTTACCTAATCTACCGAAACTTTTTGGCGCAATGCTTTGGTGCGCGCATGCTGCGACTTGCTTTCCAGCCGCTTGCGCACAGAACCCAGCGTTGGCCGCGTCCTGTAACGTATCGCAGGCACATGTGCGGCAGCATTCACAATCTCGTGCAAACGCCGCACTGCGTCCTTCTTGTTGGCTTCCTGCGTGCGAAACTGCTGCGCCTTGATGACCAGCACACCTTCATCGGTGATGCGGCTGTCTTTCGAATTCAACAGCTTCTGTTTCAGCCAATCCGGCAAGCTGCTGGCAGCAATATCAAAACGCAGATGAATCGCGCTCGACACCTTGTTCACATTCTGCCCACCCGCTCCCTGCGCGCGCATAGCAGTGAGTTCATATTCGGTTTCGGAGATTTGCAACATTTTCACTTACAATTTTTGTAGTTTAAGAAGCCTAACTTCTACCACTCTACTTCGCCTGCCGCATTCTTAGGATAATTTTCTGGCACAAGCTGCAGTAACGTCTTTTCTCTATCAACTTTGATAGCACTCACCCATTCATTATTTACATTCTTAAGGCGAATTAATTCGTGAAACATCCCGTTTCTAGCCGAAAAAAATATATTGAAACTCTTGCTAATCTCTTGATTTGATAGAGATATAACACACAAATTATTAGTCTGCCTAGGCAGCATAGTACCTATTGAAAAGATTTTCTGGTACTCATGCGCATACTCTGGATTGGCGGCGTGTTCATTAAATTTATCTAAATCAATGACATTTATAGTTAAATCATACAGTGGGTAATCGCCTTGATGATTAACTACCAGATTTCTATGACCTAAATAATCTTGAGATACACACACATAACAAAAGCTATTGCCACCGCTAATCTGACTAAATAATAGTGCTGTTCTTGCTTCTAAGCTATTTAATATGTCATTGGCTCTTTTTTCAATTTTTTCTAAGTTGTCATCAACTTTAGCCTCCCCAGTTATTCGAAAGTATTGTTCACTGAACCAACTTAATAAAATAAAGCTTGCGCCAAAAATGTTCACAAAATCTACATTTACAAAAGATAACGCGTTCCATTCTTTTTTATAAATATTTATGAACGTCCAAACACAAGCTATAACAAATGGAAACCAATACTCTTTTGTCAACTGCTTAAGGGTTTTCACGTATCTATCCTCCCAAATTCACTCCAAAAAACGCTTTCACATCCTCCAACTCCTTTGTGCGCTTAAATGGCGGCAAACTCTGCCAGATGCGCCTTCCGTAAGGTTTGCTAATCAGGCGCGGGTCGCAGATCATCAGCACGCCGCGATCCGTTTCATCTCGAATGAGACGCCCGGCGCCTTGCTTTAAGGTAACGACAGCATAAGGCAGCTGATATTCCATGAACGCGTTCTTGCCTTCCTGATTCATTTTGTCGATACGCGCCGACAGCACCGGGTCATCCGGCGGGGCAAACGGCAGCTTGTCGATGATGACCAAGCTCAAGGCCTCGCCGCGCACGTCCACGCCTTCCCAGAAACTTTGCGAACCCACCAGCACGGCGTTGCCATGCCCACGGAAACGTTCCAACAATTCGGTGCGCGTGCTCTCACCTTGCAGCAGAATCGGGTATTCCAGACCATTTTCCGCAAACGCATCTTTCAGCAAGGCGTGAATCTCGCGCATCGCCCGCAAACTGGTACATAGGATGAATGCCCGTCCGCGACTGGCCTGGATCAACGGCAAGCTGGCAGCGACCACCGAGGCATTATAGGCTGGCGTGTTCGGGTCTGGCATGTCAGCTGGCGCATATAGCAAAGCCTGGCTTTCATAATCGAATGGACTTTGCAGATACAGTGTCTCGGCCGCATGCAGGCCCATCTGGCTGCGGTAATGCGAGAAATCGTTTTTGACTGCCAGCGTGGCGGAAGTAAAAATCCACGCACGTGGCTGTGCGTTGAGCTGCTTGCCGAATCCATCGGCCACGCTTAACGGCGTGGCATGCAGTTGTACGCTTTGCGTGAACACCTCCACCCAGCGCACCAGATTGGCATTCTCCGCCTGAATCCAGTTGTGCAGCTGCTCGCACAAGGCCACGCCGCGCTGCCAGCATTTTTCCAGCTGTGGGTCGCGCGCCGATTGGCTTTCCAGAATCTGGGTGAGTTCCAGCAGCTTGGCCTGCATGGCTTTGTAGGCGTCATCAAAGCCTTTAAGCGCAAGCGCCTTTTGCACCGGCAGCCGCGAACCTTCATAAGCAAAAATCAGCCGGAAATCGCGGCAGGCCTTTTCCAGCACCGGAATCGCCTCGCCCAGCTCCACACAATCCTTGGCCAGGCTAAGATGCGCCATGTTGCTGTCGCGGCACAGCTCCATCAGTTGCGAGGTGGAAACATCTTCGCCAAAGAACAGCCCGGCGACATCCGGCAACTGATGCGCTTCGTCAAAAATGACCGTGTTGGCGCTGGGCAACAACTCGGAAACGCCTTCATCGCGTAGCATCACATCGGCAAAAAACAGATGATGGTTCACCACCACCACATCAGCCGCAAGCGCCTTCTTGCGCGCCTCCATCACAAAGCAGTCTTTGTAATAAGCGCAATCCTGTCCCAGGCAATTCTCGCGCGTGGAAGTCACGTTTTGCCAGACCGTGGCATTTTCCGGCACTTCGGTCAGCTCGGCCTTATCACCCGTTTTGCTATGCTCGGCAAACGTTTTGATGATTTGCACATAGCGCGCATCATCGCGGCTGGAAAAGCGGCCATCCTGCACGGCGCGCTCCAAATGGTGATGGCAGACATAATTGGCGCGCCCTTTGAGCATGCAAGCCGTGACCGGCACTTTCAGCGCATCGCGCACATTAGGCAGATCGCGGTTGAATAGCTGATCCTGCAGGGTTTTGGTGCCGGTAGAGATAATGACTTTTCCGCCGGATAGCAAAGCTGGCACAAGGTACGCAAAAGTTTTTCCCGTGCCTGTACCAGCCTCGGCAACCAATTGCTTGTGTTGCTGTATGGCGTCTTCCACCGCCTGCGCCATTTCCAGCTGCTGGCTGCGTGGCGAATAATTGCGAATAGTCTGTGACAGTGCGCCACCTGCCTGGAAAACCTGCTGAATCTGTGATGATTGTGACATAAACGAATTATCCCATA
>JBGAVM010000021.1:0-28615 GCA_044228125.1 Methylophilus sp.
TAAATATATATATTGTTAATTCAGTATCGAGAAAATTCCCAATCATCATGAGTGAAACCGATTTTAGCGAACTACGCGCTTCTGCCGACAAAGCTACCAGCCTGATGAAAGCTTTGGCCAATCCGGATCGCCTGATATTACTTTGCCAATTATCTGGTGGCGAAAAATCGGTCGGCGAACTGGAGGCACTGCTGGACATCAAACAGCCGACACTTTCGCAACAATTGGGTATTCTGCGAGATGCCGAGCTGGTAAAGACCCGCCGCGACGGCAAGAACATTTACTACAGTATCTGCAGCGAGTCAGCAATGGCTGTCATGCAGGTGCTGCACCAGCAAATCTGCGGCGTACGGCAAAAGCCTGTATTGCAGCCGCAAATAATTGCCGATGGCGTATGTGCAAACCCGCAAATCCGCGCGGAAGATGTTGCTCAGCTTGCCATGCAGGGCTTCAAGACCATTATTACGCTACGCCCGGACGGCGAAGGCGGCCCAGAACAACCCGGTAGTGCGGACATTGCAGCCGCATGTAAAGCATGCAGTATCGAACATCATTACATTCCAGTGGTTCCCGGCAATATTACGCCGGAAAACGTCACAGCCTTCGAGCAGGCTTATGCGGTAAGCGGCAAGCCCATCCTAGCATATTGCAAAACCGGCGGGCGGGCGACCAATATCACAAAAATGAGCAACTTAAGCACAGCCGCATAATTGTGCAAACAGATTCGACCTTGGCCAACCCATCTGGCCAAGGCTGAAAATAGCCTGCCATTCAGGCTAAGCAACAAAAAAACAACATAAAAATAACAACTCAAATTCAGAGGACAGGATTAGGATGAAAACATTTGACATCGTCATTGTGGGCGGCGGCTCGGCCGGATGTGCCGTTGCGGCCAGCATTCGCAAGCGCGCACCCGGACTTAATATCGCCATTATCGAACCCAGCGAAAAGCACTATTACCAACCAGCATGGACGCTGGTCGGCGCGGGGGAATTTGACTCCGCAAAAACGGTACGCCCGATGCAAGATTGCATCCCACGCGGCATCACGTGGGTCAAATCAGCTGCCACACAGTTCCGGCCGGATGAGAACATCATCGACACCAGCAGCGGCCCGTTACAATACCAGCAATTGATTGTGGCTGCGGGCATCAAGCTGAACTGGCAGGGTATCGAAGGTCTGGAGGGAACTTTGGGTAAAAACGGGGTGACCTCCAATTACCGTTTTGACCTGGCCCCATACACCTGGCAACTGGTGCAAGGACTGAAAAGCGGCAACGCCATCTTTACCCAACCTCCAATGCCGATCAAGTGTGCAGGCGCGCCGCAAAAAGCCATGTACCTTTCCTGCTTTGAGTGGGAGAAACGCGGTCTGCTCAGCCACATCCAGGTCGAGCTTAATAATGCGGGCCCGGCGCTGTTTGGCGTCAAGGACTATGTCGAACCGTTGATGCAATATGTCCGCCGCTACAACGCGACACTCAACCTAAATACTACACTGGTAAAGGTAGACGGCCCGAACAAAACGGCCTGGTTCCAGCAAAAAGATGCAGAAGGCAATGTGACAACTGTCGAGAAGAAATTTGACATGCTGCATGTGGTGCCACCGCAAACCGCGCCAGATTTCATCAAGCAGAGCCCTCTGGCCGATGCGAATGGCTGGGTGGAAGTCAACCAGCATTCCTTGCAGCATGTGCGGTTCCCGAACGTTTTTGGGGTTGGCGACGTCACCAACACGCCAAATGCAAAAACAGCGGCAGCCGCGCGCAAGCAAGTCGTCATCGTGGCAGAGAATATCCTGGCCCTGCGCGACAACAAACCGCTGCCATCCCGTTACGATGGCTACGGCTCCTGCCCACTCACCGTGGAAAAAGGCAAAATCATCCTTGCCGAATTTGGCTACGGCGGAAAACTGGTGCCGACTTTCAACTGGGATTCGACAGTTCCGCGTAAATCCGCCTGGCTACTCAAAAAATACATGTTGCCTTGGCTATATTGGAACCTGATGCTCAAAGGTCGTGAGTGGCTGGCGCGCTGCGGTGCCTGCGGATAAATGGCAGAAGCTTATGTCATACCACTGGTTCTGGGCGCCTACATTGGCCTGGTGACCGGACTCACGGGTGCGGGCGGCACCGTGCTGGCCGTACCGCTGCTGACAATAGCATTGGGATTAACCATGCAGCAGGCCGCGATGATCAGCCTGATTGCCATTGCTTTGTCTGCCGGTATACAAAGTATCCGCGGCCTGATACATGGCATTGTGCGCTACAAGGCCGCCATGCTGATTGCCGCGTGCGGGCTGCTTGCCGCGCCTATTGGCGTCAAGCTGGCAGCGCACCTGCCGCAAGTCTGGCTGAAGCTGGCTTATGCAACAGTTTTGCTCTATGTAGCCTGGCTGGCATGGCACCGACGCGATAGCACGCACACCGAGGCAGCCACCAGCGCATGCCAGATCAATCCGGACACCTCACGCTTTAATTGGACTATGCCTTGTACCCGCCGCATGATACTGACCGGCGCGGGCGCTGGTTTGCTTTCCGGCCTGCTGGGCGTGGGTGGCGGTTTCATTATCGTGCCCGCATTGCAGCGCATCAGCAATCTCGACCACACATCTACGCTGCACACCACGCTGGCAGCAGTCGCTTTAATCGCCATCGGCAGCCTGTTGCTACATGACGTACATACGCCGGTTGCCTGGGAAATCGCTTTGCCGTTCGTGCTAGGCATGATGGTGAGCGTGTGGTTAAGCAGCCTTCTGTTCAGGCAAATGCCCAAGCAGACCTCGCACACGCTGTTCGCCACGCTAGCGCTGCTGGCAGCAGTTGCAGTGCTGATTCGTTAATTTTTCATTATGCGGACACCTGCCCTGCGAGCCAGTCTGGATGCGGCTTCCAGGGCATATGTTTTTACAATGAACGCGTACGCGCGTATTAAAGCAGCATCAGCACCAGTGCGATTGCGGCTGGCAGCGCCTGCACAAACAAAATGCGCCGATTGGCGGTGAACCCGCCAAACACACCGGCGATGACAACGCAGCTCAAAAAGAACAGTTTGATATGCATGCCTACGTCGCCCAGAAGCAAGCCCCACAGCAGCCCGGCCGCCAGAAAGCCGTTGTAAAGCCCCATGTTGGCCGCCAGCACTTTGCTGCTTTTCGCCGCCTCCTTAGTTTGCCGGAAGGTTTTTAGCCCTAGCGGTTTATCCCACAGGAACATCTCCAGCACCAAAAAGTACAGGTGCAATATTGCCACTAGCAACACCAACACGTCCGCAAAGCGCATATAGCCTCCTTTAGGCGATCAAGCGTTTCACCATCTCCAAACCAAAACCCACGCCAAAGCCATTGACCGTGCTTTCTACCGCACCCAGACCGCCTTTGTGATTGGTGCTGGATAAATCTGCATGCACCCAGGCCACGTCATTCTCGATGAACTTGCCCATGAAGCGTGCGGCGTGCATATGGTCGCCGCCGCCTTCTGGCGTGCATTGCTTGATGTCGGCAATGTCGCTGTCCAAATCGCTGTCCATATCTTCTTCATATGGAAAAGCCACAATGCGCTCACCCGCCGCCGCGCCAGCTTCCACCGCCTCCTCAGCCAATTCCGGCCTGTTGGCAATCACCCCGCTCATGCGTTCGGTCACGGCCACCGCCATTGCACCGGTCAGGGTTGCATAATCTAAAATCACATCTGGCTTGGCGCGTGAAGCCAGCGTGAGCGTGTCTGCCAACACCATGCGGCCTTCCGCGTCGGTATGGATGATTTCAATGGTCATGCCATTCATGGCTTTGACAACATCATTCTGCTTGTATGCCAACGGCCCGATATGGTTCTGCGCGATGGCGAGCCAGCAATCCAGCTTCACCGGCAGCTGCATTTGCGTCGCTGCCTGCAGGATGCCTAGTGCGACCGCACTGCCGTTCATATCTTCATGCATGTTGTACATGTATTTGGCCGGCTTTAAATTATGCCCGCCCGTATCGAAACATATGCCCTTACCCACCAGCGCGATGTGTTTCTTTGAAGCTTTAGGCGCATAAGTCAGATGCACGATCGCGGCATCTTCCGGGTCGCTACCCTGCCCTACTGCCACAAACGCGCCCGCGCCCATTTTCCGCAACGCAAGCATGTCAAACTCTTCATGCTGCCAGCCATGCTCTTTGGCGAGCGTGGCAATCTTTTCACGATAAATGGTGGGTGTCAGCTGGTTCGGCGGCGTCATTGTCAGTGTGCGACACAAAGCATTGCCAGCCACCCTGGCATTCACGTCGCCGTACTGATGCACCGCAGAAAACCCATGTATCACCATGTTTTTCAATGGCTTATGCTTGGTATCCTTTTTCAGGGAAGGTAATTGCTGCGCGTTCACCGCCGCCACATAATAGGCTGCACATGCATGTGCTTCTCGTGTTTTATCATCACCGAAGACACAAATCGTCAATGTTTCTGGATGCTCACTCAGCAAAGGCTTGAGCGCTTTTCTAAGCAGTGTATGCTGCTGAAACATGCTGATATTGGCCTTCAGCACGACAAAACTGGCCAACGCCCCATTAGGCAACTCAACAGTTGCAGGACTTTTCTCGATATCCGAGAACTTGTCATGCCCCCGCTTCAACTTGCCCAGCAAAAAACGCTCGAACGGATACCCGTCCTGCGTTTTCTCATCCAGCACCAATAAAACATGCTGGCATGATTTTAATGAATCTTCATTACATATCGCTGCAAATTGCTGAAAATTAATCGCCATTCTCCTACTCGCCACCCTTATATGAAATCCATTATAAACATATCGGATCTTGCAAAAATCGGCCGCCAAAACAACCGTTTAGCTTGACCAAAACCCATAAAAACGCCAAACTTACGCTTGGATGAAAAAGCACCACACACCACAATCACAAAGTTACACCACATTATAGCGAGTGTAACTGCATTACGGAGATTTCCCCTGCATGGCAATAAATCCACAAACTGGAATCCAGGAAACTGATGCGCAAGAAACGCAAGAGTGGCTAGAAGCATTAAACGCCGTTATTGAGAACGAAGGCACAGAGCGCGCCCACTTTCTGCTGGAAGCAATGATTGATCAGGCAAGACGCTCTGGCGCAAACCTGCCTTACAACGCGACGACCGCTTATGTAAACACCATCCCGACACATCTACAGGCCAAATTGCCTGGCGACCCGGAAATGGAACGCCGCATCCGCGCACTGGTACGCTGGAACGCCGTGATGACGGTGCTGCGTGCCAATGAGAAATCCCCGGGCGTAGGCGGTCATATCGCCAGCTTTCAGTCTGCGGCTACGCTTTATGACACAGGCTTTAATTACTTTTTCCGAGCGCCAAATGAGAATTTCGGCGGTGATTGCGTCTATTTCCAAGGCCACTCATCTCCCGGCATCTATGCGCGCGCCTTTCTGGAAGGACGTATTACCGAAGAACAGATGGACAACTTCCGCCAGGAAACCGGCGGCAACGGCCTGCCCAGCTATCCGCATCCTTGGTTGATGCCGGACTTCTGGCAGTTCCCAACTGTATCCATGGGCTTGGGCCCTATCGCGGGCATTTATCAGGCACGTTTCCTGAAATACCTGCACGATCGCGGCATTGCCGACACCAGCGACCGCAAGGTCTGGGTGTTCTGCGGTGACGGCGAGATGGACGAGCCGGAGTCCCTCGGCGCGATCTCGCTGGCTGCGCGTGAGAAACTGGACAACCTGATTTTCGTTATCAACTGCAATCTGCAAAGGCTCGACGGCCCAGTACGCGGCAACGGCAAGATCATTCAAGAGTTGGAATCCGATTTCCGCGGTTCCGGCTGGAACGTGTTGAAGGTCATCTGGGGCTCCTATTGGGATCCATTGCTAGCTATGGACAAAGACGGCTTGCTGAAAAAACGCATGGAAGAATGCGTGGACGGCGAATACCAGAACTTCAAACAAAAAGGCGGTGCCTATACCCGCGAGCATTTCTTTGGCAAATACCCTGAGCTTAAAGAAATGGTCGCCGGCATGTCGGATGAGGATATCTGGCGCCTGAACCGTGGCGGTCACGACCCGCGCAAGGTATTTGCCGCCTATCACGCCGCGGTGAATCACAAAGGCCAGCCCACCGTCATTCTGGCCAAAACTGTTAAAGGTTACGGCATGGGCACTGCTGGCGAAGCGCAAAATATCACCCACCAACAAAAGAGCATGGATATGGCGTCACTGAAGAAATTCCGTGACCGTTTCGATTTGCCATTGACTGACGAGCAAGTCGAAAACATGAGCTTCTACAAACCGGCTGACGATAGCCCGGAAATGAAGTACATGGCCGAGCGCCGCGCCGCGATGGGTGGTTTTGTACCGCAACGCCGCCGCAAAGGTAACGAACTCACCGCACCGCAGCTTTCTGCTTTCGAGAACATGCTGAAAGCCACTGGCGAAGGTCGCGAGATATCCACTACCATGGCATTCGTACGTATCCTGTCCACCTTGGTGCGCGATAAGGAAATCGGCAAATATGTCGTGCCTATCGTGCCGGACGAAGCGCGTACCTTTGGTATGGAAGGCTTGTTCCGCCAGTTGGGCATCTACGCGAGCCAAGGCCAGTTGTACGAACCGCAGGACTCTGACCAAGTGATGTACTACAAAGAATCCAAAGATGGTCAGATTTTGGAAGAAGGCATCAATGAAGCCGGTGCATTCTCCAGCTGGCTGTCTGCCGCCACCTCCTACAGCGTCACCGGCAAGCAGATGATCCCGTTCTACATCTACTATTCGATGTTCGGCTTCCAGCGTATTGGCGATTTAGCCTGGCTGGCTGGCGACAGCCGTGCGCGCGGCTTTCTGCTTGGCGCGACAGCTGGTCGCACCACATTGAACGGCGAAGGCCTGCAACATGAAGACGGCCACAGCCACTTGATGTCCGCGACTATCCCGAACTGCGTTTCCTACGACCCAACATTTGCCTATGAACTCGCAGTCATCATTCAGGACGGTTTGCGCCGCATGGTGCAAAATCAGGAAGATGTGTACTACTACATCACCCTGATGAACGAAAACTACAGCCACCCAGACATGCCTACAGGCGCTGAAGAAGGCATCCTGAAAGGCATGTACAGCTTCAGCAAGTCTAAAAATGCACAAGTTCAGCTGATGGGCTCTGGTGTAATTCTGCGTGAAGTGATTGCTGCCGCAGAACTGCTGGAAAAAGACTGGGGCATCGCAGCCGACGTGTGGAGCGCGCCCAGCTTTACTGAGCTGCGCCGCGAAGGATTGGATTGCGAGCGCTGGAACATGCTGAATCCGGACAAGAAACAGCGCGTCAGCTACATAACGCAATGCCTGAAAGAAGCCAAAGGCCCGGTTATCGCTTCTACCGACTACATGAAGAGCTTTGCCGAACAGATTCAGCGCTTTGTGCCAAACAAATTCGTTGCCTTAGGCACTGATGGCTTTGGCCGTTCTGACAGCCGCGAAGCGCTGCGTGACTTCTTCGAAGTCAACCGCTATTACGTGGTAATTGCCGCGCTGAAAGCCCTGAGCGACGAAGGCAAACTGGACGCGAAAAAAGTGGCCGAAGCGGTGAAGAAATACAAACTGAATGGCGACAAGCCAAACCCAGCGCACGTTTAAGGAAACAACATGGCATTAAAAGACGTACTCGTTCCCGATATTGGCAACTTCGATTCCGTAGATGTCATCGAAGTGCTGGTCAAAGCTGGCGACACAGTTGCCAAAGATGACTCGCTGATTACGCTGGAATCTGACAAGGCTTCGATGGATATTCCTTCGCCATTTGCTGGCGTGGTAAAAGAAGTCACCATCAAGGTCGGCGACAAGGTCGCGCAAGGCGCGTTAATCCTTAAAATGGATGCTGCAGAAGGTGCCACGGAAGCCAAGCAGGAAGCGGCTCCCAGCCCAGCTCCTGCAAAAGCCGAAGTGTCAAAAATAGAACCACCCAAAACTGCAGTGCCGGAGCCAACCCGCCCGGCACCGGAGCCGCCTAAAGTCATTCAGCCTGCGCAACAGCCGTTGCCAGTCGCTGAGCATGCGGTCGCAACCAGCGGCAAGCTGTCACACGCCAGCCCCTCTGTACGCAAGTTCGCACGTGAGCTGGGCGTAAACCTGGCACTGGTAAAAGGCAGCGGTTCCAAAAACCGCATTCTGCAAGGCGATGTACAAGCGTTTGTCAAAGGCGAGCTTGCCAAACCACGTAGCGAGAACATGGGCGCAGGCCTGGGTGCATTGGCCACATTGCCAATGCCGGTCATCGATTTCAGCCAATACGGCGCTATCGAAACCAAACCGCTGTCTCGTATCAAAAAACTTTCCGGTGCCAACTTGCACCGCAACTGGGTCACCGCGCCGCACGTCACGCAGTTTGACGAAGCCGACATCACGGATTTGGAAGACTTCCGCAAATCCATGTTGGCTGATGCCGAGAAGAAAGGCGTCAAGCTCACCATGCTGGCCTTCCTCATCAAGGCATCCGTCAATGCGCTGAAGGCTTACCCCAATTTCAATGCATCACTCTCGCCCGATGGCGACAGCCTCATCATGAAGAGCTACTACAACGTCGGCTTCGCCTGCGACACGCCGGATGGCCTCGTCGTGCCGGTGGTGCGCGATGTGCAGAACAAAGACGTGCTCGACATCGCCCGCGATTTGATGGAACTCTCCGCCAAAGCGCGCGAACGCAAGCTGAAACTGGAAGAGATGCAAGGCGGCTGTTTCACCATCTCCAGCCTGGGTGGCATCGGCGGCACCATGTTCACGCCGATTATCAACTGCCCGGAAGTCGCGATTCTAGGCGTCTCCCGATCATCTATGCAGCCAGTTTGGAACGCCGAGACCAAGAGCTTCGAACCGCGGTTGATTCTGCCGCTGTCACTGTCTTACGACCACCGCGTCATCGACGGTGCCGATGGCGCACGCTTCACCAGCCATCTGCGCATGATGCTGAGCGATGTGAGAAGGTTGTTGCTGTAACATACTGAATCGTGAAAAAATACGCGGCGACATTCCTTCTTACTCTAACATTTACTCTGTTAGGAACTGGGGTTTTTGCTGACAACCAAAAACCCTTATCAGCAGAAGAATTTCGGAAAAAAATTATCGAAGAAACCAAGCTTCCTATCCAGCAAGCTAGAAATCATTTTGTGTGTGCTGATATAGGGCTGATTAAAGACGGGGGAGGAACAGACCCCAATTATATTTTCTTCGAAGAATCTAGCCGCCAATTTAATTGCATATATGGGATGGCAATTAAACTATCTGTTGTCACCTCAAAAAATGGAAATTTTATTTGCCCTCCTGCCAAATGGGAGGCTAGTGGATGTAGAGAAAAATATCAAAAATTTCTTGGCCACTAAAATTTTAATAGCAAGCGTAGGACGGAAAAGCTCGTAGCTCGTAGGTTGGGGTGAATCGTTTTGATGAACCCCAACACTTCTCACTATGTTGGGGTTCGTTTCACTCACCGCCAACCTACACATTCCCAAATTTCGCATGGTTTTCAATCCCCTTGCCGCGCCTGAGGCTTGAGCATAAGCTGGGTGAAACGGCGACAACCAGGACTGCGTCAGCAGTCTGTTGCGACGCAGGCTAACTCGCGTAGCGATGTTAAGCGTAGCGGCCGAAGCCACGACTGTTTAAGCGCACCAAGGTTTTATGGTGCGCGAGTTCTGCAGCCCGACTATCCAATTAAAGGCTTGCATTGCGCTAAGACCGAAGGATGAAGCGGCAGCGGGGCAGCCTTTTCTTTCCCCTATTTCTTTTGGCTGCGCAAAAGAAATAGGGTCGCAAGCCGCGCGAGAGCGGCCTAGTTAGAAAATCACTGGATTCCGGGTCAAGCCCGGAATGACAAACCCCTCACCTAATTCCTCACCCGCCTACGGGCGAGAAGCTAAAAACTGGATTCTGGGTCAAGCCCAGAATGACGGTGGTTAAAACAACCCCATTTGCGGGTTATCCTGCCGAGCCTTCCAGCTATCCGGCACTTTAAATTGCGTTGCATCCAGCCGTGAGCGTTCATGATTAAACCCAAGCCGTTCGCACGCAAGGTTAAAGCGGGTGGCGAGCATATCCGCAAACAGCCCTTCGCCACGCATACGTTTGCCAAACTCGCTCTGGTAGGCCTTGCCGCCGCGGCTTTGTTTGACCAGACTCATGACATGGCTGGCCTTGAGCGGAAAATACTGTTGCAGCCAGCTTTCGAACAAATCCGCGAGTTCATGCGGCAGCCGCAAAAACACATAGCCCGCCCTGCGCGCACCAGCCTGATAGGCTTTTTCCAGAATCTGTTCCATGTGGTGATCCGTGAGCGCGGGAATCATCGGCGCGACCATCACGCCGGTGGGAATGCCCGCTTCGCTTAACCTGCGCACGATTTCCAGGCGGCGTTCCGGCGCGGCGGCACGCGGCTCCAGCCGCCGGGCGATTTGCCTATCCAGCGTGGTGATGCTGACATAGATGCTGGCCAGCCCCTTGGCGGCCATCGGCGCGATGAGGTCAATATCCCGCTCCACCAGTGCGGATTTTGTGACCAGACTAAAGGGGTGATTGCTCTCGGCCAATAACTCGATGATTTTTCGCGTCAGTTGATATTCGCGCTCAATCGGCTGGTAGGCGTCAGTGTTCATGCCAAGTGCGACAGGCGCGCATTGGTAAGCAGACTTGGTGAGTTCTTTTTGGAGGATTTCCGGCGCATTACTCTTCATCAGCAAGCGCGATTCGAAATCCAGCCCAGGCGAAAGGCCCAGATAGGCGTGGCTGGGGCGCGCGTAGCAGTAGATGCAGCCATGCTCGCAGCCGCGATAGGGATTGATGGTGCGGTCGAACGGAATATCGGGCGAATTCACGTAATTGATGACGCTTTTGGTGGCATCTTGCATCACCTCGGTGCGCAATGGCGGCGCCTCTTCATCCAGGCTGCCCCAGCCGTCGTCTATTGCTTCCCTTGTATGCGCGTCAAAGCGGCTAACTGCATTGCTGCCAGCTGCACGCCCTTTATAAATCAAAGGCTTATCGTAAATAAAAGTTTCCATATTCGCCTCAATCTTAGCACAGACAGTCTGGCGTTTTTGGGGATTTCTGCCGGGTTGGCCATTACATTTTTTTATCAAAAGCAGGATAAAGTCGGCGTGTAACGCGGGGCTGAAGCGCGATTTAATGATAAAATCGCAGCATTACGTATACGACTTAAATAGAAAATTTTATGAGCAATATCGTTGAAGTTTTGGTGCCGGACATCGGCAATTTTGATAGCGTCGATGTCATCGAAGTGCTGGTGAAAACGGGCGACACCGTGGCCAAGGAAGATTCGCTGATTACGCTGGAATCTGATAAGGCATCGATGGACATCCCCTCCTCCCACGCGGGCGTGGTGAAGGAAGTGAAAGTTAAAGTGGGCGACAAGGTAGCCAAAGGCTCGCTGATTCTGCTGCTGGAAACAGAAGCCAGCGCGAGCGCACCTGCGCCTGCACCGAAACAGGAAGAGAAACCTGCACCAGCCGCTGCCCCTGCAGCCGCACCAGTAGCGGCTCCCCAGCCTGCCGTTGCGACTGGCAATAACGATTTGACAACGCAAGTAGTCGTTCTGGGCTCCGGCCCCGGCGGCTATACGGCAGCTTTCCGCGCCGCAGACTTGGGCTTAAAAGTGGTGCTGATCGAGCGCTATTCCACGCTTGGCGGCGTATGCCTCAACGTAGGCTGCATCCCTTCCAAAGCACTTTTACATACAGCCAAAGTCATTACCGAGGCCGAAGAAACCGCACATCACGGCGTGACTTTTGGCAAACCGAGCGTTGACCTTGAGCAACTGCGCAACTGGAAAGCCAATGACGTGGTGGGCAAGCTCACAGGCGGCTTGGCGCAAATGGCCAAGATGCGCGGCGTGACGGTGGTAAACGGTGTAGGAAAATTCACTAGCCCAAATCAAATCGCCGTAACCACTGCGGATGGAAAAGTAACGACGATAGGATTTGAAAACGCCATCATCGCGGCAGGCTCGCAAGCCACCAAGTTCCCCGGCGCACCAGAAGATGAGCGCATCATGGATTCCACTGGTGCATTGGCGCTGGCGGATGTGCCGAAGCGTTTATTAGTGATTGGCGGCGGCATCATCGGGCTGGAAATGGGCACAGTGTACGATGCGCTTGGCTCCAAAGTCAGTATCGTCGAATTTATGGATGGCCTGATTACAGGGTGCGACCGAGATCTGGTACGCCCATTGCAAAAGCGTATGGAAAAACGCTTCGAGGCGATTATGCTATCTACAAAAGTGAGCAAGATTGAAGCCAAAGCTGATGGCATCCACGTGAGCTTTGAAGGTGAAGATGCTCCAAAAGAAGCACAAGTTTACGACCGCGTGCTAGTCTCCATCGGCCGCCGCCCGAACGGCAAGCTGATTGGCGCCGAGAGCGCTGGCGTTGCGGTGGATGACCGTGGCTTTATCGCCGTAGACAAACAAATGCGTACCAATGTGCCGCATATCTTTGCGATTGGCGACATCGTCGGCCAGCCGATGCTGGCGCACAAAGCCACACACGAAGGCAAAGTGGCAGCCGAAGTCATCGCCGGCCACAAAACCGAGTTTGTCGCATCCGTGATTCCATCGGTTGCCTATACGGACCCGGAAGTCGCATGGGTGGGCATGACCGAAACCGAAGCGAAAGCCAAAGGCATCGAAATCGAAAAAGCCTCGTTCCCATGGGCAGCCAGCGGCCGTGCCTTATCCATTGCACGTACAGAAGGTTCGACCAAGCTGATTTTCGACAAAGAAACACATCGCGTGATTGGCGCGGGGATTGTCGGCACCAATGCGGGCGAACTATTGGCAGAAGCGGTACTGGCGATTGAAATGGGCGCAGACGCGCATGATTTGGGCTTGACCATTCACGCGCACCCAACGTTGTCGGAAACTGTGTGTTTCGCCGCGGAACTGAAAGAAGGCACCATCACCGACATGCTGCCGCCTAAGAAACGTTAATTCCCGACCTTGGAGACTGCATGCTATCGCATGTTTTTGTGGGTGTTTCTGATTTCGAGCGGGCCTTTGCTTTTTACGAAGCCTTGATGGGCATATTGGGAACACCCCTACGCTTTTGTGATCGCCAAAAGCCTTGGGCGGGTTGGCAATCCACCCCAGGCCCAAGACCTCTTTTTTTAATTGGGACACCCTACAACAAGCAATCGCACCACCCTGGAAATGGGCAAATGACAGCGTTTATTGCCAATTCCCGCGAACAAGTAAGACTAGCCTATGAAACAGCGCTTAAACTTGGAGCTACATGCGAAGGCCCGCCAGGAATTAGACCGGAATACCATGCAAATTATTACGGTGCTTATTTTAGAGACCTTGATGGCAACAAGCTATGTGTAGTCTGTCACGAGGAAAAAGATAGATAAGCTACTGGCAAGCCGCTGGCACAACATCCGTACCCACAAACTCCGGTTTTATCCTTTGTAGTTCCAGCGCATTCTCCGGAGTCACGCCCTGAATCAACATGCTGCTCAGCCCTTTCCCCGGATTGCGCAGCGCCTTGGTAGCACCTTTTACCCCTCTCGCCTGCAAGTCACTTAGCAAGTTAGAAGCCAGGTGCTCATCCGCAAATATGCCGAACGAGATGGCATTGCGCCATTGCGAATCCTGCACGATATACAGATCCTGCACACCTAAAGCACGAATTTCCTCGGCCTTCTGTTTAGCCAGATCGGCGCTCTTGAGCGGCGGGTAATACACCCAGTAGCGGCGATCCTGCTGTGCCACCGTCTCCTGATGCACCGTGGCCTGCAACCCCAGTCGCACCAGCACCACTTGCGCAGCAGGCAGATTGGTCGCACTGAAATTACCCCAGCGATAACAGCTGGTTGTCTGCACAGGCGCCTCTGCCACCGGCACTGGTGCTGGCTCCACCACCTTCTTCGGCATTGCTTCCAGTTCCTGCTGGCTCAATATTTTCAGCTTGTCTGCTGCAATTTCTTTTGTCGCGCGCACGGGCTCCGGCGGCAGAATCTTATCGAGATTAAAATATGCCAGCAGCCCAATGTTCAGCAATACCAGCAACCACACCAACCATCTCATACGATCTCTTTCTCCCACAAGGCCAAGCCTTGCAACACCAAATTTTCCGTCATGATAACGCTTTTTACATGCAAATTCGCGAACGGCACTTGCTGCAGCGCGTTTTTCAGCACCTCGGCATCGCCGCCGCTCAACACTACCTCTGGCATGGCGTCGCACTGTTTTGCCAGATGCACAACCATTGCAGCCACTGCACCCAGCGCCGCATTCAGGCAGCCAGCGTAAATCGCTTCTGATGTTTTATCAGGAAAATCTTCTACTTCAGCAGCATTGATATCCACGTCCAGCTGGGCGGTGTTCTTGCGCAGCGACTGCATCATCAGCCTCAACCCCGGTGTAATGGTGCCGCCCAGAAACTCGCCATCCGCGTTCAGCGCATCCACGGTGATGGCTGTTCCGGCATTCACCACCACACAAGGCGCCCGATGCATACTCCATGCGCCAAGCAGCGCCGCCCAGCGATCCACACCCAAACTTTCGGGCTGCGCATAGCCATTATAGACGCCGCAAGCCTCGGCCTGCGCCTGCATCACATGCAGCCTTGCCTTTTCCGGCACAAGCGCCTTGAACTGCTGCAGCACAGCATTGCCCGCCACACAAGCCAGCACAATCTTGGCGGATTGCCCTGTCATGGTTCGCAAATCTTCATTATTCGCGATATTCGCGTTCTCACAGGCATGCATTGACCCCAGCGCACCGCTTTCCAGCTTGAGCGCCCATTTGGTGCGGCTATTGCCAATATCTACCAGCAGCGTCATGCGCCTGTCCTCAAGCTGATTTCCCCTGCCGAAAAACGCTGCATGCCCAGCGCGGTCTCCACCAGCAGAATACCGTCTTCCGCCACATCGCGCACTGTGCCGTGCACATCGCGGCCATCCGGCATCAGCATGCGTACTGGCTGATTGTGGTACACATGGTAGCTCAGCCATTCCGCCCGCAGCGCCACAAACCCATCTTCCTCGAATGTGCGCAGCACTTCGGCCAGATGCCGCAGCAAGGTGCCCAGCAGTTCGCCCTGATTCACCGTCACGCCAATACTGGCCAAATCAATCGCGGGCTGGTCGATGCGCTTCAACACCTTCTCTGGCAAGCGCAGGTTCACGCCCACGCCAATCACCGCCGCACTCGGGCCATCCATATCACCCTGCAACTCAATCAGGATGCCCGCCAGCTTTCTGTTATCGTACAGCACATCATTCGGCCATTTCAGGCTCACGCCCTGCACGCCTAGCTGGTTTAACGCGCGCATCAGCGCCACGCCCACCGCAAGGCTCAGCCCAGACAATGCAGCTGCACCGCAATTAAAACGCCACAAGAGGGAAAACGTCAGGCTTGCGCCCAAGTGCGAAACCCACGTGCGTCCGCGCCGCCCTTTGCCACTGGTCTGGATATGCGCCGCCACGCAGGTGACATGCGGCGCGCCCTTGCTCGCCTGCTTCATCAAATAGCTGTTGGTGGAATCCACCTCGTCCAGCACCTGCAAGTTGAACCACTCGCGCTGTTCGCCTATAGCCGCCAGCACCGCGTTTTTATCCAACATGTCTATCGCCTGCGGCAGCTTATAGCCGCGCCCGCGTACCGAAAACACCTCCACCCCAATATTCCCGGCGTGCTGAATCGCGTTCCACACCGTGGCGCGTGTCACGTCAAAGCGGTTAGCCAAATCCTCACCGGAGTGGAATTTGCCGTCACTCAACACTTGTAGAATCGGGATTGTCAGGGCACTCATGAACTCAAGTTTAACACAGCACACACTGCGCCAAACCTCGCCAGCGTCATTCTGAGCCAAGGTTTTATTTTGGCGAAGAATCCAGCAATAAATAAAGGCCGCAACTGGATTCTTCGCCCTTGGATAAACTCAGGACTCAGAATGACTGAGTAAGGTGTAAAATAGCGGCAATTTATTTGAGTTTGTATTATGTCATCCGAAAAAGAACCCATCCCCGCCGCTTCCAACTTTATTCGCGCCATTATCGAGAAAGATCTGGCTGAAAACAAATTCGCCGCCAAGAAATGGGCAGGCAGCCCGGGAGGCGCATCCCATCAGGCTTCCGGGCAAGTAGATTTCGCCAAGATTCGCACGCGCTTTCCGCCCGAGCCGAACGGCTACCTGCATATCGGCCACGCCAAATCCATCTTCCTGAACTTTGGCTTGGCGCGCGATTACGATGGGATTTGTCACTTAAGATTCGACGACACCAACCCGGAGAAAGAAAGCCAGGAATACGTGGACAGCATCACTGAAATGGTGAGCTGGCTCAGCTTTGGCTGGGAAAATGGCAAAGAGAATAATCTCTACTTCGCCTCCGATTACTTCGATTTTATGTACGAAAGCGCCGAAGCGCTGATTAAAAACGGCCACGCCTATGTGGACGACCAGACTGCCGAAGAGATTCGCGTGAATCGCGGCACGCTGACTGAGCCGGGCAAGGATTCGCCTTTCCGCAACCGCAGCGTAGAAGAAAATCTGCAAATTTTCCGCGACATGCGCGATGGCAAGTTTGAAGACGGCAGCCGCATTTTGCGCGCCAAAATCGACATGGCCTCGCCCAATATCAACATGCGCGATCCCGCCATCTACCGCATCCGCCGTGCGCACCACCACAACACGGGCGACAAATGGTGCATCTACCCCATGTACACCTTTGCGCACCCGATTGAAGACGCGCTGGAGCAAATCACCCACTCCATCTGCACGCTGGAGTTCGAAGACCAACGCCCGTTCTATGACTGGCTGATGGAACGTCTGGTCGAGGCTGGCTTACTGGCTAACCCAGTGCCGCACCAATACGAATTCGCGCGGCTCAACCTCACCTACGTCGTGCTTTCCAAACGCAAGCTGATTCAACTGGTGGAAGAAAAACACGTCACCGGTTGGGATGACCCACGCCTGCCCACGCTGGCTGGCGCGCGCCGCCGCGGCTACACACCTGCAGGATTCAAGCTGTTCACCGACCGCATCGGCGTCAGCAAAGCGGATAGCTGGATTGAGTACACCATTCTGGAAGACTGCATGCGCGAAGTGCTCAACGAGAGCGCAGAACGCCGCATCGCCGTACTCGACCCCATCAAGCTGGTGATTGATAACTACCCAGCGGACACCAGCGAGGACTGCTTTGCGCCTAATCACCCGCTCAAGCCGGAACTCGGCAAGCGCGTCGTGCCGCTCTCCCGCGAGCTGTGGATAGAACGCGAAGACTTTATGGAAGAACCCGCGCCCAAATACTTTAGGCTGTTCCCCGGCAACATGGTGCGCCTGCGCTATGGCTATGTGGTCAAATGCACCGGCTGCGAGAAAGACGCGGCGGGCAACGTCACCGTGGTGCATTGCGAATACCTGCCAGACACCAAATCCGGCACACCGGGCGCGGATAGCGTCAAAGTCAAAGGCAACATCCACTGGGTGAGCGCACAACACGCCTACGCAGCAGAAATCCGCATGTATGATAGGTTGTTCAAAGAAGCCAACCCGGGCAGCGGAGATAAGGATTTTCTGGAAGATATCAACCCGAATTCAGTCACAGTGATTACCGCGCAATTGGAACCCAGCCTGAAAGACGCCAAGCCGGAAGACACCTTTCAGTTCGAGCGCCACGGCTACTTTACGGCCGACAGAAAAGACAGCACGGCTGGCAAGCCAGTGTTTAACCGCACAGTGACGCTACGGGATGCGTGGCAAAAGTAAAATGGTAAACTTGGAAACTTTAAATAACTGGCTTTTAGCTCCTTCTGAACTTGAGAACTTAGAGTTTAAAGAAGCAAAGAATCAATTCGACACAACGAAACTATTGAAATATTGTGTTGCATTGGCAAATGAAGGGGGCGGTTTTCTAGTTCTAGGTGTAAGCGACAAGCCACCTCGCAAAGTAGTCGGAACAAATGCATTTAGTTCCACATCCCATCTAAATGACATCAAAGCTAGAATAGTAGAAAAGCTGAATATCCGGCCGGAAGTTACCGAATTAATACATCCTGATGGCCGAGTTCTGGTGTTCGAGTTACCATCCAGACCAACAGGCTATGCTCTAAATTTTGATGGTGCATACCTAATGCGTGCCGGTGAAGACTTGGTTGCCATGACCCCAGACAAACTGCGTAGCATTCTGACAGAAGACCAACCTGACTGGTTTTCTCAAGCTGCAAAGGATAATGCTAGTGCGGATGAAGTGGTTGCATTATTAGACACGCAGGCCTATTTTGATTTGTCGAACTTACCCTATCCCACTACACGAGATGGTGTATTAGACAGGCTGTCCAGTGAGGGCTTTATTGAAAAATCAGCTCTGGGTTGGAAAATAACTAATCTAGCTGCCATTCTACTTGCAAAAAAATTAGATAGTTTCTGTACAAATCTTGCTCGAAAGGCTATCAGGGTTGTAATTTATGAAGGAACAGACAAGACTCTAACACGTGAAGACAAAACGGGTAATCGAGGCTACGCCGTTGGCTTTGCTAGTTTGGTAGATTTTGTTCATTCTTCTGCGCCGAAGAACAGAAGCATTGAACAAGTTGTTAGGGAAGAAGTGAAAATGTTTCCTAAGCAAGCACTTAGAGAATTGATCGCTAACGCCTTAGTGCATCAAGACTTTTCCATCTCGGGCACTTCTGTAATGATTGAAATGTACTCAGATCGTGTAGAAATCTCAAATCCAGGAAGGCCTCCGATTAAGGTTGAGCGTTTTATTGATGAATACCGCTCCAAAAATGAGCGTTTAGCAAACGTAATGCGAAGGCTTGGAATATGTGAGGAAAAAGGTAGCGGGATTGATAAAGTTGTAAAACTAGCAGAGCTTTATCAACTCCCTGCACCAGATTTCAGAGTTGGTGACTTAAGAACAACAGTTGTTCTATTTGCTCATCAAGACTTTTCATCCATGAGTAAAACTGACAGAGTACGTGCGTGCTATCAGCATTGCTGTTTAATGTATGTAAGTAACCAAAGAATGTCTAACCAATCATTGCGTGAAAGATTTGGCTTATCAGAATCAAAAGCTGCCAGTGTTTCGATTGTTATCGGCAATGCTAAAGACGAAAGACTAATCAAATCTGATGAGAGTGAAACAAATTCGACTCGATACGCGAGATATCTACCGTTCTGGGCGTAAAAGGTCTTTTAGAGCAATTCTAAAAATTTTATTAAAAATCAATATTTATTTTATAAACAATAAGTTAAGTGTTTTAAAGCAAATTTAGCAAATGCTAACTATCCTTAACCAAGCCTACCGTCTCCTCAACCACAACCCCACTGTGCTCATCACTTCTGCCCACAACGACAAGCGCAACATCATGGCGGCGGCGTGGGTGTGTGCGCTGGATTTTGACCCGCCCAAAATCACCGCGGTGATTGACAGAAAAACCTATACCCGCGAGCTGATGGAGGCTGAAGGCACGTTTGCCATCAACATCCCTTGCGTGGCGCAATTGGACATGGTGCGCAAAGTGGGCACAACTTCTGGTCGGGATTTTTCAGGCACGGACAAGTTTGCAAAATTCGGTATCGAGACTTTTGCCGCACAGCACATTACAGCGCCTTTGGTGAGCGGCTGTGTGGGCTGGCTGGAGTGCAGAATCATCCCCGAGCCGCACAACCAGCGCAGTTATGACTTGTTCGTAGCGGAAGTGCTGGCTGCTTATGCCGATGAACGTGTGTTCAGTGACGGACGCTGGCACTTTGAAGGCCATGACGACTTGCGTACGATACACCATGTGGCTGGCGGTGAGTTCTTTATCACCGGCGCGGCTGTCAAATCGGCGGTTTAATTTTCCTTCAAAATAACTTGGCTGTCATACCAGCGAACGCTGGTATCCAGTAGCGCGCAAAGCGCGCAGCTATTAGGTTATGGCTGGATTCCGGGTCAAGCCCGGAATGACGAATGTGCGAACGCTTTCCGTCTTTCGCAGCCAACTTGATATAAGCCAAAAAACCCCCATTTAAATCAATCAGCATGCTGCAAAAGTAGCATAATGTCTTTTATTTGGTTGCCAAAAATCTATGCGACGCATCTTAGTGATTATTCTGTTGCTTGCCGCGGCAGGCACCGCTTTCTGGTGGTATAGCCGCCCCAAACCAATCAATGTTGCGCTGGTAACGGTGGATAAAGGCAAGGTGGAGGCCAGCGTAGCCAACACCCGCGCCGGCAGCGTGGAAGCCTGTTTGCGTACGCGCCTTTCGCCTATCATTGGCGGGCGCATTGCTTACCTTGGCGTGAAAAAAGGCGACCACGTGAAGAAAGGCCAGGTGCTGCTACGCCTGTGGAACGAGGATCAGCAAGCGCAAAGCAATCTGGCGCAATCGCAGGTGACTGTGAGCAGCAAACGCATCGCCGAGGCGTGCGCGCTGGCAGACAATGCCGAACGTGAAGCTGCGCGCATGATTAAGCTGCACGAAAAAGGGTTTATCTCGCAAGGTGGTGAGGATAAAGCGCGTTACGAAGCGCAATCGCGCCGCGCCGCCTGCAATGCGGCACGCGCCGATGTGAATCAGGCGCAGGCACGTGTGAAAGTGACCAAGGTGGAACAGGATAGGACTGTGCTGGTTGCGCCGTTTGACGGTATTGTGGCGGATATCGTGGGCGAGCTGGGTGAATATACGACGCCCTCCCCACCCGGCGTAGCTACGCCGCCAGCGATTGACCTGATTGACGACAGTTGCCTGTATATCGAGGCACCGATGGATGAAGTGGATGCGCCCAAGATTCATGTGGGGCAACCCACGCGAGTGACGCTGGATGCGCTGCCCGGCAAGATTCTGCCTGGCCATGTACGGCGCATTGCGCCTTATGTGGTGGCGGTGGAGAAACAGGCGCGCACGGTAGATGTGGAAGTTGACCTGGAAAGCACGGAAGACGCGAAGCAACTATTGGTAGGCTACAGCGCGGATGTGGAGATTGTGCTGGACAGCCGTGACAATGTGCTGCGTGTGCCGACATCGACCCTGATGGATGGCAACAAGGTGCTGGTTTACCTGCCCGCGAAAAAGACGCTGGAAGAACGTGTGGTAAAAACCGGTGTGAGCAACTGGGAATACACCGAGATTACAGAAGGCTTGCAACAGGGCGACCAGATTGTGGTATCGCTGGAGCGTGAAGGTGTGAAGGCCGGTGCGCAAGTTACGCCGGAAGATGGCAACAGCAAGCCTGCGAAAGCGAAGTAAGCCGTGGCTGATGCCCCTAGTTTGATTTCGCTGCAAGGAATCGAGCGCACCTTTTTGCTGGGTGACAGCAAGGTGCATGCACTGCGCGATGTAAATCTGCAAATCGCACCCGGCGAATACATTGCCGTGATGGGACCTTCTGGCTCCGGAAAATCCACCTTGTTGAACATGATAGGCCTGCTGGACAGGCCAGATGCCGGGACGTATCTTTTGGAAAACCGCGATGTGACGACGCTGGAGCCGGACGAACTGGCCAAGGTACGCAGTGAGCGCATCGGCTTTATTTTCCAGAGTTTTCATCTGGTGCCGCGCCTGACTGCCGCAGGTAATATTGAACTACCGTTGATTTTATCCGGCATGCCTGCCGGTGAGCGCAGCAAACGCGTGGCGCAAGCCTTGAAGGAATATGGATTGAATGAGCGCGCACATCATCGGCCCAATGAGCTTTCCGGCGGCCAACGGCAAAGAGTCGCCATCGCCCGCGCTACCATTCTGCGCCCTGCCGTGCTGCTGGCGGATGAGCCGACCGGTAATCTGGATCGCGCCACTGGCGAAGAAGTAGTGCGGCTGCTGGAGGCACTGAACGCGCAAGGCATGACGCTGATTGTGGTAACGCATGACCAAGCGCTGGGCGCACGTGCCAAGCGGCAAATCCGCATGGAAGACGGCGCAGTGGTGAGCGATGTGGTAAACGGAACGCCGAAGCCCGCATGAAAATCCTCGACACCTTTCGCTATGCCGCACAGGCCGCCACTGGCACACCGCTGCGCACCGGATTACTGATGCTGGCGATGTCGATTGGCGTGGCGGCGGTGGTGATACTGACCGCGCTGGGGGATGGTGCGCGCCGCTATGTGGTGGATGAGTTTTCTGCGATTGGTACCAATCTCGTCATCGTCTTGCCCGGCCGCTCTGACACGCGCGGCTTCAACCCGGCGAATCTGGTGACCAGCACGCCGCGCGACTTGACTGTAAACGACGCCTCTGCACTGCTGCGCCTGCCCGGCGTGATGCGCATTGCGCCAATTATCGTTGCCACTACCGAAATCAATGCTGCTGGTAAACTGCGCGAGGCGATGATGGTAGGTACCAATGCCGATTTTATCCGCGTACGCCAGCTCAAGATGGGCTTGGGGCGGTTTTTGAGTGTCAGCTCGATGGAACACGGCCCGGCAGAGGTTGTGCTGGGCAGCAAAGTGCGGCAGGACGTTTTTGGTAACGAAAACCCTTTAGGAAAAATGGTGCGTGTGGGCGACCGCCGCCTGCGTGTGGTGGGCGTGCTGGCGGAAGGCGGGCATGGCATGGGTATGTCTACCGACGAGCTGGTCATTGTGCCGGTTTCTATCGCGCAGGCAATGCTGAACTCGAACACGCTATTCCGCATTCTGGTGGAAGCGCGCAGCCGCGACCAACTGGAAGAAGTGAAAGCACGCGTGCTGAAACTGATTACACAGCGGCATGAGGGCGAGGAAGATATTACCGTCATCACACAGGATGCGGTACTGGAAACTTTCGACAAGATTCTTGGCATGCTGACGCTGGGCGTGGCGGGCATTGCAGCCATCAGCCTTGCCGTGGCGGGCATTTTGGTGATGAACGTGATGCTGGTTTCCGTCACGCAGCGCACGGCAGAAATAGGCCTGCTGAAAGCGCTGGGCGCCACAGCTGGCGCAGTGCGGCAGATGTTTATGGTAGAGGCGGTACTGCTGTCGCTGGCTGGCGCGGTGATTGGCATCACGCTGGGGTATCTGGGCGCGGGTGTGCTGCGGCAGTTCTACCCCACCTTCCCTGCTTATCCACCCATGTGGGCTGTATTGGCGGGCTTTGGCACAGCGATGGCTTCCGGCCTGATTTTTGGGGTGATGCCAGCACGTCGTGCCGCCGAACTAGACCCGATACAGGCGTTATCGAAGCGATGATCATGCTGCTCAAGGACGCTGCCAGATTCGCCTACCATGCCATCAACGCGCACCGCATGCGTAGTTTCCTCACGCTACTCGGTATTGCGGTAGGTATCGCGGCGGTCATTCTGCTCACCTCCATCGGTGAAGGCGTGCATCAGTATGTGCTGGCGGAATTCACACAATTTGGCACAAATGTCATCAATATCGCGCCGGGCAAGGTGAAAACCGGCGGGCAGCCACCTTCAGGCATTCCAACCACAGCGCGTTTGCTCACAATGGAAGATGCGCAATCCCTGAAACAACTCCCGCAAGTCACTGGCGCTTCTCCTATGGTGTGGGGGAACTCGGAAATCGAAGGCAATGGACGATTGAGGCGTTCTACCATTTATGGGGTTGATGCAGACTTCACGCGGGTGTTCAGCTCCAAAGTACAGATTGGCAGCAGCTTGCCGCGCGAAGGTGAAGGCAGTTCACGCGCACTTGTTGTACTAGGGAGCAAGCTGCGCAATGAACTATTTGGCACCGAGAACCCATTAGGTGCGCGTGTACGCATCGGCGGGTTACAGTTTCGTGTGATAGGCGTGATGGCACCGAAAGGCCAGTTTCTAGGGATTGATCTGGACGACACAGCGTTTATCCCCGCACAGCGTGCGATGGAATTGTATAATCGTGATGGCCTGACGGAAATCCATGTAATGTATGCGGAAGGTGTTTCATCAGCCACGGTTGCAGAAGCAGTCAAGAAAAGGCTTACCCTGCGTCATGGCCATGAAGATTTTACGATCACTACTCAGGAAGACATGCTGGAAACACTTTCCAATATACTGGATGTGCTGACCATGGCTGTGGGCGCGCTGGGCGGCATCTCGTTGCTGGTCGGGGCTGTAGGTATTGTCACTATCATGACTATCTCAGTCACTGAGCGTACTAACGAGGTTGGCCTACTGATGGCACTGGGGGCACGACGCAGCACAGTGCTAGGCCTGTTCCTGAGCGAATCTGTCATGCTCGCCGCTGTAGGTGGCCTGTTTGGTCTAATATTGGGTGCAGGGCTGGCACAGGCGCTGCGGCTGGCGTTGCCCAACCTGCCCGTGCATACGCCCTGGAGCTTTGCAGCGGGCGCGATTTTAATGTCTGCCATCATCGGCCTGCTGGCGGGGGTAATGCCTGCCAGAAGCGCTTCCCGGCTGGATCCGATAGAGGCGCTGCGTGCCGAATAAGTTTGAAGCCATTCGCCGCCTGAAGGCAAATCAAGTAAAATCCACCGCATGTACCAACCTGAACTTATAGGCGTTGTCGCGATAGGCCGCAATGAAGGCGAGCGGCTCATTACTTGCCTGCGCTCCGCCCTCGACTGCTGCCCTAACGTAGTGTATGTGGACTCCGGTTCCACTGATGATTCTGTTGCCGCTGCCCAACAGCTGGGTGTCAATGTTGTGAACCTGGACATGTCCAAACCTTTTACAGCGGCGAGAGCGCGCAATGCCGGCGCTCATGCGCTATTGCAACAACACGACTTGCAGTTCATCCAGTTCATCGATGGCGACTGCGAGTTCTTTGATGATTGGATGGGTAAGGCCGAACAATACTTGCTGAACAACCTCTCTATTGCCATCGTCGCAGGCAGATTGCGCGAACGCCATCCCGAAGCGAGCCTCTACAATCAGATGTGTGACATTGAATGGGATACGCCTGCGGGGGATACCAAAGCCTGTGGTGGCATCATGATGATACGCAGCCAGGCGTTCAAGCAGGTGCAGGGCTTTAACGAATCGCTGATTGCGGGCGAAGAACCCGAGATGTGCGTCCGGCTCAGGCAAAAAGGCTGGAAAATACACCGGCTGGCGGATGACATGGCGCTGCATGATGCGGACATGCACAGCTTTAGCCAATGGTGGAAGCGCAGCCAGCGTGCCGGTTACGCCTATGCCGAAGGCGCCAGTCTGCACGGTACACCGCCGGAGCGGCATTGGGTGAAGGAGCGCAACCGCACCTGGGTTTGGGCTATCGTTATCCCGTTGCTATGTCTCGCTTTAGCTTGTTACAAACCATTGCTGGGTCTGCTCGCGCTGGGCATTTACCCCTTGCAGATCGCCCGCACTGCGCATCATTTCGAGCATCTTGGCAGTTTTAAATGGACGCAGGCCAGCTTCCTGATGCTGGGAAAATTCGCTGAAATCACTGGTCAACTCAGATTCTATACAAATAGACTGTTCAGCAAGCAAGCCAGGCTCATCGAGCACAAACGCTGAAATACGGCCTGTTTCCTTCATTATGCAGAACATAGCCATGAAACCCGCATGAATATTGGCTCTCAGGGCATTATCCAGCATAATGAACGCGCGCGTATAACACCGCTATTAGAATGTATGCTTAAATAACCACATGCAGAAAACCCCGCATAAAAAGACCAGAAAAACCATGAATCGGAAGAACCGCCTGCAAAAGGTCGGTCTGCCGCCGGGCAGCCTGATCTATACTGGTGAATCGGAAAACCAACCGCCCAGCATTACCGTGTTCGACTACGATGCGAAGCAGGTGCGCGAGGAAACCCTATCGCCGGATCAGGTACAGCGCTTAAGTATTCCCAAAAGTGGCGTTCGCTGGGTAAATGTGTATGGCGTGCATGATATAGCGCTCATTCAAAAGATAGGCGTGGCGTTTCAGTTGCATCCGCTGGTGATGGAAGACATCGTCAACACCCGCAACCGCCCGAAAGACGATGTGTTTACGCATCAGCTGTTCATTCTGGCGCAGTTTTTCAATTACGATTCCGGCGAATTGAACGTGACGCAGAATCAGGTCTCTATCGTGCTGGGCAAGCATTATGTGCTGACCTTCCAGGAGCGCCAGTCCGGCGCTTTCGAGTCGGTACGCAAGCAATTACGCGCCGAAGGCAGCCATATTCGTAGCCAAGGTGCGGATTATCTGGCCTACGCCTTACTGGATAGCATTGTCGACCGTTATTTCCTGGTGCTGGATCAACTCAGTGATGATTGCGAGCGTATGGAGGATGTGCTGCTGACCAAGCCTACCACGAATACGCTTAACCAGATTTATCGACTGAAAGGCGAATCCATGGAACTGCGTCGCAGCGTGTGGCCGCTGCGTGAGGTGATTAACCATCTGGTGCGCAACGAGAACCAATTTTTCAGCGAAAGCACGGTATTCTATCTACGCGATGTGTATGACCATACCGTGCATTTTATCGAGTCGCTAGAGGCGATTCGCGACATGTTGGCCAGCATGCTGGATATCTATATTTCCACGCTGAGTAACCGTGTCAACATGGAAGTGCGTGCCTTGACCGTAGTTGCCATGCTTTTCATGCCGGCCACGCTGATTGCCGGCATTTTTGGCATGAATACCAAGTGGTTACCGTGGCATGACGATGTGAATGGCTTCTGGTATGTCATCACCATCATGATCGGCATCGCACTGGTGATGGGTCTCATCTTCTGGCGTAGGCAGTGGCTGAACAAGAGCCGGATTTCCGAAGACTAAGTTTTGATAAGTGCCGCATACTTCTGGCGGATTTTGGCAGCTTTAGGTGCGGCAACCGCCAGACAGTATGGATTCTCCGGATTCTTGTCAAAGTATCGCTGATGGTAATCCTCGGCAGGATAAAATGGCGCAGGCGGACATAGCTGCGTGACGATAGGCGCATCGAACACCTGTGCAACCTCCAGCGCACTAATGACCAGCCGTGCGGTTGTACGCTGCCCTTCGTCCTGACAGAAAATCGCCGAACGATATTGCGTGCCGACATCGTTGCCTTGCCGGTTAAGTGTCGTAGGATCGTGGCTGACAAAGAAAATCTCCAATAGCATTGTATAGCTGATCTGGCTCGGGTCAAACACAATTTGCACAGCCTCGGCATGCCCGGTATCGCCGTTGCATACCTCCCGGTAAGTCGGGTCATCCCTTTGGCCGCCGATATAGCCTGAAACAACTTTCTGCACACCTTTCAGCTGGCTGAATACAGGCTCCAGACACCAGAAACAGCCTCCGGCAAAAATTGCTATCGCAGAATGGGCATGAATTTCGTTTTGCATTTTTGGCCTCTTCCTTCTTGGTCAACTTATTACAAAGTACACGCGTTGTCTGATAATCGGGTTTAAAATAATCTCTTCAACAAACAAAGTGAGCTTACCATGATGAATCGTTCCAAATTGCTATTCCTTACACTCATTGCCGCATTAACGATTCCCGTCGCGCCCAGCGCATATGCAGACCCGCCGCCATGGGCTCCAGCACATGGTTGGCGCAAAAAGCATGACCCTTACTATGTTGGCTACTCCGGACGGAAATGGGGACGCGATTACGGTATCATCAAAGGCCAATGCCAATGGGAAGCCATCGGCACTGTGCTGGGTGGCGTAGTGGGCGGGGCGATCGGCAGCTCGGTGGGTAAGGACAGCAACCGTGCTGTCGCGATTATCATCGGCGGTGCGATTGGTGCGGTAATTGGTAATCAGATTGGTAAAGAAATCGACAAAAACGACCGCGGCTGCATTGGTCACGCGCTGGAGCTAAGCGGCGACCGCCAGACCGTACACTGGGTCAATCCAAATGACAGGCTTGAGTATGAACTAACACCACTGCGCGGATTCAACGCCAATGGCCAGAAATGCCGCGAATATGAGCTGACCGTTATTGCGGACAACCGCCGCGAAACCAGCACACAAAAAGCCTGTCGCGCGGGCAACGCCACATGGAGGCCGTATCAGGACTGAAGAAATTGAGTTAATCCCAGCAGCAACGTTTTAAAGGCTCGGTCTCTTTGCCACGGCTTAACTCTTCGTCTCTGATACCACGCGATAACCCATCATCCACTTTGCCACGCGTCAGCTCTTCGTCACGCTTGCCACGGATCAACAATGCGTCTAGCTTACCGTGTTCCAATTCGGTATCGTGCTTTCCGCGAGTCAGCGCGTCATCCGCCTTACCTCGTGTCAGCTCATCATCACGTTTCCCGCGATTTAATGACACATTAGGCGCACCACGCTCCAATCGGCAGTCATCTTTACCCCGCTTGAGTGGGTCATCTTGTTTGCCTTGGCTCAACTCGTCGTCACGTTTGCCACGTTGCAATAGCACATCCGTTTTACCGCGTTCTAGCTCAGGCGTAGCACATGCATCGCCTTTTTTCTGACTTTTATCACTTGAAGCAACACTACTCTCCTGTGCAAGCACTATATCACTCAAGACAAGGACAAGAACGCATGTAAGGATTTGTTTCATTTGACTCATCATCCAGAACGATGATGCACTATACAACGAATGTGCCCGAAAACACAATTCATTCATTTTAGAGTGTAGAAGTAAATAAACCCTCACATAGAGGGCTTATAAAGCAAAAGACCCAACTATCAAGTTGGGTCTTTTGTTCAAATAAAAGCCTGGGGATGACCTACTTTCGCAAGCGAAGAGCTTACTATCATTGGCGCAGGTTCGTTTCACGGCCCTGTTCGAGATGGGAAGGGGTGGGTC
>JBGAVM010000039.1:0-3275 GCA_044228125.1 Methylophilus sp.
CCCTATAGCCGTCATTGTCATCAACGCTTTTTTAGCGGGAGATGGCGATAATGCTTACTTTACCTTGCGCTGGCTTCACGAGGCGTTTGCGCGTGAGGATGTCATATCAGCCGTCGCGCTATCGCTCAAAGTGGCGGCTGTGGCGACTCTGCTGGCGCTCATCATGGGCACCATGGCCGCCGCAGCGCTATACAGACGCAACTTTTTTGGCAAAGAAGCCATTACCACCATGCTGATTCTGCCGATTGCCCTGCCCGGCATCATCACCGGCATCGCGCTGCTCTCTGCCATGAACATACTTGATATCACCCCTGGTTTTATTACCATTGTTGTGAGTCATGCCACGTTTTGCGTGGTGATGATTTACAACAACGTGGTCGCGCGCTTCAGGCGCATGCCGCACAGCCTGGTGGAAGCATCGATGGACTTGGGTGCGGATGGCTTCACTACTTTCCGCCATATTATTTTGCCGCAACTCGCGACTGCCTTGCTGGCAGGCGCATTGCTGGCATTTGCGCTATCGTTTGATGAACTGATTGTGACCATATTCACTGCAGGGCACGAAGTCACGCTGCCGATCTGGCTGCTTAACCAGCTCGCGCGGCCTCGCGATGCGGCGATTACCAATGTGGTCGCCATGATGGTAATGCTGATTACTGCGATACCGATTATCGCCGCCTATTATTTAACGCGTGGCACGGAAAGCATCGCTGGCAGCAGTCGCTAAAAAATCGGGTATTATTTTTGAAAGAGGATCGAAAATGCAAAATATTCAAACGCAATTATTGATTAATGGCCAATTCTTTAAAGGCGAAGGCGCACCAATCAGCGTGCTGAATCCTGCCACTGGCGCAGAGATAACTCAGGTAGCGGAAGCCTCCTTGGTGCAAATTGAAACCGCAGTAAACGCTGCAGCAGCCGCTTTCAAAAGCTGGAAAAAAACCACGCCGCGCGACCGTTCCACAATGTTACTCAAACTGGCAGATGCCATAGAGGCCGATGCAGAAGGCTTTGCCGAACTTGAATCGATGAATTGCGGCAAGCCTTATCTGGCGGCGCTGAATGATGAAATCCCCGCTGTTGCAGACGTTTTCCGCTTTTTCGCAGGCGCAGTGCGTAACATGACCGGCGCGCTGGCAGGCGAATACCTGCCGGGCCACACCAGCATGATTCGGCGCGATCCGTTAGGCGTAGTGGCCTCGATTGCGCCGTGGAATTACCCGCTGATGATGGCCACCTGGAAGCTGGGCCCTGCGCTGGCTGCAGGCAATACCGTGGTGCTGAAGCCATCGGAAATGACGCCGCTCACCACACTCAAACTGGCGCAACTCATTGCCGATATTTTCCCTGCAGGTGTAGTGAATATTTTGAATGGACGCGGTGAATCAGTCGGTGCGCCAATGATTTCGCAGCCACAAGTACAGATGATTTCGATTACTGGGGATATTTCAACCGGCCAGAAAATCATGGATGTGGCGAGCAAAAGCGTTAAGCGTACGCATTTAGAGCTGGGCGGAAAAGCGCCTGTAATCGTGTTTGATGATGCTGATATAGCCGCTGTAGTAGAAGGCGTACGCACCTTTGGCTTTTACAACGCAGGCCAGGATTGCACTGCCGCATGCCGTATTTATGCAGGCAAAAAAATCTACGAGAAACTGGTTGCCGAACTATCCTCAGCCGCAGCCAGCATTAAAGTGGGTGAACAAAAAATGAACGGTGTAGAAATGGGACCGCTCATTTCCGCACGTCAGCGCGAGCGCGTGGCAGGCTTTGTAGAGCGCGCCTCAGCACAAAAACATATTGAAGTCACCACCGGCGGCAAAATGCGTGCCGGAAGCGGCTTTTTCTATGAACCTACCATTGTGGCAGGCGCCTTGCAAACCGATGAAATTGTCTGCAAAGAGGTATTCGGGCCCGTGGTTTCTGTCACGCGCTTTGATGATGAAGAACAAGTAGTGAATTGGGCTAACGATTCAGAATATGGCCTTGCCAGCTCGGTATGGACAAGCGATGTTTCACGCGCCATGCGCGTGGCAACCGAACTGCAGTACGGCTGCACTTGGGTGAACACGCATTTTATGCTGGTATCCGAAATGCCGCACGGCGGCATGAAAAAATCAGGCTACGGCAAAGATATGTCGATGTACGCGATTGAAGATTACAGTGCCGTGCGGCATGTGATGGTGAAACTTTAGAAACCTTGCAGGGCGAGCATCTTGCTGCTCACCCTAGCCCAACCAGATACGGGCTTACTATCTACCGATCTGGTTGCCGATAACGCCGCCAATTGCTGCACCACCAACCGTGCCTAGGCCGCTACCACCAGTCAGCACCGCACCCGCCACAGCGCCAACACCGGCACCAATCGCAGTGTTTTTATCACGCGTGGACATATTGCTACAGCCACTCAAACCTAAAATGAGTGCTGCTGCAACGATAGCCGTACCTAAGTTTCTTTTTGTATTCATATAACATTTCCTCTCATACAGTTGTTGGCTTACAAAGAACTTTTGGGTATGACTTTGGGTTATGCAAAAAAGTTCAACCTAAACATTTCTTTGCAGATGCAAAATCGTACAGTCTTTGAGCGTTATACAACAAAAAAAGCATCCAGTTGGATGCTTTTTTGCGAAACAGTGAATGATTGACACAATCAAGCGGTTTTTCTGCGCCGTGCAGTAAACCCAATCAGCCCTAAGCCCGCAAGCAGCATGGCATAGGTTTCAGGCTCGGGAACAGCTTGTACATTACTTAAACCATAAGCCTGGACAAACGCATGCAATCCACCAATTTTTTCTACCTCATCAGAGTTGGCCCATGTTACACCCAGGAGTCTTGAGTTGTTTATGTTTTGACCGTAATACTCATAAGAGCCATTACTTGGATTAAATATATTGTCATAGCTTGCTCTGGCAAACACAAAATCAGCAGCATGGAAACTTCCATTAAGTTCCTCTATTTGCAGGTCAGCTTGCGCAGCTGCCCATTCATCGTTCACTCCGTCATACCCGATAGTTGTTTGTGTTTGTAAGCTGGCAGGCGCAGAGAAAATGACCTGAGTATAGGGTCCCAATGTAAAGTTATATTTACCCTTATGTTCAGAATTGTTTTCAGCATAAGAAAAGTAATACACTTGCTCGCCTAGCGAATACCCGCTTGCCTGCAAAGCGTGACCCACATATACACTACCACCGGCCACTTCCGCCTTGGCTTGACCAAGGGCAGTGGAAATGGAACCGTTCACTGAGGCATAATCACTGGTGCCAATTTGACTG
>JBGAVM010000022.1:0-26772 GCA_044228125.1 Methylophilus sp.
TTAGGCATTGAATCTTCCTGCGATGAAACCGGTGTGGCGCTTTATGACACAAACACCGGTTTGTTATCGCACACCTTGCACAGCCAGGTGGACATGCATGCCGATTACGGCGGTGTGGTGCCAGAGTTGGCCTCGCGCGACCATATTCGCCGCGTGCTACCGCTTACCCAAGCCGCGCTGGATAAAGCTAGCAAACGCCTGCAGGACATTGACGCGATTGCCTACACCCAAGGCCCCGGTCTGGCGGGCGCGCTTCTGGTGGGCACCAGCGTTGCCCAATCGCTGGCTTTTTCGCTAAACATTCCAAGCATCGCCGTCCACCATCTGGAAGGCCATTTACTGGCTCCGCTGCTGGAAGAAAACCCGCCCGCGTTCCCTTTTGTCGCACTGCTGGTTTCCGGCGGTCACAGCCAGTTAATGCGCGTAGATGGCATTGGCCAATACCAATTACTGGGCGATACGCTGGATGACGCAGCGGGCGAGGCTTTCGACAAAACCGCCAAGCTACTCGGCTTGGGTTACCCCGGCGGGCCGCAGTTGGCCAAGCTTGCAAGCCAAGTCAAACAAGGCAACCCGATCATTAAACTGCCGCGCCCGATGCTGCACAGCGGCGATTTGGATTTTAGCTTCAGCGGCTTGAAAACAGCCGTATTGACGCTAGTGAATGCTCACCCCGATATGAATGAGACCACGCGCGCGGAGATTGCATGGGAATTCCAGGAAGCCGTCACCGAGCTTTTAACTGCTAAATGCCTGGCCGCACTCAAGCAATCCAAACTGAAGAATTTAATCGTCTCCGGCGGCGTGGGTGCCAACTTGCGCCTGCGCGAGCGGCTGAATACAGAAACGCAACAACGCGGCTTGAATGTGCGCTACCCACGACTGGAATTCTGCACCGACAACGGCGCCATGATCGCCTTTGCAGGCGCTTTAAGATTAGAAGCCATGCGCCTAAAAGCAATGCAAACTGAAAAGCAGGATTACGCGTTTAGCGTGCGGCCAAGGTGGGACTTGGCCGAACTGCAAGCGCCTTAAGCTTTTTTCTTGAAACCTTGCTCTGTGCCTGCCAGCAGCTTCTTGATATTGCTGCGATGCCGCCAAATAAGAAAAGCCGCCAGCACCAGCACCAGCAACACATAATCGCGGTACGGCGTTAGCAGAAAATACGCATACACCGGCGCCAGCGCAGCCGCCACAATGGCTGCCAGAGAAGAATACTTGAACAAGAAGAACACCACCAGCCAAGTCACCAGCGCCGCCAGTGCCAGCAGGGGCGAAATCGCCAGCATCACACCCAGCGCAGTCGCCACGCCTTTGCCACCTTTAAACTGGTGATAAATCGGGTAAAGATGCCCGATAAACACCGCAAACCCCGTCCACGCCACCACCCACATCAACATATTGGATTGCAGCGCCAGCCACACCGGAAACCAGCCTTTGAACGCATCGCCCAGCAATGTGAGAATCGCCGCTTTTTTGTTGCCGCTACGCGCCACATTGGTGGCACCCGGGTTGCCGCTGCCCACCGTGCGTGGGTCGGGCAAGCTATACAGTTTGCTGATTAAAATCCCGAAAGAAACCGAACCAATGAGATACGCGCCCACTATCCAAATAATGGGCACTAATGTCACGGGAATAAAACCTAATTCATCCATTTAATCTCTCTTTGCCGTCATTCCCGCGCAGGCGGGAATCCAGTAATATTAAGAACGTCTAAAACCGTGATATTAAACCAGAATCCTGCCAAATGTAGTTTAATACCACAAGATTGTTTGATTGAACCCAACCTGGATTCCCGCCTGCGCGGGAATGACGAAAAGAAAATGGACAAAATATTTATCAGCGAACTCAAGGTGCAAACCAAGCTCGGCGTGCCGGAATGGGAACGCATGACCCCGCAAACCGTGGTGCTGGATATCGAAATCAGCCATGATTTAAGCAAGGCCGGCAAAAGCGACGCCATCGCCGACACCATCGACTACGGCCAAATCGTCAAGCGCATCCGCCAAACGCTCACCGAACACAGCTTCCAACTCGTCGAAGCGCTCGCCGAGCATGTGTGCCAACTGATTTTCAAGGAATTCGGCGTAAAAGAAATCAACATCAAAGTCAGCAAACCTGGCATTTTGGCGGGAGTGAAGGCGGTGGGGGTGGAGATTAAAAGAGGTTAAACCCACAAAAAACTTAAGTTGCGTTATTTAATATCTTGGAACGATTTTTGACTAACCGGCTGATTTGGGAATTCTTTAGCAATCTTATTTGAAAGCCCATTGTCGTCAGTGAAAACAACAATCTCAGAATCCTCAAAAAGTACACTTTGCCCTCTGTTCAACTGAGCGCTCAAAATAGTATGCACTGTTGCTAGGATTGAATGATCGCCAAAGCCAGTCATGTTAAAAAAAGATTTTCCTTCATACTTGTTAAGAATTTGCCTATAAAAATCAATATAAACAGCCTCGTCAAAAAGCTCGTGTAAAGTTATGGGGTGTATTTGTTTTGGCAATTGCCCACTATGCTGGGTTTTGACAAACTCAGCCTCCTCAACCACTTCAGGCGCCATATAGTACTCACCTTCAATATCTAAATGGTTTTTAAGAATATCAATAATGCAATTATTGTCGATAATATTCATAAGCCCAACTCCGTACGAAATCGCTTAAATCCTTGTTTATAAATCCCTCCATAAATCAAGTATTGCAACTGTGTAGGGGCAAGAGATTGTGATTGAGTTGCCGCGCGGATTGCCTGATAGCAAAGCCCACCGCAAAATTTTTCTATTGAAGTTTGCATTTTTGGCTGATTAAGATGTCCCTTTTTATCTATTGGTTGATAAGGCTCTGGGTTCAATTTTTCGTATTCTTCTTGCGTGATAATTCTTCTTAGCTTGAGTGTAAGAACTAAAGCTGTTGGCGTCACTTTAAACTTCTGACTAAGCTCGTCTCTCAGGGAATGTGTTATTTTTTCTCCACAAAGTTTATCTAATTCAAATGAGGGCATAAGCAACTCAGTAGTAATGCTATGAAAAATAAATTCTTGTGGGTTACTTCTCTGTTTTTTATAACTAAAATCTTTCTTTAGGAAATAATCAAACTTATTCAGCCCAATTATTACTAGCAGATAAATTAGAGTGTAAATCTGCCTAGCCTCAACCTCATCACTAATTTCACTAGGCAAAAAAATGAAAGGTATTTTTTCATCCCTAATTGCAAACCCACTTGTATTCTTATAAACATTGTTAATAACTACCTTATGTGTTGGTAGAAGTTTATTTGTTAAAACTCCACGGCAAACATTAATATTTTTATGTTCAATTTGTTTAATAACATACTCTAATGCCTTTGTTTTGGTAGAGTACGCCCAAAATTTTTCCCTATCTATCTCAAAATAATTAAGAATCTTTTCTGACGCATCACAAATTGATAGTTGCGATAGCGCACCTACAAAGTCATTTTTAGTCAAATTGCTATCTTCTGTCAGAAAATCTTGTAACCGTATAAGCCGATCAACAATTCTCCTAGAAGTTACATTTCCAGAACCCTTTCTCTTTGCTAAGAGTTTGTTGGAAATTTTATATTTGCGTTGTTGTTCTATATGTTTGATGTGTTTTTTAAGATTTTTTTCGTCGAGCAACATCATTTGCCATGGTATTAAGAGTTTTTCGCACTCATTTTTTAGGATATTTAGCTCAATGGAATCGTTATTAAACGCATCGACAAAGACTGGTCGATTTGAAAGATTTTCTTCTGGGTACATCGTTAGCAACTGATTGACTACTTTATTGCTAATTTCTGTAGCTTTTTTGCCCTTGACCAATATCCACATACAACGATCGTCCTTGTTCTGATATTACGACCTAACATTCTGAATAGTATATGAAAAACAAGAGATAAACAAAATTCCACATATGCAAATTCATTATAAAAACACCTGCTCTGCAAGGCAATCTGGATGCGCCTTCCAGGCCAATGCTTTTATCAATGAAAGCAGGTAAGATGGCTGCATGGAAAACGGACTAACCAAACCTTGGCTGGCGCTACTACTGTTAGCATTCATACTAACCGGCTGTGACGGCAAAGATTCGCCTGACGACAAGTTGAAAGTGGTCATTATCCGCCACGGAGAAAAGCCTGCCGATGGGGATAATTTATCGTGCCAGGGCGAGAACCGCGCCTTGCAGTTGCCTGCGTTGTTGGTGAAAAAATTTGGCAAGCCGGATGATATTTATGTGCCTTCGCTGAAAAGTGACGATGCGACCAAGCACAGCCGCATGTTTCAGACAGCCAGCCCGCTTGCCATCAAGTACAACATCGGCATTAACAGCAAATACAGCGCGAAAGATGAAGATAAGATTGCGCATAGCGTGTTTAAAAAAACCGGCACGGTGTTGATGGTATGGGAGCATAGCGCGATACCCGATTTGGCCAGGGAATTGGGCGTGGGCAGCCCGCCCACTTGGGACGACGCGGATTTTGACAGCATTTGGGTAGTTAACTATCACGATGGTAAAGCCAGCCTGACGCTGGATAAAGAGGAGTTGGCACCTGCCGCGGCGTGTAATTTTTAGCGGATTAGCCGCGCGGGTGATGCACGGAATGGAGCTGCTTCAAGCGCTCCCGCGCCACATGCGTGTAAATTTGCGTGGTGGAGATATCCGCATGCCCCAGCAGCATTTGCACCACGCGCAAATCGGCGCCGTGATTCAGCAAATGCGTGGCAAAGGCATGGCGCAGCACATGCGGTGAGATATGCTTGTGAATGCCGGCCTGTGCGGCATAACGCTTGATGAGGTGCCAGAAGGCCTGCCGAGTCATGCCCTGAGCGCGGTTGGTCACAAACAACGCATCACATAAACGCTTTTGCAGAATATCTGGCCGCGCAGTTTTGACATAGCGGTCTATCCAATCTGCGGCTTCTTGCCCCATCGGCACCAGGCGCGTCTTGCTGCCCTTGCCGGTGACGCGCACCACGCCATCTTGCGTGCTGACTTCGTTGACCTGTATGCCCACCAGCTCGCTGACGCGCAGGCCGCTGGCATACAACAGCTCCAGCATGGCGCGGTCGCGCAGCCCCATGGCGTCGTTGGTATTGGGCGTGTTTAACAGGTCTTCCACTTCTTGCTCGCTTAAGGATTTGGGTAGGCTACGGGCGATTTTAGGCGCTTCGATTTGCAACGTGGGGTCGGTTTGCAGCAGGTTCTCGCGCAGGCAATAGCGGTAAAATCGGCGCAGAGTGGCAATCAGCCGGTTGATGCTACGGGGTTTACTCTGCGGGAATTTGACAGCGAGATATTGCTGGATGTCGGCCTGGTTGGCAGCCAGCAAGCCTTTTTTGAGCCATTGTGAAAAGTGGCTTAAATCGCTGCGGTAGGACTCCAAGGTGTTCTTGGCCAGGCCGTCCTCCAGCCAGAGATGATCGACAAACGCGTCTATTTCAGCAGTGTCTGGCTGACCGCTTTCAGCTGCGCTCAAATGTTGACACCTTCGTGTTTAAGCAGCCATTGCTTGATTTTCATGCCGCCATCCACCCCGCGCATAAAACCGCCCAGGCCGTTTTTGGCCACCACACGATGACAAGGCACGACCAATGGCAGATGGTTGGCACCGCAGGCATTAGCCACGGCACGCGGGCCAGAGCCAAGCATTTGTGCGATCTCGCTGTAAGTAAGCACTTGCCCACATGGGATGCCGCCGATGATCTGCCAGACTTTCTGCTGGAATGAAGTGCCTTTAAAAATGAGTGGCAGATTAAAATCGTTATGAGGGTTCTGGAAGTACGCCTCGATCTGCTCCACCACGCGCTGCACCGATTTATTTTCGGCGGGCTTGAGCGCATGCTTGTCGGGCAGCAGCTCGATAAAGATTTGCACCCCTTGTATTGCGATACCCACGGCACCAAAAGGCGCAGCAATGACCGCATCGAACGGTTGATGTTTTTTATTGGCAGACATACGCTTAATTTACTGAATCGGCAAACTGTTTGCAATAAAAAACCCGCTTGCAGCTGACAAGCGGGTTTTGTGAACGGATAAGCGGTTGCTTATTCTGCAGCTTCTGGCGCCATGACTTCTTTCTCACGCGCAACCAGTTTTTCTTTAATACGTGCAGATTTACCGGAACGCTCACGCAAGTAGTACAACTTGGCGCGACGTACGTCACCGCGGCGTTTCAGCTCGATGCTGGCAATCAGCGGGGAGTAGGTTTGGAAAGTACGCTCAACGCCTTCACCGGAAGAGATTTTACGTACGATGAAAGAGGAGTTCAGGCCTTTGTTACGCTTGGCGATGACTACGCCTTCGTAAGCCTGTACACGTTTACGGTTGCCCTCAACCACGTTCACACCTACCACCACGGTATCGCCCGGGGCGAAGTTAGGGATAGTTTTGTTCAGACGAGCAATTTCTTCTTCTTCTTGCTCTAACATTTTGATAATGTCTGCCATGTTATTTCCTTTACGTTCCTTTTAATTGTAAGGATGCCTGTTCCTGCTCTTTTTCAATTTCTTCGAGCAGCCGAGCTTCCTCTTTCGTCAACGACCTTGCGGCCAATAAATCCGGGCGTTTTGCCCTTGTCAAAGCCAGCGATTGTTTCAACCGCCATGCCTTAATCTTTGCGTGGTTACCAGATCTTAACACCTCTGGCACCGCCAATCCTTCAAATACTTCCGGCCGCGTATAGTGCGGATAATCCAGCAACCCATTCACAAACGAATCTTCAGCCGCCGAATCCGCATCGCCCAGCGCGCCGGGCAGCTGCCGCACAATCGCGTCTATCAGCGTCATCGCGGGCAACTCGCCACCGCTCAACACATAATCGCCGATGGAGATTTCTTCATCCACCTGCGTATCCAGCACGCGCTGATCCACGCCTTCGTACCGGCTTGCCAACAGGATTAAACCCTGTTTGCCAGCCAACTGCATCACCTTTTCGTGCGTTAGCGGCTTGCCCCGTGGCGACAGATGAATCACATACGGCTGCAAGCCTTCTGCCTGCTGCGCCTGTTTCACTTGCCGAATCGCCTGTGTCAGCGGCTCTGCCAGCATCACCATCCCCGGACCTCCGCCATACGGCCTGTCGTCCACCGTCTTGTGTACATCCTGCGTAAAATCACGCGGGTTGGTCACACGCAAGCTGTAAATGCCTTGCTTGAACGCCCTTGCGGTGATACCGCAATCCGTGATTGCAGCAAACATTTCCGGGAACAGGCTGATGACATCGAAACGCATCGCGTATTCCTAAAAATCCGCATCCCAATCAACCTGGATCAGTTTCGCATCCAGATCGACTTTCAGAATCACCTGATCGATAAACGGAATCAGGCGCTCCTGTTTTGTTGTTTTATCCGTAACCACCAGCACATCATTCGCACCGGTTTCAAACACATCGGTTACTTCGCCAAAATCTATTTCTTGCAGATTATTGACGTTCAGCCCGATCAAATCGGACCAGTAATATTCATCGTCTTTCGGCATCGGCAGTTCATTTCTGGGAACCGCCACCAGCTTGCCTTTCAGGGCAAATGCCGCATCCCGGTCATCCACCCCGCGCAACTTTACCAACAGCACATCATTGTGAACCTTGGCGTTGACCGGCACATAACTTTGCCAATCATCCTCGCGGCCGACTTGCCAGGTTGCATATTGCAACAGGCCATCCAATGCTTCAGTATCGGGCAATACTTTGACCCAACCTAAAACACCATAGGGCGCGGCGATTTTTCCCATCATCACCAAACGCCCCATCTTATTTTGCTCACTCATAGCGCGTATGCTACGAGACCCATCCACTTAAGCGGATGGCCAACCGATTACTCAGCTGGTGTTTCTGCTGGTGCTTCAGCAGTTTCTGCAGCAGCGGCCTCTGCGGCGGCTTTAGCAGCTTCAGCCTCGGCTGCAGCTTTTGCGTCCGCTTCAGCTTTAGCAGCATCCGCAGCAGCTTTGATTTTTGCAGCTTCTTCAGCAGCCGCTTTAGCCTTGGCAGCCTCAGCTTTAGCGATGTCTTTTGCTTTTTGCGCTTCAATCGCCTCTGGGCCTTTGGCATGGAATTTCACCAAACGTGCCACGGTATCAGACAATTGCGCACCGTTGCTAGTCCAGTGGTTCAAACGCACATCGTCGATACGCAAAGTATCGGCAGCCACTTTGGCAGATGGGTTGTAAAAGCCGACGCGCTCGATGAAACGACCGTCGCGACGATTGCGTGAATCAGCAACCACTACGTTGTAAAACGGGCTTTTTTTAGAGCCACCACGTGATAAACGAACTACGACCATAATGAAATCTCTTAAATTGTTCTGCAGAAAGGCGCGGATTATACGTTATTTTTTACCGGCTTGGCAACCAAAACATGCATAAAACGTACAAAAACAAACAACTAATTTGCCACGTAACGCGTCACATCCGGCAGCTGTGCGCTGGCAAAGCCTTCGCGCCGCAATCGGCAGGAATCACATTTACCGCAGGCACGGCCTTGCGCATCAGCCTGATAACATGACACTGTCTGGCTATAATCCACGCCTAGCTTGGTGCCCAGCGCGATGATCTGCGCTTTGGTCATGTCGATCAATGGCGCATGGATGGTAATCTTCTGGCCTTCTACCGCGCTCTTGGTGGCCAGGTTGGCCATTTCCTGAAACGCCTTCACATACTCGCCACGGCAATCGGGATAGCCGGAATAATCCAGCGCGTTCACGCCGATAAATATATCTTGCGCGCCCAGCACCTCTGCCCACGCCAAGGCCAGCGAGAGCATAATGGTATTGCGCGCTGGCACATAAGTCACAGGAATGCCTTCGGTGGGCGATTGCGGCACGGCAATCTTGTCGTCCGTCAGCGCTGAGCCGCCAAACAGGCTCAAATCCAGTTGCGCGGTCTTGTGTTCCGCAGCATTCAGGCTGCGAGCTATATTCCGCGCGGCCTCCAGCTCGGCAATGTGGCGCTGGTGATAATCCAGGCTCAGGCAATAGCAATCGTAGCCTTGCGATTTGGCAATCGCCAAGCAAGTTGCGGAATCGAGTCCGCCAGAAAGAAGAACAACTGCTTTCTTACTCATACTCACCAGATTTTGTTCAAATTAAGAGGATGACGCGAAAGCAAGCCGCAGACAGTACGTTTTGTGTACGGCAAGGCGAAGCTGACAAAGTCAGCGCTTAATTTCAACAAAATCCTCATACCCCCTGTTTCTCGCCCCACAGTATCTTATGTAGCTGAATCTGCATGCGCACCGGCAGCTTGTCCTGCAAAATCCATCCTGCCAGCGTTTCGGCAGGCACGTCATGGAATGCGGGCGAGAACAGTACCGGACATTTTTGCGTCAGTTTGTATTCATCCAGCTTAGCTTTTGCCCAGTCGTAATCAGCACGGTTACAGATGACGAATTTGATCTCATCCTTTGCCTGCACATGGTTCAGGTTGTCCCAGCGCATGTTCTTTTCTTCGCCGGAGGCAGGCGTTTTCACATCCAGAATCACTGAAACCCGCGCATCGACCTTGGCAATATCCATCGCACCGCCAGTTTCCAGTGATACGCTGTAACCCGCATCGCACAAGGCTTTCAGTAAGGTGTGGCATTCTTTCTGCGCCAGCGGCTCGCCGCCGGTAACGCATACATAGCGTGCGCCATAACCCGCTACTTGCTGCAAGATTTCGGCGATTTCCATGTTTTTGCCGCCACTGAATGCGTACTCGGTATCGCAATAAGTACAGCGCATCGGGCAGCCGGTCAGGCGCACGAACACCGTCGGCAAGCCCATGCGACTGGTCTCGCCTTGCAGTGAATGAAAGATTTCGTATACCTTAAGTGCCATTTATGCAGGTACCATAAAAAAGAAAGCGCCAACAATCCGTTGGCGCTATTTTACCTCATGCCAAATATCGCCGGTTACTTGATGCCGTCCAGCAACTTCAACCGCTTTTGCGCGTTGGGTGTGACAGAGGCATCCGGATACTTACTCACCAGTTCCTTCAATGTTTTCTTGGCGTTAGTCACTTGCCCTAGCTGAATCTGGCAATTGGCCTGGTTATACATCGCATCAGGTACTTTGGCGCTTTGCGGGTGCTGATCTATCACCTTCTGCTGCGTAGCGATGGCGGATTTGTAGTTTTTCAAGACAAATTGCGCATAACCCATTCCGTAAAGCGCATCAGGCACCAGTTTGCTTGTCGGATAATCTTTCAAGAACTGATCAAACGCGCTAAAAACATCTTTATATTTTGCAATCTTTTTACTGGCATCTGTTTCTGCGCTCGCTAGATTGCTCAATTCTTCAGCTTCGGCAAACGCTTTGACATCTTTTTCTTCCACCACAGGCGCCGGAGCCGGTTGTGGCGGCGGGGTAGTTGCCTGTGTGCCGCTCTCCAGCTTGCGCAGACGACCATCGGTATCCGCGTACAAGTCTTTCTGGCGTTGTTGCGCAAGTTCCAACTGGTGGTTGGCAACTTCCAGGTCGCCTTTCAGGCGCGCAACTTCCTGCTTGAGCAGTTCGATCTGGTTCTGCATGTCGGCCAGACCGCCGCCTTGCACAATAGCCTCTATCGCTGCAATGCGCTTTTTCAGGTCGTTAAGCGCCGCCTGATGAGCTTCATCATTGGCATTGCTCTTGGACTCGACTTCCAGGATTTTCTTGCGCGCTTCCTTGTCATCAAATAAGGCCGCTTGGGCGCTTAAAGCGCCCGTCAGGCAAGCGGCTGCAAGCAAGGCAGGAATCAAGCGCATTATTCACCCTCGTACACGATGTCAACGCGGCGATTCAGCTGGAAGCAGTTCTCATCGGCACAATTCTGTGCGGCTTTTTCCTCGCCATAGCTCACTGTCTCGATCTGCTTATCCTGTACGCCCAGCAAGTTCAGTGACTTCTTCACTGCCACAGAGCGACGTTGGCCCAGCGCCAGATTGTACTCGCGCGTACCACGTTCGTCGGTATTGCCTTGCAGAATCACCTTGGCATTGCCGTTTGCCTGCAAGTATTTGGCGTGCGCCTCTATCAGCGGACGGAACTCAGCCTTGACGATGTCACTGTCGAAATCAAAATAGATATTGCGTTTGGACAAAATATTATTTGGATCTTTCAGCGGATTATTGCCGCTGGCGTTAGCATTGCTGTCCACCACTACTTCCTTGACACCAGAAGTATCTGCTGCAGGCGCGCTGTCAGCAGGCTTGGTGGCCGTTGTAGGGCTTTTATCCTCAACTGCGGCAGGCTTGTCTGCCATCGGCGTGCTTTTACAGGCCACTAACAAGGCAGACGCCACTGCAACCAAAATTAACTTGCTATCGAATAGTTTTAACATATCACTCCTCTTTCTCCCCTGTCGGGGTCATTGCCCTTGTTTGTTTGATTTCAAATATTGTTATTTAACCGTTGGTCCCCACGCTGGCTCACGCACATCGCCACTCGATTCACTCAAGCGCTGGCGCACTTTACCATCTGCAGAAACGGCCCCCAAAGTGCCACGTCCGCGTACCTTGGTCGCATATAGAATCACCCGACCGTTAGGCGCAAAGCTGGGCGATTCGTCCTGGTTGCCTTCGCTCAGCAGTTGCACTTGGCCGCTGGCCAAATCCTGCACTGCCACGCGGAATTTGCCGCCGTCATTGCGAATATACGCCAAAGTCTTGCCGTCAGGTGAAAAACGTGGGCTGACGTTGTATGCACCTTCGAAGGTCACGCGCGTCACGTCGCCGCCGCTGGCTGGCACCTTGTAGATTTGCGGACGACCGCCACGATCAGACGTAAAATAAATCCAGTTGCCATCCGGCGAGAATGCCGGTTCGGTATCAATGGCACCACTTTTGACGATTTGTTTCAGGCCGCTACCGTCGTCATTAATGGTGTAGATTTGCGAGTTTGCGCCGTAAGTAAGCACGATCGCCAGCTTGCTGCCATCTGGCGCCCAGGCTGGTGCGCTGTTGTTGCCCTTGAAGTTGGCGACAATTTTTCTTTCACCCGTGTTCAGCGATTGCACGAATACAATTGGCTTTTTCTTCTCGAAAGAAACATAGGCCATCTTCTCGCCGTTGGGCGCCCAAGCCGGGGAGATGATCGGCTCGTTGGACGACACCAGCGGCTGCGGGTTATAGCCATCCGCATCGGCCACCATCAAGGCATAACGTTTACCGGATTTGTTGACATAGGCAATGCGACTGGAGAAGAAACCGTTCTCGCCCGTGAGTTTCTTGTAGATCATGTCGGAAATTTTGTGGGCTGTCTGGCGCAACTGGCCTGCATTCGCCTGGTAATCCATATCCGCCAGAATATTCTGCTTCAGCACATCCAGCAGTTGTACATGTACATTGAACTTGCCTGCGCCCAACGGCTTGATTTCGCCCACGGTCATGGCTTGCGCCTGCAAGGCCACCCATTCGGCATATTTCACCTGGGTCACGCTGGTTGGCAGGTTTGCCATACCGCGCGTTTCCAAAGCACGGAACAAGCCGCTACGCTGCAAATCGGCAGCGATGATTTCGTTCAGGTTATCCTTGGCAGGCACTTCGGGAGACTTGCCAAAAGGCAAGATTGCAATCGGGATCTGCTGAGCACCGCCGCCGCTGATCTCGATTTCAAGTGCAGCATTGGCGGAGATTGATAGCCAAAAGAGTAGGCTAAAAAACAGGGTGAAGTTAAACAGTTTCAATCGCATCATCGTTGTATTGGGCGCTTTTTTTTGAAAAAGTTCTGTGCATTTTTACTCATTACACTCTGCATGCCAACCACATTTACACTTTGTTACATGCATCGCAGGCTAATCGTTAGGCCGGAATTTCAAATTCATGTGCCTAAATTGCACGAACACGCTGGCATCTGAAGGCACAGGCAAAGGCTCCGAGGCAATGATGGCGCGCTCTACGGCGCCATCACAGGCGGTACTACCGCTGGACTTGACCAGTTTGGGCGTACCCTTCAATTCACCAGTGGGCAACAAGGCAATTTCAAAACGCAGTTCCGGGTTACCATCGCCACACAGAGTCTTGTTCACATTGCCGCGAATCTTAGCCTTAATCTTGTCGGTATACTCGCCCACCAGATTAGCATTGGCCGCCGATTTTGCAGCATCTTCCCGATCTGTATGTTCACCATCGATTTCCGCCTGCAGTTTTTTCAAAGCGGCATTGTCAGTCTTTTCAGGCTTGGTCAGATCCTCATCACGCATGGCCTGCAACAGTTTTTCGCGCTCTGCCTGTTTTTTCTGTTCCACCAGTTTCTTCTCGGCTAATTTCTTTTCCTCTAAACGCTTGGCTTCTTCCTGTTTTTTCTTTTCCAGCTCGATATCTACCTTTTCTGCTGCCTTTGGTTCTGGCTTCTCTTCCACAATGGGTTTGGGCTCTGGCTTAGGTTCAGGTTTCTCTTCCACAACTGGTTTAGGTTCCGGTGGAGGCAGAGGTACTACTTTAGGGGCAGGTAACTTATCCCAAAGGTCAACTTCCACCACGTTCAGCACCTGATGCGCTGCCTTCCAGTTGAAAGAGATCAACATACCGCCCAGCAGAACCAGGTGCACCAGCAGCGCCAGCGCGCCCGCTTTGACCTTATCCGGATTTTCGTGTTTTCTGAACATACGCCGAACCAACAGCCCTTTAAGTTGCGGGCTTGAATAACAAACCCACCTTTTCCACTTTGGCCTGTTTGAGCAAATCCATGACTTCGATCACCTTGCCATAAGGTGTTTTCTCGTCTGCGCCCACTACCACCGCACGCGGTGACTTTTTCAGCTGATCTTTAATTTTTGCCAGCAATTGGTCACGCTGTAGCTTTGCCCCTTCTAATTCCGTACTGCCATCTTTCCGAACAGTGACAACAATCGGCGCTGTAGCCTGTTTCATCGCTTGACCTACCTTGGGCAGTTCGACTACGCCCGGATTGGTCATCGGTGCAGTCACCATGAAAATCACCAATAACACCAAAGTCACGTCGATATATGGAACGACGTTGATTTGATTCATCATGCGGCGTTTGCGGGTTCGGCTCATTTCGATGCTCCCAATGATGATGTTTGGAAAGCGCTTAAAATTGGCGAGAACAATACAGCGCCAGGCGCAAGCAGCGCAGAGGCCGCAGACAGTATGCGTATTACGGCAAGGTCTTGAGCACAGCTTGCAACAACGCGATGTGTGTTCGCAGCCATTTTAGGATTTGCGCTGAAGAATATTGGTAAATTCTTCCATAAAGCTTTCGTAACGCACTGACAACCTGTCTACCTTGCTGGCAAAGCGGTTGTATGCAATCACTGCCGGAATTGCGGCAAACAGGCCAATAGCGGTCGCCACCAATGCCTCTGCGATGCCAGGTGCAACTTGACTTAAAGTAGCTTGCGCCACACTGGAAAGACCACGAAAGGCGTTCATGATGCCCCACACCGTGCCAAACAAACCGATGTATGGACTGACAGAACCGACTGAAGCCAGGAAAGGCAAATGTGCATCCAGATTATCCAGTTCACGGTTGTACGCAGCCCGCATTGCACGGCGCGCGCCTTCCATCACATCGCTCACTTCCATGCGGCCTTGTTGTTTATGGCGAATAAACTCTTTGAAGCCCGCCTCGAAAATGCTGGCCATGCCTTGTGGCTTGCGGCGCCCAGCTCCTAGACCATCATAGAGCTTGGTTAAGTCTCCACCCGACCAGAAGGCATTTTCAAAGCTCTCGGCATCAGCTTCGGCGCGCTTAAGCGAGAACACCTTGATAAAGATGTACCACCACGATGCCAATGAGGTAAGCAGCAAAATCAGCATGACCAGCTGCACTGGCAGGCTGGCTCCTGAAATCAAGGTCAGGAATGACATATCGTGCGCAACATTCATGCAAGCTCCGTTGTATGAGAGGTAATGGCTTCCAGAATCATTTTCGGAATAGCCACAGGTTTAAAGGTTTGGGTACCTACACAGGCTACCCGGACTTTCGCTTCGATGAGCAACTCTTCACCGCGCAAAATCTTTTGTGCAAACTGGATGCTGCTGCGCCCTAGCTCAGAAACGGACATGCTGACGACCAAGCTATCGTTAAATCTCGCGGGTTTCTTGAATTGAATCTCCAGGCTATGCACCACAATGACTATCTCCAGCTCATCACGTAAGGTAGTTTGCTCATAACCCAGATGGCGCAGCCATTCTGTCCGTGCACGCTCAAGAAAGTTCAAATACTGGCTATGATAGACGACACCACCAGCATCGGTATCTTCATAATAGACTCGCACCGGCCAGTTAAATACGCTTACTGCTGCCATAGCTCTCCACTGGCCATATTGCCAGGTACGGCAAGCCCAAAGTGCTGATAAGCCGAGACGGTGGCAACACGCCCACGCGGCGTACGCATCAGGTAACCTTGCTGGATCAGGTAGGGCTCTAGCACATCCTCTATTGTGTCACGCTCTTCACCGATTGCTGCAGCCAGATTGTCCAGCCCGACCGGCCCTCCGCCGAACTTTTCCAGCACGGCCTGCAGCAGTTTTCTATCCATCACATCAAAACCAAGTTTATCCACATCCAACATTTTCAAGGCGGCATCGGCAATCTCGGCGCTTACCTTGCCATTGGCTTTGACTTGCGCGAAATCCCGCACACGGCGCAGTAATCGATTGGCAATGCGTGGCGTGCCGCGTGAACGGCGTGCGATTTCTAGCGCGCCAGTATCCGTCATATCCACATCCAGCAAACCGGCACTGCGATGTACGATGCGTGACAACTCCTCCGCTGTGTAGAATTCCAGCCTGGAAACGATACCAAAACGGTCGCGCAACGGATTAGTCAGCATGCCAGCGCGGGTCGTAGCCCCTACCAGCGTAAACGGCGGCAAATCCAGCCTGACGCTGCGTGCGGCAGGGCCTTCGCCTATCATAATGTCCAACCGGTAATCTTCCATGGCCGGATATAGAATCTCCTCTACAACCGGGGAAAGTCGGTGGATTTCGTCGATGAACAGCACATCGTTAGGCTCAAGATTGGTCAATAGTGCCGCCAAATCACCTGCGCGCTCCAGCACCGGTCCGGAAGTCTGGCGAAGGTTTACGCCCATCTCCCTGGCGATAATATGCGCCAGCGTTGTCTTGCCCAGGCCGGGCGGACCGAATAGCAATACGTGATCCAGCGCTTCTTTTCTGGCGCGTGCCGCATTGATAAAGATTTCCAATTGGCTGCGCGCTTTTTCCTGACCTACATACTCATCCAATATCTTGGGGCGCAGGGCGCGCTCGATGGCCTCTTCCTGTGGGCCGGCTGCCGCTGGGGCAATGAGACGATCTGTTTCAATCATGGCGGTGTCTGTTGTAAAACACCGCTATTATGTATTTAAACTGCTAAATTTCTCAATCAATTTTTTGATGGCGATAGGCGAGCCCAAATACAACCCTTGCCCATAATGCACCCCGATCGCCCGCAATTCACTCAGCACCTCCTCATTCTCGACAAATTCGGCGACCGTTTTGATGTTCAGCGCCTCTGCGACGCTATGAATGGAGCGCACCATCGCGTGATCAATCCGGTTGGTATGCATTTCCTTGACAAAAGAACCTTCGATCTTAAGATAATCCACCTCAAAATTCTTAAGATACATGAACGAAGACATGCCGCTGCCAAAATCATCCAGCGCGAATTTGCAACCAATCTTCCTGAGTGCTGTAAACAAATTGATGGTGTTTTTCAGGTTCACAATGGCCGCAGTCTCAGTAATCTCGAAGCAAATGCTGCTCGGCGGAATCGCATAAATCGCGAACTGTTCCCGGATGAACCCCAGCAACCCTTTTTCCCCTAGTGACGTGCCAGACAAATTAATGGAAAACAGATAGTCACAATTGTCACGGGATACATCCAGCAACTGACGATAGGCTGCGAAAGTGTTTTTGATGACCCAACGGTCGATATTAGGCATCAAGTGGTAGCGCTCCGCCGAAGAAATAAACGACGTCGGCATAATCAACTGTCCCGCCGAATCGAACTTGCGGATCAACACTTCATAATGCTGCAATGCTTTTTCCCTTGCGCTGGCATAGGGGCTAATTGGCACGATGGGCTGGCAATATAATACGAATTGTTCGTCATCAATCGTGCTGGTAAGGTCAGACACAACGGCCACTGCACTTTGACGTTGCATCATTTCGACATCGCCGGCGCTGTATAGATAGCTCTGGTTCTTGCCCGCTTTTTTGGCAGAAAAACAAGCCGCATCGGCTGCCTGCATCACGCTGCTGGCGGTCTGGAAACTGGCATCTATTACCACCATACCGATACTCAGCCCTACGTTGAAAACCTTGTCCTCGTACGCAAACCGGTAATCCCGCACCAATTTCAGCAAATCATTCACAATCTGCTGCGCATCGCTTAGACTGCAATTTTCCAGCAGCAGCGCAAACTCATCCCCCCCCACACGCGCCAAGGTATCCTTGTCCCTGACCCGATGGGCAAACAGCACACTGATTTGCTTGAGCAACTCATCTCCAGCACCATGACCACAAGTATCATTCACTAACTTAAACTGATCCAAATCCAAATAACATAAAACATGCTGCGGCCTAGCTTCCTCGAGACGTGTAAGACATCGTTCAAGGCGATTTTCAAACTCACGCCGGTTGATCAGCCCGGTTAAATCATCATGCTGCGCCTGATGGCGTAGCATGTCGGTCGCTTCCAGAATCTTTTCCTGCATGTTGTCATAGGCGGATTTAAGGCTTTTTGCCATGGAATTGAAGCCTTTTTGCAAAGTCGCGAGCTCACCGCTGGAATTCTCGGAGATGGTATGATGATACGAACCTTCCCCTACTTTATTAACTGCCCATGCGATTTCCTGGATAGGTTTAGTGATGTTACGTCCAATCTGCCAGGCCATCAGCGCACTCAGCAATAAGCCAAACCCGCCAATCACAATAATTTTGGCAATCAAATCTTTTCTCAGATCCAGCAATAGCTGAGTGCTCAGTGAGACATAAACATGCCCGATTTCCAAGTTGGCGGTCAATTTCCCTGGTAACCTTGGTTCGTCCCCAATGCTGGAAAAGTCTTCGACTTCTACTAGACTCCTATAAATAGGCGCCGTGAAAATCATGGCATTTTCCGTCTTAAAGAAGTCTTCGGATGCCTCACGCGCCTTCGAAAGATAACGCGTTGGAATCGGCCGGCCACTTAATGCCAGCACCTGCCCATATTTATCCGTAACCAGCACGGCACTAATCTGCTCATCACTCGATAAAGCCTGATCAACTAGTTTCTGCAACATATTACGATTGCCGGAAATAACTCCGTACTCGGCAGCCGGCGCCAATTGCGTTGCAATGATGCGCCCATGATCTTGCACCGATTGATTCAGCAATTTAAACACATTGGAGATTGCGTAGCCTGCCAAAATTGCTGCGAACAATACAGCCGGCAATGTACCTAACAACACAACCCGTCCTTTGATACCAAAATTTTTCATGGCGAATGCTCCAGGAACATCAGTTTCTTTTCCACAACCTCTTCGCTCACAGGCGCAATATTCAAAGCACGCGCCACTTGCTGATTGATACTCACGGAAAAATATTTGGGCGCCTGCGGCGGTAACAATATATTTTGCAGTTGCTGCGACCTTGCAGTCATTTCCACTGCTTGCTTGGCTAATTGTGCTGTAGTACTGTAAACAGCAGCTAATGCGCCTGCCTTGACATAAGATTGCGAGAAGCCAAACACCGGTTTTTGATAACGATAAGAAGTCAACAAAATAGGCTGTACCGTTTCACGGCTATATACAGCAGGATCTGGCACTGCTAACAGCGCGTCATTGGATTGCAGAATCTGGTTAAGTTTTGGAATAAGCTCTGACTCCTGAGCAAGACTCTCCGTATTGATATGCAATCCCTTCTTCTCACCCTCCTCCTTTAATGCCTCGCTGCTTGACGCAGAAACATTGCCCAGCAAAATACCTAGGTTTTTTGACTCTGGCAACACTGTTTTTACCAGCGCCATTTGTCTTTGATATGGCTGATCCAGCACGATCGCACTGAAGTTACCCAGGTCACGATGGCTTTTTTCCATGATGGCATTAAACATGGGTAACGGCGTAAATACCCCTAGCACTGGCGTAGCTGGCTTTAACTGACTAGCTGCCTCCAACGCCCTCACGCCCAAAGCGATGACCAGTTCACTGTTTTCGGCTACAACCAATTTTTCCGATTCATCCAGGTCAATCGTTCTCACCTTGATTGCCGCATTTCTGCTATTAGCCAGTTCTCGCTTAAATTCTTCGACAAACGCCTGATTGGTTTGTGTCGGTGCGCTCATGACAATGGTGATACCAGTAAAAGCACTGGCCAATATAGGCATGCACAAAGCCCATAGCAACGCGAGATGCATTGCCAACGCGGGCATGCTATATGTTCTTTTGTTTTTCAAAACAAAGGCTTATAAAATACAAAAAACTCAAAAATCCAGCTTCAAATTCAGGCGCGCCCGGCGTTCTGCCTCGTTATAATCGGCAAACTCCAAGTAGTGGCTGTTGAACAAGTTTTCCATCACCAAGGACATTTCACCGCCCACATTCCCATGCCTAAATTTACGCGCTACTCTTAAGTCAGATTTTCTTATTAAATCGACCGGATCGCCATCACCCAATTGGGTAGTCGCCCCCATCTGATAATAAGCAAAACTGGCATCCCAGCGCTCGTTGAAACGATGCGTCAACATCAGGCTGAAACTATTGGTCGGCATGGACTTCGTATAGTTCTTCTTTAAATTCGGATGGGTCTCTCGAATATTAACGTGCGCATAGTTAAATAACAGGCGAGTTGACCTTGCGATTTTCCAATCTGTCTGCAGTTCTATCCCTTCCACGGTCGCATTACCCGAGTTCAGCCCAGTATCCACCTCTCCATTCTCATTCAGCAAAAACACGCCTGATGGCACGGTAAAATCCGTCCTGGTATCGAAGCGAGTCACATCGGAAATCCGGTCGCTGAATATCCGCGCATCCAGATTCAAGGTGCCAAACTTGCCCAGATAACCAATCTCTCTGGAAATAATTTGCTCAGGTCTCACATTGCCGACGTCAGACACCTGTTGCAATAGCAATGCCTGGAAAGGCGCAGGAGGCCGAAGTGGTACATAGTATTTCTGATCAAATTTTTCCTCCAGATAGTTTGGTGTCCGCAATGCACTAGAGACACCTATACGGAACGTATGATTCTGGTGCAGTTTCAAATTGACACTGGCACGCGGGGAAATATCCGTACCGGTAAAATCGTTATGTTCCAGCATGGCACCGGCATTGATTGTCCACATATTGTGTGGTCGCCATTCCACATGACCAAACAGACGTTGCAAATCGAACTGATCAGTTCTATGCGAACCCAAATAGAAAGGTGCATACATGGTATCGCGCCGTATACTGCCGCCCCAAACAGCGCGGATACTATTCCCCACAGAGAAAGTATGCTGCGCCTCTATATCAGTACGTTCACTGGTCACATCATTATTAATATATAAATGGTTGTTCACCAGATTATTAACCACGATTGCAGGCAGTCCGAATCCAGTAAGCACCGGTCGCAAATCTACTGATGTCGTTTCATCATCTGAATGATCGTAACTATGGTAGGCTTGCAACTGGAAGTCGCTGGTGTCGCTTAACTGGTGTTTCCAGCGCACCAAGCCATAATAGTTGCTGATATCCTTGGTACGCGGTACAAAAACAAAGGGATCTTCGTTGATATTGCCTTCACCCCGCCCACCATCTGCCAAACCCAGCTCAAACTCCAGATTGTTGTTCAGGTTCACTTGATAATCTGCCTGCATATTGGCAAAACGCGTACGCTTGAAATCGTTGCGATTATCAAAACCATCATCTTGCCGATAGCCCATGGTGGCGCGATAAGCCCAATCTCCGGTTTTGCCCGCATGCCGGTAAAACGCCTCATTACGGCCATTGCCATGCGTGAGTAAGGTGGTATTGCCGGAAACCTCAGAGGGATGCTGCGTCATGATGTTAATCGTGGCAAAAAAAGCATTGGCGCCATAGCTGGCCGCGTTGGGACCGCGCGTGACTTCGATGCGTTCGATGTCCATCAGCGCAACTGGCAGCTCGCTCCACTTCACGCCGCCAAACAAGGGCGTATATACCGATCGCCCGTTGATAAGCACCTGCATATTGCCCGGGTATGCCGTTGTCATGCCATGATAGCTGACCGCATGATTGGTGTTATACACATAACCAGCATTCGCACCCACATACATGCCGGGCACCAGCCTAAAAAGCTCGGGCAAATCCACCGCACCTGATGCGCGTATCGTATCGCGGTCTATCACGGTCACCGCAGAAGGCACATCAGAGATATTCTGTGCCAGACGTGAAACCGTCAGCACCCTGGGCACCTCATCCAGATAATCGCCCTCGGACAAGACATATTGTTTTGCCTCTTCGGCATATCCTGCCTGAATGCAAAGCATCAGCAACCCTGCCCCGGCAAATAAACCCCTACGCATTTTTTCCACCCTGTTCTGAATCAGCCCTGCTTGGGCAAATATTGGATAAAAAACCACTATTGAGTCGGATTCTAATCCTTTATCCGGAATCCCGCATCAGAAAACCTTTTTTATTCAAACCAATCAATAACATGGAGCATTATCGAGAAAGCAGCTTTAATGCCTGTTTGATGCCTTCCGAAACGCCAATATCCGCATCCAGTTGTTTAACCGCAGCTTGTGCCTCGCGCTCGTTGTATCCCAATGCCAGCAAGGCGTTCAGCACATCGTGCGTGGCGGATTTTGCCGCGTGCGCAATCCCCGTTGCATCGGTTACCGCAAACTTGTCTTTCAGCTCCAGCAGCAAGCGCTCGGCAGTTTTTTTGCCAATGCCCGGAATACGCGTCAGCATCGAGGTATCCTGCGCGCTCACCGCCGCTGCCAAATCCGCTACACTGACACCGCTCAAAATCGCCAGCGCCGATTTGGCGCCAATGCCATTCACTTTCAGCAACTGCTTGAACGTCTGTTTTTCCTGCTCAGTGGCAAAGCCGTACAGCAATTGCGCGTCCTCGCGCACCACCATGTAGGTGAGCAATTGTATTTTTGCCCCTAATTCCGGCAGGTTGTAGAACGTGCTCATCGGCACCTCCACTTCGTACCCCACACCACCGCAATCTACCACAATAAACGGTGGGGCTTTTTCTATCAATAGTCCATTCAGGCGTGCAATCATGCGTGCTCCCAAAACAATATCAATGCCAACGCCAGCCCGTGACCCAGCATCGCGGCCAGTGTGAGCTGGATAGCCGGTCTTAGCTGTGCTGGCTTTTCTGCAAAATACATCAAGTGTCGGCTTGCAACAAAGGAAAATAATACAGGGAATGCGGACAACAGGCTTGTTTTTGGCAACACGCCCGCCACAATCCCGCAAATCAGGCAGAGCAAGGCCAGTGCCGCGATAAGCGGATAACCATATATCGCCCGATGCAGCGGCAAACGCGCCACCCAGTGCCGCTTGCCAGCCTGTATGTCTGCTTTCCGGTCGGGGAACTGGTTGATGAATAGCAAGTTGGTCACCAGCAGGGCGTAAGGCAAGCCCGCAATAACGGGTTGCCAGGCGAATGTTTTGCGTTGCACGAAATCCGCGCCTACGGTAAGCCCAAGGAACCCAAGCAGCACGCATAGCTCGCCCAAGCCACGGCTGTTGAGTTTTAACGGTGGTGCCGAATATGCCCAGCCAATCAACAAACCAGCCGCGCCCAGCCACAGCATGCCGGCGCCTGTTTTTGCAATCAGCCACAAGCCGCCCAGCATCACCACGCCCAACAAGGCATAGCCAAAGCGCACGGTTTGTGCCGTTGTCAGTACGCCGTTCTGGATAAAGCGGCTGCCGCCGGTAAATGGGTACAAGCGCTCGGTATTCAGGTTATCCGTGCCGTTCAAGGCATCGAAATAGTCATTTAGCACGTTCACGGCTGCGTGGGTGAGCAATGCCAGCAAAACGGTGATGACGGCCAAGTCAGTTTGGAGCTGTAAACCGCTCCAACAGGCGCTTGCAATGCCCAGCAGACACGCGACTAGAGTCGCCAACAGAAAAGGCGGGCGGGTAGCAAAAAAATAGCGGGATAGCGGGGTGCGATGGCTGGATAGAGTGGGTTCTGCAGGCAGCATGGCCTTTACACCAGCCGCCCGCCGCGCACGCGGAAACCGGCCGTCGCCAGCTTGCCTAGCCCTTGCCCGCCATGGGCATGGCATATCGCGCAGGCCAGTGCATCGGCCGAATCGGTACTCGGCACGCCGGGCAAGTTCAACAAGCGCTTCACCATTTCTTGCACTTGCTCTTTTTTGGCATGGCCGTTCCCTACCACCGATTGCTTGACCTGCAACGCCGTATATTCCGCCACGGGCAATTGGCGAATCACCGCCGCGCTAATGGCCGCGCCGCGCGCCTGCCCCAAAAGCAAGGTGGATTGCGGGTTCACGTTCACAAACACCTTTTCCACCGCTACTTGCGCTGGTTGATAGGTTTCAATCACCTCGAACAAACCATCCAGAATCAGCTTCAGGCGGGCAGGCAGCTCTTCTTTGTCATCGGTTTTGCTGCTGGCGGTTTTACCGTGCGCGGTTTTAATAGTCCCGCTGGCGATATAGGTGATTTTCTCACCGGTCTTTTCAATCACCCCAAAGCCTGTGATACGCAGGCCGGGGTCAATACCTAAAATACGGGTTACGCTCACTCTTCGATAACTGCTGTTGTATACACATCCTGAACGTCATCCAGGTCTTCCAGCGCGTCCAGAATCTTCTGCATCTTCACACCATCTTCGCCGGAAAACTCTGTCTCGTTCAGCGGTTTCATGGTCACCTCGGCCAGCACGGCTTTCAAGCCTGCCGCTTCCATGGCTTCTTTCACTGTCAGAAAATCGGCCGGAGGCGTAATCACCTCGATACTGCCGTCGTCATTGGTCACCACATCCTCGGCACCGGCTTCCAGTGCTATTTCCATCACCTTGTCTTCGTTGGTGCCTGGCGCATAAATCAATTGGCCACAATGCTTGAACATGAACGCCACGCAGCCATCGGTGCCCAGATTGCCGCCGTATTTGGTCAGTGAGTGACGCACATCAGCCACGGCGCGCTGTTTGTTGTCGGTCAGGCAATCAATGATAATGGCCGCACCATTGATGCCATAACCTTCGTAACGAATCTCTTCATAGTTCACGCCCTCCAGCTCGCCCGTGCCTTTTTTGATGGCGCGGGTGATGTTGTCGGCGGGCATGTTTTCTTCTTTTGCCGCCGCCACTGCCGCGCGCAGGCGCGGGTTCATGCTGGTATCACCGCCGCCCAGACGCGCCGATACGGTGATTTCTTTAATCAGCTTGGTGAAAATCTTGCCGCGCTTGGCATCCTGACGGCCTTTGCGGTGTTGGATATTAGCCCATTTGGAATGACCGGCCATTTACTTGATCCCCGATATATCTTGAATAAGATGTAAATTTTAACATATGCAAACCAGCCGAAGCAGCTTGGCAATGAAGCCTAGACATGGCTGCCACCTACTCCTGCCCCATGGCAGGGTCGGTGGATATATGCTTCCTGATACTAATCAAGGAAATAATCACCAACGCAACCGCAATGCATAGCATGCCCGCAAGCTCTATCCGACTTGGCACTTCATTGAGCTGTAACCACGCAGAAATGACGCCGATAATTGGTGCCAACAGGCTGCCCATGCTTGCCGTGCCCGCTTCCAGCCTCTGCAAGGCATAAATCCATAGCACCCACGCCAGTGAGCCGCTGAAGAAAACGCTATACATAACAGTTAGTGTAAATGTGTTTGTCCATTGAACAGGCGGGGCGGGCAACCATAAAGCCAGCGCAACGATAGGCAGTGACCCCAACAACGTCGGCCATGCTGTGATGTTGAGCAAATCCAAATGCGGTGCGCGCTGATGCAGCTTTTTGGAGACAATAGCGGAAACCGCCCAGGAAATACTGGAACACAGCGCCAAGCACATACTGAAGCCATCCGATTTGATATGCAACGGGTCAAATATCAGCACAATGCCCGCCAGAGCAAACACCACCGCCAGCCATTGCCAGCCTTGCACCTTTTCGCCCAGCAATGGCCAGGCAAACAGCATCAACCAGAACGGCATGGTGTAAGCCAGCACCGCCGTCTTCCCCGCATTACCCTCCTGTAATGCCCAAATCAGCAAACCAGCACAGGTTTGTAATAGCCCTAGCGCGAGCATGGTGGGGAACTCCTTCAAAACTAGGGAGCGTCTGGTGACTATCAGCACCACGAACAACATCAATGCGCCCAGAAATGTACGCAAGGCTGCAAACTGCACCGGTGTTGCGTACTGAATCGCCGTTTTCATCACTACCCAGTTGTAGCCCCACATCAAGGTTAGAAGAAAAAGGGCTACAAAGGCTTTGATTGTCGTGTTGTTACGCATTCAGTTCTAAAAAATTTGCCGTCAGTACGATAAGGATTTATATTGTCGAAAAACACATAAAAACCAAGGAGAGGACGATGAAAACGCTACAACAGATTCTTAAAGAAAAAAAACATCAAGCGCTAATTTCTATTGCCCCTGACCGCCCCGTCTATGACGCACTTGTTATTATGGCCGAACACAAGATTGGCGCCTTGGCAGTGATGGACGGCGACAAGCTGGTAGGCATCTTCTCCGAACGCGATTATGCCAGAGAAATGGTGCTAAAGGGCCGCTCCAGTAAAACTACCAATGTGAGCGAGGTGATGACAAATGAAGTGCTTAGTGCCAGCCCCAACGACCTGGTTGATACCGCGATGAGCCTGATGACTGAAAAGCGTATCCGCCACCTGCCGATCGTTGAGAATGGTCAAGTGCTCGGCATGCTTTCAGTAGGCGATTTGGTAAAAGAAACAATCAGCTACCAGAAACAGCTGATTGCCCAGTTGGAACAATATATACGCGGCTAAACTTAATGCATCGTCCGCGCTTCCACTTCGCGGAAAATGTCGCCATACAGCTTATAGAACACTTTCGCAGTGTGAATCAGCAATTGCTGTTCCTTCGGGTCAGTCACCTTATTCATCAGCTCAGCATAAAAAGCGGTGTGGCCCACATCTAACGAGCCGTGCGAGGTCAGGTAAGTAAAGCAATCTGGCCTCAAGCTCAGGCTTTGCGAGAGCTGTTTAGCCGCTTCGCTGGCCACGGCGATACTTGTGCCTTCCAACACCAGTACCATGCCAAAAAACCCTAATGGATCGACGCGGTACACCATGTCATAGGCATAAGCCACCATCAATTCGGTCTGCACGCTAGGCGCGGCCCCGGCCTTCGACAAACGTACCGCCTCTTTGTCAAAGCCGCAGGCTGCGATGTCGTTCAACACCCATTCCTGATGCCCCATTTCCTCTTCGATATACTCGCCAATCGCTACACGCAGCCATTCATGCTTTTCTGGCAAACGCCCACCACATGCCATCAGCAAGGGGATGGTATGTTTCACATGGTGATACGCCTGCGTCAAAAACGCTACGTAGGTTTTCAGCGAAATCTTGCCTGCCCCCCCTTGCGTGATGAGCGGCAACTGCATCAATTCCTTGCGTTCGGCTTCTGTCGCTTTTAGTAATTCATCATAAAAACTCATTCGTCTTTTCCTTCATAAATTGCGTTAATTCTGTGTTGATATGCTTGCCAGATCGCGTCTCGCTTCAGGCGGCCATTAGGCGTCAATTGCCCGTTCTGCACGCTGAATGGCGCCTCTGCCAGCAGCCATTTTCCAATGCGCGCATAGTCTGGAAGCGTTAAATTAACTGCCTCAATCTCCGCATGGATATTGGCTTCCAGAGCATCTGGTTTCG
>JBGAVM010000023.1:0-25448 GCA_044228125.1 Methylophilus sp.
ATGCCAATGTCATCTGAAAATGACCCATCTACATCTAGGCCAGGGGTGATGATGGTGGCTTTGATCGGGTCGAGCATGTTGAAGCCTTCGGCCAGATTGCCAAAGCCATGCCAGCGTTCACCGGCCTTTAACATCCAGGACTCACGTTCCTCAATGCCTTCCTCGGACAGGTCATTTGGCCCCCAAACCTTGAACCACCAGTCTGTGCCCCATTCCTCGTCCACTTTACGCATTGCTCGGCGGAAATCCAGCGCTTCCATGATGGATTCTTCCACCAGCGCGGTGCCGCCAGGCGCTTCCATCATGGCAGCGGCCACGTCGCAACTTGCGATGATGGAATATTGCGGGCTGGTGGAGGTGTGCATCAAATAAGCTTCATTGAACACGTCGCGGTCCAGACGGTTGGTTTGCGCATCCTGCACCAGGATTTGCGAGGCCTGACTCAGGCCAGCCAACAGTTTGTGGGTGGATTGGGTTGAGAACACCATGCTTTCCTTGCAGCGTGGGCGCTCGGCACCAATCGCGTGGTAATCGCCGTAAAAATCGTGGAAAGTGGCGTGTGGCAGCCATGCTTCGTCAAAATGCAGCGTATCAATCTTGCCGTCTAGCATTTCCTTGATTTCTTCCACGTTGTACAGCACGCCGTCATAGGTGGATTGCGTGATGGTGAGCACGCGCGGCTTGGCTTTTTTATCGGTAGCAAAAGGGTTGCGCTCAATCTTTTTCTGGATGTTTGCCCATTCGAATTCCGACTTCGGAATCGGTCCGATAATGCCAAAATGGTTGCGTGTCGGCATCAGGAACACTGGAATTGCGCCAGTCATGATGATGGAGTGCAGCACGGATTTATGACAGTTGCGATCCACCACCACAATATCGCCTGGTGCAACTGTGGAGTTCCATACGATTTTGTTGGAGGTCGAGGTGCCGTTGGTGACAAAGTACAAATGGTCGCAATTGTAAATGCGCGCTGCATTACGCTCTGATGCGGCCACCGGGCCGGTATGGTCAAGCAGCTGGCCGAGTTCGTCAACCGCATTGCATACGTCAGCACGCAGCATATTCTCGCCAAAGAACTGGTGGAACATTTGTCCGACCGGGGATTTCAGGAAGGCTACGCCACCAGAGTGACCAGGGCAGTGCCAGGAATAAGAGCCATCTGCGGCATAATGGGTCAGTGCCTTGAAGAATGGCGGCGGTAGGCTGTCCATATAGGCGCGAGCCTCGCGGATGATCAGTCTAGCTACGAACTCCGGTGTGTCTTCATTCATATGGATAAAGCCATGCAGTTCGCGCAGTACATCGTTAGGAATGTGACGGCTGGTGCGGGTTTCACCATGCAGAAAAATCGGGATTTCCTCGTTGCGGTAGCGGATTTCTGTCACAAATTGGCGCAGTTGCTCGATTGCTTCCGGCTTTTCCTCTACGATGTCTTCATCGTCAATGGAGAGGATAAATGCTGAAGCACGGCTTTGCTGCTGGGCGAAGCTGGACAAATCACCATAACTGGTGACGCCCAGTACTTCAAAACCCTCGTCCTCAATCGCCGTAGCAAGTGCACGGATGCCCAGACCGGAAGAGTTTTCAGACCTAAAGTCCTCATCAATAATAACAACGGGAAAGCGAAATTTCATTGAAATTCCTTATTAAATCTTAGGTAGGGTGACGCCGACTTGTCCCTGGTACTTGCCGCCGCGGTCTTTGTAGCTGGTTTCGCACACGTCATCTTCATCTGCTTCAAAGAACAAGACTTGCGCGCAGCCTTCGTTGGCGTAAATCTTGGCTGGCAACGGGGTGGTGTTGCTGAATTCCAGGGTCACATAGCCTTCCCATTCGGGTTCGAACGGGGTGACGTTGACGATGATGCCGCAGCGCGCGTAGGTGCTTTTGCCCAAACACACGGTCAACACATTGCGCGGGATGCGGAAATATTCCACCGTGCGCGCAAGCGCGAACGAGTTTGGCGGGATGATGCAGTAATCTGCATTCACTTCGACAAAGGAATTCGGGTCAAAGTTTTTAGGGTCAACAATCGTGCTGTTAAGGTTGGTAAACAATTTAAATTCTTTGCTACAGCGAATATCGTATCCGTAGCTTGATGTGCCGTAAGAAACCAGGCGTTGACCTTCGGCATTTACTTTGACCTGATTCGGCTCAAACGGCTCTATCATGCCATGTTGCTCGGCCATGCGGCGTATCCATTTATCTGATTTGATGCTCATTATTTACCCTAAATTTTGCCCCGATATTCAAGATAAAAAAGCGGAGTTACCACCCCGCTTTTTATGAAACGCAAATAATAACAACAATTGTTGATTTGTTTGCAAATTTTTTAGTGTTTAGTGCTTATCCCCGCCCAGTTCAATGGAGTAGCGCCAGAATTGATCCTGAGCTTCGAAGATGACACTGGACTCTTCCGGATCGCGGTTGCCGGCGCGGTATTGGTGTACCGGGCCTTTGTCTTCCGCCCAGGCTTTGACGATAGGATCTACCAGTTTCCACTGTGCTTCCACTTCGTCGATATGCAGGAACTGGGACGGATCGCCTTCCATCAGGTTCAGCAGCAAGGTTTCGTAAGAATCCACGCTATCGTCGCCTTGCATGCGTTGCGCCAGGTCTATGCTCATGGTGCGTGTTTTCACGTCCAGACTTGGCACTTTGGATTCAATCTCGAACTTCAGACATTCACGCGGCTGGATATTGATAACCAGCCAATTTTGATGCTGTCCGTCGGTGAGCATCATTGGTGCTTTTTTGAATCGGATAGAGATTGCGGTATTGCCTTCATGCATACGTTTGGCAGTGCGCACGTAGAATGGTACGCCTTTCCAGCGTTCATTATCGATCCATAGTTTTACTGCAGCATAGGTCTCGGTGTTGCTTGGTGGCATGCCATCGCGTTTCAATTCTTCCTGATAGCCAGACACGTTTTCGCCATGACCATCACCTACACACACACGGCCTGCGGCATATTGTGCGCGGAACGCCTGTTTGTTGATGTTCTTCACATCAATCGGGCGAATAGATTGCAACAGTTTGATTTTGGCAGCACGTACATTTTCCGGCTTCAAATCAGCCGGCTTTTCCATCGCAACCATGGATAAGGTTTGTAGCAGGTGGCTTTGGAACATGTCTCTTAAAGCACCTGTTGCATCATAGAAGGTGGTGCGTTCACCCACGCCCAGAATCTCATTATTGGTGATCTGCACGTGGTCAATGTAGTCTCTGTTCCAGAATGCTTCAAAAATGGTGTTAGTGAAGCGGAACAGCATTGCGTTCTGTACCGCGGCTTTGCCCAGATAATGGTCAATGCGGTAGATTTGGCTTTCTTTCAGGTGCTTTGTCAGTTTTGACTGCAAATCCTGTGCGCTCGGCAAATCGGTACCGAATGGTTTTTCAATCAGCACGCGACGCCAGTATTTGCTTTCGTCCAGCAGGCCAACGCCAGATAGGCGCTCTACAACATCGGCAAAATCGCTTGGGCGCACGCTCAGGAAATACGCCAGGTTTTGCGGGAATACTTTTTCATCGCCCAAGGCCGCGGCCATTTTCTTGAATGCATCCGGGTCGGTAGGCGGGTTGGCGTGGTAGTAGTTGCGTTTCAGGAATTCGGCAAATACTTCCTGATCGTAACCATCCTTGAATTTGGCATCCATCATGCCCTTGATTTCCGCATGCCATGCTTCGCGGGTCATTTCACCGCGGCCAACCGACAGGATTTTCATGTCATCCGACAGGCGACCAAGCTTATGCAGCTTGAACAAGCCTGGCATCAGCTTGATGCGGGACAGATTGCCGCTTGCGCCGAAAAGAACCAGGGTACAGGGGTCAATTTTTTTCATGATGCATACCTTACAAAGTGGCTGGGGGATACCCCAGCCTAGATTACAGTTAAGATGTTGATTTTACATGATGCCCGCCGAAGCCGTTACGCATCATGGAAAGTAGTTTATAGCTATAGCCGGTGGCATCCTGGCTTCTGAAGCGGGCTTGCAATGCCAAAGTCAGCACGGGTGCAGCCACGCCTTGTTCTACAGATTCCATCACCGTCCAGCGGCCTTCACCGGAGTCAGCCACATAAGGTGCTACGGTGGAAAGCTCCTGGTCGCCTTTAAGCGCGTTCGCAGTTAGATCAAGTAACCAGCTACGCACCACCGAACCATGGCGCCACAACTCGGTAATTTCTGCGAGGTCAAGATCGAACTCTTCTTTGCCTTTGATCAGGTCCAAGCCCTCGGCCATCGCCTGCATCATGCCGTATTCAATGCCGTTATGGATCATCTTGGTAAAGTGACCAGCTCCAATTGGCCCGACATGCGCCCAGCCACGGTCAGCCGCAGGAGCCAAGGCTTTTAGAATGGGTTCCATCACGGTGGCGACTTCTTTCGTCGCGCCCACCATCAAGCAGTAACCGTTTTCCAGCCCCCAGATACCGCCAGAGGTGCCGCAGTCCATGAAGCCAATGCCATGCTCGGCCAGCAATTTGCCACGGCGCTGACTGTGTTTGTAGTTGCTGTTGCCGCCATCGATGATGATGTCGCCTTTATTGAGCATGGGAATCAGATCCAGGATCTGATTTTCAGTAATCTCGCCGGCTGGCAACATTAACCAGACGATTTTCTGGCTTTCCAGTTTGCTCACTGCATCTTGTACGGAAGATGCTGGAATGAGCCCTTCTTCTTTTGCCAACTTGTTGACGGTATCGGTGTGATGGTCAAAGCCGACCACTTGAATATTATTACGCAGCAAACGGGTGGCCATGTTGCCGCCCATCTTGCCTAAACCAATCATTGCGAGTTTCATGCATTTTTCCTATGGTAAAAGGATTAAGGAGCCCCTCGTTCTGGAGGCTCCTGAAGAAGCACTGTCTTTTGGACAGGTGCGCCAAATGTTCAAATATTGATGATTCCTTGCAGAAATATCCCTTTGAATTGGTATAATTATAGCAAATGCAGCTAGGTCGCTAAAGGCTGCTTTTTCTTTTTTGGCGATATTTTTGTAATTACAGGATTTTCAGGCGCGTTCATGACACACGGCAATTCCCAGACTCGCTGGCATGTTTTTCAATCCCAGCACGACATTAACCACGCAGCGGTAGACCGCATTTTGCATGCCGCCGATAAGGCCATCAAAAAGCGCGGCAGCTTTTTGGTCGTGCTGGCGGGCGGCAGCACACCCAAGAGCGTCTACCAACTGCTCAGCAAGGCCAAGGCCGATTGGGCCAACTGGCACATCTATCACAATGATGACCGCTGCCTGCCGGTGGACCATGTTGAGCGCAACAGCAAAATGGCGCGCGATGCGTGGCTGAGCCACGTGCCGATTCCGGGGGAGCAGATTCATGATATTCCGGCCGAGCTGGGCAATGTGGCGGGCGCAAAGGCCTATGCCGAGACCTTGAAAGACGTACGCAGTTTTGATCTGGTGATTTTGGGTCTGGGCGAGGATGGTCATACCGCCAGCCTGTTCCCTGGGCAAGAGATCGATAACAGTGCAGATGCCGTGCCGGTGTTCAACGCGCCCAAGCCGCCTGCAGACCGCATCACCATTAGCGAAAAGCGTCTGAACAACACACATGAAGTGATGTTTCTGGTGACAGGTGTCGGCAAGCAGGAAGCCGTGGATAATTGGCGCAAAGGCGTAAAAATTCCCGCCATGCTGATTCATGGCAAGAATGGCGCGGATGTGTACAGCTTTGGTGTTAATCTGACCTAGTTTGCGGGCTTTTCTCAAGCAGGTCTGTCAGTAGTTTGAGTTGCTGGTTTTGAATTTCCAGCAACTCCATCCATTGTTTTTCTCTTAAGGCATCCAGCTTTTCGTGTAGTAACATGATTTCGAGCTCTGCCTTGAGGTTGACCTCGTAGTCGTGTTCCGCATTGATGCGGTCTTTCTCGGCTTGCCGGTTCTGTGACATCAGGATAATTGGCGCTTGAATCGAAGCGAGCATCGACAAAAACAAATTCAACAGAATGTAAGGGTAGGGGTCGAAGGCTTTTCCATAATTGACCAAGATATACGAATTCAAAATAACCCAGCTCACCAACACCACTGCAAACAGCATGATAAACGCCCAGGATCCGCCGAATCTGGCAACAGTGTCTGCTGCGCTTTGTCCGAATGATTTGGCGTCATCAAGTTCATGCGCGACATTTTTGGAGATATGTGTGCGCTCCGTAATGTGACGGGCGACTTTTTGCGTATGCTCATCCATCGTCTCATAAGATTTTCCGAGCAGTTTTTCGGAAGTGCTGTGCTTATTAGACATGGTTAAAATCCACTCATGTATTTTGAATGACGATGTTGGGGAACTTGGTGCTGTGATCCAATGCCGCGATGGCGATTTTGCTGGCGGCTTTGCGGGCAATCTCTTTGTAGGTTTGCGCGACGCGCGAATCCGGTTGCGCAACAACGGTGGGCTTGCCGCCATCGGCCTGCATGCGGATATTGATGTCTAGCGGCAGGCTGCCGAGCAAATCCACGCCGTAGTCTTTGGCCATGATTTCGCCGCCGCCTTCACCAAAAATATGCTCTTCGTGGCCGCATTTGCTGCAAATATGCGTACTCATATTCTCGACAATCCCCAAAATAGGAATGCCCACTTTCTCGAACATTTTCAATCCCTTGCGCGCATCCAGCAGGGCAATATCCTGCGGCGTGGTGACGATAATCGCGCCGGTTACAGGAATTTTCTGTGCCAGCGTCAGTTGAATATCGCCGGTGCCGGGCGGCAGATCGATCACCAGATAATCCAGGTCTTTCCAATTGGTGTCGCGCAGCAGTTGCTCCAGCGCGCCGGTGGCCATCGGGCCGCGCCACACCATGGGCGTGTCGGTGTTTACCAGAAAGCCGATACTCATGGCTTGAATGCCGTGCGCCAGCATTGGCTCGATGGATTTTCCATCGGCGCTGTCTGGCCTGCCGGAAATGCCCAGCATCTGCGGCAGGCTGGGGCCGTAAATGTCCGCGTCCAGCAAGCCCACAGTTGCGCCTTCCGCAGCCAGTGCCAGCGCCAGATTGACGCTGGTGGTGGATTTTCCCACGCCACCTTTGCCGGAGGCGACCGCGATGACGTTCTTCACATTTTGCAGCAGCGAGACGCTTTGCTGCACCTTGTGCGCCACGATGCGGCTGCCGATGTTTACGGTAATCTTGCCGATGCCATCCAGACTGGAAAGCGCATCCACAACCAGCTTTTTAAGCGATTCCAGCTGCGTTTTGGCTGGGTAGCCCAGCACCACATCCAGGCTGACATCGTTGCCATCGATTTGGATATTCTTGATACTTTTACCGGAGACGAAATCCTTGCCGGTATTCGGGTCTATGCAGAGTTTTAGCGCGCTTTGGATGAGTAATTCGGAGATGGCCATTTCTTTAAAATATCCTACTAAATAATTCGGGTATTTTAACGCATGTGAAAGCATGCGTCATTTGCTAAAATAGCGATTTTAGTCAACAGAAACCCGTTTTCATGTCACGCAAAATCCTTGTCACATCCGCCTTACCTTATGCCAACGGCAGCATTCACCTTGGGCATTTGGTGGAGTATATCCAAACCGACATCTGGGTGCGTTTTCAAAAGATGCAGGGCAACGAGGTGTATTACGTGTGTGCCGACGATACGCACGGCACGCCTATCATGCTGCGTGCAGAGAAAGAGGGCATTACGCCGGAAGCCTTGATTGATGCGGTTCACAAGGAGCATAGCGCGGATTTTGCAGAGTTTTTGGTCGAGTTCGATAATTATCACTCTACCAATTCCAGCGAGAATAAAGAACTCTCGCAAAATATTTACCGTGCGCTTAAGGCTAATGGAAAAATCGCCAGCAAGACGATTGAGCAGTACTTCGACCCGGTCAAGAACATGTTTCTACCGGACCGCTTCATTAAAGGCGAGTGTCCCAAATGCCACGCCAAAGACCAATACGGCGATAGCTGCGAGGTTTGCGGCGCGACTTACAGCCCGACCGAGTTGATTAACCCATTCTCTGCGGTTTCTGGCGCAACGCCGGTACGCAAGGAAACTGAACATTATTTCTTTAAGTTGAGCGAATGCAGCGACTTTTTGCGCGAATGGACGCGCAGCGGCACACTACAAGCAGAGGCCGCCAACAAAATGACCGAATGGTTGGGCGAGGCTGGCGAGAACAAGCTTTCCGATTGGGATATTTCGCGCGACGCGCCGTATTTCGGCTTTGAGATTCCCGATGCGCCGGGCAAATATTTCTATGTGTGGCTGGACGCGCCGATTGGCTACATGGCCAGCTTCAAAAACCTGTGCGAGAAAAACGGGCTGAATTTCGACGAATATTGGGCGGAAGACAGCAAAGCCGAGCTGTATCACTTCATCGGCAAGGATATTCTGTATTTTCACGCGCTATTCTGGCCTGCGACGCTGGAATATAGCGGCTACCGCAAGCCCACACAGATTTTCGCGCACGGCTTTTTAACCGTGAATGGCGAGAAAATGTCCAAATCGCGTGGCACGTTCATTACCGCGCGCAGCTACTTGGAACACGTAAAGAACCCGGAATACCTGCGTTATTACTACGCCGCCAAGCTCAACGGTACGATGGAAGACATCGACCTGAATCTGGAAGATTTCGTCGCGCGCGTGAACAGTGATTTGGTGGGTAAGTACGTGAATATTGCGAGTCGCTGCTCCAAGTTTGTTTTGGAGTATTTCGGCGGGAAGTTGAGTGACGAAATAAGCTGGAAATCTAACTTAGATGCGTTTGCTAACACACAAGAAAACCTGAAAACTTTTGCAGAGCAAGCGCCCCTAATTGCTGAATGTTATGAGTTAAGACAATACAACAAGGCATTAACAGCAATCATGGCTCTAACAAACATTGCTAATGTTTACATTGATTTCAAAAAACCATGGGTAATGGCTAAAAATGTGCAAACCGAGCAAGACAAGGAAGATTTACATAATGTTTGTAGTGTGGGTATTAATTTATTCAGAATAATCAGTATTTACTTAAAGCCAGTGTTGCCAAGCCTAGTGAGTGAAGTAGAAAAGTTTTTAAACATTCCTCCTTTGGCATGGAGTGATGCTAATAATTTTTTGTTGGGGCATAAAATAAACCCTTACAATCATTTGATACAGCGCATCGACCCCAAACAAGTCGAAGCCATGATAGAAGCCAACAAGGAAAGCTTGCAAAGTACGCAAACACCTGCCCCGCAAGCCAAGCAGGATGCGGCTCCCAAGGCGGAGGTTGAAGCGTCGTTTATTAGCATAGACGACTTTACCAAAGTCAACTTGGTCATTGCCAAGATCGTTAATGCAGAGCATGTGGAAGGCGCGGAGAAGCTGCTGAAGCTGACACTGGATATTGGCGAGGAAAAGCCGCGACAAGTGTTTGCGGGCATCAAATCGGCTTACGACCCGGCCAAATTGATTGGGCGATTAACCGTGATGGTGGCGAATTTGGCACCACGTAAGATGAAATTTGGATTGAGTGAGGGCATGGTGCTGGCTGCCAGCGATGAGCAGGACGGCCCGTTCATACTTTCTCCAGACAATGGCGCGCGGCCTGGCATGCGCGTCAAGTAATAATAAAGCTAGGCAACAAGGGCAACTTTAGACTAAGGAAATTTATAGTGAATTTAAAATATACAATTGCGGCAGTTTTGCTGACATTAACCAGCCAGACGATGGCTGCAGACAGCACGGCTAAGACAGCCGTTGGTGGCGGTGTTGGCGCGGCGGCGGGCACGGCTATCGGCGGAGCTTTGGGTGGTCAAACCGGTGAAATCATTGGCGGCGCGGTAGGTGGCGGGGTCGGCGGTGCGGTTACCACGAAAGGTGAAGGTCAGGCAGGTGCTGTCGTAGGCGGTGCCGTAGGTGGCGCTGGTGGTGCGATTGTCGGTCGCAGCGTTTCAGGCAGCAGGACAGGTGCCGTTGTAGGTGCGGGCGTGGGTGGTGCAGGCGGCGCGGCGGTTGGCAAAGCAGTTGGTGAAACCGCGCATGATAATAAGACCAGCCATGGGAAAAGATACTCCCATAAGCATAAATACAAGCATAAGCACAAACACAAGCATCACCATGGCGACGATGATGAGTGGCACGATAATGGCCGGCGCGGTCATGACCATGATGATTAGCATTTGACCAGTAATAAAAAAGCCCGCGTTTGCGGGCTTTTTTTATGTTTAGCCGGATTACTCGGCTTTATCAGTTTTGGTTTTCTTTTCTTTTTTAGGTTTGTCAGCCTTTTTCTTGCTATCTTTATCGGCTTTGTCTTTTTTTGATTTAGACTCTTTTTTGTCTTTATCCGCTTTTTTGTCATCCTTGTCGGCTGCTTTATCCTTTTTGGATTTGTCAGCTTTCTCTTCTTTAGCGTCTTTATCTTTCTTGTCTTTTTTCTCTTTGGCTTCTTTAGCCGGTTTTTCGTCTTTCACTTCTTTGCTATCGGCCACTTTGCCGCTTTCCGCAGCTTTTTCATTGCCTACAGATTTGGTTTTGGTTTCTTTGTCTTTAGCGGGTTTCGTTGGTTTGTCCTCTTTCTTATCGGCAGGCACCATCACAGTGGTACGGCCAGATACGGAAACATCCTTGCGTACATTTTGCAGTGTGACCGGGCCAACACCGTCTACTTTTTCCAATTCGTCAACAGATTTAAAACCGCCATTTTTCTTGCGGTAATCAATAATTGCCTGTGCTTTAACCGGGCCAATCCCTTCCAGAGATTCCAGTTCTTCTTGTGTAGCGGTGTTGATGTTGACTGCTGCAAAGGCAGGCAGGCTGAACGCCATGGAAGCAAGCAGAGCGATGAGGATTTTTTTCATTGTGATCTCCAGTCAGTGAAATGGTTAAAAAATTATAAACGTTATTCTAGCGATTTTAGTTGACCTGTGTGCGGATTTCCGCGTGAATGTCTTGCAGTGCCTGTAAAGGGTTTTCCGCTTGTGTGATCGGGCGGCCTATCACTAGGTAATCGGCCCCCATCTGCAAGGCGCGGGATGGCGTCATTACACGGCTTTGGTCATCCAGGCTGGCGTTCGCAGGGCGTATGCCAGGCGTGACGGTGACAAATTTATCCGAAATTGCGGATTTGATGCTGCCAGCCTCGTGCGCGGAACATACCACGCCATCCATGCCGGACTGGTGTGCCAGCTTGGCCAAATGCAGCGCATGCTGTTGCAAAGCCGTGTGGATGCCGATTTCAGTCAGGTTGTCCTGCGTCATGCTGGTAAGCACGGTCACGGCGATCAAAATAGGGTTTTGCCCGCTTTTATCCACGCCTTCGCGCGCAGCCTGCATCATAGCGCTGCCGCCGCTGGCATGCACGTTGAGCATCCACACGCCCAGTCTGGATGCGGCTTCGCAGGCCTTGCTCACGGTATTCGGGATGTCGTGGAACTTCAAATCAATGAATACTTGAAACCCCTGTGCTTGCAGTTGTTCTACCAGCTTGGGGCCAGCGGCGGTAAAAAGCTCCTTGCCTACCTTTAGCTTGCACAGGCTGGGGTCTAATTGTTTTGCGAGATCAAGTGCGCCATCAGCATGGGCGTAATCAAGGGCTACGACGATACGGGAGGACATTATTTCTGTTTCACAGTCATTTCACGGGTGATGGTTTCGGTCGGCTCAGCAGGCAGCGATTCCCAAGCGTTGCAGGCTGGGCAGCGCCAATGGTGCTGCTTGGCGCGGAACCCGCACTGGTCGCAGTAATAGGCGGCGCGGTTGCCGATTGCATTGCGCACGGTTTGCTGCATCAGTTGGATGTCCGGCACCTGGTTTTTTTCATCCATAGCGCGGGCCTGCAAGAGTTGATCCAGCGTCTGCAGGCTAGGCTTGCGAATCAGCTCGTTGCGCGCAAGCTTGGCCGCGCTTTCCGGGCCGCTTTCAGTAAGCGTGGCTTCGTAAAGTACGTGCATCACGGAGGAGAGTTGGTGCGTTTCTGCATAGTGGTTTAGCAGCGTAAGGCCTTCAGGTAGTTTTTCCAAAGCTGCATGACTCTTTAGCAATTTGTTCGCCACCAGCCCCAAATATTCCGGCTGTTGGAATTCGATGCGCTTCCAGAAGCCAATGGCAGCGGCGTGGCGACCAGCATCTGCTTCCAAGTCGCCCAGCAGCACATTGGCGCGCACGCAGTTTTTGTTGGCATCCAGCGCGGCTTCCAGTTGGCTTTGCGCCTCTTTATGCTTTTGCGCCATCAGGTGGTTCATGGCGATTTCGCAATGATATTGTGCGATCTCCTTGCGGAAAGGTACGCCAGACAAGCGTTCCAGCTCGGTGGCCGTTTCGATGGCGTGTGCCCATTCGCGTTCGCGCACATAGATTTCCAGCAAAGCGTGTAAAGCAGGCTGGCGATAGCGTGTGTCATTGAGTGTCTTGAACAGCTCTTCGGCGCGATCATATAAACCGGCTTTCAGATAATCTTGCGCCAGCTCGGCCTTGACGGCATCTTTTTGACTGGCGGTGAGATCCTTTTTCTCCAGCAGGTTGAGATGCAGGTTAATCGCACGGTCAGTTTCACCTGTCCTGCGGAATAAGCTTCCTAGTGCAAAATGCAGCTCCAGAGATTCGGTGTTGGCATGCACTGCTTCGCTGAAGGCTTCAACAGCCTTGTCATGCTGGTTGCTGATCAGGAAATTAAGCCCTTTGAAATAGGCTGCTGGCAGGGTGGTGGATTCGGCTAATAGCTGTTTGATGTCCACCCGCGCAGCTATCCAGCCCAGGGTGAAGAACAACGGCAGAATGAGCAGCCACCAGAATTCGAATTCTACAGACATGAAAGGTGTGTCGTTTTGAAGTTAGCCATATTCTACCTAAGCAAATCTTTACTGGCTAATGGTTATCTGTTTTCTTTTGCTTGGGTCAAAAAAAACGGTGCAAAATTGCACCGTTTTGATTTTTGACTACGAAGTCAGTCTGTATGATCCACACGATCTCTGAGTTCTTTCCCCGCCTTGAAGTGTGGAACATGTTTGGCAGGTACTTGCACCTTGCTGCCGGTTTTGGGGTTGCGTCCCAGGCGCGGCGGGCGATAGTTCAAGCTAAAACTGCCAAACCCTCTGATTTCGATACGCTCCCCGCTTGCCAGATTGTCTGTCATCGCATCCAAAATAGTTTTAACGGATAATTCGGCATCTTTTACAACTAGTTGAGGGAAGCGTTCCGCAAGCAGGTTCACTAACTCAGATTTCGTCATTTCTGGTACCTTTGGTCTGTTATCGTTATCGTCTATTGCAGATTATTTCTTGGTGTCCAGTTTTGCTTTCAGCAAGGCACCCAGGTTGGTCGTACCAGCAGATGCGGCATCCACGGTATCTTCCGTTTTGGTTTTGGCTGCTTTGGCTTTGGCAGGTTTGGCTGCTTTTTCATCGGAAGCAGAAGATGCACCGCTTGGGTCTTCACTCAGTTGCTTGACACCTAAGGAAATGCGCTCTTTCTCAACGTCAATGCCCAAAATAACAGCTTCCAGCTCGTCACCTTTCTTGAAGTTGCGGATAGCTTCTTCGCCAGGTTGTGTCCAGGATAGGTCAGACAAGTGTACCAGGCCATCGATGCCGCCAGGCAAGCCAATGAATACGCCGAAATCGGTGATGGATTTGATTTGGCCGGAAACCTTGTCACCTTTCGCATGGGTGGCAGCGAAGTCGTCCCATGGGTTCGGTTTGCATTGTTTCATGCCCAATGACAAGCGGCGACGCTCTTCGTCAATTTCCAGGATCATGACTTCAACTTCATCGCCTAATTGTGCGATTTTGCCCGGGTGGATGTTCTTGTTGGTCCAGTCCATTTCGGATACGTGTACCAAACCTTCGATGCCTGGTTCGATTTCCACGAACGCGCCGTAGTCAGTCAAGTTGGACACTTTGCCGAACAGGCGTGTGCCAACCGGGTAACGGCGGCCCAAGGCAACCCATGGGTCGTCGCCCAGTTGTTTGATGCCCAGGGAAACACGATTTTTCTCTTGATCGAATTTCAGGATTTTAGCTTCTACTTCCTGACCTACGGACAATACCTCGGATGGGTGTTTCACACGGCGCCATGCCAGGTCAGTGATATGTAGTAAGCCATCGATGCCGCCCAAGTCAACGAACGCGCCGTAATCGGTAATGTTTTTCACGATACCTTTTACGACTGCGCCTTCGGTCAAGCTGCCCATCAAGGCTTCGCGGTCTGCACCCATGTCAGCTTCCATCACTGCGCGACGGGAAACCACGATATTGTTACGTTTGCGGTCAAGTTTGATGACTTTGAAATCCCATTCTTTGTTTTCGAACGGGGTAGTGTCTTTTACCGGACGGATGTCCACCAGGGAGCCAGGCAAGAAAGCCGGGATGCCGTTAACATTCACACGCAGACCGCCTTTGACACGTGCAGCTACAAAGCCTTTTACCACGCGGCCTTCGTTCATGGCGTCTTCCAGATCCAGCCAAGCTTCCATGCGCTTCGCTTTTTCGCGGGACAGTTGGGTGGAGCCGAAACCATCTTCCAGTTTTTCGATAGCAACTCTTACGAAGTCGCCGACATTCACTTCCAGCTCGCCTTGCGCATTTTTGAATTCGGAGGCGTCGATCACGCTCTCGGATTTCAGGCCAGCATTCACGATCACATGATCGTTATCCACTGCAACAACTTCGGCAGTAATGATTTCGCCGGAGCGCATTTCCTGGCGGGCCAGGCTTTCTTCAAACAGTGCTGCAAAAGATTCCATAGTGGAAGAGGTAGATTTAGAGGTAGAAGCCATTAAATTAAAAAATTCCAAAAAACCCCACCTAGCAGTGGGAAAGTTAGCAAAACATCACGCAGACACGTGTTGCGTGACACGAACTGTATATCATACACAAAATAATACATGTGTTCAATGACTTAATGATAAATTAATGCGTTTTTTGTAGGCATCCAGCACAAATTCCACCGCCTCGTCGATAGTACGTTGTGTTGTATCCAGCAGCAAGGCGTCTGGCGTTTGCATAAGTGGTGCGGTGCTACGCTCGCTATCGCGTTTGTCGCGTAGTTGCAAATCCCGCAGGATGGCTTCGTAATCGGCTTGCTGACCCTTTTGGCTGAGTTGCTTGTGTCGTCTTTCAGCACGTACTTCTGCGCTGGCGGTCAGGAAGATTTTTAAAATGGCGCTTGGGAATATTACGCTACCCATGTCGCGGCCATCTGCCACCAGGCCTGGCGGTTTGGCGAATTCTCTTTGTAATGTTGTAAGTGCACTGCGTACTTGTGGGTGAGTAGAAACTTCTGATGCGCCTTTGCCCATTTCTTCCGTACGTATTTCCGGCGAGATCTCCTGATTGTCCAGAAAGACATTGCCGTGCTCAAAGCGGATGTTTAGCATTCCGGTCATCTTGGCCAGCGTGTCGGCATCTCCCCAGCCGATACCCTTTTGCTTGGCAGCATAAGCCACAACGCGGTAGAGTGCGCCGGAATCCAGGTAGTGAAAGCCCAGTGCTTCAGCTACACGCTCGGAAATCGTCCCTTTGCCGCTGGCAGAAGGGCCGTCAATGGCAATGATTGGGATAGCAATATTTGTCATAAGCAAAAATTATCAATAAGTTTTAATCAATCAATTGGATTATATTCTTATGTGTGTGCAAACTATAGTCTATTGATATAGAAAGGAGTTTGCTATGGCAAAGACATTCACTTTTGCGATTTTACACTTTAGTGTGGCATTCGGCGTAGGTTACGCATTGAGCGGAAGTGCTTTGATTGGCGGGGCTATCGCCTTGGTGGAGCCCGCCTGTAATACGGTTGTGTTTTATTTTCATAAAAAAGCTTGGGAGCGGTTCAAATTATCGCGCAGCATGCAAACACACGCGTATCAGGGGGGCGCTGGATATGTCGATTAACGTTGGCAAATAGTGGCGAGCTTGTCAAAGTAATCCGGAAATGTTTTGTTTACACACTTCGGGTCGTTAATTGTTACCGGAACACCTTTCTCTCCCAAGCAGACTAGCGAGAAACACATGGCCATGCGATGGTCGTCGTAAGTGTCAATCACTGCGTTAGGCGTGAGTTTTTCCGGCGGCGTGATTTTGATGTAATCCGCACCTTCTTCAACTACCGCGCCTACTTTGCGCAATTCGGTCGCCATCGCGGCGATGCGGTCGGTTTCCTTCACGCGCCAGCTGGCGATGTTGCGCAAGGTCGTTGCGCCGTCGGCAAATAACGCCATTACAGCCAATGTCATCGCCGCATCAGGGATGTGGTTGCAGTCGAGGTCGATAGCTTTGAGTTTTTTTGATATGTTGCGCGAAGTTACAGCATTTCTGTCATACCAAACCTGCACATTCATTTTTTTAATTTCTTCGGCAAATTTCACGTCACCTTGGATGCTATTCATCCCTATACCATCAACAGTCACTTCGCCTGCTATTGCTCCACAAGCCAAGAAATACGAGGCGCTTGAGGCATCTCCTTCAACATATATCTCGCTGGGGGCTGCATAACTTGGGTTTTCTGGAATGATGAAAAGTTGGTAACCATCTCGTTGTATGTAAACGCTAAATTGCTTTAACAGATTTAATGTAATATCAATGTATGGCTTAGAAATTAAATCACCTACAACTTCGATCCTTGCTAGTTTCCTTGTTAAAGGCAATGCCATGAGCAGCGCGGTCAGAAACTGGCTGGAGACATTGCCGCGAATTTTGATCGGCTGGCTGACATTCACTTTTGCGGGCGATATTTTTAGCGGCGGAAAGCCTTCATTACCCGTGTATTCGATGTTGCAGCCAATCTGGCGCAGGGCATCTACCAAATCGCCAATCGGCCGCTCGTGCATGCGCGGCACGCCGTGCAGATAATAGTAACCATTCGAAAGTGCCAACGCCGCCGTGAGCGGGCGGAAAGCCGTGCCAGCGTTACCCAGAAACAAATCCCCAGGCTTATCTGCGCTGCCTTTGTTGGGAAAGCTGCCGCCGCAACCATGCACGCGCCAGTCGTTTTCACCGGTTTTTTCCAGTTTTACGCCCAAGATTTGCAGTGCATCCAGCATGCGCGCGGTGTCGTCGGATGCAAGCAAATCGCGCACTTCGGTCACGCCATCGGCCAGCGCGGCCAGCAGCAGCGTGCGGTTGGAGATGCTTTTAGAGCCGGGGAGTTTTACGCTGCCTTCTACGTGGCGAACGGGTTGTAGGGTAAGTTGTTCCATGGTCTTTTATGAATGTTATTGCGTCTTGCCCCAATTGTTGCGGGCGGTACTTGCGGTTTGGAAAAGCGCTTCCAGCCCTTTGCTATCCTCGTTTGCAAGCAATTGTTTTAAATGGGAAAGTTGTTGTTCGTAGGCAGAAATTTCGCCCAGCAGCGCGGTCTTGTTGGCCAGCGCGATGTCGCGCCACATTTCCGGGTGGCTACCTGCGATGCGCGTGAAATCACGAAAGCCGCTGGCGGCAAAGCTGAACAGTTGCGCGGCATTCGGGCGATTGGCGATTTCGTTCACCAGCGCAAACGCCAGCAAGTGCGGCAAATGGCTGACGGCGGCGAAGATGCTGTCATGCGTCTCGGCAGGCATTTCGCTCACTTTTGCGCCGCAATCGCGCCATAATTGCATTGCCCTGGAAGCCGCATCCTGATTGGTTTCCAAGGTAGGTGTCAGCACCACGTTTTTACTCACAAACAAATCCGCTTGAGCTGCGGTGACGCCGGATTTTTCTGCACCGGCGATTGGGTGGCCACCCACAAACTGGTTGAATTGCTCGCCCAGTGCTTCACGTGCTGCTGCTAAAACATCCGACTTTGTGCTACCTGCATCTGTAATAATCGTATTTTTACCCAAATGCGGTTTTATGTTTTGCAGGATGGCTTTGGTTTGCGCCACAGGTGCGGCAATCAGGATCATATCGGCATCGCTGCAAGCTGCATGGATATTGGTCTCCAGAGCATCGATCACGCCAAGGTCTTTGGCTTGCTGCAGGCTCTTGATACTCCGTCCGACACCGACGATAAAAGGCGCGCCGGCATGTTTTTTCAATGCCAGTGCCACAGAGCCACCAATCAGTCCTACGCCAAAAATCACCAGTTTTTTCAATGAATGCGCCTTTTCGGCTATCTAAATAAGGCCGCAATTGTACCACTTAGCACACTAGATTGCTCATTAGCGCAAGTGATCAGCTGGTTCTTAGTGGCTGTCATTTTTTTGACATATTGATGCTCTTCTCGCCGTGATATTTTTTTGATAAAAGATATAGTCTATTAAAATCATTAAGTTACGTTCGGCTAAAGGTTAGCCTGATTTTTGCACAGATGGTTATTGAAGGTTTAACACAAACACAACAACAATAATCAGGAGCAAGAAATGGGTTTTTTAGATTGGATCATTCCAAGACGCGATACGCTGGTGGAGTCTCGGTCAGCAACAGGAGGCACACAAGTGCCGGAAGAAGAAGTGGATTTCTATGGGTTGGACTTGCGTAATGAGCTGATGGCGCACAAGGCGTGGCGAGGCCAGTTGCAGGAGATACTGGATGGGAAATCACCCAAAACTTTAAGCATGGATGATATTTTACAGTATGAAACATGCAAGCTTGGGAATTGGCTGCAGAATGAAGGTAAGCTGCATTATGGGCATTTGCCGGAGTACGAAGCGGCATGTGTCGCACACCATGAATTCCATGTGTGTGCTGCAGCCGTGATTACACATTACTTGAGTGGTGATACTTCTCAGGCGCTTAAACTGTTCCAGACCAAGTTCCGCAGCGCATCTAACCGGCATCAGTTGGAACTGGTGCGCTTGTTTACTGTGGCCGCACGGTAGCACGTGGTCTGGACAATAAAAAACCGCCGGCAAGGGCGGTTTTTTATTACGTCAGAGTTGGCAGTTCGCCGCGACGTCTGTAACCTACAAAGCCAAGCAATGCGGAGCCGAGTAACCAGACTGCAGCCGGAGCGGGGACTTCACTGATATCGCTGTATGCACGGAAGTTGCTCAAATCCTTAGGCAAACCTCTAAAGCTGAATTCGTTAATGAGTTCATCCCAACGGAAAAATAATTCACCTTTGCCGAAATGTATTGCCAGGTAATTAAACCCGACTTCACTGGAGAAACTACCTGCTTTGGAGTCAAAACCAGAGCCAGAGGAGCCTGTGCTACAACCTTCGCCGTCGCAGTCACCTACCCAGTCAACAGAGGTGCCAAATACATCCTCTACCACTAACTCAATATTCGCGGGACTTTGCGGTGTAATGTTGTCATTGTAGTACCAAATTTCTGCGGCTGGAGATGGTGCATAATACACATTTGTACCGGCTACATTAACAGGACTCGTAGTGGGTGATAGTTGCGTCCATGTTGCCGCTTGTGCTGCTGCAGTGAAGCCAACAGAAGCTGTTGCGATAATCGCTAGTAATGCTGATTTAAGTTTCATAATAATTGCCCCTTGTGATCTATTTACTACTTGGGACGAATAATATGCTTGCACAGACCTGTCAACAATAGCCCATTAGGGCCAATCTTATGTGTCGCTAACCGCTGATGTTAGCTCGTTTGGGCTAATTTTAATGATAAAGCAGCTGGAAAGAGGTGGGGAATGGGTCAGATGGAGCGCCAAATGCCGTCAACAAGCTGCTCTTGTGGCTGGAATGCCTGTTTGTAGGCCATTTTCTGGCTATCAGCTATCCAGTAGCCCAAGTATAGATAGGGTAGTTCCAGGCTTCTGGCTTTTTCTGCCAGCCACATGATGCTATAGGTGCCCAGGCTGGCTTTGGGGTCGCTGGTGTCATAAAAGGTATAGACAGCGGAAAGCCCATCCTCCACCACGTCCACTACACTGACCATTTTCAATACGCCATCCTGGTCTTTAAACTCTACCATTACGCTGTCCACATTGCTCTGGCATAAGAATTGGCTGTATTGTTCGGCGTCCACGATCGCATTCTCGAGGTTAGCCATGTCGGGTTCGGTGTGGCGGGCGGCTTGATAGTGTTGGTAGAGCGAAAAGTGCGCAGGATGAAACCCCACGGGCAGGATGTGCGCCTGCAGGTCGGCATGATGCCGGAAAGCGCGTCTCTGGCTGCGGTTAGGCTGGAATCTGTCCAGTACCACGCGTATGGAAATGCATGCTTGGCAATGTTCGCAGTGCGGGCGGTAGGCAAAACTCCCACTGCGACGAAAGCCTTGCCGGATCAACTCACTATAGACTTGTGGCGTGACAAGCTGCTGCGGCGCGGCAATCAGGCTTTGCGCGCGCTGGTTGGGCAGGTAGCCGCAAGCGTAGGGCGTAGTGACATAGAATCGCAACTCTTGCAGCAAGGGGTCATTGGGTAATGCCATGTCAACAGTTTACCAATTCTGTTAACGCTTGCAAAAAGGTTGCGCGTGGAATCTCGCGCCCGCCAAAGCTGGTGAGCAGCGGAGTCTTCATCTGGCAATCAATCATCCCAACAGACTGATTCTTAAGATGTTCTACTAGATTCACAAAGGCAACTTTCGAGGCGTCCGTCACGTGATGGAACATGCTTTCGCCATAAAACATGCGCCCAATCTTGATGCCATAACAGCCGCCCACCAGTTTGCCATCCAGCCAGCTTTCCGATGAGATGGCGTAGCCTTGCGCATGCAATTCGCAATACGCTGCTACCATCGCTTCATTTATCCACGTGCCATCCTGTCCCGGGCGGCTGGTTTTGCCGCAGGCTTGCATAACGGCCTGGAAGCCAGTATTCATGCGGAGTTCGAAGGGGTGCTTTTTTAGCGTTTTGGCAAGTGAACGGCTGATTTTCAGCTCATCCGGGAACAGCACCATACGCGGATCCGGGCTCCACCAAAGAATCGGCTCGTCTTTGCTGAACCAGGGGAAGATGCCTTGCCGGTAAGCGCTCAGCAAGCGTTGCGGGCTTAAATCGCCGCCTATCGCCAGCAGGCCGTTGGGTGATTTCAATGCCTGTGATAAAGGTGGGAAGTCGCAGTTATCTTCAATTGCAGCGACTTTTCCGCCGGGTAGCTGGTAATAGCCAATCACGTTATTTTTTGAGGATTATTTCTTGAAAAAAAGCATGAATAGCACAATGGCTGCAACGACCATAATCAGCACAGTCGGCGCACGGCGTAGAATCTTGTCGCTGGGCAGTTCGGGAATCTCGATTAGCGCCTTGGGTTTGGTTTGCGGCAGTAGTTTGTAATTGCCGATTTCCGCCAACGCCGCATTGAGCACGCCCATGTCTTTTTTCGGCTCCATCAAAATGGCCTGTGGCGGGTCTAGCGTCACAATCACGTCGTCTGCAAACTCGCCCAATTTTGCTTGTACATGCTTCACGCAATTGCCGCATGTCATGCCGGAAACGTGATATTTGACCTGAGTATCCATAATGTAAATAAATTCTCTTCTAAATCAATTCATTAACGCGTAAAATGCGCGCTTTCACTCGCAAGCCGCCATTTTGGAATTCTACAGCAATAGTACCGCAAAACCACTCACCAGCTACAAGCCTTATTGGGCCAAGCGCTTTGGTGTGGCACCCGTGCTGCCCATGAGCCGCGCGGAGATGGACGCGCTGGGCTGGGATTCGTGCGACATCATCATCGTATCTGGCGATGCGTACATCGACCATCCCAGCTTTGGCGCGGCATTGATTGGACGCTTGCTGGAATCGCAAGGTTTCCGCGTTGGCATCATCGCCCAGCCGGATTGGCAATCGGCCGATGCGTTTAAAGAATTAGGCAAACCTAACCTGTATTTCGGTATCACCGCTGGCAATATGGACAGCATGGTCAATCGCTATACGGCTGATCGCAAAATCCGCTCAGACGATGCTTACACGCCAGAAGCCGCAGCAAACAAACGCCCGGATAGAACGGTGCTAGTGTATTCGCAGCGTTGCCGTGAGGCTTATCCCGGCGTGCCCTTGGTCATTGGCGGCATTGAGGCCAGCCTGCGCCGCATTGCGCATTACGATTACTGGAGCGATAAAGTGCGCCGCTCCATTTTGGTAGATTCCAAAGCCGATATTCTGCTGTATGGCAATGCCGAACGCGCGATTGTCGAACTGACGCACCGCATGGCGCGCGGCGAGCAACTTGCAGATATTACCGACATACGCGGCACTGCGTTCATTTGCAAAGCCGTGCCGGATGATTTTGTCGAGGTGGCTTCCACGCAGATGGACAGGCCAGGCAGGGTGGATAAGCATGTTGACCCATATGAAATGAAGATGGGAAAAGCAGATACCAGTTGTGCAACAGAGGCCAGCTTGCAGGCAAGCGGGTCTCCTTCCCCATTTAAGGGGGAAGGCGGGGATGGGGGTGAGGGGAATAAAGTAATCACCATTGCGATGCCTTTGCCGCATAAGCTGACAAAAATACCGCGCGATAAGCAGGTGGTGCGCCTGCCAGCCTATGAGCTAGTCTCCAATAACCCGGTCATGTACGCGCACGCCTCGCGTGTGCTGCATCTGGAGGCGAATCCCGGCAATGCACGTGCGCTGATACAGCGGCATGGCGACCGCGAAGTGTGGCTCAACCCGCCGCCCATTCCGCTTACCACAAAGGAAATGGATTATATTTTTGACCTTCCTTATGCCCGCAAGCCGCATCCAGCTTATGGTGGGGCAAAAATCCCTGCATGGGAGATGATACGTTTCAGCGTCAACATCATGCGCGGCTGTTTCGGCGGCTGCACGTTCTGCAGCATCACCGAGCATGAAGGCCGCATTATCCAGAACCGTTCGGAAGCCTCGATTTTGAAAGAGATTGAAGAGATTCGCGATAAGGTGGAAGGCTTTACCGGCATCATTTCCGATTTGGGTGGCCCCACAGCCAATATGTACCGCCTTTCATGCAAATCGGAAGATATCGAGAAGAGCTGCCGCAAACTTAGCTGCGTTTATCCGGGCATCTGCGAGAACCTGAACACTGACCACAGCGCCCTGATTCAGCTCTACCGCAAAGCGCGCCAGATCAAGGGCGTGAAGAAGATTTTAATCGGCTCCGGCTTGCGCTACGATTTGGCGGTGAAATCGCCGGAATACGTTAAGGAACTGGTGCAGCACCACGTCGGCGGTTACCTGAAAATCGCGCCGGAGCATAGCGAGGAAAGCGTACTCAGCAAGATGATGAAGCCGGGCATGGGCGCGTATAACGAATTCAAGGCCATGTTCGAGAAGTTCAGCAAAGAGGCGGGCAAGGAGCAATACCTGATTCCGTATTTCATTGCCGCGCATCCAGGCACGACGGATGAGGACATGCTCAATCTCGCATTGTGGCTGAAGCAGAATGATTTCAGGCTGGACCAGGTGCAAAACTTTACGCCCACGCCGATGGCGATGGCCACTGCGATGTATCACAGCGGCAAGAACCCGCTGCGCAAGGTGACCAAATCCAGCGAAGATGTGCCAATTCCCAAGGCGGGCGGCGTGCGCAGGCTGCACAAGGCGTTCATTCGTTACCACGACCCCGCCAACTGGCCGATGCTGCGTGAGGCCTTGATTCGCATGGGGCGCGAGGATTTGATAGGTAGCAGCAAGAAACATCTGGTGCCGGCCTACCAGCCCGCAGTGATGGGCAAGGTGCGTCAATCCGACGGCAGCGCATTCAATCCGCGCGTCAAGGCCAAGCTGCCGAAAGCCTTTAACAATATGAAGAACGCAGCCAAACCGACCAAGCGTAGCAGTAAACCGCATTCTTGAACTAATTGGTATTCGTTGAAGTCTTTCCAATAGACTTTTAAGGAAAGCCATTCATGCAAAAGATCGCGCATTACCTGTTAAGCATTTTGTTACTGTGCTTTGTGCTTGCCGCATCTGCCGCAGACACAGGCCTTTTCTGGAAGCTGGAATCGCCTACCGGAGTGACCAGTTACCTGTTCGGCACTATGCATTCCGACGATAACCGCGTGGCTGATATCACGCCCAACACTATCGAAGCCATTAAGGCGGTAGATACCTTCGTGATGGAAGTGGCTGAGAATCGAGACCCAAGCCTGTTCATGCTGAAAAGCGGCAGCCTGGCCTCGCAGCTTACCAATGACGAATTCGAAAAAGTACGTGAACTGGCGGATTTTCACACCATGCACTTGGGCGCAGCGTTGCAGATGAAGCCCTGGCTGCTGGCGGTGGTGTTTGATTTGCCCAAACCACAGACGCCCTTCGCGCAGGACAACATGCTGATGACCAAGGCGGAGGAGAACCTGAAAGATGTCGTCGGCATCGAGAAACCGCAGGAGCACTTTGGCGTAATGGATGACTTCAGCCTGGAAGAGCAGATGGTGATGCTGCGCGCGGTGCTGAAACGCACGCAGGAACAGAAAGAAGCCGATTTCGAACGCCTGATGCAGGCTTATCTGGATGGCAATATCAGCAAGATAGTCAGCTTGGATGAACAAGTCACCGGCGGCATGCTGCCTAAGGCGTTGTGGGCCAAGATGAAAGAGCGCTTATTGGACAGGCGCAATAAAGTGATGACAGAACGTGCATTGAAGCTGGCTGGGGAAAAACCGGTATTCATTGCGGTAGGAGCATCTCACCTGGCGGGAGAAGAAGGCCTAATAGCCGCCTTCAAGAAAGCAGGCTACAAGCTGACTCCGCAGGTCAAATAGCTAAATAGCGGATTTTATTTCGCGGGCAATATGGCTGATATAGGCTGCAAAATCCGGGTCTTCGCCCTGCAATAGTTTGGGCAGCATGTTTCTAAAATCTTCGCGCGAGCACCACTCGCGCATGTAATCATCCCAAGATGACCAGCGGCGTAGTTTCTTGCCCGTCATGCCATCTTCATATGTCAGCAAATAGGCGCGCTCAAATAAGGAGATCAATATTTCAAACAATGCTTGCTTGCGCTCTGTTTGTTCCTCGGTCATTTCTAGCACGCACACATGCGAGCGCAGCCGTAAATCCGGGTTGGCCAGCACCAGTTTCAAAAAATCCGTATAGTTGTCTGCCAGCAGTTGATAGACTTCTTCGTCCTCGTTTTCACGTTCTTTGCGCTGTTCCAGCAAAAAAGTCACAATCGCCAGCGGCAGGCCGACAACGGTGACGATATAGCTCAACAATTCCCAGGTTTGTATGTTCATGGCTTAATTATGCTGTGGCACTATTAAATCAGTTGTGCTGTGGCACAACGTGCCGTCCGGCTTCGTATTCCACCTGATTCGCCTGTTTAACAAACAGCAACTCATGCGTCGCAAAGCCCAGCTCCTTGGCCTTCGCCATCAGGTGCTGCTTAATCGGGTAAGTCAGCTGCGGCGTGCGGCTTAAAATCCACAAATACTCTTTGCCGCTGCTCACCAGCGCGTAGTTGTAATACGGTTTATCCAGCTCGATGATGTTGTAATCGCCATAGAAAGGCCTGAAAAACGACACTTTCAGCCGCCCGGTGCGCGTGCCGTCCGCATTCGGCTCATCTACGAATTTCGCCTTGCCTTCCGCCTCCTTCCACTTACCGTTTTCCGGGTTAAAGCCACGGTTAATCACCTTGATATTGCCGTCCTCATCCACGCTGTAATTGGCGGTCACCTGTTCCAGACCTTGCTCAAAACTGTTGTCC
>JBGAVM010000040.1:0-2753 GCA_044228125.1 Methylophilus sp.
ATCCCTGGTGCAACGCATATAGAGTGGGCGTTTTACCCGGGCATGGTCGCCAACCCAGATTTTGCAGCGCATTTGGAGATGCAGGTTGATAAGGAAGCGCTGGTTATTTTTATGTGCCGGACCGGCGGGCGCTCGCACAACGCTGCTGCAACAGCTGCCAAGCTGGGCTTTACCGAAGCATACAATATGCTGGAAGGTTTTGAGGGCGAGGCGAATGAGAAAAAGCAACGCACGCTCATCAATGGCTGGAAGCATGCGGGCTTGCCGTGGACAAACTAAACAGGCTTTTGAAAGCAATTAAAGCGGTATGACAGACAAGTATGCCGTGATTGGCAACCCGATCGCACACAGCAAATCGCCCTGGATCCACGCCGCGTTTTCCAAACAAACCGGGCAGAATATCAGTTACGAGGCTATCTTGGCACCGCTGGATGGCTTTGCAGAAAAGGTACGGGAACTGATTGTGCAAGGCTACAAAGGCGCGAATGTCACCGTGCCGTTCAAGTTTGAGGCACACGGTTTATGTGATGTTTTGACTGAGCGTGCTCAACATGCAGGGGCTGTGAATACCTTGATTTTTACCGTAAACCATATCAAAGGTGACAATACCGATGGTGCGGGTTTAATTGGCGATATTGCAAATAATTTCGGCATCGCCCTGCAAGGCGCGCGAATATTGATACTTGGGGCGGGCGGTGCGGCACAGGGCGTTTTTCAGCCAGTATTGGCGCAACAACCCGCCACGTTAGTGGTGGCAAACCGTACGCTGGATAAAGCACAAAAGATGGCGAGTCAGTTTGTCAATAAAGTTGCTGCGTGCACTTTCGAAGGCTTGAAAAACCAGTCGTTCGACATTATTATCAATGCAACATCAACAGGATTGACCGATACCGCCTTGCCAATTCCCGATACGATTTTTGCCAAAGATTGCTTAGCTTACGACATGATGTATGGACGCGAAACGCCGTTTATGGCGCAGGCCAGGGCGGCTGGCGCGCAAGTGGCGGATGGCTTGGGCATGCTGGTAGAGCAAGCCGCCGAGGCATTTTACTTGTGGCGCGGCGTGCGGCCGCAAACCGCGCCGGTTATTGCAATGCTAAGAAGCCACAATTGATTCGCTGGTTGTTTTACAAATCGCCAAACACTTCATTAAGTGTGGGTGGGCTTTTCAAGCGCCTTTTTGTGCTGTTTTTTACCATTGTGATTCTTTACCAACTTTGGATTTTTCTGCATATTTGCTGGTGGATTAAATTCAATCCATCTTCCAGCGCGTTTATGGAAGACCGACTAGAGGTTATTCAAGAGACCAAGCCAGATGCAGAGTTGAAGTACAAATGGGTGGATTACGCAAAAATTTCAAACAACCTAAAACGCGCGGTGATTGCCAGTGAAGATTCCAAGTTTAGCGACCACGATGGCTTCGATTGGGAAGGCATCGAAAAAGCCTACGAAAAAAACCTGAAAAAAGGCAAAATCGTTGCAGGCGGCTCTACCATTAGTCAGCAGCTTGCAAAGAACCTGTTTTTGTCCAGCAAACGCACGCCCTGGCGCAAGGCCGAAGAGGCGGTGATCACCGTGATGCTGGAAAAAAAACGCACGCCCTGGCGCAAGGCCGAAGAGGCGGTGATCACCGTGATGCTGGAAAAAATGCTCACCAAGCGCCGCATTTTAGAAATTTATTTGAATGTGATTGAGTGGGGTAATGGCATATTTGGTGCAGAAGCGGCAGCGCAGCATTACTTTAAGACCAGCGCGGGCGGCTTGGGTGCGACGCAGGCTGCAAAGCTGGCAGCCATGATTCCCAACCCGCGCTTTTATGATGCACACCGCAGCACGCGTTATTTGAACCGCCGCACCGCCACCATACAAGCCAGAATGCGTTTTGCAGAGATACCTTAAATATTTTTTCATGAGATTCCGCTGATGGAGTGGTTGTGGGTAGTCGCAGTAGTGCTGATTGTCATCGGTGTTTTCGGCATGGTGCTACCGATGCTGCCCGGCGTGCCGCTGGTGTTTGCGGGGCTGTTGCTTGCCGCCTGGCTGGACGGGTTTGTCAAAGTCAGCCTTCTGACAATATCTGTTATTGGCGTGCTTGCCGTTTTGGCTTGGGTGGTGGATATCGCTGCCTCCGTGATGACAGCAAAAAAAGCCGGCGCCAGCAACTATGCGCTATGGGGCGCAGGTGTTGGCGCATTGGTTGGTATTCTGGGCGGCATTCCGGGGTTGATTATCGGGCCTGCGATAGGTGCGATTATTGGCGAGTTAATCGCGCAAAAAGACGCAAGCCGCGCAACGGCAGTCGGCTTGGCTGCCGGTTTGGGTTTTGTTGTGGCTTTGGTTGTGAAAATTGTGCTCACCATCACGATGCTGGCGATTTTTGCCTATGCTTACTATGCCTATGCGTAGCATATAGATACTATGCAGACCAATATCCATAAGCCATCCAGAGCATCACTTTAAAAGCGGTTTCAAGTATTTTCCGGTATAACTTGCTTTGTTCTCTGCTACTTGTTCCGGCGTGCCTTCCGCAATCACCATGCCGCCGCCATCGCCGCCTTCCGGGCCCATGTCAATCAGCCAATCCGCAGTCTTAATCACGTCCAGATTATGCTCGATAATCACAATGGTGTTGCCCGCATCGCGCAGACGGTGAATGACGTCCAATAAAAGCTGGATGTCTGCAAAATGCAGGCCGGTGGTGGGTTCATCCAATATGTACAGCGTCCTGCCCGTATCGCGCTTGCTTAGCTCTA